>JACQDN010000010.1 GCA_016201105.1 Pseudomonadota bacterium
CCGGTGATCTGCCAGATGTGGGACGAAAGCGATGCTGTTCCCTATTGGGCCTATGCGCGCTTCTCCGGCAATCATCTCTACGATCTCACCAACGACCCATCGGAGAACGAAAATCTCGCGGGCTCGGCGCGCGAACGTCAGGCGGTAGAGGCGTTGCACAATGCGCTCGTATCGGTTGAGGCACCGCAGGAACAGTTCACACGACTGGGATTAGGTTAGAGCTCTACCCTCCCTTGGGAGGGTCGAATAAATTCGCGAGCGGAGCGAACGGATTTTTCGGGGAGGATCAGGAGAGTTGAGCTCTTCCTTCCACATCCTCCCCGAAATCGCTACGCGATTTCGGCCCTCCCAAGGGAGGGCGGAAATCGGCTCTACTCAGCCCGCAAAAATTTCGGCCGTACGAAGGCCGTCACCGCGCCGAGATGCGGTGCTGCCTCTTTCCAGTGATCCGTATCGAAATCCAGCACCGCGAACGCGCCGGTTGAGAACTTCTCGCGCATGTTCTTGAGGTTCGCCCGCTCTTCGGAAGTCTCTGGTTTGCGCGCGAGCAAGGCGGCGGCTTCCTCCATGCCGGGATTGTGTCCGATCACCACGACCGTGCCGGTCGCATCCGGCACGCCATCCACGATCGACACGATGCGTTTGACGGGCGCCAGGTAGAGCGGATCGAGAAATTCGATCCTCGGCTTGCCGCTCAAGAGCGGTGCCACGATGTCCCAGGTCTGCCGCGTGCGCGCCGATGTCGAGCACAGCACAAGATCGACATGATATCCGCTCTCCTCGAGGCAGCGCCCGATCAGCGCCGCATCGCTTCGTCCGCGCTCGGTCAATACGCGCGCGTGATCGCCGCCTTTGTTGTCGGTCTCGGTCTTGGCGTGGCGCAGGAGGATCAGCCGCTTCATTGCGGACAGTATTGTTGGGGAATTGCGACGCTTACGCGACCTGGTAGCGGGCGCGCGCACCGCGCTCGAGGGCGGAGGCGACCAGCCGGTCGATCTTGAGAGCGCGGCGGATGATTTCCAGCATACGGATTTCCTCCAGCATGACCCGCGAATCCGTCAGCGCCACTTCCAGCGCCAGCCAGTAGGCGGTCTCGGCCAAGTGCTCGGGCAGCGCCTCGCGCACCAGACCCAAGACAGCATCCAGGCCATCTTTCTCTTGAAGGATCGAACCGCACTCCTGCGCCACCGTCAGCAGGCGGTGATCTTCGAAGTCGCGAAACACCGGCAGGCTCTTGGCGAGCATGCCCATCGTCTTGAGCTCTTTTTCGCTCATCACGCCGTCCGCCGCGGAGATGACCACCATGACGTAGATGAGTGCTGCGTGATGACTGATTGTTTTCATGGCAGACATGCTTTCCCAAGCGAGACGCGCGACCTTATTCACCTTGACCCCGCCGGGGCAAGTTGCGCAATGCTTCGAGGTGCTGTTGGCGCAGCACACCTCAGTATGGCGCTGGTCCGTCATCCTGAGGCGCGAGCGGAGCGAACCTCGAAGGATGGCCACGAACAAAAAGCCCGGAAAATGGCGTCCACGCACCATCGCGGTGCGCGGCGGACAGATGCGCACGGCGTTTCAGGAGACGGCGGAAGCGCTTTTCCTCACCTCCGGCTACGCTTATGAGAATGCCGAAGAGGCCGAGGCCCGGTTCAAGGGTCAGGCCGAAGGCTATCAATATTCCCGCTTCGGCAATCCCACCGTCACCATGTTCGAACAGCGCATGGCCGCGCTGGAAGGCGCGCCCGTGGCGCGCGCGACTGCGAGTGGCATGGCCGCGGTGACGGCAACATTTCTCTCAGCGCTGCGCGTGGGCGATCATGTGGTCGCCGCCAAAGCGATGTTCGGCGCTTGCCGTTACGTGATCGAGGAAGTGCTGCCGCGCTTCGGCATCAGCCACACGCTGGTCGACGGCGAAGACATCGATCAGTGGCAAAGCGCCATGAAGCCGCAAACCAAGATGCTGTTTCTGGAAACGCCGGCCAATCCCACGCTGGCGATCGTCGATCTGAAGGCCGTGGCGAAAATCGCCGAGCGTGGCGGCGCGCGCATGGTGGTGGACAATGCCTTTGCCACGCCTGCACTGCAGCGCCCCTTCGAGTTCGGCGCGCATATCGTGGTGCACTCCTCGACCAAATATATCGACGGGCAGGGCAGAGCGCTCGGCGGCGTCATCCTCTGCAGGGAAGACTTTCTGAAGGAGCATTTGCAGATCTTCCTGCGCAATACCGGCCCATCGCTGAGCCCCTTCAATGCCTGGGTGCATTTGAAGAGCTTGGAAACGCTGGACTTGCGCATGCGCGAGCATTGCGGGAACGCGGCGAAGGTCGCCGATTTTCTCGCCAAGGAGCGCAACGTCACGCGCGTGCTCTATCCCTTCCGCCCCGACCATCCCCAGCACAATCTCGCCCGCGCCCAGATGGAAGGCGGCGGCGGCGTCGTGACCTTCGAAGTCGAAGGCGGCAAGAAGGCGGCATTCGGCCTTGCCAATGCGCTGAAGCTGATCGACGTCTCCAACAATCTCGGCGACACCAAAAGCCTCATCACCCATCCCGCCACGACCACCCATCAACGCCTGTCGCCCGATGCGCGGGCGGCTCTGGGCGTGAGCGACGGCATGATGCGGCTCTCGGTCGGCCTCGAAGATCCTCTCGATCTCTGCGAAGATCTGACGCAGGCGTTGAAGGCGGCATAACGGAGGACTCCATGTCCGAACATCACGCGGGATTGCGCTGGAGGCGCACCAGCGCCGATTTCGCGTACGACACCTACAATCGCGCGCACGAAGTGACATTCAAAGGCGGCACTGTCGTACTCGCGGGCTCCGCCGCGCCGGCGTTCAAGGGCGATGCGGATCGTGTCGATCCCGAAGAAGCCTTTGTCGGTTCGCTCTCTGCCTGCCACATGCTGACCTTTCTTGCGGTCTGCGCCCGCAAGCGTTTGGTACTTGATTCCTATGACGACGATGCGGTCGGCGTTTTGGAAAAAGATGAGGGTGGACGTTTCTGGGTGAGCCGCGTCACGCTTCGCCCGCGCGCGCGTTTCGCGGCCGGCACGATCGTGAACGAGGTCATGCTCAACGATCTTCACCATACGGCGCACGAGCAATGCTTCGTGGCCAATTCGGTGAAAACGCATGTTGCGGTAGAGCCACAAGGCTGAAAGTTCCGCGTTAACGCCGTTATTTTCCTGTCTTGTCAGCTTTGAACGGGAAGCCGATAATTTGGCTATGTATGAGCGCGTCACCCGTGGCATTCGCGTTTGCGTGAAGCCCGCTTTTCTCGACGATCAATCCGATCCGGACGAGGGCCACTATTTGTGGTCCTACACGATCAGAATCGAAAATCGCAGCGCCGAACCGGTGCAGTTGCTGTCGCGCTATTGGCACATCACCGATGGCAAGGGTCACATACAGGAAGTGCGTGGGCCAGGCGTCGTCGGCGCGCAACCGGTCATCGAACCCGGCAAGAGCTTCGAATATACTAGCGGTTGTCCGCTGCCCACCGCGTCGGGCGCCATGATGGGGCGCTACCAGATGCGCGCCAGTTCGGGAGAGGCCTTCGAAGCCGAAATCCCCCCCTTCCTTCTTGAAAGTCCGCACGAGCGGCGCCAAATCCATTAGCCGAGCAATTTGCCGAGCCGACCAATTCACTGGGCGGCCTTGTGATTTGCACGGCTTGATCCGGCAGGTTCCGGCTTACACTATCGTTAGCCCAATTGAGATCGTTCATGGCCAATTCCAAAACACGCCTCGGCATCGCTTCGGCCCCCTTGGAAAAACCTTCACGCGAGGAAGCGGAAGAGGCGATCCGCACGCTTCTGTTGTGGGCCGGCGACGACCCTACACGCGAAGGGTTGAAGGAAACGCCCGAGCGCGTTGCGCGCGCCTTCGAGGAGTGGTTCTCCGGCTACAAGGAAGACCCCGAAGAATATATGCGCCGCACCTTCGAGGAGGTGGATGGTTATGACGAGATGGTGGTCCTGAAGGACATCCGCTTCGAATCCCATTGCGAGCATCACCTGGCGCCCATTATCGGGCGGGCGCATATCGGTTATCTGCCGAAGAAAAAGGTGGTCGGAATCTCCAAGCTTGCCCGCGTGGTGGAGGCGTATGCGCGCCGCCTGCAAGTGCAGGAGAAGATGAATGCGCAGATCGCCAACACGATTCAGAGAGTGCTCGAACCCGCAGGCGTCGCCGTCGTCATCGAGGCGACCCATCAATGCATGACGACGCGCGGCGTGCACAAGCCGGGGGTAACGATGGTGACCTCGACCATGTTGGGCGAGTTCCGCAAGAACCCGCTGACCCGCCGCGAGTTTTTGACTGTGATCGGCAATCCGCAATCGAGCATGGACAGCTGATTTCGGGAAAAACCCTCCCTCGGGAGGGTCGAATTGCGAAGCAATTCGGGGAGGATGTGCGTCGTGATCCTCCCCGAAAAATTCTTCGAATTTTTCGACCCTCCCGAGGGAGGGTGGGAATGAGTCCATGATGCAGCTCTCACCGCTTGACCTCACCACCCGCCTCATCGCGTTCGACACAACAAGCCGCGGCTCCAATCTCGCGCTGATCGACGACGTCCAGCCGATGCTGGAAGCCGCGGGCGCGCGCTGCCGGCGCACTTATGATTCGACCGGCGCCAAGGCCAATCTCTTCGCGAGCTTCGGGCCAGAGGAAGACGGCGGCTTTGTGCTCTCCGGCCACACCGATGTGGTGCCGGTGGACGGACAGGCCTGGTCCAGCGATCCCTTCAAGGCGGAAATCCGCGGCGACAAGCTTTATGGCCGCGGCTCCTGCGACATGAAGGGATTTGTCGGTGTGGCGCTTTCCTGTTTGCCCGAGATCGCGAGCGCCAAACTCAAACGGCCTATTCACTTCGCGCTGTCCTATGACGAAGAAGTCGGTTGCGTCGGCGTGCGCGGACTGCTCGACGATCTTTCGGCCAACGCCATCAAGCCGGCGCTCGCGATCATCGGCGAGCCCTCGAGCATGAAGGTCGTCGGCGCCCACAAGTCCGGAACGGTGGTGCATACCCGCTGCTGTGGGAAAGAAGGCCATTCCAGCGCGCCGCAGAAAGGCGCCAGCGCCGTGATGATGGCCGGCGAGTTCATCGCTTATCTGGACACGCTCGGGACGGAGCTCGCGAAGGATCGCGATCCCCGCTTCGATCCGCCTTATTCCACCGTGCAGGCCAATGTCGTTTTCGGCGGGACGGCGGTAAACATCCTGGCGCGCGAGGCGATGGTGACATGGGAATGCCGCGGGCTTCCCGATCGCGATGCCGAAGCGGTCATCGCGCGCGCGGGCGCGCATGCGAACCAGGCAATCCTGCCCAAATATCGCGCGGGCGCGCCGGAGGCGCGCTTCGAGACGATCCTGCACTCGCACTACCCCGGCCTCGCTTTGGATTCGGACTCGCCCGCCGTCGCGCTCGCCCGCGAACTTTCCGGAAGCAATGCGGTGGAGACGGTTGCTTACGGAACCGAAGCAGGCCTGTTCCAGCAGGCGGGCATTCCGGCCGTCGTCTGCGGCCCCGGCTCCATCGATCAGGCGCACAAGCCCGATGAATTCGTGCCGCTCGCCGAGCTTGAGGCTTGCGGAACATTCCTGCGCCGTCTTATCGCCAGAGCTTGTCAGTAGAAGGCTGGCCTATGAGCGATCTGCTTGCCGAACGGATCGACGTCGTCGGCGTCGATCATCTCTATCTCACGGTGGCGGACGTGGCACGGTCGGAGCCGTTCTATGACGCAGTGTTCGGGCTGCTCGATTTTCGCAAGACGGACACTACAATCGCCTGCGACCCGCACCGGCATTATTTCAATCGCGTCATGCAGATCAGCATCCGCCAGGCGAAATCGAACGCCCAGCACGATCCTTACGCGCCGGGCCTGCATCATCTGTGCTTGCGTGCGCGGTCTCGCGAGGATGTCGACCGCGTTGCCGACAAGCTGCGCGCG
>JACQDN010000061.1 GCA_016201105.1 Pseudomonadota bacterium
CAAGAACGCAACGAGCTACAGCCGATACGGCTCGACCACTTTCAAACAGCTCTACATCTACGGCGGGCTCGATGTGAGCCCCACCGAGCTCGCCCGTTCGTTCGGCTTCTCCTGGGCCGTCGGCGGCTTCCTCCTCACCCCCTTCCTTCAAAAGGCAGGGCCGGAGACACTTGGAAGACTGCGCCAGCGCGTTGCGGACGAACTGAAGACAACGTTTGCGAGTCACTACGCGCGCACAATCTCACTCGCCGAGGCGCTCGATCCCGCCGTGATGTCTGCCTATTTGAAGCGGGCAACGGGGGACAAGTACCTGATAGATCCGAACAAGGGGCTCTGACCGCTCGTCCTCGGAGTGGAGTGACAGCTAATCCGTTACAGAAAAAGCGGCGCGATCTCTGTGCACTTGATTAGCTGTCCCCTCATTGGGAATATGTATTGTGTCGCCGCAATTCTTGGGGGGTCGTGGGTTTCAAATCCCGCCGCTCCGACCAAATTCAGACGTTCTGGGGGCCCAATGATCGCAAAGTCAATTCGAGTGGCGGTGATGGTTTTGGCGCTGGCAGTGCCATCGCAGCTTTGTTTGGCTGATGACGACGTGCCGATCGCGGATACGGTGGCGACACGAGATGTGACGCGCGGTGCGGTGCAGAAGATCACCGAGTTCGCGAGCACGAAGATCTATCCTCGCTGCAACAAGCTAGACAGCATCCAGGCGATGACCATGAACTCCGAACCGGTGCCGGCCGATATCCAGACGCAGGCATCGCCGAGCAAAGTCACGCCGGAGGTCTGGGAAGCAAGGCTCTGCGGTGGACGCTTCCTGTTCATGGTCGCGTTCTGGACCGATGCGTCAGGCCACGCACAATCGGTCGTTCGGCCGATGGGTCCTGTCTTCGGTCCTTGAATGCAATAACCGTATTGCGTAACCGTATTGCGCGACACCATACATATTTTCCGATTGTCCCAGCGCTGTTTTAGGTTGGGGTAATATGTATGGCGTCACTCTATTCCACCAGGTTGGGGTAATATGTATGGCGTCACTCTATTCCACTATTCCACATTCATAGCCGATGTGCCTAAGCGAGCAGCAGGCCTCGCCCCCAATCTAGATCAATGCTCGTTATCCGTTGCTTTTCTCCAACCATCTCGACGACAAACGGGTTCAAATCGAAAGCATTCCTTTTAGCTACAACGTAGACACCATTCGCACGCTTAGGAATTGTGATGTACCGCTTAATGCGGAATGGATCGTGATCCGAGGGCCAAGCGAACGAGCATGGCCGCCAATAGTCTTTGTCATCTGCGTGCCAATACCGTTCATAGATAGCGTCCTTTTTAACAAGAAATTCGTCGGCCAGCTCCGTCCCATCCGCGCCCTGCGCCTCATGATAGGCAACATCAATTGGAAACATTTCGTCATTGTAGGAGCGGACGACCTCCTGAGCACCACGCTCTTCATCGGCAGAGACTGCATACTTGATCAATTTTGGGGCGATCGTGTCCTTTTCCGGGGTGCGATATCCGACGAAAGCCGTCAAGGCATCTTCGCCGAGCGCCCGATATACGCCTGCACAGCCGGACACTTGCGCCGCAAGGGCGACGAGCCCCGTGCAGTCGTCAAAGGTAGCTTGGAACGTAGGCATCTCGAACGCTCGGAAGTTCTCTGCCGAAAAGTGTTCGCGAGCCGTTTTGGCGGCTTCCAAAAGTATTGGGTCAACTGACGAATTGGCCCAACTCCACCGAAACGACCGATCTTGGGGACGAAAGCTAGCGAGAACCTGCGCACGCAGTTTCAGTTCAACCCCACTTTCCTGGGTCAACGTTAGCGTGGCGGTGTCCTGGTCCAGCGAAAAGGTGCGTTCCTCGCCCAATGCAAACTCACGCGCCGCGCTCAAGGTTGCATCGTCGAGCCAAGCGGCCGCCGCTGCCATTTTAGAGCGTTCGCTTTCGTTTGCAGGTGGCATTGGGGATGACTGCTGTGACATCACTCTGACACCTTACTGTCATTCGCTCATTGCCGGCAGATCAGAGCGTTGGAATTGCGTGACGCCAATACATATTTCCCGTACTTAATGCGCAAAGCAGCGTTGGCCGCTATCGGGTAATATGTATGCGTCACCTTAATCTCCGCCAGGAGAAGCGGCAATGCCTCGCAGAATATCGAGCCGATTGGCTGGAGCGTCCGGGGCAAAGAAGGCTGGAATCGTGTCCTTAGTTCTCTTCGGCCGCCTGAGGAATTCGACCGGCCATTCCGTAATGCGTGGCTCTTTCAAATGTACATACACACCCGGTTCGGGTTCGTTGATGTGTTCCAGCTGTTGGATCAGCGCGAGAGGCGGTTCGGCTCCAACTGTCTGTTCTGAAAATGTCAAAGCCTCAGCATAAGTCGCGAATGGACAATAGTAGTCGTTCCCATCTTCCTCGTCCGGCGCACCTCGCTCTGGATGGCACCACACGCGGTACTCAAGAACCGCATCCCAAACGTAGCCACCCCCGGCCTTTGCCAGAGCCGGATAGGTTCCGACAAGGCTCGCGTCGATCGCATCCGGATATTCAGAATTTCCCATCCAGGCCTGCTTAGTGGATGACTCTCACTCCCACTCAATCGTCCCGGGCGGCTTGCTCGTCACGTCGTACACCACGCGATTGATCCCCCGCACTTCATTGATGATGCGCGTGGCGGTGCGGGCGAGGAAGGCGTGTTCGAAGGGATAGGAATCCGCGGTCATGCCGTCCGATGACGTGACGGCGCGCAGGGCGCAGACGAAATCGTACGTCCGCGCATCGCCCATCACGCCCACCGTCTTCACCGGCAGCAGCACGGCAAAGGCCTGCCAGATGTCGTCGTAGAGGCCGGCTTTGCGGATCTCGTCGAGATAGATCGCATCGGCCTTGCGCAAGATGTCGAGTTTCTCGCGGGTGATTTCGCCGGGCAGGCGGATGGCAAGTCCCGGTCCCGGGAAAGGATGGCGCCCGACGAAGCTCGGCGGCAGGCCCAGCTCGCGGCCCAGCGCACGCACTTCGTCCTTGAAGAGCTCGCGCAAGGGTTCGACGAGCTTCATCTTCATGCGCTCGGGCAGACCGCCGACATTGTGGTGCGACTTGATGGTGACCGACGGCCCGCCGATCGCCGACACGCTTTCGATGACGTCGGGATAGAGCGTGCCCTGGGCGAGGAAATCCGCGCCGCCCGCCTTGCGCGCTTCGGCATCGAACACGTCGATGAACGCGGAGCCGATAATCTTGCGCTTCTGTTCGGGATCGCTGACGCCTTCGAGCTTGCCGAGAAAAAGCTCGACCGCATCGGCATGCACCAGCGGAATGTTGTAGTGGTTGCGGAACAGCGACACGACTTCTTCCGCTTCGCCCATGCGCATCAACCCGGTGTCGACGAAGATGCAGGTGAGCTGGTCGCCGATCGCTTCGTGGATCAGCACCGCGGCGACGGAGGAATCCACGCCGCCCGAGAGCCCGCAGATCACCCGCGATTTGCCGACCTGGGCGCGGATGCGCGCAATCGCCTGCTCGCGGAAGGCGTGCATGTTCCAGTCCGACGGAATGCCGGCGATCTTCTGCACGAAATTCTTGAGCATCAGCGCGCCGCGCGGGGTGTGCACCACTTCAGGATGAAACTGCACGCCGTAGAAACGCTTGGCCTCGTTGGCGATTACGGCAAAGGGCGAATTCGCAGACGTCGCGACGACCGCGAAGCCCGGCGGGATGGCGGTGATCTTGTCGCCATGGCTCATCCACACCGGTTCGTTGGCGCCGATGTCGCCCAGGCCTTCGAGCAGCGGTGAAGATTTTTCGATGCGGATGTCGGCGCGGCCGAATTCGCGGTGATGGCCGGTCTCCACCTTGCCGCCCAATTGCGCGCTCATCGTCATCTCGCCGTAGCAGATGCCGAGCACGGGCACGCCCATCTCGAACACTTGTTGCGGCGCGCGGGGCGTGTCGTCTTCGGCGACGCTGGCGGGGCCGCCGGAAAGAATGACGGCGCGCGGCCGGTTCTTCAGCGCGTCTTCCGCTTTGTTGAAGGGAACGATCTCGCAATAGACCCCGGCTTCGCGAACGCGCCGGGCGATGAGCTGGGTGACCTGGGAACCGAAATCGATGACGAGGACGGGGGCCGACATTGGGGACGATTATCGGTCGGCGTTTTGCTTGTCCAGCGCTTTAGCCGCGCACCAGGATGGCGGTGAAAAATCCGTCCGTTCCGCTGCTTAGCGGGGAGGCGTTGAAGAACTCTCCCATGCCGGCAGGCGCGGGCGGGCGGCCCGGTTTGCTCCAGACCTCGTTCGCGGAGCGAATCGCGAAATCGGGGTGACGGGCGCGGAAGGCGGTGATCCGGTCTTCGTTCTCGCTCGGCAGCACCGAACAGGTGGCATAGACCAGGCGCCCACCGGGCGGCACATGTTTGGCCGCTGTGTCGAGCAGGGAATCCTGCAAGGCGGTGAGTTCTTTGAGGCGCGCCGGTGTCAGGCGCCATTTCAGTTCCGGTTGCCGCCGCCAGGTGCCCGAGCCGCTGCACGGCGCATCGAGCAGCACGATGTCGAACTTCGCCTCGTCGCTGAGTGCGGAGGCGAGCATCACGCGCACCATGGTGGCGCCCGCCCGCTTGGCGCGCGCGTCGAGCTGGTCGAGCGCGTTGGAGCGCACGTCGCAAGCGACGATCTCGCCCAGGTTGGCCATCTCGGCCGCGAGCGCGAGCGACTTGCCGCCCGCACCGGCCGCGAGATCGAGCACGCGTTTTTGCGGACGCGCATCGCAAAGCAGCGCTGCGATCTGCGCGGACTCGTCCTGGAATTCGATGTTGCCCTGCTCGAACAGACTGTGTTTGCCCAAAGCAGCGGCCTCCTTGCCGTGGGCCAGACGAATGCCGTTCGGCGCATAGGGTGTGGGTTCGGCGGTTATGCCGTCGCTGCACAACACTTCAAGCGCGGCGGCGCGCTCCATCTTGAGCGAATTGACGCGCAGATCGACCGGCGCGCGCGCCTGCATCGCGGCGGTTTCGTCGAGCAAGCGATCCCCAAAAGCGCGCGTCAATTCCGGCGTGAGCCACTCAGGAAATTCGCCGCGCGTGTGCAGCGGCATGTCCTTTGGGGCATTGGCAATGTGTTGCTGTTCGTCCGGCGTCAACCCCGCGGGTGCATAGGGCGCGCCGGAAAATACAGAAGAAAGGTCTTCGACGGTGGGATGGTCTTTCAGCGCCGCCGCGATCGCCAGCGCGCGCGGCGCTTCGCTGCTCATGCGCCAGGCATAGGACGCGCGATGGCGCAGCACATCGAACACCCGATCGCCGATGGCGGCGCGGTCCTTGGAGCCGGCATAACGGCGCGCGCGAAACCAGTCGCGCTGGAAGCGGTCGATCGGCTGGGCGGTATGTTCCAGCGCTTCGAGGATTTCTATGGCGGCTTGCAGCCGCGCGGCGGGGGTCATGGCGCGGTACCTACAACGCGCACCGATCGCTTCATAGCCAGACCACACATGATTCACTCCCTCTCCCCCTCAGGGGGAGAGGGTCGGGGTGAGGGGGCCGCTCGGTGTTCAAACATGAATTCGGGCCGCCGGTGCCCAGCGTCGAGACCCCCTCACCCTTGCCCTCTCCCCCAGAGGGGGAGAGGGAATGCACGCGAGTGAATATTGTGTCAGAGAGAGCTGACGCTTGATGTGACGCAGCCATGGCCCAGTCCGCAAATCCCGCCGCGAAGCCCGTCGTCGTGATCGGCGCGGGCTTTGCGGGGATCGAAGTGGCCCGCGGACTCGGCAAGGCCGGTATCGCCGTCATTTTGATCGATCGGCGCAATCATCATCTCTTTCAACCCTTGCTCTATCAGGTGGCGACGGCGGCGCTATCGCCGGCCGACATCGCCGAGCCCATCCGCAAGATGGTGCGCGATTATCCCAGCGTCGAAGTGCTGCTCGACGAAGTGACAGGCATCGACAAGGCGGCCCAATCCGTCTCGCTCGCGAGCGGTGGGACGATTCCCTACAGCGTCTTGGTGATCGCAACGGGTGCGACGCACAGTTATTTCGGCCATGACGAATGGGCGCCGTTCGCACCGGGTCTCAAGACCATCGAAGATGCGCGCAAAATCCGCTCGCGCCTCTTGCTCGCCTTCGAGCGCGCGGAAATGAGTCCCGATCCCGCCGAACGCAAGCGGCTGCTGACCATCGCCGTGGTCGGCGGCGGTCCAACCGGGGTGGAACTGGCGGGCTCCATCGCCGAACTCTCCCGCTCCATGCTGGCCAAGGATTTCCGCACCATCCGCCACGAGACGGCAAGCGTGCTTCTGCTGGAAGCAGGGACTCGCATCCTCACGGCGTTTCCGCCGGCGCTCGCATCCTATGCCATGGGAAAATTGCAGAAGCTTGGCGTGACGGTGAGGCTGAAGACGGAGGTCGAGAACATCACGGCGCATTCCATTGTCGCGGCGGGCGAAGAGATTCCCGTCGGCATGGCCATCTGGGCGGCGGGCGTGAAAGCCTCCAACATGGGAAAACTTCTCGGTGTGGAGACGGATCGCGCGGAACGCATTGCCGTCGCTCCCGATCTCTGCGTTCCCAATCTCAGCAATGTATATGCGCTGGGCGATATTTCTTCGTTGCGTGACGAACGTGGCGCTCTGCTTCCCGGCCTCGCCCAAGTCGCCAAGCAACAGGGTGAATATCTGGGGCGAACGCTGGCCAAGAAAATTCAGTCAGGCACTTCGCCGCCGCCGTTTCGTTTCCACAATCGCGGCAACACCGCCATCGTCGGGCGGCACGCCGCCGTGTTCGATTTCGGCTGGTGGCAAATCCGCGGCTGGTTCGCGTGGGCGTTCTGGGCGCTCATCCACGTCTATCTGCTGGTGGGTTTCCAGCACCGCTTGATGGTGGCGATCCAATGGCTGTGGAAATACGTGACCTACGAACAAGGCTCGCGCCTGATCGCGGAACAATAACCACCCTCCCTTGGGAGGGTCGAAAAATCCGCGAGGATTTTTCGGGGAGGATATGCGACCGCGCAGCGCCTCTCCTTCCACATCCTCCCCGAAGCGCTTCGCGCTTCGACCCTCCCACAGGGAGGGTAGAGGCTACGTGGGAGGATATGCGACCGAGCAGCGCCCTTCCTTCCACATCCTCCCCGAAAAAGTCTCGCTTCGCTCAAATTTTTTCGACCCTCCCAAGGGAGGGTGGAGCTAGCTGCTGCTGCCCGGATAATTCGGCGCTTCGCGCGTCACGACGACGCCGTGGACATGGCTTTCGCGCGCGCCCGCGCCGGTGATGCGCACGAACTGCGCTTTTTCGTGGAAGGTCGCGATGTCCTTGCAGCCGGTGTAACCCATCGCCGCGCGCAGGCCGCCGATGATCTGATGCACCACCGTCGTCACCGCGCCCTTGTAGGGCACCTGGCCTTCGACGCCTTCGGGCACCAGCTTCAAAGAGTCTTTCACTTCGGCCTGGAAATAACGGTCCGCCGAGCCGCGCGCCATGGCGCCGATCGAGCCCATGCCGCGATAGCCTTTGTAGGAACGGCCCTGATAGAGGAACACTTCGCCGGGCGCTTCTTCGGTGCCGGCCAGAAGCGATCCCACCATGGCCACGCTCGCGCCCGCCGCGATCGCCTTGGCCAGATCGCCGGAATATTTGATGCCGCCATCGGCGATCACCGGCACGCCCTGTTTGCGCGCCGCCGACACTGCATCCATCACCGCGGTCAATTGCGGCACGCCGACGCCGGCGACGATACGCGTGGTGCAGATCGAGCCCGGCCCGATGCCGACTTTCACCGCATCCGCGCCCGCATCGATCAACGCCTTGGCGCCGTCGGCCGTCGCGACATTGCCGCCGACGACTTGCGTATAGTTGCTCTCGCGCTTGATGCGGGCGACCGCATCGAGCACGCCTTTGGAGTGGCCATGCGCGGTGTCGACGACGATGACGTCGCATTCCGCTTCCACCAGCGCCATGGCGCGCCTCAGGCCCTCATCGCCGATGCCGGTGGCGCCGGCGGCGCGCAAGCGGCCGCGCTCGTCCTTGCAGGCGTTGGGATATTTCTGCGCCTTCTCGATGTCTTTCACGGTGATCAGGCCGACGCAGCGATAGGCATCGTCCACCACAAGAATTTTCTCGATGCGATGCTGATGCAGAAGCCGCTTGGCTTCTTCGGCGTTCACGCCTTCGCGGGCGGTGACGAGTTTGTCCTTGGTCATCAGCTCGCGCACCGGCTGGCGTGTGTCGGTGGCGAAGCGCACGTCGCGATTGGTGAGAATGCCGACGAGCTTTCCCGCGCCCTTGCCGTTGGCATTTTCGACAACCGGAATGCCGGAGATGTGATAGCGCTCCATCAAGGCCAGCGCGTCGGCCAGCATCGCGTTCGGCCCGATGGTGACCGGATTGACCACCATGCCGCTTTCGAACTTCTTGACGCGGCGGACCTGCTCGGCCTGTTCTTCGATGGTGAGGTTCTTGTGCAGCACGCCCATGCCGCCGGCCTGGGCCATGGCGATGGCGAGAGCGGCTTCAGTCACCGTGTCCATGGCGGCGGAAATCAGCGGGATGCCGAGCTCGATCGACTTGGTGAGCCGCGTTTTGGTGTCGACTTGTCCGGGGAGAACTTCGGAAGGCCCGGGCACCAGCAGAACATCGTCGAAGGTCAGGGCTTCGCGGATGGTCATGGGCGCTCCTAAAGCAGGGCCTCTTGGAGCGCCGAGCGTTTAGCAGCGAGTCTTGAAATTCGCAAGAGTGCACGGAACAAAAGCCGGAATAGCCCGGTTTTGCTTGAATTCCGTGCTGTTTTAAGGGTTCATCCGCGCGGGGTAACGGGGGCATCGATGGGCCGGGAAAACCTTATCGTCATTGCGATCTTTTCGGCCGTCGTCTTCGGGGCGACCGCGCTGATGACGCGCGCGGGAACGCGCCGTGTGCTGGCGGCGCTGGCGGGAGGTGTGTGCGGCGCGGCTCTCAATATCGGCTGGGATGTCGCGGCGGCGAAGTTCGGCTGGTGGCATTACATGGTGGGCGCAGGTTCGATGGCCCCGCTCATCGGCTATGTGCCGGTCGCCTTCGTCTACGGCGGCGCATTCGGATTGGCCGGCTGGCGCGCGATGCGAAAGTGGGGCGCGGCGGGCGCGATCGGATTCTTCGCCGTCTATGTGTCGTGGAACGTGTTTCGGGATTATACCGTCTCTCACTACAGCGGAATCCTTGTGTACGGACCCTCACCGCTGGCCTGGATCATGGACGCTGTCGGCTCGTTCAGCGTGGCGGCGCTGGTGCAGATGGTGATGTGGCCGATCGCCGGCGCGCCGAAGAGCGATGCGTTGCGGGGCGAAGATTAGAACGACAACGATGACATTTGAATCACCTCCCCCTTGTGGCCCTTGTGGGGAGGTGATGGCTAAACTCAGTAGGGCATTCATCGTTCTGCACATCTTTCGGCAAATTCCGCTACTGCGGATTTTCCATTGGCGCCCGGGGGCTGGCGCGAAGCGCGGGATTTGGCCAAGCTTGGCGGTATGACGAAGGCGGTCCTCAAGTCCGTCCTGATCTATGCGGTCGCGCTGGCGGCCGGCGCCTTCGTGCTGCAATGGCTGCAATACAAATATCTCACCCGGGCGTTCACGACGGAGTTCTATATCGGTCTCATTGCGCTGGGATTTGCCGCGCTCGGTGTCTGGGCCGGCTATCGCCTGACGCCGCAAAAGGTGTCGGCCGCGTTCGAGCTCAACACCGCCGCCCTGCAATCGCTGGGCGTCACGGCCAAGGAGCATCAAGTCCTCAAGCTCCTGGCCGCCGGACAGTCCAACAAGGAGATCGCCCGCAGCCTGGACGTGTCGCCCAACACGGTGAAATCCCACATCCTGCATTTGTTCGAGAAACTGGGCGTGGAGCGCAGGACCCAAGCCATCCAGAAGGCGCGAGAATTGAGCATCGTCCCTTGAAATTCCGGTAAGCTCAATCACCCCCCAACACGTCATCGCCCGCTTTATGCGGGCGACCCATCTTGTTCACGCGGAAGGAAAAAGATGGGTTGCCCGGACAAGCCGGGCAATGACGGTGATAGGCGGGGTGAATAAAAGACCTCTTGGGCCAACCAAACAGGCGAATTGCGCCATTTCACCCTTTCGGGCGATACCGGACAGGTGGCGCGGCTGGCTAGAGTTGTAGCAGGTCACACGCCGCACAGGGGGCATTCATGGTCAGGACTTCACTCGTTTTCGGCGGGCTCGCGGGCTCCATCGTCATCGGCATCAGTCTCGTCATCATCGTGCTTGGTCACGAGGGCTCGCTCTGGCTGGGCTACCTCGTCATGATCTTCGGCCTGTCGATGATCTTTTTCGGCATCAAACGCCACCGCGACGGCGCGCTCGGCGGCGTCATTAAATTCCTGCCGGCGCTGGGCCTGGGGCTCGCCATCGCCGTGGTAGCCAGCCTGATCTACATGGCCGTCTGGGAAGTCTATCTGGCGGCCACGCACTACACCTTCATGGATTCCTATGTCGCCTCCGCGATCGCGGCGGCAAAGGCGAAAGGCGTCTCCGGTGCGGCCTTGCAGAACGAAATCGCGCAACTGAATGCGATGAAGGAGAGCTACGCCAATCGGCTGTATCGCATGCCGATGACGTTCATGGAGATCTTTCCGGTCGGACTGATCATCGCGGTGATTTCGGCCGCCGTGCTGCGCAATCCGAAAGTGCTGCCGGCGCGGGCCTAGACCGCTGATTCAAGGCGCAACATCGGCGGACGCCGCCGCGAAGGGAGACACTATGACGGTAGGACACATCACCGGGCTCGGCGGCATCTTTTTCAAGAGCGAGGACCCCAAGGCATTGGCGGCGTGGTATCGCGACGTGTTGGGGCTGCACGTCGAGGATTGGGGCGGCGCGCTCCTTCGCTACGACGCGCCCGGGCATCCACCGCAGCTGGTTTGGAGTCCGTTCGCGCAGAACACCGACTATATGGCGCCGTCGACGCGCGAATTCATGCTCAATTTCGCGGTGGACGATCTGGATGCATTCCTCGCGAAGCTAAAGCAAAAAGGCGTCGCCGTCCTCAAGCGCGACGAGGATCCGAACGGGAAGTTCGCCTGGATCCTCGATCCGGATGGAACGAAGATTGAGTTGTGGGAACCGAAGACGCCGTAGCAAAAACCCTCCCTGTGGGAGGGTCGAAAAAATCGAGCGAAGCGAGAATTTTTTCGGGGAGGATCAGGAAGGAAAATCTCCTTTCCACATCCTCCCCGAAATTTGCTTTGCAAATTTCGACCCTCCCACGGGGAGGGTTGAAATTTACAGCAAATCCCCGCCCGTGGCCGACGCCGTCGTGCCGTGGGCCTTGAACGCCTTGATCACGTTGCGGCCCGTCGTCCATTTGTGGACTTCATCCGGTCCGTCGACCAGACGCTGCGAACGGATGTGCGTGTACCAGGCGGCGAGCGGCGTATCGCGGCTGTAGCCGAGCGCGCCGTGCAGCTGGATCGCGGTGTCGACCACCTTGTGCACCATGTTGGCGAGGAAGACTTTGGCGATGCCGTTCTCCTGGCGCAGGTCGAGGCCTTTCTCCGCTTTGTAGGCGATGTGCAGGACCATCAGCCGCGCGATGTAGATCTGCGTGGCGCAATCGGCGAGCATGAACTGCACCGCCTGGCGCTCGTCCAGCTTCTTGCCGAAGGTCGTGCGCTTGGTGACGTGCTCGGTCGCCAGATCGAGCGCGCGCTGCGCCATGGAGACATTGTGCATGCCGTGGCGCAGACGCCCGTAAGCGAGGCGATGCTGGCCCATGTTGAAGCCGTTGCCCTCGCCGCCCAGCAGATTCTCCGCCGGCACTTCGAGATCCTTGATCTCGATCTCGGAATGGCCACCGCCCAGGATGTGCGATAGCGGTCCTTCCAGCGCCATGGTGGGAATGTCGCGCTTGATGCGATAGCCGGGATTCGGCAGCTCGACGAGGAAGGTCGAGAACTGCTGATGGCGCGGCGCATTAGGATCGGTCTTCGCCATGACGAGCGCGATGTCGGCGACGCTGGCGGCGCTGGAAAACCACTTCTCGCCGTTCAAAACATATCTGTCGTTGCCCTTCTTCTCGGCGCGCGTCTGCATGCCGGTGGCGTCGGCGCCGGCGGCTTTCTCCGTCATCGAATAGCAGATGCGCTTTTCGCCGTTGAGCAGCGGTTTGAGGAATTTTTCCTTCTGAAACTCGGTGCCGTTCTGCAGCAGGGTGAGCATGGTGGCGTCGTCGGGGCCCTGGGTGTTCATGGAAAGCGCGCCGAGATAGCTTTCGCCCAATTCCATCTGCACCAGCGCGTTGGCGAGCGGGCCCAGGCCCATGCCGCCATATTCCTTCGGGATGAACGGACACCACAAGCCCTGCGCGCGCGCTTTCTTGCGCAGCTCGGCAAGCGTCGTCTTGTAGTCCTCGCCGTCGAGCAGCTTCTTTTCCGCGGGGCGGCATTCGTCCTGCACCCATTGGCGCACGCGCGCGCGGATCGCTTTTGCGTCCGCGGGAATTTCAAAATCGATGGCCATGGTTTCCTCTTGTGGGTTTCGATGTTTGGATGGAGCCAGCATAGAACAGGTGCCCGCGGAGTCACCTCCCCGAGACCACCCTCCCTTGGGAGGGTCGAAGCGCGAAGCGCTTCGGGGAGGATGTGGAAAGCGAGGTACATTAAGCGCCGGCCGAAGTGTTGGCGCGCGTAGCGCGCCGAAGGGAGACCGGAGCAAGGTCTTCCAAATCCTCCCCGAAAAATCCTTTCGGATTTTTCGACCCTCCCGAGGGAGGGTGGTTCTTACTCCAAATCCGGATACGGGCCCTTGCCGCCTTCGGCGATGAAGCGGTCGATGCGCGCGTCCAGCACCGGAAGCGGAACCGAACCAAGCTCCAGCACCGTGTCGTGGAAGGCGCGGATGTTGAACTTCGCGCCCAGCGCGGCTTCCGCTTTGGCGCGCGCTTTCACGATGGCCATCTCGCCCAGATAATAAGAGAGCGCCTGCCCCGGCCAGGCGATGTAGCGATCCACTTCCGTCTCGATCTCGTGCTCGGGAAGCGCGGTGTAGTCGAACATGTATTGGATCGCCCGCTCGCGCGTCCAACCCTGGCTGTGGATTCCGGTGTCGACGACGAGCCGCGCCGCGCGCCAGATCTGGTAGCCCAGCATGCCGAAGCGGTCGTAGGGCGTTTCATACATGCCCATTTCGAGGCCGAGCTTCTCGCAATAGAGCGCCCAGCCTTCGCCGAAGGCCGAGATGTACACATGCTGGCGGAATTCGGGCTGGCTCTTGTGTTCCATCGCGATCGGCATCTGGAACGCGTGGCCGGGCGCGGATTCGTGCAGTGTGAGCGCGGTCAGATTGTAAAGCGGCCGGCCGGGAAGATTGTAGGTGTTGAGCAAATACACGCCCGGCCCGCCGCGGCCCGAGGTGTAGAACGGCGCCAGATCGTCCGGCACCGGCTGGATCGCAAAACGCGCGCGCGGCAGATAGCCGAAATAAGTCGCCGCCTTGCCGTCGAACTTCTTGGCGATCCAGGCGGCGCGCATCAAAAGCTCGTCCGGCGTCTTGGCGTAGAACTGCGGGTCGCTGCGCAGGAATTTGAGGAACGCCGGAAAGTCGCCTTTGAATCCGGTCTCTTTCATCACATCCAGCATTTCGCCGTGCAGGCGCGCGACTTCCTGTTCGCCGAGCTTGTGGATGTCGGCGGGATCCATGTCGAGGGTGGTGAATTCCTTGATCTTGGCGCGATAGAACGCGGCGCCGTCCGGCAGGTCGATCGCGGCGAGCGTGGTGCGCGTGCCCGGCACATATTCGTTGCGCATGAAGTCGAGCAGTTCGCGATAGGCGGGCTGCACCGTACCCTGGATGACAGCGACGGCGTCGGCGCGCAGCTTTGCCTGCTCGTCCGGCGCGATGCCCGGCATGTCCTTGAACGGCGTATAGAAAAGACTCTCTTCTGGTTTCGCATCGGTGACGGCCGTGATGGAACCATCGCGCCCCTCCATCGTCACGCGCGGCGGCGTGAAGCCGCGTTTCACGCCGGCGCGCATCTCGTCCATCTGTTCGCGAAAATAGCGCGGGATATCGCGCATCTGCGCGATCCAGTTTCTGTAGTCGGCCAGCTGCTTGAACGGCTTGCGCGCGGTGTAGCCGATATTGGTCCAGAACGAGGTATCGGAATTGGCTGGCATCTCGTAGTCGCGGAAGCGCTGGCTCGCGATCAGCACTTCGATCTGCGGTTTGTAGACGTCGTAGTTGATCTGCTCGTCATGCGAGAGTTTCGCGCGGGGAATTGCTCCGACTTGCTTGAGCACGCTCTGCCAATAGCGAAGGCGTGCCTCCTGCGAGACCGCATCGACTTTCGGCAGATGATCGACCACCGGCCTCTGGCCGTCTTCATCGTCGGCGAACTGATCCTCGCGCCATTTCCACTCACCCTCGTAGAGCTTGCGGAACTGCGCATCGACACTCTTTGCTGCGTTCTTGGGCGCGCTCGCATGTTTCTTGGCGGCTTCGGCCGGCGCGGTCGCGGCGGTCACGACGAGAACGGCGCCCAAAATGAAGCGATGAGCGCCGGCGAACAGAGCATGCATGGAATCCCCGGGAGAAAGCGCACGCCGGACTGTGCAGAGAACCACGCCTTCAGGCAACGCCAGAATTCGAAGATTCTGCGATGCGTCAAAAAAGAAAAAGGGGATTCACGCGGAGGCGCTTCGCCCGCGATTGCGGGCGAAGCTACGCAGAGCCGCAGGCGTGCTTCGCACGCGCGCGGAGACGTCAGTGTCTCCGGCGTTTCAAGTGTTCAGATTGCACCTCAATTGGATTCGGCGCGCGTAGCGCGCCAACAAGACATTTTTAGATCGGTGCGGGAAAGCAGGGCGCGGGAAACACGGGACCCTCCGCGCGCGCGGCGCAGCCGCGCCTGCGGCTCCGTGTAGCTTCGCCCGCGAGAGCGGGCGAAGCGCCTCCGCGTGAATCCTTTTTTCTTTTTCGGACCTAACGCCGAAACCCCGTCGCCACCAGATAAAGCTCCACCGACTCCGCGCGGCTCGCGGGGGGCTTCACGTGCTTCACGTCCTTGAAGCTCTTCTTGATGCGCGTCAGCAGTGCTCCGGTCGCGCCGCCTTGAAACACTTTGCCGACGAAGGTGCCGCCGGGCCTCAGCACCTCCTCTGCGATCTCGAGCGCCGCTTCGAGCAGCACCGCGGTGCGGATGTGATCGGTCTCGCGATGGCCGGTGGTGGGCGCGGCCATGTCGGACATCACGACGTCGGCTTCGCCGCCGAGCAGCGCCTTGATCCGCGCGGGCGTCTCGGCGTCGAGGAAATCGCCCTTCAGGAAATCGGCGCCGGCGATCGGCTCCATCTCCAGAATGTCGGTGGCGACAACTTTGCCCGTCTTGCCCGCGTGCTGAACCGCGACCTGGGTCCATCCTCCCGGCGCCGCCCCAAGATCGAGCACCCGCGCGCCGTTTTTCAGGAAGTGGAATTTCGCATCGAGCTCCAGCAGCTTGAACGCCGCGCGGCTGCGATAGCCTTTCTGTTTAGCGGCCCGCACGTAAGGATCGTTGAGCTGGCGCTCCAGCCAGCGCTTGGACGACACGGTGCGCCCCTTCGTGCTCTTCACGCGCACGCGACCGGCCGCGCTGCGGCCCGAACTCCCCTTCGGCTTTTGCGTCATGCCCGCGCGTCCGCCATCAACTCGCGCAGCATGCCTTCGCGCAGCCCCCGGTCGGCAACGCGCAATTGCGCGCAGGGCCATTGCGCATGAATGGCGCTGAAGATGGCGCAACCGGGAACGACAAGCTCGGCGCGCTCCTCGCCGATGCAGGCAATTTTCGCCCGCCCTGCGTGATCGAGCGATACGAGTTCGTCCACCACGCCGAGAATCCTCTCGCACGCGTGCCAGCTGGCATCGACTTTCTTGCGCTCATAGCGTTCGAGGCCCAGCGCCACGGCGGCGAGCGTGGTGACGGTGCCGGAGGTGCCCAGCAGATGATGCGTCTTGGGGCCGAACGCGCCCTTCTCTTTCATGGCGCGCGAAATTTGCGCGAAAGCCGGCAACAGCTCCGACACCATTTCGAGATAGGCCGGCCGGCGCTTGTCCGTCGTCTCGAACAGCGTGACGACGCCAATGGGCACCGAGGCGGCGTGCACCACCTTGGCCGCGCCATGGCTCCCGCGCATCCAGATGACTTCGGTGGATCCCCCGCCGATATCGAAAATCAGCGCGCCTTCGTAGCGGCTGTCCATCAGCGGCGCGCAGCCGACCGAGGCGATGCGCGCCTCTTCGTCCGACGACACGATTTCGAGCGCGATGCCCGCTTCGCTGGCGACGCGCTCCAGCAGCACATCGACATTGCGGGCGCGGCGGCAGGCTTCGGTCGCGATCGCGCGCACCCGGTGCACGCGATTTTTGTGCAGACGGGCGGCGCAGATCTTGAGTGCGGCGACGGCTCGCTCGATCGCGGCTTGCGAGAGTTCACCGCTTTCGGCGAGCCCTTCGCCCAGCTTCACAATACGCGAAAAGGAATCCACCACGCGCAGATTTCCACTGCGGCTTTGGGTGCCCACGAGCAGCCGGCAATTGTTGGTGCCGAGATCGATGGCTGCGACGACAGGGACGCCGCCCTGCCCGAGCTCCCGCCGTCTTTTCCCCGCAAATCTGCGCAGCGCCATGTCTTGCGGCGCCCGCGAAAGCGCCGCTCCCTAGATTGCCCTGCCCACAACCGAGGCTAGCAAGGGGGCCGAGAGCGGGCGAGAGGCGCGAGGGTGCGAAAAGGCGATTGTCGCGAGAAAGAAGGCATTAATCCGTCTTTATTCCGCCCCTGCCTTTGTTATTCGCGCCCGCCCGCCCTTCGCCTTGAAAGCGTTTGGGGGGTGGGCTAAACGAGCCGCCCATCGTTGGGGGATCGTCTAACGGTAGGACTGCAGACTCTGACTCTGCCTGTCTAGGTTCGAATCCTAGTCCCCCAACCAATTCCACGACATTGTAGCCGTGGCTATCCAAAGCTACTTAATACCGCGACCAACTACTACGAAATCATCCGATATCGAGGCCGATATTGTAGCCGTTACGACGCGTGACCGCGCGAATATGCTCCGCGTGCCACAAATATAGAAAAATTCGACTCAAACGGCCGAATGCAACTGGAAGTGCGATCATCTCGCGAATGCAGTCATCAGATGATGCTTGAATTGGGCGGCCACTGCTTCGAGCGATCCCAAAGGACCGGCGCGCACGATGGCGATTGACATCTGAAGCTCGAAGCCTTTCGGCTTGAGCATGCGAATGGCGCCTCCCGCGTAGCGCCGAACAAAACGCTCCGGAAGCAGGCCCCGTCCATAGCCCGCTTTGATGAATGCGAGCTGCAAATGCATGTTGTGGATTTCGGCTGCGATCGTCGCGGGTGGCCCGGCTTTATCCAAGGTGCCGAGGAGAGCCGCCCGCAGCAGACACCCGGGCGGATTGAGAACCCACGGCGAAGCGGAAAGCGCCTGCCAGGTTGGAGTAAGCGCGCCTCTCGTTCGACCTTTCTCGACGATCACCATGCGATCCGTGGCGACAATATCGGCAACGAGCGGCGGAGGCGCCATATGCGAGACAGGCAGCAGCACGACCGCGAGATCGAGCTGTCCCGCCTGGATTTTAGCGATGAGACCGTTATCGCTCAGAAGCTGAAGCCTGAGTTTCGGAAAGCGCTTGGTCAGCGCCTGCACCGGTTCGACCAACGCGCCATCGGCCAGGGGGTGCGCAACGCCAATGCGAAACGGCCCCGAAGGCTCTGCATCCTTTGCGAGAGCCCTGAGGTCATCGACGCGCTTCAGCACGTCGCGGCTCTGTTCCACGATCCGGATGCCCAAAGGCGTCAATCGCGGCGGCTTGACGGATCTATCCAGCAGTCTGGCGCCGAGTTCGGCCTCGAGCCTCTGCATTTGGCGCGTTATGGCGGAGGGCGTGCGATGCAGGCGGCTTGCCGCGCGCGCGATCGATCCGGCTTCGGCAAATTCAACCAATGCATGAATGTCTTCGAACATTGCGATCACCCGGGGTCTGAGGAACAACTATAGGAAGATTCTACCAAAATCGCAATATCATAGTGACTATAATGAACTTGATGAACGTTGCGACTGTGCCATTGTCGCCGCATGAGAGCTGCAGCAACAATCATATTGGCGGTTCTGGTTGGCATCATCGTGACGGCAAGCATGAGCGAAATGTATGACAAATGCGGACCGCCCTGCTTGCAAGGATTACTCCAGGCCCAGAGAGAGCGCTATTAAGTTGGATGAATTGCAGAAAGAATCGACAGACCGCACAGAGGAACGCCTGACCGTGATGAAACTCTATTCCGCCGATCTCAGCCCCTACTCTGCGCGGGTACGGATGCAGATTTATGCCAAGGGCATTACGGACATCACTTTCGAACAGCCTGCGGATTGGGGCATGCCAAAATTTCGCGAGAGATTTCCGATCGGGCGTATTCCGGTTCTCGATATCGATAGCGACATGATACCGGAATCCGAAGTGATCGCGGAATATCTCGAAGAGATCTATCCCGAATCTTCGCTGCTGGGAGGCAGTCCGCGAGAGACCGCACATATCCGCATGCTTGCCCGCATCGGCGACATCTACATCATAAACAACATGTTCATGCTGTCCCGCCTGACAGGCGCCCTATCCCCTAGAAAAGGCGCCACAAGCAACGATCGCGTTCGCGACCAGCTCGCCGGCGAGGTGGTGGGGAACATCAAGGCGCTCGACAAATTCATCGGCACGGATGGCTTCGCCTGCTGCGGTCGCATCACGCTGGCGGATTGCGCGCTCGTGCCTGGACTTTTCTTTGTCGAGAATGTCCTGCCGGCCGCCGGCTTCGACACGCCGATTCCGGCAATGGCAAATGTCGCGGCCTATTGGGCCGCAATCCGGAAGAATGAGCACGCGGCAAGAGTGTTGATTGAACTTCACCGCGGCCTCGAAGAGCGTCGCGAAATGATCCGCAACGGCTCGTTCGAACGGTTCATCGCTGCGCGCGAGGCGGCACAGGCCGCAGTCGACGGGCAAAGCCGATGAATCGCTGAGCGCGCGCCGGCATCGTTCGCATCGGCTATGGGACGATTCTACAGAAATTGCAATATCATCGTGATTATAATGAACTTGATGAATGTTGCGCAGGCACCCAATATCGAGTGCGGAACACGCGGGACAGGTCGGGTTAATCCGGGTGTCAGCCGAACGGACATATATCGCAACAGGTGAAGAGAAAATGACCAGGACTACGATCTTATCCATGTGTCTCGCAGCTTCGTGTCTCGCAGCTTCCTCACTTTCGCTTAATGCACGTGCCCAGGATGCACGTGCCCAGGATGTGCCCCAGTATACGGATGGCCCGGTCACTGATGTGGAGTACGTACACGTTGAGTACGGCCATTTTGAAACGTACATCGATTGGCTAAATTCGACATGGAAGCCGACGATGGAAGCCGCGAAGAAAGCCGGGCTAATCGTCGATTACAAGGTCCTCAGGGCCACTCCAAAAACACCGGATCAGCCCAATATATATTTAATGATCACTTATAAAAACATGGCGGCTTCTGTCGGGGACAACGGCGATAAAAGCGCCGAGTTCGAAGCAGTGACCGAGAAAGTAATCGGTAGCCTTGAGTTTCAGAACAAGAAAAGAGTGGAACGGGGTGAATACAGAAAAGTTCTGGGCAGTGAATTGGTTCGCGAACTTATTTTAAAATGACATTGTTATGCGCGTTCAAAGAGCGCGCTTGGTCGTCATTCGAGGATGAAACGTAGGCGATGTCGCAGAGCCACGAGAATAGACGAGTTGCAGATGCTTGAAGGAGCCGCTTTAAAGAGGCTGCAAGCGCTCACAACACCACATCTCGCTGATGCTTGTCTTCGCGTGGCTACAACGGTTCGGTGCGCGCCTTTTGCCATTAAGGGCGTCACACCATCGATGCGTTGCCAGGGATCAGTGCGTCCGGTCAGACACGCGGGTAGCGTTGACGTGTTCCTCGAGGCCCTCGAAGGTGCTTCTGTGGGGGATGTCCTGGTCGTGGACAATGAGGGGCTCGTCGATGAAGCATGTGTTGGCGACCTCATCGCGCTTGAAACAAAGCAAGCTGGTTCGTCGGGCATTGTTATCTGGGGGCTCCATCGGGACACTCCTGAACTCTGTGATATCGGTCTACCGTTGTTCTCCGTAGGGAGTCTTCCGGCTGGCCCATTACGTGTTCGAGCACGACATCCTGACGCGCTGATAAGCGCTCAAATTGGGGAGTGGTGTGTATCTAGTGAAGACGTGGTTGTTGCCGATGCGGACGGCGTTCTGTTTTTGCCGAAGCAGGGCTTATGTGAGGTGATCGAAATTGCCGAACAGATTCGCGATACCGAACGACGGCAGGCGGAATTGATGACCAAAGGTCTGAGCCTCAGGGAGCAGACGCACTTCAACGAATATCTAAAAAGGTCGAAGGAAAATCCGAGCTATGGATTCCGCGAACACCTTCGCTCAGTCAGCGGCGCTATAGAGACGTAGTAAGGAATACTGTGACAGGACCAACGTTCCCCGGAGCGGCTCAAGACCAATTTGAGCAGGTGAACATTGGTCCTGTCACTGAACCTCCTCGGCAGAAGCGCACCGCGCATTGGAATCGCGTAGCACGACGGGCTCGATCATCTTGACGGCCTAACCCATCCTGAGAGGAACTCCCATGACAAAATCCGCAATCATTTCGCCCAAACTCGCGCCGCCGGTCGGGCCCTTCTCGCAAGGCATTCGCTCTGGCGGCTACATCTTCTTCAGCGGCCAGGTGGGACAGGATCCCGCGACCGCCAAACTCGTCGAGGGCGGCGTGGTGGCCGAGGCCGAACGCATATTCCTGAATCTCGCAGCTGTTCTGGAAGCCGCAGGCAAGAGCTTCGACGACGTGGTGCGCGTGGGCGTGTTCCTGACCAGCATGAGTGATTTCGCGACGGTCAACGGCATCTACGCCAAAAATTTCTCGCAGCCCTATCCGGCGCGCACGACAATCGCGGCTGCGGCTTTGCCGTTAGGCGCCAGCGTCGAAATCGATCTCATCGTAGCCGCGTAAGCGTGCGCAGTTCGGGAAGGAATCCAACAGTGCAATACAAGTACTATATCGTGGATGTGTTCAGCCGGTCGCCCTTTGGCGGCAATCAGCTCGCCGTTTTACCGGAAGCGACGGGAATTTCGATGGAGGGCATGCAGCGCATCGCGCGCGAATTCAATTTCGTGAGTATTCTGGTGAGTATTCTGGTGACAGCAACAATATTCCCCAAATCGTTGCAGCCGGTCGGCATATGATGCTCCTGTAACCGGATTCTGATAGTCCTGCCCGCCCCCGCCGTCATGTTGCCGTTCGAGTCATACGTGTACGTCGGATTGGTCGTGCCGTTGACGGTGCCCGTGATCGACGAGATCGCATGCGGGCGTGCCGAACCGGGCGAAGGATAGCTGTAGGTCCCGACGTCGGACTTGCTTGTGATGTTGCCGTTGTCGCTATAGCCGACTGTCTTGGTGCCGGTGCCCGTGCACGTCGCGGCGATGGCATAGTTGGTCAGACGGCTCAGAACGTCGTAGCAGAACTTCTCGGTGTAACCCTGATAGGTATCGGCGCGCGACGTCAGATTGCCGATGGTGTCGAAGCCATAGGAGAAGTTGGCGACGCTGTCAGACACCCAGGCGCGGATCTGCTGCACCCGGCCGGTGTTGGCGTCGAACACTTGCGTCGTGACGATGCCGTTGCCGGCGGTCTGGGTCAGCGCGTGCATCTCCGCATCGCGGGTGTTCGCCTGCCAGTAGATCGTGCCGGAGGTGTTGTCCTTGATCTGGCTGAGATAGCCGCGCGTCGCGGTGTAGACGTATTTGAGCACCAGGCCCGAGGGATACGTCACCGTGTCGATACGGCCGGAGCGTTATGCAAGAACTATTTCGGGAAAACGCTTTGGCTGAATGTTCGTCCGCTCAGGCGCGCATGACGCGCGCCTTCGCGCGGCGTCCGGGAAAATTCGGATTCACGATTTCTAGACAGATCGATCGTGCAGGAGCCGAGCCTGAGTGTCAACTTCGAGAATATCCGAGTCAGGGCAACGCTACTCCTGTCACCACTTTCATCCCGATCGACTACACCGCCGAGGATTTCACGCGCATCGGCGAGACCTTCGATGGCCTGCTCGATGCCGTCGGCAAGACGACCTATCTGCGTTGCCGCAGACTGCTGAAGCCCGGCGCCATCTTTGCCGGCACCGATGTCGGACCCTGGTGCCAGACCTTGTTGCTGGTGATCTGGTTTTCGATCACCAAAAGCAAAAAGGTCATCGTTGCGATGCCAAGACCCATCGCGCGGTTCGTCGACATCCTGAAGGCGCGCATGGAAGCGGGCGAATTGCGCGCCGTCATCGACCGGCGATACCCCCTAGAGAATATCGCCGACGCCTATCGTTACGTGGAGACCGGGCAAAAGACCGGAATCGTCGTCATCACTGTCAAACAATCGGACTCAATGGCGAAGCACAATCCGAACGATTGATCGAGCACTGATCAATCGACAACACGAAAATAAGGGATGACAGGTACCATACCCCAGCGGACTCCGGCAGCTGCGGCTGGTCAGCTGGCGCGAGCGTTTAGGCCGTCGCCGAATTTCATCGCTACACCTTCTGCACGGCGCCGCGATATTTGGCGACGATCGCATCGACCGTCAGCAAGGTGAAGCCTTCGACCCGGGCCTGTGCGATCAGCATGCGATCGAACGGATCCTTGTGCAGAGGCTCCAAGGTTTCCAGAGCGATGGCATGCGCGCTGGTCACCGCGAGTTCATGGTAACCGTTGTCCAGTAGCCCGCGCCGCAGCAGCCGCCCATCGACGCGAAAATCGTCACGCCCGAGGCCTTGCTTGATCGCGATCTCCCACAGACTTGCGGCGCTGAAGTGCAGATCGTTGTGGGGATCGTCCAGCAGTTTGCGCGCTTTGCGCGACAGCTTTTGCGGCTGTCCCGCCGCCCACAGAAGGACAGGGGTGTCGAGCAGGAGCCTCACCCGTCGTCTTTGCCGAACAGGTGCGAGATTTCCACATCTCCCATCCGGTCAAAATCGTCGGGGACTGCAATGCTCCCGGACAGAAATCCCAGCCTGCGGACCTCGCCGGGCGAGGGCGCGTTCAATGCCACCACCTTGACCAGCGGTTTTCCGGCCTTGGCGATCACAAAAGGCTCGCCGCGGGCGGCCTCGTCCACCAGCCGGGACAGGTGGGTTTTTGCCTCGTGAATATTGACGGCGCGCATCGCAGTTTTCCATTAAACTAAGTCATGTTAGTTTAGTTTACTCTTGGCCGTCAAGCGCTGTCATCCCCGGTTCGGGGACAGCTCTTTCAATTCCCAAAGTTTCGCTGTGACAGGATTGGATCGACTCGCCAAATCCCAAGTTGTCGTGCGTGCGGTCTGTTCATCTGCCTCCCACCTCGGCGCGAGATGCAGCGCGGCGTGAAGCTCGACTATTTCGTCAACGGGGGGAAGAGATGCGTCGACAGTTTACAGAATCCCCAATCTTACTCTGCGTTGAACGGCGCATTCGATACAGATCGGGAATTCTGTATCATGTCGCCGTAACCGTAACAAAGCGCCCACGTGAATCGGAAGTTGCGTATCATGTCGCCAGTTTTCTTGCGCGCTTGGCCGCTCGAGCGGCAACAGTCGTCAGGATGCGGCGGTAGAACATCGGAACGACAACCAACGCTGCGGTCACGCCGCCGACGCCCGACACGACAAAGAATTCGTTACGGTCCTGCGCGCCGATGATATGGAGTGCGACGCCTGAATAGGCCGTCGCGGCGAAAGCCGTAAGCATGAACAGCGCCATGCACAGACACCAAGCGAGCGTCAATGGCTTTGGTGATGCCCCGCGGTCTTCCCAGGTCCACAACGCCAGGACTACCAGCAGAAAGACCGGACCCATCACCGCAAAAGCCAGGTAAGGACCGGCCATCTCCTCGACCGTTTTGCGGAGGATCAGCATGACCAGGATCGCGGGCACAAGCATGAGCGCGACATACCCGGCCATAGCCCAGAACATTTTTCTCCAAAGGTTCTCCGGCAAATTAGACGATCTCATCATCACCCCACACCAAATCGCGTCTGAGCCCAGCGGAACAGGCGGGACGAGATACGCATTTCTGTCGCCTGGCTGCGACTCCGCCTCGCTGTCATAACACGCGAAGGGATTTATGATAACCCTCTGTTCGTCTCTCTGAAGCCCATCTTCACTTCTTCTCAGGTCCCGATGGAACACGAATCACAGCAAGAATCGGTGTTGATGTCCTGGAGCGGGGGCAAAGACAGCTGCATGGCGTTGCAACACGTTCTGCAGACGGCGAACACGCGCGTCGAAGCCCTGCTGACGACCGTGACGCGGGACTTCGACCGGATCAGCATGCACGGTGTCCGGCGCGTATTGCTTGAACGGCAAGCGGCAAGCCTCGGCCTGCCGCTTCATCAGATTCACATCTCAAAAGGCGCGACCAACGAAGAGTACGAGGCCAACACCGGGGAGGTATTTTCCGAGTATCACGCCCGCGGAATAAAGTCGGTCGTCTTCGGCGATCTTTTCCTTGAGGACATCCGGGCGTACCGCGAGCGCCTCCTGACCAGGCACGGCATGACCGGCCTCTACCCCGTTTGGGGGCGGGATACGGCGAAGCTCATCCGAGATTTCATCAGCCAGGGCTTCAAAACGATCCTCGTCTGCGTGGACCCGAAAAAGCTCAATCCATCGTTCGCCGGTCGGGTGATAGACGAAGAATTTCTTGCGGACCTCCCCGCGGAGGTTGATCCTTGCGGAGAGAACGGCGAGTTTCATACGTTCGTGTACGATGGACCGCTGTTCAAAAATCCGGTGAAGTTTTCCCCCGGTGAAGCGATTTGCCGTGATTCCTTCTGGTTCTGCGACTTGATACCGGAAGGGTGAGAAAAAAGGAGATGTTCATGCTGAGGCCCCGGTTTCTGGTTCTGATTTGCGTGATCCTGGCGGCAGCTGCGTCGCGACTGATCCCGCATCCGCCGAACATGACATCGCTCACGGCCGTCGCTCTGTTCGGCGGCGCGTATTTCTCGGATAAACGGCTGGCATTTCTGGTGCCGCTGACGGCACTGTTCCTCAGCGATCTGGTGCTCGGCTTCTATCAGCACATGGAAGTCGTCTATTTGAGCTTCGCGCTCATCGTCGGTATCGGCCTTTGGCTTCAGAAGCATCGCACGGCGCTGCCCATCGCGGGAGCGGCGATGGCCAGTTCGGTTTTGTTTTTCGTTGTCACCAATTTCGGCGTCTGGGCGTTTGAGCCGCTCTATCCCAAGACCCTCGAAGGCCTCGTCGCTTGCTATGTGGCGGCAATTCCTTTCTTCCAGAATACGCTGATCGGCGACTTGTTCTTCACCGCGGTCATGTTCGCGGGCTTCGCGCTCCTGGAAAAACTGCTTCCCATATTGCGCGATCCAGAGACGACGAACGCAGTGCTCCCCGCATGACAAAAGCGGCCGGGTCACGGCGGATCGTCTCGTTTCTGCCTTCCGCCACCGAGATGGTCTATGCCTTGGGGCTGGGCGACCGGTTGATGGGTATCACGCACGAATGTGACTACCCGCCGGCCGCAACGACCAAGCCCGTCGTTGTACGCAATGTTCTGCCGATCGATCGCATGAGCCAGCCGGAGATCGACGTGGCCGTAACCGAACGGCTGCGCGATGGTCTCAGTCTCTATCAAGTGGACGAAGCATTGGTGCGCGACATCGCGCCGGATCTGATCCTGACGCAAAACCTCTGCCAGGTATGCGCGCCGTCGGGCAACGAGGTCACGCAATTGGTGAAGTCGCTTGCCTCCAATCCCCGGATTCTCTGGCTGACGCCCAAATCGCTCGACCAGATATTCGACAATGTACGCGAGTTGGGCGAAGCAACAGATCGTCTATCGCGCGCGGAAGCGCTGATTGCCGCCGGACGCGCACGCCTGGAAGAGATCGCGACCGCGACTCGCGATCTTTGCGAACGTCCTCGTGTCTTTTGCATGGAATGGATGGACCCCGTCTATTGCTGCGGTCATTGGGTGCCCGAAATGGTCCGCATCGCCGGCGGCAGAGATGAACTGGGACGCGATGGCACCGATTCGGTTCGCATCCCTTGGAGTGAGGTGCTGCGATGGGCACCGGAGGTTCTCATCGTGATGCCGTGCGGCTTCCACATGGAAAAGGCCGCGGAGCAGGCGCAGCGCCTCTTTGCCTATCCTGGGTGGTCCGATCTGCCGGCGGTACGAACCGGTCGCGTCTTCGCCGTGGACGCCAATTCTTATTTCGCGCGGCCGGGTCCCAGAGTGGTCGAAGGAACGGAGCTTCTGGCGCATCTCCTTCACCCCGCCCGATTTGATTGGAAAGGCCCGCAAGGCGCATTTCGGCAGTTGCTGCCGGTCTCAAGTTCGGCTCGAGGGAGCCGCGTCCCCGCCGCGACCGGCTGATCGTATCGAACGGACAATATAGCATCGCGATGCTTATCTCCCGCCCGCCAATCCATCTCGTCAGACAGAAAAACTGTTCGCGATGCGGGGCCGCTTTTGATTGCGGTCCTCAAACCGAACATGGCAAATGTTGGTGCGACGCACTACCCGCCATTCCGCCCAGCAGCAATGGCGCCGATTGCTTCTGCTTTGCCTGCTTGAGCCATGAGGTTGCCCGCCACGCCGGAGTGCAGGCTGAGCGAGCATGAACGATGCAAGCGCAAAGTGCGTACCGCTTTTGTGTGCCGCTCTTCGCGCTGACATGCAGGAGAATTTGCGCAATTGGAAAATCCGGCGCGCGCCCAGAACGTCCTGGTCCCCCCAAACCAGCGAGCCTTCGTTAGCGAGCTTGCGAATGCTGCTGCCCTTGGGTCGCGCAGGCGTCCCGGGGCTCATGTCGCAAAGATGGGTCCAACAAACCGCCTATCTCTCGAGAAATCCACTTCGACCCTGTTTTTGAATTTTCCTATATACTGTCCGACGTCCAACCGGCGGTCGGGGGCAGAGCCATGCGTCTCACATTCCATCAGACAACGGCCGGCAAGCTGATTGCGGCTGGCGTCATCGTCGCGAGCGTATCTCTTGTCGGGGTCCAACGCGGAAACGACACGTCAAATTCCTTCGTGGGGCGCGCGGTTGCGGCTGAACGCAGCGCGAAAGCCGGCGACGATACCTGCAGCGCAAGCATCGCAAAATGCATGACCGCCTGCGAGGCGAACAACAACACCGTCGTCATGGAGTGCATAAAGAAGGGCGGCTCGGTCACCGGCGGGCTGTGCACGGTGGATTCGGCGAACTGCGGCTGCGTAGCCACTTTTCCCGAGTGCAAAGTGATTCCGCCAAAGGATACCAAGACCAACCATCGCAGTGGGGCGAAGGTAAAATCCAGCCATCCCCTGAGCGAGGGCGACCCTCGTTACCTGGAAAACTACACCCCGCCCGCAAAGCCCAAGCACAAGCCGACGAAGAAGACGACCGATGAAGGCCGTGGCCCCGATGTCCCGGACGAGCAGAGCGAACCTTCGTCCCATAATGACGACGCCAATCCAAAGATGCCGAATCCGCACTGAGGGATCGTTCGTCCTCGCGGACCAATTCGGCGACAGATGTTCCCCGATTGTTGCGAGATTCCGCGCGCTACGGCGCGCTACGCCTCCGCTGCCCCCTGCATCGCCACGCCCTTCGCTTCCGGTCCGACGATGGCGAGCAGCGCGATGGCGAATGCCGCGATGACGGCCACGGTTGCCAGCGCGAACGAATAGTTGCCGTGCTGGTTCGCGGCGATGCTCGTTTGCAGCACGGCGTTCGACGAGGCGATGAAATTGCCCAACTGGTAGACGGTGCCGGGAAACGTCGCGCGCGCCTCGGGCGGCGACAATTCGTTCAGATGCGCGGGCACGACGCCCCAGGCGCCCTGTACGAAGAACTGCACGAAGAATGCGCCCACCGTGAGCATCACGGCAGTCTCGGAATACGCCCACAGATAGATCATCGGCAGCGCCAGAAGCGCGGCGAGCGCGATCGCGCGGCGCCGGCCCAGGCTTTGACTGAGGAAACCGAACGTCAGTCCGCCCAGCATCGCGCCGATATTGTAGATGACGGCGATGGGGCCGACCGTGTGCGGTCCGAACTTATGCTGGACCTGCAGGAAGGTCGGATAGATGTCCTGCGTGCCGTGGCTGAAGAAATTGAACGCCGTCATCAGCACGATCGCGTAGAGCGCTAGCTTCCAATGACGCGACAGCACTTGCAGCACCGTGCCGGTGCGGGCGCGTGCCTGCGTCCAGCCGGGCGATTCCGGCACGTTGCGGCGGATGTAGAAGATGAGCAGCGCCGGCGCGAGGCCGACCATGAACAGCCCGCGCCAGCCGATATAGGTATAGAAGAGGCCGTAGACGACGGACGCGAGGAGATAGCCGGCCGCATAGCCCGATTGCAGCAGACCGGAGACCAATCCGCGCGCTTCGGGCTTCACATGCTCCATGGTGAGCGAAGCGCCGATGCCCCACTCCCCGCCCATCGCTACGCCGAACAACGCGCGGATGACGAGAAACGCCGTCAGATTGGGTGCGAAGGCGGTGGAGAAACCGAGGACCGAATAGAGCGCGACATCAGCCATCAGCACCGGCCTGCGACCGAAGCGGTCGGCAAGCCGTCCGAAGATGAACGCGCCGAGCGCGCGAAAGGCGAGCGTCAGCGTAATCGCCAGCGCCACCGCCTCGCGCTCGACGCCGAAATCGTGGGCGACGTCCTTGATGACGAAGACCATCAGGAAGAAATCGAAGGCATCCAGCATCCAGCCCAGAAAACTCGCGGCCACCACATGCTTCTGGACAGGCGTCCAGCCTTTGAATGCTGCAAAACTCATGCTTCCCCCGTGGCGCGCGCGATCTGGCAATCGTCCTGCAGAAACCATCTCACGGAATTCGGCGACGGCAAACCCATCCCCCGATTTTTCGGGAGAGGGTGCATTTCGCGCGGATGCGCGCCGTGTCGATCGTGGCGCATTGGTGCGTCGCGCAGCGCAACTGGCTTTGAAGCATGGCTCTTCGGTCGATATTCGTGCCACCTGGCAGCGCTACATCGAAAAGGCGCTTGGACATGAACTCCTTCGCTTTCAGGGTGGGTCAGATCGCGGGCTGGGCATGGACAGCCATCGCGGGCGGCGGCGGTCTCTGGCTTCTCATGACAAAGGGGCCTTGGCCTCCGACCAACGGCTGGTTCGCCCTGGCATCGGGGCTTGCAGCCTGTCCGCTCCTGGCCTGGTCCTTGAAAAAATATGCAGCAATCAAGGTTTCAGGCTGGCTGCAATTCGCCGCCGCGGTTTTCTTCTTTGTCGCGGGACATGCCGCGCTAACGATATGGCCTCACAGCTAGAGCATCGCGCGTTCAAGTGTGATCGGTTTAACTTTCATTTTCACCTCCCCCTTGCGGGGAGGTCGAACAAATCCCGAGCGCAGAGAAGGATTTTTCGGGTGGGGGTTGGGCGAAGAGCTCTATGCCGACCACTTCCCCCCACCCGAAATTCGCTTCGCAAATTTCGACCTCCCCGCAAGGGGGAGGTGAAAGTGGAAGAGCGATGTGCGTCACACGATTGTCAGCCTAGTTGCAGCGACGATATCCGGCGAATTTTCACCCAAATTGCGATATTTGTTCGACCACAAAAGAACTTAGACCAACAGCGAATCTTCGAAACGCAACGCATGAACCCGCGCGCGGAGTGACCGGCGCGACTGTTAGCGGGCCCGTCAAAAACCTATACTGGAATTCTTGCGGATCGTGGCGCCGGTCGGCGCCGGATTTCTTCTCAAGATGGGAGGCATTGCGATGAGGATTTCTCACTATGCCCTGCTGGGCACATTGGCATTGTGTTCTTCACTGATTGGTGTCACGGCGGCGCACGCGACCGGGGCCTGCGAGTGCACGGAATGCGAACTCGCCAGCGGCACGACAACTTACGAGTACCAATACGACGCGGACAGTGAAGACTCGATGCAGGCTGGCCTCGCGGCGCAGCACAAGGTCAAGAAAATGGCCAAGAAGGAGGCGAGCGATCTGTCGAAGAAGGGGCCCTTATGCGAGGCGCCCTGCGAGCCGAGCCATGTTTCCTACTTCGTCGAGCCGCCGAGCTTCATGTCGACGTCGAGCGCCGGAGGCTACGGCGAAGCCAAAGCCAGGTGGCGCATCACGGGCAGTTGCCTCAAGAAGAAGGCAGGATTGAATCTGGGAATCGGCATCGGGATCGGCGTCGGCGGCGACGATCATCGCGACGACCGCAGAGACGACAATCAAAAGCCGCCTCGGCAAGAGCAGACGCAGCCGCCGCACTAGACGCGCAGCGATCGGCTCGCCGGACAGCCGGCGACGCACACGGGGTTCCCGATTGTCGCAGAACATCGGCGATCGGAAAATTGCGTCGGCACGCAATCGTTCTTGCGCGCCGGCGAGCCCTGAAGTCGTCGCTGCGTTCATGTTCCTGAATCATTCGTTCATGGCTCATTCAGAGTGATTCGCACAGCCTTTCCAGCACGATTCAAAAAAGGAGAATCCATCGTGCGTTCATCTTTGCTCAACACCGGCGCGATCGTCGCCGTGCTTGCACTCGGAGCGTTCGCCGCCGGTACCGCTCCGGCTTCCGCCCACTACACCACCACTCGCTGCGACCGCGACGGTGACGAATGCCACACCGTGCGCTGCGATAGCGACGGTGACGACTGCTACGCCGTGCGCTGCGATGCCGACGGCGACGATTGCCGTCGCGTTTCGTCCTATAACAGCTACGACCGCTACCGGTATCGCAGCCAATACAATCGTAACTACGACAACGACGATCGCCGCCGCTACGATAATGACGATTATCGCCGCCGCGATCGGGATGACGACGGCGATTGATGCGTTAGGCCAGTTGTCGCCGCAGTAAGCGTTGAGGCGATCCTGTTATTAGTTCGGTGACACGATGCGCGTGCGTATCGTGTCGCCGCCCTTCGCGGTCCACCGCACCAACGACCTTGCGATCACGGAATCCCGCACGCCTTCTTCGCGAACGCGCTCAATCCCGCCTTCGTGGTCGACGGGTCCATTGCCAATTGCGCCAGACACACGCCCACATTCGACAGGCCCGGCACATTGTCGTTGTTGGCGAGGAGCACGACCGACACCCAGGCGCCAGTCGCCGCGTTCTGGAAGATTCCGTCGAACGACACGTAACCCGGGATGTCGCCGCCGTGATTGTACCAGTTGAAGCCGCCCCCCGAATTGACGACCCAGCCCATCGCGTAGTTGGCCGAGCCCACCGGCGTGAACAGCGTCTGGCGTGCTTGTGCACTCACCAGCGTGCCCTTCATCAGGGCTGCATGCCATTTCAGCAGATCGTTGGCGCTCGACATGATCTCGCCAGCGCCCATCGGCCAGGACGGCGTGGAGAAGGCCGAATTCGACAGGTTGTAGGGCGGCGGCGCGACGAGCGCGTTCGCAAAGGTATCGCCGAGGAAACCCGTATTCGTCATGCCCGCTTTGTTGAAGATTCGCGAGCGCAGCCAGGTCTGATAGTTGTATTGCGGCGCGCCCGGCATCGACTTCATTTTGTAGAACTCGATCACATTGGCGAGCAGCAGATAGTTGGTGTTTGAGTAGACGTAAGGCGAGTTGGCGCCGCCCGGCGATTTGTTGGAGAACAGCATCGACAGCACATAGCGCAACAGCTCGCGCGGCTTGACCGGCTTGGTGACGTCGAACGGGTCCGGCACATTGGCCGGCGGGGCGGTGTAGCTCGCGTAGCCCGAATGCATGTTGAGCATGTCGCGCAACGTGACCGGACCGGTTGCAGTCATCCCCCAGTCAGGAATGAATTTGGTGATCGGATCGTCCAGCGCGATGGCTGCGCCGGGCGGGCTCTTTCCGCCGGGCCCTACCGCTCCGGAGGTATCCTCGATCAGGCCCAGGAGTGCGCCCGCCAGGATCTGCTTGGACAGCGATCCGATGCGATAGACGGTATTGCCTGTGGCCACCGGCAGGCCGGGGCCGACGTTCCCATAGCCCTTGGAGAACACAATGGTGCCGTTGATGCTGACGGCCATCGCGATGGAGGGCGTGGGCGCAGGAACGCCTGGTTTCGCCGTCACCGCGAGCGTTCCATAAAAGTCCGCGATTGCGCTCTTGTCGGACGACCAGACCTGCGCGCCGGCGGCGCTGCACCAGGTCAAGGCGAGCAGACCAATCAGGGTGGCCAGCGATCGGCTTTGCATGTTGAAAATCTCCCCCGTTCAAAGAAATGGATGGCTCGAAATTCACCGAAAGTCATTCATGACTATCGCGAGATGCTAGCAGCTGGGATCGCGAAATACCTGCGAATTCGGCAAAGCATTTCCCAATTGTCTTAGGGGCCGCCGTCTAGAGTATTGATTCCCGAGCGCGGGCAGCGAAGCCCGTCCACGGAGATCTTCCGGAATTTCGCGCGCTTCTCGTCGATCTGCCAGGCGGAGAGCGCGGGGAGCATGGTGTTGCCGCTGGGCGAATAGTGATGCGCGGCGTTCGTATCGAAGCCGGTTTTGTTGTCGAGCAGGGCGTAGACCGGCTCCGCCATATCCTTGCCGCCGACTTGGCAGATGCCGGCGAATTCCGGCGTGGCTCGAGAGTGATCGGGAAACGGCAGGACATCGCGCATGACGTCGCGGCGGCCTACCAGAATGTTGTAGTCCTTCGCGCAGATACGCCATTCGACCATTTGCAGGCCATCCGAAATCTCCTCCGCGCCGAGGTCCGCAAGGGCGATCGCTTTATGGCGCGCTTCGAGCGCGATGACCTTTCCGCCCGGCATGGTCTTGCCGATGAGAAGCTTGGGGATGTCCGCGCCGCATGTGATCGCGTCGAAGGCGTCATGCGCCTGTGCGCTTCCACAGAACAAAAGAAAAAGCATCACGACGCCGAGAGTTTTCATCGTCCGACATTCCCGCTCTATCGCCGCCAGCGCCGCCGGAAGATAGCCCGGCCGGCCTGCGAGACGAAGCGCGAAGGTCAAAAAAAGCGTGCCTGAACCCGCCGTTTGTGATGCGGCGCGCACAAGCCTATGGTCGGCGGGCTCGAAAGCCGATGACCTCAAAAGGAATTCGTTTGGACCCGGGGGCGGTACCCGGCACCTCCACCATAAGCGCACCACTCTGGCCCAGGTGCGCTTTTTTTGGGGGTGAAACAGGTTCGACAGGCGATGGATGTTTGAGCGAGGCGTAAGAGCACGTAGGTGCGAACGATAATTCGCCCATGAACAACGACGTGGCTCTCGCCGCGTAATTGTTACGGCGCTCTCAGAGCGTGGCAACAGAATCTGAGCGGAAAGCCCGGTGGCGCAAGCCACCGGGCTTTTTGCTTGTGATCGAGCCGCGGGCCTTACGGCTTTCCGCCGCGCTGCCACTGCTCGTAGTGCACCCGATAGGTGCATCCGGGCGCCGTGTTGCAATCTGTCGACATCGTGGGATCGACGAATTTGTAGTTGTAGCCGAGACTTGAGAACCATGTGCCGCTGGAACCCGAATTGCGCACAGCAAACATGTCACCAAAACGCGTCACCAGCACCGGGTTGCCGTTGGTGTCGAAAGCCGGCGCCCCCATACTGTCCTGATCCTGGTAGGTGAACGTGGCGTCGCTCGGTTCCACGTAGTAGACGACATAGTCCCCGAGATAACCCACTGTCGAGGTTGCGTAGTCGTTCGGTCCGCCATAAGCGACGGATACGCCGATATCGCCGTTAGGCGCCGTGGCGAGCGACGGGTAGGAGAACGCATAGGGCGTGTTCCAGATATCGTATTCGCCCACTGTGTCGAGCGTCGTGTCGTCGACGTGGACGATGTCGACATAAGGCTGGGGCCGTCCGTTTGAACAGCTGGCGTCGTCGCGCGCAGCGGCCCAACCAAACCACACTTCGCCATGAGACTTTCCGGTTTGCGCGGCAGTCTGGCGGGTCGCCGCGACGATCGCGCCGGTCCCGGCGGCACGTTTGTTGTCCAGCCATTGCTGGCCGTCCGGCGCCAGGATGGCGAAGTCCGTGCTGCAATAGGTGTTGACCACTGTGGAATGCCCGTTGATGAAGTCCGACGTGTCGGCCCAGCGGAAGACCTCCAAGTCGCTGTTGTCGATGTGACCGGCCCAGTACATCGCGTCGGGGCTGTTTTGGGACAGGCGCGAGGCGGTCGCGAGGCCCATGTCCGTCGATTGGCCTGGACCAAACATTGCGCCATTGATCGGTCCCCCCGCTACGATTTCGGAGAGCTTGAAGCGTGCGACGATCAACCCGCCTATGGCGCCGGTCGCATCGGAGCCGTTGACGTTCACATAGAGATAGGAATTGGTAAAAGCGATGTCCGGATAATCGAGGCCACCGGCGCTTTTGACCGTGGCTTGAGTCACGTCAAACCAATTCCAGCTGTTGGGATTGGCAATCAGATCGGCAGGATGGGCGTAGGCGATCCGCAGGCGGTTCGTTCCGCCGGCCGTTGCACTATATTGCAGCAGCCAGAAGAACAAATCCTGGCCCGGATTGTAGATGATCACCTGATCGCAGCAGAGGCCGCCGTCGTCTTGTGGAAAGATCGTCGTTGGATCGATCTGGGTGAACGTCTGACCGTCGTCCTTCGAGTAGAGCAGATAGGAGTTGGCGGTGGAAAGAACGACACCGGCAACCGAAGCCACGGCGGTCGACGGATCCGGCGGGGCATTGACCGGCTCCGCGCTTGCCGTGTCGCGGATGAAGATCGCGCTCTGCCCGAGTTGTCCCGGCGGCGGCGCCTTTGCGGGACCGGTGTGGGTCGGTTTGACCGGGAAGAGATGAACGATCGGTCCGCGGGGAACCGGCGGTCCGAGCGCGTTGTTGTCGTTCAGGTCGGGGTGAACGGCCGACGGTGGCGTCGGCACGCCGCTCGTCTTGTGCGGCGTGAGCACGATTTTGACCGCCGCAATTGGACCGTTGGTGGGTTTTACAATTTTGATCTTCGCGGTCAGAGAGAACGTCTTCTGCGGCCCGCCGTCTGCATACAAACCCGAAAGCGCGAGCGTGTAGCTTCCTGGCACCGCCAGCGCGCTGAATCGCGTTTGCAGAACGGCACGGCCGGTCGGAATGATTTGGCCGACGATCATGGGCAGCACAAGCGGCTCCGCGCGCGATGCGCCGCTCAGCGTCACGTCGGTGATCGCGACATTCGTGGCAACGCGGCCTCCGTCGTTCAGGATCGGCACGGCAACTGCGATGGAGCCGTCGCTCCAAACCGAATATCCGGACGCGCCGAGGTCAAGCTTCGCGTGGCACGAGCTGCTGCTGGGCTGAAGAAAGCACCGCGCCTTGGCCACGAGCTTGTCGCCGGAGGAGCACCACAACAGCCATGCCAACAGGACAAGAAGAATGAGGAGAAGGATGACGATGATCCAAAGAAACTTCTTCATGGTCGCGCCCCTTTAATGTGTATTTGGCAATTGCGTTCGGCGTTCATTCCTCGCGTGGGTCGTGGCGGCAGACGTGTCAGGATTATGGCCGCCACGATGAAATTGAAATGCAATAATAATCCAATCGATTTTATCTCTTACACCTTTGAAATCCAATGCCGTTGATGTCCGAGGTGATGACGCTTCCATGGCGTTTTTCGTCACGGAGTTGGCGGCGTGCTTCAATCTTTGCAGAATCTATTCCTGTCAGAGTCGCAGCTGGACAGAATCCGGTGATGGCTTGCATGGGTTCCGGTTTGCTCGTTCGTATGGCTCAGGATGCGATTTGCGACACCAAACCGGGGATATTGAAAATACCGCCGCCCCATTCCTTGAGAGAGCAACCCGAACCCCGCTCGCGCGCCCCGTCTATCCCATCGCGCCGGAAGGTTCGGCGCCATTGCCTTTCAACACGGGGCCTTTCGACGCGGGTAGCGCGGCCGCTTGGAAATCGCGTTGAGAGCACCGTCGGGGAATATTTCCCATCCCTCCGAGGTATATGTCTCGTAACATCCACGGGAAACGACGTCGGCTGGCACTTGCGATGGACGAACGGCGGCGCAGATTTGAAGCGCTCCTGCTGCCGCATCTCGATGCGGCCTACAATCTTGCGCGCTGGCTTTCGCGCTCCGCAGCGGAAGCCGAGGACGTCGTGCAGGACGCGATGCTGCGTGCGCTCAAATCCTTCGACAGATTTCGCGGCGGCGATGCCAGGCCGTGGCTGCTCGCCATCGTGCGCAATTGCCACCGCACGGCCGCGAAACGGCGGGCGAGTTTTGTGTCCGTACCAATCGACGAAGAGATCGACGGCATGACCGGAGATATCCCCAACGCCTTTCGCGCGGACACGCCCGATCCGGAAAGCGCGGCCACGGCAAACGCGGAGCGCCGCAAGCTCGACACCGTCCTGGCCGCTTTGCCGGAGGAGTTTCGCGAAGTGCTGATCCTGCGCGAGCTCGAAGAGATGTCCTATCGCGAGATCGCCGAAGCGACCGGCGTGCCGATGGGAACGGTGATGTCGCGGCTTGCCAGAGCGCGCGCGCTTCTCAAGGAGCGTTGGCTTCAGAGCGAAGGAGCGTCGTCATGAGCTGTACAAAACTGCTGACGACCCAGGCTTATATCGACGACGAACTCGATGCCGCTGCCGCCCTCGCGGCAGAGCGGCACATCGAGACCTGCGCCGAATGCGCCGCCTTGCGCGCCGAGGGCTTGGCGATCCGCAAGGCGCTGCGCGAACAGGCCAGCTATCACCGCGCCCCGGAAAAACTGCGCGCGGCCGTTCGGCAGAAGATCGGCGATCCGGTGAGCTCGCCTTCGGTTGCTAAGGGCGGGTTCGGCGCGCTGGCAAAACCCGGGCGCTCCTTCTTCGCCGGTGCCGGATTCGGCGCGGCGCTTGCGCTCGCCGCGAGCCTGCTGATCTTCGTCCTCGGCGCGCCAGTTCGAGACGAGATGGCGAACGACGTGGTCGCGGCCCATATCCGCTCGCTGATCGGCACCCATCTCGTCGACGTCGCCTCGAACGATCATCACACGGTAAAACCGTGGTTTGCCGGACATTCCGACGTCTCCCCGCCGGTCGGCGATTTTGCGAAGGCGGGATTCACGCTGGTCGGCGGGCGCGTCGATTATGTGGACGGCCGCCGTGCGGCGGTCACGGTCTATCGTCACGGCGCCCATGTGATGAACGTGTTCGCCTGGAAAGATCTGGGCGACGTGAAGCCGGGAACGCGGCTGCGCAACGGCTATCGCCTGCTGTCCTGGGAAAAACACGGGCTCTTCTTCTGCGCCGTGTCCGACACTGGCCAGAGCGAGCTCGTGCGGCTGTCCCAGCTTATCCAGAGTTCCGATCGTGCTACGGAATAGAAGCCATCTTTTGGGTTGAATCTCCAAAATTACCGTCATGGCCGGGCGTGTCCCGGCCACCCAAGATCGCGATGACGAATTTCGTTCCCCAATTGGTCGGCACGGTGATCATGGATGGCCGGCACGCGCCCTGCGGGCTTGGCCGGCCATGACGGTTTTCTTTTTTTGGGATGAACAAACCCAAACCTATCGGGAATAAATCACCGGCTGCGCGAGTCTTGCACCTCGAATTCCTCTTGAGGCTCGACCATGTCCGACGATTTTACCGTCTCCTCCCGGCGCGGCGCGCTCAAATGTCTGGCTTTTGGCGGCGCGGGAACGTTGTTCGCGCTCACGGGCGGCGTGCTGGCCCCGATCGATCTCGCCTTCGGCGCCGCGCCTCACGCGCCGGCCGGCGCAACGCCGCTTTTCGTGCAGATCAGCGATACGCATATCGGCTTCGCCAAGGATGCCAATCCCGATGTGAACGGCACGCTCAAGCAGACCATCGCCCTGGTGAACGCCATGCCGGAACGGCCCGCGTTCATCGTTCATACCGGCGACATCACGCACCTGACCAAGCCGGAGGAATTCGACACCGCGGCGCAACTTTTCTCGGGCTTGAAGGTGACGGAGCTCCATACCGTTCCCGGAGAGCACGACGTGACCGACGGCACCGGCGCGGCCTATTTCGAGCGCTATGGCAAGCCTTCCAACAACAAGGGCTATTACAGCTTCGACCACAAGGGTGTGCACTTCATCGCGCTGGTGAACGTGATGAACTTCAAGGCCGGCGGCCTCGGCGCATTGGGTGACGAACAGATGGCCTGGCTGCAGAACGATCTGAAGCACCGGCCTCGCAGCCAACCCATCGTCGTGTTCGCGCACATGCCGCTATGGACGATCTATGAGCCCTGGGGCTGGGGCACAGCGGAATCCGCTTTGATCGCGACGCTGCTGCGCCCGTTCGGATCGGTCACGGTTCTCAACGGGCACATCCATCAGATCGTGCAGAAGGTGGAAGGCAATATCACCTTTCACACCGCGCGCTCGACGGCCTATCCGCAGCCCGCCGCCGGCGATGGCCCCGGCCCCGGGCCTCTCAAAGTGCCCGCCGATCAACTGCCCAAGATGCTGGGCGTGACGTCGCTCACCGTGAGGCATCACAAAGCATCGCTCGCGGACACCACGCTGGTCTGAACTCAACCCACTCGAAAAGGAAATCCCATGCTTTCGCACGCGCTTCGCCATGCCCTCCCCGTAGCCGCCGTTCTCCTGCTGGCCGGATCGCAAATTGCCACCGCGTCGGATCCGAACACCATCGTCATCAAGAACTTCGATTTCTCACCGATGCAGACGACCGTCAGCGTCGGTGCGACGGTGACGTGGCAAAATCAGGATGAGGAACCTCACACCGTGACGAGCGATTCCGGCGCCTTCCGCTCCGGCGCGATCGACGGCGGCGCCAGCTTCACGTTCAAATTCGACAAGCCGGGCACCTACAAATATGTCTGCTCGATCCATCCCAAGATGGTCGGCACGGTTGTCGTGAAGTGAGGTTTATCAGCCCTCCCACCGTCGTCCAGGCTAAGCGTCACGAAGTGACGCGCGTGCCGGGACCCATACCCGCGGTGCTGAAAATCTCTACCCAGAAATTCAACAGCGTGATTATGGGTCCCGGCACAAGGCCGGGATGACGATCTCTTTGAGATGACGACGCCGACGCTTAATGCGCCGGCTTCGCGAGGCCGCGATGTTCCAGCATCGGGCCGATGTCCGGATCCTTGCCGTAGAAATCGTGGAACATCTTGCCGTACTCCACGGTATGTCCCTTGGACAAGATCATGTCGCGGAAGCGCTGGCCGTTGGCGCGCGTAAGCCCGCCATGCGCGGTGAACCAGGCAAAGGCGTCGTCGTCGAGCATGACACACCATTGATAGGCGTAATAGCCCGCCGCATAGCCGTTGGACCAGATGTGCAGGAAGTAGCTTGAGCGGTAGCGCGTCGGCACGTAGGCGAAATCGGTGTGGGTGTTCTTCAGCGCCTGAAGCTCGAAGGCATCGACATCCTGCTTTGGCGATCCCGCCGGTTGTTCATGCCACTGCATGTCGAGCTCGGACGCCGCCAGCAGCTCGCCCAAGGCGTAACCCTGATTCCAGGTTTGGGATTTCTTGATCTTGTCGACCAGTGCCTGCGGGATAGGCTGGTGAGTCTTGTAGTTCACCGCATAGTGCTTGAGCACATCGGGATAGAGCGCCCAGTGCTCGTTGAACTGCGAAGGAAACTCCACGAAATCGCGCGCGACGGCAGTGCCCGAGAGTGTCTCGTATTGTCCGCTGGCAAACAGCCCGTGCAGCGCGTGGCCGAATTCATGGAACATCGTCGTCACATCATCGAAGCTGATCAACGCGGGCTGGCCGGGCGCGGGCTTGGTGAAGTTGGCGACGTTGAAGACCACGGGCTTGGTGCCCAGCAATTTCGACTGGTTGACGAAATTGCTCATCCACGCGCCGCCCGATTTGTTGTCGCGCTTGTAGTAGTCGAAATACATCAAGCCGAGCTGCGAGCCGTCCTTGTCGAACACGTCGAACACCCGCACGTCGGGCTGGTAGACGGGAATGTCGTGGCGTTCCTTGAAGGTGAGGCCGTAGAGCTGATTGGCGGCATAGAACACGCCGTCCTGCAGCACCTTGTTGAGCTCGAAATAGGGCTTGAGCTCGCTCTGGTCGAGATCGTATTTCGCCTTGCGCACCTTGTCGGAATACATCTCCCAGTCCCACGGCTTGAGCTCGAAGTGCTTGCCGCCCTTGTCGATCATCGCCTGGATCTGCTTGGCTTCGTCGGCGATCTTCACCGCGGTGGCAGGGGTCAGACGCCCGATGAACTTCTCCACCTTGTCCGGCGTGTTCGCCATTTGATTGTAGAGCGCGTAGGCGGCGTAGTTCTGATAGCCCAGGAGTTTCGCCTTGTCGGCGCGCAGTTGCGCGAGCCGCGCGATGGTGGCGCGGGTGTCGTTCGCGTCGCGCTTTTCGCTGCGCGTCCACGAAGCCTGGAACAGTTTCTGGCGCACATCGCGGTTGGTGAGCGAGCCGAGCAGAGGCTGCTGCGTCGTGTTCAGCAGCGGGAGGACATATTTGCCCTTCAGTTTGCGCGCCTCGGCCGCGTGCGCGGCGGCGGCGATTTCTTCATCGCTCAGCCCGGCAAGATCGGCCTTGTTGTCCACCACCAGCGCCCCCGCCTTGGCGGCGGCCAGCAGCTTCTGCTGGAAGGCGGTAGTGAGGCTTGCTTCTTCCTTGTTGAGCGCGCGCAGCTTCGTCTTGTCGGAATCGGAGAGATTGGCGCCGGCATGGACGAACTGCAGATAGTAGACCTCGAGAAGCTCGCGCGATTCCGCATCGAGCTTGAGCTTGTCGCGCTGGTCGTAGATCGCTTTCACGCGGGCGAAGAGCTTGGGATTGAGATTGATGGCGTCGCTGTGCTCGGCGAGCTTCGGCGCCTCGATGGTCTGCACCTTATCGAGCGCGTCGTTGGTGTTGGCGCTGGTGAGCGCAAAGAAGGCAAGCGACACGCGGTCGAGCATGCGCCCCGATTTCTCGATTCTCACGATGGTGTTCTCGAAGGTGGGTACCGCTTTGCTGTTGGCGATCGCGTCGATTTCGGCGCGCTGCTGGCGCATCGCTTCGTCAAATGCCGGCTGATAGTCGCTGTCCTTGATCTTGTCGAAGGGCGGCGCTTGCAAGGGCAACGTGCTCGGGCTCGCAAACGGATTGCCGGCCGGCGTTTCCTTCGCCAGAAGGTTGGGCGCCCCCGCAAGAAGCGCGAAAGCGGAAGACGCAAGAAGGAGCGTGCGAACGTAACCGGATTTAGACGTCATGGTGTTTTTGTTCCTGATTGGTGAAGCGGTCGCGGGAGAGCCAAGGTATTGCTGCACGCATCAATCGGCAAGCAACTCAAACCGTGTCCGCACCATATCGAGCAATGCGCCAGGCTTGCAGCTGCTTTGTAAAATGGAGAAGGCACAGAGGCGCAGGACTTTCAATTCAAACGCGCGTGATGCGCCAAGGACGGTCGGTAACCAACACCGGAACGCGGCTTTGGCACCTCATGCCAACGCGATACGCAAATCTGAGCCCGCGCAGTTTGGCGTCTCGAAGCGCCATCGGCGGGCATTCTGCTGCAAAGCAGCGTAAGCTCGCCCGCGATGCCACGAATCTTCATCAACGGATCGCCATTCGAGACCGACGAACGCCTTTCGATTCTGGAGGCCACCGCCCGCGCCGGCATTTGTGTGCCGACCGTCTGCTTCGACGCCAGGCTTGCCGCGATCGGCAGCTGCCGGATCTGCTCGGTCGATGTAGAAGGAGAAATCCATCCTCAGATCGCCTGCCGCACCGAAATCCGAGAAGGCATGCGCATCCACACCCATTCTCCCGCCATCGAAGCATTCCGGCACGAAATGATTTCGTGGCTCGCTGGCCGCGTGACGGCGGAGTCCTTTGCAAGCGAGCTGGGCAAGGAACTGCACGCGCTTATGCGAGTCTACGGGATCGACCCGGCGCACAAAGGCCGGCGTGTGATCGCGCCCGATCTGTCGCATCCCTATATCCGCGTCGACATGGCCCAGTGCATCGGTTGCTTTCGCTGCGTCAAGATTTGCGAAGATCTCCAAGGCGAGTTTGTCTGGCACGCGCTCGGCCGCGCGGCGGATCTGCAAATCGTTCCGGATTCCGGAACGACACTGAGAGCCAGTTCCTGCGTCAGCTGCGGCGCTTGTGTGGACACTTGCCCAACGGCTGCACTCACCGATCGCGGCCCGCAATCCGCTGACGCGATCGAACGCTGGACAAGAACGACATGCGCCTATTGCGGCGTCGGCTGCGAACTGGAGGCCGGGATCTCGGACGGACGGATCGTGCGCGTGAGACCTGCAAAGAATGCGCCCGTCAACAAAGGCCATCTTTGCGTGAAGGGCCGCTATGCCTTCGGTTTCACGCATTCCTCCGACCGTCAGCGCCGTCCGCTCGTCCGCCAGGGAAAAACCTGGCTGCCGGTCTCCTGGGACGATGCGCTCGCGCGGTGCGCCGAAGAGTTCCAGCGCATCTTGCGCGCGCATGGCCCCGACAGCATCGGCGTCATCGGATCGGCGCGCGCGACCAACGAAGAAAATTACCTGATCCAGAAGTTCGCGCGCGTCGTGCTCGGCACCAACAATGTCGATTGCTGCGCACGAGTCTGCCACACGCCGAGCGCGGCCGCGTTGAAAGCGATGCTAGGCGCCGGCGCGTCGACAAACTCGTTCGACGACATAGAAAAAGCCCGCACAATCTTCGTATTCGGCGCGAATCCGCTGGAAAACCACCCCGTGGTCGGCGCGCGGATTCGCCGGCAGGTTCTTCAACACGGTGCGCGGTTGATCGTGGCCGATCCGCGTCGCACGGAGTTGGCGAGCATGGCCACGATCCATCTCGCTCCGCGTCCCGGCACCAACATCGCGCTTCTCAATGCGCTCGCCCACACCATCGTGTCGGAGAACTTGATCGACCCCGATTTTCTGGCGGAGCGCGTCGCGGGTTGGGATGATTTTCGCAACTTTATCGCTCGGTGGCCGGCCGAACGCGCGGCGGAGGTCTGCGGCGTTCCCGCCGAGGATATTCGCAAGGCGGCGCAGCTCTACGCGCGCGAAAAACCCGCGATGTCGTTTCACGGGCTGGGATTGACCGAGCACGTGCAAGGCACCGAAGGCGTCATGGCGCTCATCAACCTGGCGCTTCTGTCGGGCAATATCGGAAAGCCCGGCACCGGCATCAATCCGCTGCGCGGGCAGAACAACGTCCAGGGCGCAGCCCAGATGGGTTGCGACCCGGCGATCCTCACGGGCTCCGTGCCCCTCGACGAACGGCGCTCGCTGTTCGAAGGCGTTTGGGATGCCCCCATTCCGCGCCAACGCGGCTTCAATCTCATGGCGATGATCGACGAAGCTCTCGCAGGCCGGCTCAAAGCGCTATGGGTCGTCGGCTACGACATCTTGCCGACGCTGGCGGACATGAATGTGACGCGCCGGGCGCTCAAGAAACTCGACTTCGTCGTGGTGCAGGATCTTTTCCTCACCGATACGGCCGAGGCTGTCGGCGATCTTTTCCTGCCCGCCGCTTCGGCCTTCGAAAAAGACGGCACCTTCATGAATGCCGAACGCAGAATCCAACGGGTGCGAAAGGCGGTCGATGCGCCCGGCGAAGCCAGGCCCGATTGGCGCATCGTCTGCGACATCGCCGAGCGGATGGGGCACGGCACGCGCTTCGCCTACGGCGCCGCCGAAGGCATCTGGAACGAAATCCGCCAGGTGTGGCCGGAGGCCGCCGGCATCAGCTATGCGCGCCTTGAGCAGGGCGGGTTGCAATGGCCTTGCCGCAGCGAAGACGATCCGGGCGTCCCCATCCTGCACGGCGTGGAGTTCGCCCGGTCCAAGCGCGCGACCCTGCAGAAAATCGACTACGTGCCCTCACCGGAGCAGACCTCGCCCGAATTTCCGATCCTGCTGACCACCGGACGCAATCTCTACCAGTTCAACGCCGGCACCATGACGATGCGCACGCCGAACAAGAAGCTGAGGCAAACCGACGTGCTGGAAATAGCCCCCGCCGACGCCGGCCGGCTGAATATTCAAAGCGGCAGGCGCGTTCTTGTCCGCAGCCGGTATGGACACGCACGGATGAGCGCGCTGGTAACGGACAGGATAAAATCCGGCGAGGCTTTCGCGACGTTTCACGATTCCAAGGTGGGTCTCAACCGACTGACGGGGCCGTTCCGGGATGCCATCGTCGGCTCGCCCGAATACAAGGTGACGGCTGTCGCGATTGCAACGGTGACCGTGCGAACGTCCTCAACACAACTTCGCCGCAAATAAAATCACGCTTTGCCATCAAGCCGAAGCGATGGCGCCGCAATGGCGGCGCTCAATCCTCTCCTGCCAATTCCAGTGCCTCGGAGGGGACCATGCGGCATACGCAAACTAACTCAAGTTTCGGAAAAAGTGTGACCGGCTCGCGCATCCCGCGCCGGTTGATCGCAGTGCTCGGCTTCGCCGCCTTGTTCGCGACGGCCGGCGCGGCTCAAACACAGATGTCACCGTCATGCGCGCCCGGCTTGATGAGCCGCGACGAAACCGAAAGCGGCACCTTGCTGCTGAGGACCTCGACGCCCGGTTGCTATCTGGGCGCCCCGCGCGTCGCCGCCGACATTTCCATCGAGATCGCGGGGCCCATCGCCCGCACCAAAGTGACCCAACGCTTCGAAAACCCCGCCAACAGCTGGGTCGAGGGCGTCTATCTGTTTCCTCTGCCCGAAGGCGCCGCGGTCGACACGCTGAAGATGAAAGTAGGCGACCGCTTCATCGAAGGTCAGATCAAGGAACGCCAGGAAGCCCGCCAGATTTACGAAGCCGCGAAAGCCGAAGGCAAGAAGGCCAGCCTCGTCGAGCAGGATCGGCCTAACGTCTTCACCAACCAGGTCGCCAATATCGGCCCGCACGAAACCGTGGTGGTGCAGATCGAATATCAGGAAAGCCTACGTTTCGAGAAAGACCGCTACAGCCTGCGCGTGCCGCTCGTCGTGGCCCCGCGATACAACCCGCCGCCGCGTGCCGTCGTTGCCGACAACGGCGACAGCCCGAGATTGTCATTGACGGATCCGGTGCCCGATCGCGACCGGCTCGATGCGCCGGTGCTGAGGCCGGAATGGGGCAAGATGAACCCAGCGACCATCTCCGTTCACCTGGAAGCGGGATTTCCGATCGGTGACATCCAATCCGACAGCCATGCCGTCTCCATCGTCAGAAGCAGCAAGACGGCCGCTACGCTGACGCTGAAGGACGGCCAGACCGCGACGGACGGCGACTTCACCTTGAGCTTCTCGGCCGCGCGCGATGCGGCGCCGACCGTGTCGCTGCTGAAGGAAAGAACCGGCGACGGCGACTATCTCATGGCACTCGTCGTGCCGCCGAGCGCGGATCAGCACGTCCAGCCCAAGCCGCGCGAAGCGATTTTCGTGCTCGACAATTCGGGCTCGATGGAAGGCGAATCCATCCGCCAGGCGAAAGCGGGCCTTCTCCTTGCGCTCGGCCGGCTGAAACCTACGGACCGCTTCAACGTCATCCGCTTCGACGACACGCTGACCGTGCTCTTCCCGTATCCAGTGCCCGCAACGCCTGAAAACATTTCCAATGCCGAAAGCTATGTGTCGAGCATCGCCGCCAGCGGCGGAACGGAAATGCTGCCAGCCTTGCTTGCGGCCTTGAACGACGAAACGCCGAACGACACCTCGCATTTGCGCCAAGTGATCTTCCTCACCGACGGCGAGGTCGGTAACGAAGCGGAGCTCTTCTCCGCCATCGCCAACAAACTGGGACGCTCGCGGCTCTTCACGGTGGGTATCGGTTCGGCGCCCAACGCCTTCTTCATGAGCGGAGCGGCGCGCGCCGGCCGCGGCACCTACACCTATATCGGCTCCATCGACGAGGTGGGTCCACGCATGGCCGAGCTGTTTGCCAAACTGGAGCGGCCGGTGATGACCGATCTTGCCGCGCATTGGGCCGACGTGAACGACGCGGAAATCTGGCCCAATCCCTTGCCCGATCTCTATGTCGGAGAGCCAGTCATGCTGACGGCCAAGACGGCGAAGCTCAAAGGCACGCTGTTGCTCAGCGGCCGGCTCGGCGAGAAGGCGTGGGCCGCCCGTCTCGATCTCAGTCGGGCGCACGATGCAGCGGGAATTGAAAAGCTCTGGGCCCGCAATAAGATCGCCGCGCTGGACGACAGCCGCGTGCTTGGCGCCGACGCCGATCAGATCGACAAGGCCGTGCTTCAGGTGGCGCTTGATCATCATCTGACGAGCCGGGTGACCAGCCTTGTCGCTGTCGACGTGACGTCGAGCCGTCCGCTCACAGCGTCGCTGACCACGCGCAGCGTGCCGCTCAACCTTCCGGCCGGATGGGATTTCGACAAAGTGTTCGGCAAGGAACGTGACGTCGACATCCAGCACGCCGATATTCCAGCGGGCCTGCTCAAACAGCTCGACGGCAAAGAGCATGCGGAAAATGCGGTGCGGCCGGCGGATGCGCCGATGGTCCTGCCGCAGGGCGCCACCGACTCCCGCCTGTTGCTCATTGCCGGTGTCATGCTCACCGCGCTCGCGCTGATGCTCCTGGGCGCGCGGCGCAAGTTTGCGGGCATGCGTTCGTGATCGACCGCTTGCGCCTCCTGGCGATCGGGCTGCTGCTCATCGGCAGTAGCCTGATTGGCTGGGGTCTCTACATGCCGGCGAAGGCCGCGTTGGCGCAGATTCTGCTCGAACGCGCTTGGGTGCGCGCCCAACAAGGCGATGCCGCCGCCAAACCGTGGCCATGGGCCGACATCAGCCCGGTGGCCGAACTGGAAATTCCGCGCCTTCACCAGAAGAACATCGTGCTTGAAGGCGCGAGCGGCGATGCGATGGCATTCGGACCCGGTCACATGGCCAACACGCCGGCTATCGGCCGTCGCGGCACGGCCATCGTGGCCGCGCACCGCGACATGCAGTTTGAGGGCCTGGGTCAACTCGAGCGCGGCGACCTCATCGTGGCCACGTTACACGACGGCTCACGCTTGGTGTTTCGGGTCGTCGATCTACGGGTTGTCAGGGCCAACGCATCCGGGCTCGATCCGGCGGATGCGGGACCGACCGGCGCGCGTCTCGCGCTGGTGACCTGTTTTCCCTTCAACGGCGTGCTGCACAGCCCGCTGCGCTACATCGTGCTCGCGGATCGCGTCTGAAATTCAAGCGGCTTCCGCGATCACCTTCGCCTCGATCGCACCGATGCGATCGATTTCCACACGCACGGTATCCCCGGGCTTGAGAAACGCCGGCGGCTTTGACGCCATGCCGACACCGCCCGGCGTACCGGTAAACACGATGTCACCCGGCTCCAGCGTCATCGCCTGGCTGAGCAGCGCGATCTGATCGTAGACGTTGAAGACAAGGTTTTTCGTATTCGAATTCTGCTTCATCTGGCCGTTGACGAGGCAGCGGATACCGAGCGTATGGGGATCGCCCACTTCGTCCGCCGTCGCGATCCAGGGACCGAACGGGGCATGGGTGTCGAAGGATTTTCCGAGCAGCCATTGCGGTGTGTGGAATTGCCAGTCGCGCACCGACACGTCGTTGCCGGCGCAATAGCCGAAGACCACGCTGGCGGCCTCCTCCTTCTTCACGTGGCGGCAGCGTTTGGCGATGAGGAAGACAAGTTCGGCCTCATAATCGACCGCCGACGAGACTTTCGGAATTTGAATGGGATCGTAGGGACCATTGACCGAATTCGGCAATTTGGAAAACCAGATCTGCCGCTCGGGCTTGGCCTGCCCGCTTTCCTCGATGTGGTCGGCATAGTTGAGACCGATCGCGAGAATCTTCTGCGGCCGCGGCACCGGCGCCAGCAGCCTGACATCGCGCAAGGCGTGATGCGGCGCGGATTGCGCGGCGCGCTCAACATCCTTGCGCACATCGCTCCAGGCCGAAATCAATCCGATCATGTCGCGCGGCAGCGACGGCGCGGTTTTGGCGAGCGCGATGACGCCCTCGCCGGACACGATGCCAACCTGATCGCCAGCGTCCTTCACGAATGTTACGAGTTTCATCTGCGCAATTCCGCTGTGGCAACTAGGGCAGCCTAGCAAAGAAAACGGGCGCCCTCACGGGCGCCCGCGATCTTGACGATGTCATCCAAATCAGAACTTCTGGCTGAACGACAGACCGATCGTTCTTGGCTGAGCTGTGAGGATGTAGGTCTGCGGTCCGCAGGTGCCGGGTGTGCACTCGGCGTAGCGACCGCGCTGTGCCTTTGTGTCGAAAACATTGAGCACGGAAAGGTCGATCTGCCAGTTGTCCCGGTCGATTCCGGCGATGAAATCGAATGTCGTGGACGCACGGGATGGGCCCAGCAGCGCTCGCTCCGCCTTGCGAAGGTCTGCCCAGGTCTCGCTTTGATGTTGGACGGAACCCTGCAGATGCCCCTGAATGTTGTCGGCGACCGGGAATTCGTAGCGTGCGGTCGCATTGAGCTTCCACTTCGGCGTGATCGGAAGCTGCGTGCCCTTGGGTGCCTTCACGGAATGGGTTGCGCAATCTCCGCCACAATAGTCGCTCGCCAGATTGGCATCGTTGTAAGCGGCCGATCCGGACAGGGTGAGACTGTCGATCGGCAGCCAGGTGATTTGCGTCTCCATACCCTTCACCGTGGCTTGGCCGGCGTTGGCGATGATGGTCACGGAGTTGGGACCGAGGAACGGGAATTGGAATTTGTTCCAATTTTCCCAATAGAGAGCGCCGTTGAAGCGCAAGCGATTGTCGTTCCAGCTCGTCTTCCAGCCGACTTCGTAGTTGTCGAGCGTATCGGAGGTATAGGGACCAACGCCCGGAATGTCGGTGCGCCGGTTGACGCCGCCGGGGCGGAAGCCGGTCGAGTAGGTCGCATAGACCATGCGATCGTCATCGATCTGCCAGGTGAGATTGACTTTATGAGTTTCGCCGCTCTCTCTCACACGCGCACGGAGGTCAGTGCACGGGCCACGGTCGACACTCGTTGGTGCGAAACATCTCGACTCATAACTGTGGAATCCGAAGAAGCCCTTGAGAGAGTTGTTCGCCGTGAAATAGCGAATGCCGCCCGTCAACGTGAGATTGGAAGTGATGTCGAACGACGCTTCTCCGAACAGTGCAAAATCGCGGTCTTCGCGCAACTCGTCGGTGAGCCACCAAGTGTGCGGCCAACCGGTTACCGTGGCATTGAACGGCCCGGAATCCGCGATGTTTCCGGCGATCTTGTAATCTTGCAGGATGTAGTGGGTCTGATCCTCGTAGAAGACGCCGGCCACCGCCCGCAGGCGGTTGTCCTTGCTGGTGGAAAGTCTCAGTTCGTGGCTCTGTTTCGTGAAATAATCGTGACCGACAATGTATTGCGACGGATCGACCGGAGTGCCGGAGTTGTCGACGAAGTATTGGTCGTAACTGGGGTAAACGTTCTGATACCAGAATGTGTAGTCGGTATAGTCCGCTTCACTGTCGATCGTACGGGCCATGTAACCGCCGGAATAGACGACATCGAGATTGGCGATCTTGCCCGTAACGGTCAGCGCGGCCTGATACCACTTGTCCTTCACGAATTCCGGAAAGAAATGCAGCACCTGGAAGTCTTTTAGCGGGCGGTTGTAGCCGTAGGGGCCGTCCTTGGCATACGCGAAAACGCCGTCGGAATGCTCCGACTGCGCCGTGATCACCGGGGTGATCGTCCAGTTGTTGTCGAGTTCGATGCCTAGTGCGAGGCGGGCGCCGATCTTGTCGACCGTGTTGTAGTTGTTCTTGGCCCGGCTGGCATTGCTGATGGTTACCGGAGGAACGAGGACCGGCGGGTTGGAGGCGGCACCCGTCGGATCGCCCGGAAAGGTGCGCGTGCCCTTCACATTGTCGATCCAGCCTGCATCGTGCTCGTCCCATGCTACCAGACGAACCGCGATGTTGTCGCGGAGCGGGATATTGACGTGACCGTCCACTTTGTAGCCGACGCCGCCATGATTGACGGAATTGATTTCCGCTTCATAGGCGGCATCGAACGCCGAGGCATCGGGCTTGTTGGTGATGATGCGGATGGTTCCCGATTCTGAACTTGCGCCGTAGAGCGTGCCTTGCGGGCCCGAGAGCGCTTCGACGCGCTCAACGTCGTAGGTCGGCACGTCGAGCGTGCCGCCGATGGTGGTGATCGGCTGCTCATCCAGATAGACGCCGACGGTCGGCAAGGGACCTGAGTGATTGCCGTTCTGGTCGCTGGCGATACCGCGCATCGTGATGTTGGCGAAGCCGGGGCCGCCGTTGCTGCCCTGCCCACTCACCGCATAGTTCACGCTCGGCATGTACTTCACGAAATCGGTGAAGTCGGTGAGGTGAAGATCGCTGAGCTTTTCCGACGTGATCGCCTGCACGTTCATCGGAACGCGCTGGAGATTCTCTTCGCGCTTTTCCGCGGTGACCGTGACGACTTCAAGCCCGCCCGACTGCTGGGCTACGGCCGCAACCGGAAGGCCCGAGAGAATGGTGGTGGTCAGAAGAACCGGCAAAAGCGACGGGCGTGAGCGCCCGGCCCCAGAAGTCTTTGGCATCATGAGTCCCCGCTTCGCGAAGGATGAATGACACCCCCCGCCCCCTCCGGCTGTCAAGGCGAAGAACCGCAGAAATCGGGCGAAACCGTTGAATTTGCTGGCGTGTTGCAGCCTTGCCGGTCAGAAAGAGGGCACCTCTGGATAGGTTTCCAGCACCGGACCCAGCACCGTCTTTAATTCCTCCAGCCAGGGCTCGTAGTGCCGCCACTGGTCCATCGACTCGGTAAAGATGGGCTGACGCACCTGTTCGGAGCTCGCCGTGCGCACGGCACGCTCATTTTCATAAAATCGCAGGCACTGCTCTTCGAATGGGACCCCGCAATAGGCGAGTAGTTTGTGCACTTCGCCCTCGGGGTCGGCGATCATGTTCTCATAGAATACGCGATGGACCTTTCCCGGCAGAACGGTATCGAAATGCGCCATCAGCTCCACATAATCGGCATAGTATCGGCCGAGATCGGCGAGTTTGTAGGTAAACCCCTGCCCGCGAGCGAAATGCTGCTTGTAGTTGGAGAAACAGCAGCCGAGCGGGTGGCGGCGCGCATCGACGATCTTGGCGTTCGGCAAAATGAGATGGATCAATCCCACATGCATCCAGTTGTTCGGCATCTTGTCGATGAAGAAGGGCTTGCCGAGCTTTCGCTGGACCCGCGTTTGCGCCAGATATTCTTCGCCCAAGACCCTCAGTTGTTCGCCCGGTAGTCCCTCGAGCACGTCGGGATAGGCGGAGACGTCCGCCTTGCGTTTTCTGCCGCTCATGCGCCTGGTGATGGCAATGATATCCGGCAGCTCCATTGTGCCCTCAACGGCGGAATGACTCGACAGGATTTGCTCAAGCAGAGTTGAGCCCGAGCGCGTAAGACCGACGATGAAGATCGGGTCTGGCGCCTTGCAGCCGCTGCCTTGGCGGGAAATGAAGAACTCCCGCGTGAAGAGCGCCATTGCGCGGCTCACTTGCTTGGTGATGTCTCGTGCATCGTAGTGGGCGCTGGCTCGGCGCAGTTCATTGCCTTTCTCGTAGTGCGCGAAGGATTCGGCATAGTGGCCGCCGTCTTCCAATGACTTGCCCAGCGAAAAATGAAGATGCAAGCGATCGTTCTCGCTCAGTCCGGTCTTGACCAACTGGGCCCGCATCGAGTCGATTTCGGCCGGCGTGAATTGAAAGGTCTTGAGATTGGCGAGACTCCAGTAGGCTTCGCCAAGATGCGGCATGAGCGCGATGCTTTTGCGATAGGCCGCAATCCCGTCGTCGCTACGCCCGACGGTCTTCAAAACGTGACCGTAGCTCATCCAAGCCTTAGGCTGATTAGGATGGCCTTTCAGAACGCTTTCGTAGCACTCGATTGCTTTGCCGTATTCGCCAATACGTCCAAGCGCTGCCGCTTTGAGGCTACGGTAGTTGGGATTGCGGGGATCGCGCTCAAGCAGTTTATCGGCTTGCGCGATTGCCTCCTGGGGTTTGTTGTGGCGATAAAGTATTGAAGCGTAATTGTGACGCGCGGTCGTGAAACCGGGCGCAAGTTCCACGCATCGCGCGAGAAGTTTCTCCGCATCTTCGAGGCGCCCCAGTCTGGCGCCGACTTCGGCCAGCATGCGGATCGCGGCGACGTCGGTCGGCTGTCCCTTCAAATAGTCCCGCAGCATCCGTTCGGCGATGGCAAGTTTGCCTTCGCAAAGGGCATTGGCGGCTTCCAGCAAGCGGGGATCGTCGGCGGAGGCCTGGATGTGGCGCGCATAGGCTTGGTCTGCCGCTTCAGCGTCACCCAGCAGCGTGTATTCGTCGGCCAGTGCGAGCCACGCGCCCGGCAAGCGCGGACTGAGCCGCACGGCCTTGGACAGAGCTTTGACCGCGTCGCCGCTTTCGCCCAATTGCGATTGGGCGAGGCCAAGTTCGAAAAGCACCGGGGAAGATTTCGCCTGCGCTGCCGCGAGCGGCACGAGGATATCGCGCGCCTCATTCGCCTTGCCTTGTGCGCGCAATGCTGTCGCCAGCAGCAGTTGCGCTTCGGGATGATGGGGCACGACTTTCAGAATCTCGCGCGCCTGCTCTTCGGCCATGGACGGCTCGGCGGCCAGCAGCCGCGCGGTATGCGCCAGCGCCGTCGCGAGCGAGCCAGTCGGTTCTGAAGGTTGGCTAGACACCCTGAAACTCTCGGTTGGAGCGCGATCAAATCGCCGGTCGGCCGCCAGTGTCAACTCGGTGCGCTTAAGCCTCGATTTTGGATTTTGGCGGCCGCGCGTTTCAGGGCCTGGATTTCGTTTTCCAGCGCGCCGAGGAATCGTGAGCGATCCTCTTTGGTGAAACCGGTATTGTAGGTCTGGTTGCCCGTCGCTTCGCGCAGATGCCGGTGAAGATCGCGCACGCCGAGCGCCATGCCGATACCGGCTTCGGTAAACGGCTTGCCGCCCGGTCTCAAAACGCGCGCGCCTTGCTTCAGGCAACGCGAGGCGAGCGGGATGTCGGCGGTGACGGCGATGTCGCCTTCTCCAATATGTTCGACAATCCAGTCATCCGCCGCGTCGGCGCCATCCGCCACCGTCACATGGCGCATCAGCGGATTGGCGCTGGGGCGCAATCCACCATTGCTGACAATCGTGACCGTGAGATTGTGCCGTGTGGCGACGCGCTCGACCTCGGCTTTCACCGGGCACGCGTCGCCATCGACAAAGATTTCCAGCACGCTCGCTTAAGCCGCTTGCCTGCTGCGGTTGTTCTTGTTGCGGCCGCGGTGAAACGGGCGCTTGCGCTTGTAGACCGACGGATCGGGCTGGCGCGCTTCCTTCTTGGCTTGCGGCGTATGCATTGAAGCGGGGCGTTCGCCGACGACTGTCAGTTGGCGCTTGGTCAATTTCTCGATGTCGCGCAGGAAACCGCGCTCCGAGGCATCGCAGAACGACAGCGCGATGCCTTCCGCGCCGGCACGCGCGGTGCGGCCGATGCGGTGGACGTAGCTTTCCGGCTCGTTCGGCAATTCGAAATTGATGACGTGCGAGACGCCGTCGACGTCGATGCCGCGCGCGGCGATGTCGGTCGCCACCAGCACGCGCGCCTCGCCGGAACGGAAGCGTTCGAGCGCCCGCTGGCGCGCATTCTGCGATTTGTTGCCGTGGATCGCATCGGCGCTGATGCCCGAACGGTCCAGATGATCGCTGACGCGATTGGCGTGATTCTTGGTGCGGGTGAACACCATGACGCGGCTCAGCGCCGGATCTTTCAGCAGATCGACCAGCAGAGCGCGCTTCTGCGCCGTCTCCACGTGGAAAACGCGCTGCTCGACACGGTCCACCGTGATCTGTTCCGGGGTCACTTCCACGCGCACCGGCTGATGCAGCATTTCTGCGGCCAGATGCGCGACATCGTTCGGCATCGTCGCGGAGAACAGCAACGATTGGCGCTTCTTGGGCAGCATCGCCACGATTCTGCGCACGTCGCGGATGAAGCCCATGTCGAGCATGCGGTCGGCTTCGTCGAGCACGAAGTAGCGAACTTCATCCAGGCGCACATGGCGCTGGTTGATGAGGTCGAGCAAGCGGCCGGGCGTGGCGACAAGAATGTCGACGCCGCGGGACATCGCCTTGATCTGCTGCGGCTGACCGACGCCGCCCAGGATGACGGTCTGGCGCAGGCCGGAATGACGGCCATAGGTCGCAAAGCTCTCGGCAATCTGCACCGCAAGCTCGCGCGTGGGCGCCAGAACCAGCGCATGGCACGCCTTGGGGCTCACCGGCTGTTGCGGTTTTCCAAGCTTTTGCAAAATCGGAAGCGCGAACGCTGCCGTCTTGCCTGTTCCGGTCTGGGCAATGCCGAGCAGATCGCGCCCCTGCAAGAGGAGTGGAATGGCCTGCGCCTGGATGGGCGTCGGATGGGTGTAGTTTTCGGCCGCAAGCGCGCGGCAAAGCGGCTCGGAGACCCCGAGCTGGGCAAATGAAAGTTCACTCACTGAAAAAGATTCCTTATGCGCCGGACGGCGCATGTCACCAGACATGCAAACGCCATGGAGCGGTTGACCGCCTTCCACGCGCACCTGGAGACAACGGAGGTTATTACGAGAACATCACCGAGATGACTGCTGCCGAAGCGAGCTTGTCGCGCGATCCCGGGAAATCTATGAGCCGCTATTGAGGCATTGCGGGACAAAAGTCAACCCTACAAGGCGGATCTAGCTCATCTGGTAGACTAGGCGGGGCTTGAGCGAGGGATGCATCGTGAAACATCTGAAGACCTTAACATCCGTCCAACCGAGGCAACTATCCATGCTGACAAGCTTCAGCATGGTTTTGGCCGTACTTTTCGTTGCCAACCCAGCGCGCGCAGTGTTCGTAGTTCCTGCGCATTCGCTTGGGTGTTATGGCGACGACGGCCATCTCTATAATTCGCAGAGTCCCGACGTGCCGCTACCCATCGCGCGCAGTTTCGAGGGCCGCGGAAGCGTGCTCACCTTTCGCACTTGCGTCGACCCGGATGAGAATACGCATTATTTCGTCCGCGAGCCTCGCCCCGTCCGCAACGGAATTTGCCGAATATTCGAGCATGAGCTGTTTCCGGGAACAGGGCGAGATATCGAGGCTGTCGAGACGCAGTACCCTGGCGGCCTTGATTCGTCCTTAAAGTTACGAGGGTGGAAAGATTGGCCGCCACAAGCATGGGTCGAACGCCACTATACCCCCCAATCCCGGATACTCGCTCAAGAGGGTGAAAACGAGTGCCCTCCGGGTGACGACAAACGCTACATATCGGTGGGCGCGCTAACCGACGGAATGTTGAAAGCTTTCTACCAACTTTGGCATCGCGCGACGGACTCACCGGAATCCTTCGACAAGGTGTTCCCCAGTTCGATCCCTTATGACGAGGCTCGTCAGCAATTGCGGAACGAGCTATTCACCCAAGGGCACGAGCGGCCAACTGTTGGGATACTAGATTGTCACGAGGACAACCCGGCTTATTGCACCGCTTATCTCAGCAACGTGCTTGAGATGGAGTTCGATTTTACCGATCAGGGACTCACGATAACCAATTTGAGGCGCTCAATCGTCATTTGAGGCCCGACTCAGCCTAGCGTCGACGTTGTCAGCTTTAATGCCGCGTCTGGCGGTATAGCTGCGCCCGAGTTGCCCGCAGGCCCGAAAGGCCGAAGCGCTCGATAGCCCTTTGCCACGACAAAAATTCCTCGACCGTCAGCGCGTAGCGCCCGCAAGCTTCGTCCAGACTCAAGATACCGTTGTGCACCGCGCTGACGACTTGGGCTTTGCGGCTCGGCACCCAGCGCGTCACGCCGGCCGGAGGAAGATCGGCCGATCTTGCGGGTTGCTTCAGTTCGTAAAGTTGCGCGGACGATTTTTGGATGGCCATGGCGTACTCCCAGCGGTGTCTGGGAGCCTTAATTCGCAGCTTCGCGAAGCGTTCCAACCGGCGCGCGGCTCGATATGAAAGCCTTAATACGCGCTCACCAATCCAACGAACCTATGATTCAAATTTTCTATTCGCTGGCGAGCGTGCCGCCGATTTGTGCCTTTTTGACCGAAGCCTGCACGAGAGGAATCGCGAAATCGGCAAGCGGCTTCATCCAAACCTTGCGGTTCAGCGCCGCCTCGATGAACGGTTTCAATTCGGCACGCTTCTTGGCCTCGCGCCCCGCCGCCGCGCCTTTGAACTCCGGCATGACGGTTTGCGCGAAAAGTTCCAGCGAGGCGCAGATATCGTCGTGCTTGTTGCGGCCCGCCTGCTGCAGGAAAATTACCTGATCGACGCCAGCCTCTTCCAGCGCATGCAGGTGCGCGCGCATGTCGTCCGGCGTGCCGATGCCGGCACTGCGCACGCCCTCGCCGGCAGCAGCTGCAACAAGTTCCTCCGTGCGGTTGCCGCGCTTGGCGAGATATTCGCCCCACAAATTCGTGCGCCCGGGCACCGTGTCAGGCGCCACCAGCGCGTTGAGCGCGTAGCCGAAGAATTCAAAGCCTTCGTGGCCGCGCCGGATCGCTTCGCCGCGGTCTTTGTGAATGGAAAACGACGACACCATAGCGATGTTGGCGTTCACCGTGTGGCCCAGCGGCACACAGGCCTCCGATTTGATGATGCCGTAATAGATTTCGGACCAGGTGCGCGCCTCTTGCGGATCGACGAATGAGAAAGCGAGCGCGCCCAAACCCAAAGACGCGGCGAGCTTGATGGTGTCGCGATTGGTGCAGGCGATCCACATGGGAGGATGCGGTTTCTGCACCGGCTTGGGCAGCACGTTGCGGCACGGCATGGAGAAATACTTGCCTTCGAAACCGGGATAGGGATCGAGCGCCATCATGTTGGCGATCTGCTCGCCGGCCTCCAGCGACATGGCGCGTTTTTCTTTCGCCGGAATCTTGAAGCCGCCGAGTTCGAGGCGCGTGGCGCCTTCGCCGATGCCGAATTCGACCCGGCCATCGGAGAGAATGTCGAGTGTGGCCAAGCACTCCGCCGTGCGCGCGGGGTGATTGTAGTTCGGAATGACCTGGCGGATGCCGTGGCCTAGCCGGATGCTCTTTGTGCGTCCCGCGGCCGCGGCCAGAAACACTTCCGGCGCCGAGGAATGGGAATATTCGTCGAGAAAATGATGTTCGACTTCCCACGCATAATCGTAGCCGAGCCGGTCGGCCAGAACGACCTGTTCCAATGCCTGATGAAAAAGCCGGTGTTCATCGCCGGGCCGCCAAGGTTTCGGCAACTGCATTTCATAGAAGACACCAAAGCGCATCGCCCCACCCGTTCCAGTTCTTCGTTGCCGTCATTGCACCAGAGGCGGCTTGCGCGTTCAATGGGCGGATGGACCAATCGCTGCCGGTGATCGACATGGCGCCGCTCTTCGACGAGCGCGATACGGCGGCGCGTGCGGACGTGGCGCGCGCGATTGAGCAGGCGTGCCGAGATACCGGGTTTTTCTATGTGGCGGGTCATGGCATCGCGCCAGTCCTCTTGGCCAGGCTCGACACGCTCAGCCGCCGTTTCTTCGCACTGCCGCACGCGGAAAAGATGAAGATCGCCATGGCGCATGGCGGGCGGGCGTGGCGCGGTTATTTTCCCGTCGGCGGTGAACTGACCTCGGGCAAACCGGACCTGAAGGAAGGCATTTATTTCGGCAGCGAATTGCCCGCGAACGATCGTCGCGTGCGTGCAGGACTTCCTTTGCACGGCGCGAATCTGTTTCCGCTACAAGTGCCGGAATTGCGAAGCGTGGTTCTCGACTACCTCGAGGCCAATACGCGCGCCGCACACGCGCTGATGGAAGGTATCGCCCTCAGCCTTGGCCTTGAAGCCGGTTATTTTCGCGAACGCTACACGTCCGATCCCACGATTCTCTTCCGCATCTTCCATTACCCGAGCAGCGCGCCGTCGTCCGAGCAATGGGGCGTCGGCGAGCACACCGACTACGGTCTGCTCACGCTGCTGGCGCAAGACGACGCCGGCGGGTTGCAGGTGAAATCGACGCGCGGCTGGATCGCGGCGCCACCGATTCCCGGCACGCTGATCTGCAATCTCGGCGACATGCTGGACCGGCTGACCGGCGGCTGGTTTCGCTCTACGCCGCATCGCGCCAAGAACGTCAGCGGGCGCGGACGCCTGTCGTTTCCGTTCTTTTTCGACCCGGGATTCGACGCGGAGATCGTGCCGCTGCCCGAACACGCAGCCCATCTCGATGACGACCGCGAGAGCCGCTGGGACAAGGAAAGCGTGCACGACTTCAGTGGGACCTATGGCGACTACCTGCTCGGGAAAGTTTCGAAAGTGTTTCCCGAACTGAAGCGCGAAGTGATTACATAACGCACAAAATCACCTCCCCCTCGTGGGGAGGTCGAAAAATCCAGAGCGCAGCGAAGGATTTTTCGGGTGAGGGGAGGCCTCACCATTAAGTTCTATTCTTACCCCTCACCCGAAATTTGCGTTCCGCAAATTTCGACCTCCCCACGAGGGGGAGGTAATAACTGCATGCAAAATCGCTTCGCGTCCCGCCCAACCGAATTGAGGAGCCCGTGATGTCAGAGTTTCCGAAAGACATCTACACCGAACCTTCGAATGTCGATGTCGACACGCTGGCAAACCTGGGTCCGTTGCGCGGTCTCGCCGGGATCTGGGAAGGAACAAAGGGGCTCGACATCAACCCAAAGGCGCAAGGCCCCGAGCAGCAGATCTATGTGGAGCACATGGAACTGCAGCCCATCGATCCGCAAACCAACGGTCCGCAACTCTTCTACGGATTGCGCTATGCAACGCGTGTCGTGAAGCCGGGCCAGGTCGAGACCTATCATGACCAGGTGGGCTATTGGCTTTGGGAGCCGGCCACCGGCACGGTCATTCATTCCCTCGCCATCCCGCGCGCACAAGTGGCGCTTGCCGTCGGCCAGGCAACGGCGGACGCCACGAGTTTCGAAGTGGCCGCGACGCGCGGCGCGACCGCCTATGGAATTTGCTCGACGCCGTTCCTGGAACACGCCTTCCGCACCGATTCCTTCCGCATAAAGGTGACGGTCAATCCGGACGGAACGTGGTCTTACTTCGAAGACACGGTGCTAATCATTCCGGGGCGCGAGGAACCGTTCCACCACACCGACCGCAATACGTTGACGCGCATTGCCGCGCCGACGCCAAATCCGCTGGCAAGAATCTGAGAAAGAATTTCGCGATTATCTGCTGACCAAGACCTCGAAAAGCGTTTCCTCAACTGAAGCGGGGCAGTTTCGTAATTCTGGATCAGCCGCGATCAATTGAGCAACATTCTCAGCAACCTCTTCCAAAATGGCACTTCTCTTGTTGGACCAAGGACCTTGGTCGATATATCCCATCCACGCGAGGCCTCAGCGTCACATAGAAACTGCATCACCCTTTCGGTAAGGTCTTCGTTTGAGAAAAGCGCATACGTATACGAGTCATGGTAAGGCCACGGTCCGCCAACACGATTCCAATTTTCGGTTTGAATGAGCAGCACTAGCGTTTGATTGTCGCGAACCAGTATTTGAGCGGGAGGGTGTCGATCCGTGATATCCAATGCGTTCCAAGCAACAAGGAAATCGTCTCGCTGCACGCTCGCGCCATCGTGCCCGACAATTTCGATTTGCAGACTGGGTTGGTAGAGCGTCGCAAATTCAAGGACCCGAAGCCAAAGAGCTTCGTCGAAATACATATCTACCGAATCGGATCGGCAGGTTTCTTGTATCACCGCGAACCGACGTGTCAGACCGGCCAACGTGACCTGCTTCGGGACCCGGCAAGCCGGATCAAACCCAACGACAAATCGAACTTCAGTTCTTATCGCGGACAAGGATTTCGCGATCGCCCCCAAATATCAGGCCGCGACCAGCTTCACCGGCAGAGTTTCGTAGCCCTTCACAAAGGACGACAGCACGCGGCGCGGTTCGCCCATCACTTCGATTTTCGAGAAGCGCTTCAAGATCTCTTCCCAGATGATCTTGAGCTGCAATTCGGCGACACGGTTGCCGACGCAGCGGTGGATGCCGAAGCCGAAGGAGAGATGCTGGCGCGCCCGCGGACGATCGACGATGTAGCTGTTGGGGCTTTCGATCACTTCGTCGTCGCGGTTGCCTGAGACGTACCACATCAGCACCTTGTCGCCCTCGCGGATCGTCTTGCCCTTGAACTCGAAGTCGCGTTTGGCGCGGCGGCGCATATAGGCGAGCGGGGTCTGCCAGCGGATGGTTTCCGAGACCATGCTGGGGATCAGGTCGTGATTGGCTGTCAGCTTGGCGTATTGGTCCGGATTCTGGTGCAGCGCCAGCACGCTGCCGGAGATCGTATTACGCGTCGTGTCGTTGCCGCCGACGATCAAGAGGATGAGATTGCCCAGATATTCCATGCGGTCCATGTGCCGCGTGGATTCGCCGTGCGCCAGCATGGAGATGAGATCGCCTTTCGGCGGAGCGTTGACCCGCTCGTTCCATAGCCGGGTGAAGTAGTCCACGCATTCGAAGAGTTCGGCGCGGCGGTGATCTTCGGATTCCACGATTCCGGAAGCCGGATTGGCGGTGGCTACATCCGACCATCGCGTCAGCTTGCGCCGGTCTTCCCAGGGAAAATCGAACAGCGTCGCCAGCGTCATCGTTGTCAATTCGATGGAGACTTTATCCACCCAGTCGAAGGTTTCGCCGATCGGCAGATCGTCGAGGATCTTGCTGGCACGTTCGCGGATGACCGGCTCCAGCGCCTGAAGGTTGGGGCCCGACACGATGGGGCTCACGGTCTTGCGCTGCACATCGTGCTTGGGCGGATCCATGGCGATGAACATCGGCAGGCGGAAATCGTCCTTGGGATCGACGACGGTGATGCCCGGTTCCGAGGAGAACACGTCATGGTTGGTGTCGACCGCCATGATGTCGTTGTATTTGGTGACCGACCAATAGGGGCCGAACTCGCTCTCGCGGCAGAGGTGCACCGGTTCTTCCCGGCGCAGGCGCTCGAAGTAGGGCCAGATCGTATCGGACCGAAACAGCTCCGGATTGACCATGTTGAAGCTGTCGAGCGGGATGGAATAGGCGTGCTCGGCGGCCTTCGCCTGCAGATCGGTCACTTCGCGGTCCATGGCACTTCCTTGGCTATTCCCTGGTGCGTTTGCGGGATTGTCGGCCTGTTTGGCGGACTGTCAACGCTGCGAATGCGCACAATGGTGTTGCAGGCTTTGCCAAATCGCTAATCTGCGATCGCGAAATCAAATTGGCGGTTGGAATGCTCGGGTTCAACGTCATCGATGTGGGGAATGTGCGTCTTCGAGTGGCCCTCGACGGTGCGGGCCCGTTGGTCGTGATGGTCCATGGTTTTCCCGAGTCCTGGTATTCCTGGCGCCATCAGATCGGCCCGATCGCCGAGGCCGGCTTCGCCGCCTGCGCCATCGACGTGCGCGGCTATGGCGGCTCGGACAAGCCGCATCCGGTCGATCGCTATGCCATGGAGCATATGACGGCGGATCTCGCCGGGTTGATCGAAAAACTCAGCCCGGAAAGGCCAGCGGTGTTGGTCGGTCACGATTGGGGGGCGCCCATTGTGTGGAACACGGCGCTCATCCATCCCGAACGCGTGCGCGCGGTGTGCGCATTGTCGGTGCCCTATACCGGCGTGCCGACGCGTTCGTTCGATGACATTTTCCACGAAGCCTTCACCAGCAAGGGCCGCTTCTTCTATCAAGCCTATTTTCAGGACGAAGGCGCCGCCGAAGCGGAGGCCGAGGAGAACCCGCGCGATTTTCTGCGCAAGTTCTATTACGCGATCTGCGGCGACGCGCCCGACGGCGCCTGGCCGAACGACAAGACGAGCGAAGATACGCTGCTCAAAGGCCTCATCGATCCCAATCCGTTTCCCGCGTGGCTGACGGAGGAAGAACTCGACTATTACGTGGGTGAATTCGAAGGCTCGGGCTTTCGCGGGCCGATCAACCGTTATCGCAATCACCGGCGCGATTTCGAGTATCTGCAGACGTTCAAAGACCGCAGGATCAGGCAGCCGGCGTTGTTCATCGGCGGCAGCAAGGATCCGGTGCTCAGCATGATGGGCCGGGTCGATCTCATCTCCCTCATGCGCGAGCAGGTGCGCGATCTTCGCGGCGCCCATGTGCTGGAAGGCTGCGGACACTGGACACAGCAGGAACGACCGGAAGAGGTGAACAGGCTTCTGGTGGAGTGGTTGAAGGGGCTGTAACGACCCTCACTTGGGAGGGTCGAAATTTGCGGAACGCAAATTTCGGGGAGGATGTGGAAGGAGAGGTGCTGCTCGGTCGCATATCCTCTCCGAAAAATCCTCGGGGATTTTTCGACCCTCCCGAGGGAGGGTGGTTACACCTCCAACCATTCATCCTTGAACCGATATACGCCATCCAGCCACGCCACGATCTCGCGCGCGCCGGGATGGTCGAAGCGTGCATAGCGTTCGCGCAGCTTCTCCGCTTGTTTGCCGAGACGATCCAGACCGCTGTCTTGAAGCGAATAGATATCGCCATTGACGCAACGCGCCAGGTCGGTGCCCAGAATCTCCACCGCCGCGCGTTCGAACGCCGCGCGATATTGGTAGGCGTCACCCAGGCGATAGGATTGTGCAAGCGTGAGCATGGGAATGCGCGTGAGGACCGGTTGCAGCGCCGGGTTCACGGCATGTGCCGCAAGATGCGCGCCAATGGATGCGGGCCGCCCGGTGAAGGCGCGCAAATGCAGAAACTGCGACATGCGCTGGCCGTCGTTCACCGGATAATTGTCCCAAAGAAACGGCTTGCGGCGCAGCTGCGTGCTCACGCGCTCCAAATGGCCGACGGAATATTCCCTTGAGCACACTTCCTCGCCCGTCCAAAAAATATCGATGGCAGGATCGAGCCGTTCGCCGAACTCTTCGAGATAGCGTTCCGGCCGCCGGCCGAAGTAACGGTCGAGCACCGGATCGTCGGTGTAATAACTGGGGCAAACAATCAGGCGCTTGGCCTTCGTGCGCTCGGCGATCCAGTGGATGATGCCGGCTTGCATGCGCGCGAGATCGGGCAGATCGCCGCGCATATCGTCGAACAGGATCGCGAGCATATCGCAGCCGATCGCATCCAATCCCGCGAGCTTGCGTGCGAGTGCCGCCTTCGCCGCATCGTCGAAATTCCGGTAGAGCTCGAACGGACTCAAGCCCACGCCGAACACCACACCCAACGATTTGCAGTGCTGCGCGAGACGGGAAAGCGCTTGTACCGTCTCGGCGGGATGATCTTCCTGCCAGCGCTTGCGCAAATAGGCGTCCGCCTTTGGCGCATAGAGAAAGAAGCGATAGCCGTGCGGCGCCAGCGCCTGGACCGTCTCGGCGCGGGCCTGCCAGCTCCACGGCGCGCCGTAGTAACCTTCGATTGTGCCCAATTGCGCCGTCATGAACCTTCCGCGACAGATGCGTGAATACAGATTAGCGCGCCGGCACCGATTGCGCTTGCCCCGGGAGAGGCAGACAATTCGCCGCTTTTTGGGGGAGCAGCGGGGCGAAGCGCCTGCTGACAAATCATGAAACCGTTCACGACCATTGCCGCACTTCTTTTGATCGTCGTTGCCGCCGCTCACGCCTATCGCCTCTATACGGGAATGGCCGTCGTGGTGAATGGCCACGACATCCCGATGTGGGTGAGTTGGGCCGGCGCCGCCGTCGCCGGCGTGCTGGGCTTGATGACGCTCGTCGAATCCCGCCGCTAATTCTCCGACTCTCACGTTTGGTGTGACTGCGTCGCGAGACTTTCTCGCGCGGCGGTGAACTTTATCCATCCCACTTCCAACGCCGTCTTGAGAACCGCGAGCAGCGCGACGGCCAAAAGCGGTTGACCGAACAGCAGCACCGCGAAGGCGCCCACAAGGATGGTGATGTGGATCACCACTACGCGGCCGTAAGGCGCGAACATCTGCACGGCCGGCTCGACACCGCGCCAGCGGCCCTTCCCCACCCAGTCCGTCAAGAATACGAAGAGGTGAAAGGCCGTGAGCAGCACGACATTCCACAAGACAAAGGGACTCGCCGTGAGAACGTCGATGACGCGGCCGGGCAGATCGGCCATATCGAAATTGTCGCCGATGCCGCTGGCGGGTCCGAACAAGACGAAAAGAAACACCCCGTGCACGGCGCAGAACATGCCGTAGTGAAAAGCGAAGAACGGGAGGATGAAAACCAGCGAAACCATGCTGGTCGTGTTGCCGTTCGCAACCCCGGCGACGAGCATCTTGGCCGCGTTGATGACGCCCAGCACGACGTTCTCGAACCAGTAGAGCAGCAAGAGCGTCAGCACGCTCCAGCCGAACGTGACCGCACTGATCACGGGCAGGGCGTTGAATAGAACGACGATCCAGACCGGATTGACGAAATTCATACCCGCCGCCCGCGCTTCGACGCCCCGCCCGTTTATAGTCTAAGATGCTGCCGATTCAGAGCGGTGCCCAAGGTATTAGAGAACGGATTTAACGGAAATGGCCTTAACGCCGGACGACTTCGATTTCATATCGAACTTCAGCACGCTGTGGGCCGTCATTATCGGTGCCGTGCTGGCGACGGCGGGCGGGTTCGTTGCGACTCAGCTGGAATGGTATGTCGAAGGCAAGCGCCGCCAACGTCACGCGGCCCTCTTCTTCGGCGAAGTGCTGTCGACGCTCGCCATCCTTCTGGATTTCGCAAAAAGCACGAAGGGCCGGGGCGATCCCTATGGACCGATCACCATGCGCATGCTTCGGCAAACCCGGGGCGAAATCGAGCTGTACACGCGCAATCGCGAATCTCTCTACAACATCCACAATGCCGAATTGCGCGCACGGATCCATACGATGATGCTGCGCCTGTCATCTCCGATCGAAGGCGTCTTCGACACGACGCAGGAGATCCAGGCCGTGCGGCTGCAACTCAAATCGACGCCGCTGTCGGGCGAAGATCGCGAAGAGCTGGAGGCCCGAATTGTTCACCTCAACGAACTGCGCGAAGCCGGCTTTGAGTTCGTGATGGAGACCGCCGACCAGATCAAGCCGCTGATACGCGATTTGCAGCCGGTCGCAGCTCACAATTTCGAACGCATGCAGGAAATTGCAAATAGCTAGAGCGCTTCATCACCTCCCCCTCGTGGGGAGGTCGAAAAAGCCGAAGGATTTTTCGGGTGAGGGGAAGCCTCACCGTCGCGCTCTGTTCGTTCCGGCGCGCTGCGCGCGCGTCGCGCTACGCTGCCGCTAGCGACCCCCTCACCCGAAATTTGCTTCGCAAATTTCGACCCCTCCGCAAGGGAGAGGTGAGGTTAGCCTCACGGATCCAGCGCTAAGAGCGCAAAGCTGGCGAGCCAATGCTCGCCCATGTAATCGCCGGCCACATGGTTCATCGCCGACGCGATATGCTCGTCGGCGGTCTGCACGATGCGCTCGCGCGCCGGATGGTAAGAGTCCAACACCTGCACAATGAGCCGCCAGCACCACGCGCGCGACAGATTGAGCCCGTCGAGATGAGCGATCTTGCCGTCGGTACGGTCGCTGACGGTCGCCGGCTGGAAAAGCGTTGCGGGTTCACCGCAAGCGGCGCGCGGCAGGAAACGCGCGAACCACAGGCGGAATTCTTCAGCCGGAAGGGCCGCCCGCATCACGGCGGCCTCGGTCAACGCCGAAGAAAGAAACTCGTCCTGCGACGGCTCCCAGGCCGGACAGTCGGCATCGGCCGAATACCAAGCGCGAACCTTCTCGATGCATAACGCCTCCAGCTTTCTGTCGCCGGCTACGCGCGCGTAGTCGAGCGTCAGAAGAAGCGCAAAAGCCGTATTGGAATGCACGCCCGCGCGAACCGGATAGGTCGAAAGCGGCAGAAATTTGAGAAAACGATCGGCGAAAGCGTCGGCGAGCGGCTTCAAGTTGCGCGCCCAACTGTTTCCTTCCTCGCTCGTGTGACGCTGGAGTTCGCCCTGCAGCATCAGCAGCCACGCCCAGCCATAAGGCCGCTCGAAACCGCGGCTGCTGGAATTGGCGAGATAAGCGGTTTCGACCGCCACCTTCTCCGGCCTGAACTGATCGTTCAGCAGGGCGCGAGTCGCCGAAGCTTCAGCCATGGCTGGATAAAGCCGATGGAGCTTGGCGAGCAGCCAGTGACCGTGCACGCAGGAATGCCAATCGAAGCTGCCGAAGAAAATCGGATGCAGATCGCGCGGGCCTCGCACGTCGGCGGGACCCGCGATCACGTGGTCCAATTTGTTGGGAAATTCCCGCGTGACGTGACCGAGCGCGACCTTGGCGAGGCGCGAGGCGATTTCGGGGGTAAGCGAATAAGCCATCCCAAATCCTAGAAGCGGAAGACGAGAAAATACAACAGCAGGATATTGCCGATCAGCATCGGAATGGCGGTCGGGATCTGCGCCTTGATGACGCCGTTGCGGTCCGGCAGCTCCAGCAGCGCGGCGGGCACGATGTTGAAATTGGCCGCCATCGGCGTCGTCAGCGTGCCGCAGAAGCCGGCCAGCATGCCGATGGCGCTCATGATCACGACGTCACCGCCGAATTTGTGCACGATGAGCGGCAGGCCGATGGCTGCGGTCATCACCGGAAACGCGGCGAAGGCATTGCCCATGATGGCGGTGAACAGCGCCATGCCCACGCAATAGACGGCCACCACGACGAAAGAATTGTCGAGCGGGATATATTGCGTCGCGAGCTGACCGACCGCGTTGCCAACACCGGCAATGGCGAACACCGCACCCAGCGAAGCCAGCATCTGCGGCAGGACGGCGGCCCAACCGATGGTGTCGACCAGACGCCTGCCCTCCTGGAGCGGCGCCAGCAATGGCGGCCTCAGCCACAGCATGGCCACGCCGAGCGCGATGAGAATGCCCAGCGCCAGCGAAATCAGCGTCACCTGCTTGGGATCGATGAGCGCATGACCGTTCCAATGCGCGGTCTTCAGGAAGAGCGTGCCGAGAATGGCGGTCAGCGGAATGATGAGCGCCGGCACGAACAGCCAATTGCCGCGGCGCACAGCGCTGGCGCGACGCTCTTCCGGCGAAGTGGTCGGCGGATGGCCGCGTCCGATCAGTCCCAGCCCGCCGATCAGCACCAGCGCCAACACCAAAATACCGTTCGCGAGGTCGCCGATAATGGATCCAAAGAGAAAGCTCACCGCGAGCAGTCCCCAGAACGCCACGTTGCCGAAACGCTTGGAATTGCTTCGATCGCGTACGCTTAGAATCGAGAACGCGGCGAACGCGATACCGGCCAGCGCATAAACGGCTTGCAGCGTGATCATTCCGCAGCCGCCTTCTCTGTGCTGTCCGGCTTTTTCTTCAGCTCGCGCGCCAGCTTGCGATCCAGCAGCAGGAGTCGTGTGCCGTGAACGAGAAATGCGAGGATCGCCGTCGGAATCGCCCACAGCGAAAGCGCGAATGGATCGACGATGATGTGGTCTGCTTCGAGAAAACCCTTGATGAGCAGGATCGAGCCGACGGCGAGAAAGACGTCTTCGCCGAAGAACACCCCGACATTGTCTGCCGCCGCCGCATAAGCGCGGATGCGATAGCGAATCTTCTTCGGCAGGTCGCCATATCGGCTCTCGGCCGCGGCTTCCGCCATCGGCGCCACCAGCGGACGCACCATCTGGGCGTGACCGCCGAGCGAGAGCAGGCCCACGGCGGCGCTGATCTGGCGAACCGCCAGATAGAGAAGCAGCAATCGCCCCGTCGTCGCTGCGTGCACTTTGGAAATCAAAAGACGCGCGCGCTCCTGCAAACCGGAGCGCTCCAGCAAACCGATCACCGGCAAAACGATCCAGATACCGCTGACGTAGCGGCTGTCGTTAAAGGCCTTGCCGAAGACGCGCAGCAGTTGGTCGGGCGAGATGCCCGCGCCCCATCCGGTCGCCGCAACCGCCGCCGCGATGACAAGCAGCGGATTGAGACGGACCAGAAAGCCGACAACGACGACCGCGACCCCGACCAGCGGCCACAATTCGTGCATGCGATCCACCCCGTTCCCGTATCAACTGTGCACGGGGCTCCACGTCATGCCGAGTTGGTCGAAGAGGAAGGTCAGCGTATCGGCCTGCTCTTCAATCCGCGCGGAAAGCGAGCTGCCGATGCCGTGCCCCGCGGTGCGATTGGTGCGCAGCAGGATCGGACGATCCGAGCTCGTGGCGGCCTGCAACGCCGCCATCATCTTGCGCGAATGCATCGGGTTCACCCGCCCATCGGTGGCGCCCGTCGACATCAGGACGGCGGGATAGGCGGTGCCTTTGGCGACATGGTGATACGGCGAGTAAGCATAGAGCGCCTTGAACTGAGCCGGATCCTTCACCGTGCCGAATTCCGTGGTGTTGAAGGAGCCGTTGGGATCAAGCTCGACGCGGACCATGTCGTAGATGCCGACGAACGAAACAACCGCCTTTGCGAGATCGGGATGCTGGGTGAGTGTGGCGCCCATCAAAAGACCACCGTTTGAACCGCCCAGCAACGCGAGCCTGTCATGCGTCGTGTAGTGCTGGGAGATCAGATACTCCGCCGCCGCATCGAAATCGTCGAACACGTTCTGCTTGGCGGTCAGCATGCCCTGCTGATGCCATTTCTCGCCATACTCTCCACCGCCGCGGATGTTGGCGACGACGTAGACGCCGCCTGCGTCGATCCACAGCCGCCGCATCGCGCCGAGAAAACCCGGCGTCATGTTCACGCCATAGCCGCCATAGCCGTAGAGCAGCGTGGGATGGCTGCCGTCGAGCTTGGTGCCTTTCTTGCGGATGATGTTGAGCGGGACTTTGGTGCCATCCTTGGACGTCGCGAAGACGCGCGCCACTTCGCAATCGTCGAACTTGACCGGCGACGTCACCGCCATTTTGGTCTCGGTGGACTGGCCGCTCTTGGCCGCCCATTTGGCGTAATAGCGCGGGCGCAGATAGGACGAAACGCCGTAGATCACGTCGCCGGTCTTCAGCGCCACGACATTGTCGACCGCCGCAATATCCGGAATCTGCAGATTGGCGCCATGGCCGCCGTCATGGTCGAACACGCGCAGCTGGCTCGGCCCGCCCACGATGTCGCGCACGAAGAGTCGCTTGCCCGTGAGCGTCAGCGAGTGCGTCTGATCGTCGGAAACGATGGCGACCGCACTTTCCGGCACGATCACTTTCGCCGCCGCAAACCCACCGGTGTACGGCGCGGACAGCTTCATCACTTTGCCGTTCAGCGCGTCCTTGCGGGAAATGCCGTAAACGGCGGCGTCGGTGCCGAGCGTCGCGGCCACGATCTTGTCCTCGTATTTCGCGACCTGCACGAAATTGCCGTTTTCGCGCAACACGAAGTGCTGCCACTCACCGCCATCGCCCAACTGCACCGAAGCGAGCACATCGGAAAGCCCGGAGGTGTTGTCGAGGAAAACTTCCGCCGTGCGCGGCAATCCATCCTTGGTCGCAAGCACGAGCTTGTCGTTCTTCGCGTCGCTCCCGACCATGTGGAAATAGACTTGCTGGAAGAAATGGCGATCGGCTTCCGGGGTGTCGTCGCCGGGGAAGCGCGTATACCAGAAAGCCTTGCTGTCTTTCGCCCAGGCAACGCTGCCGCCGGCTGTCGGGTACTGCACGCGCGGGATCGGCGTGTCGATTTCCTTGCCGCTCGCCACGTCGTAAACATAAAGCGTTCCGTCTTCGCTGCCGTTCTTGGACAGCGAAACCGCAATGCGGCTTCCATCCGGCGAGGCCACGAACCAATCGATGGCGGTATGACCGCTGGCATCGACGGCATTGGGATCGATGAGAATCTTGCGGCTGTCGGGATCGGCGTCGGCGTTGAGCGTGACGATCATCGGTTGCTGGAATTTGGGGTCGCTGTAGTAGCCGAACACGGCCTTGCCGCGCGCTTCGAGCCCCGCGAAGGACGGCGACGTCGCGCTGATGAGCCGCGTGAGCTCGGCCTTCACCGCATCGCGGCCGGCGATGGCATCGAGATAGCCGCGTGTGCGTGTATTCTGTGCGTCGCTCCAGGCTTGCACTTTCGGATCGTCCCAATTCTCCAGCCAGCGATAGGGATCGGCGATCTTCACGCCTTGCACGGTGTCGACCGCCGTTCCTCTTGCCGTCTCGGGAGGCGATGGAATGGACGCGGCCAAGGCAACGGTCGCAATCAGCGCGAACCCCAGCACTGCAGACGAACGGATCGACGATTTCATGGAGCGCTCCGGATTATGGCGGAAGACAATGGGCCAAGACGAAACCTGCACCGAAATTCGTCCTCCGCCAACTTCCGCGATTGCTTAGACGCAGCCCAGATGCACACAGCCATATTGTTTCGCTGTTATGCCCTCGTGCGGCCATATGTTTCCGACATACCGGTTTGGAGGGGAGAAGCTGATGGCATCGCGGTGGAAAAAGCGCTTGGCGATGTCTGCCAAGACCGTCGCCGGCCTGATCTTGGTGTTGGGCGTCTGGGCATTCTGGCTCGAGCCCTCAAGTCTCTGGGTGCACGAGCGTCCCATTGAACTCGTTCACTGGCCGAAATCACTCGCGGGTATGCGCGTGGCAGTGCTCACCGACCTTCACGTCGGTTCTCCGTTCAAAGGCCTCGATCAACTGCCGCGGATCGTCGAGCGCACCAATGATGCGCATCCGGATATCGTTCTCATCACCGGCGACCTTGTCATCGCTGGCGTCAAAGGCGGGACCTCTACGCCGCCGAAGGCCATCACCCCGATACTCGCCAAGCTGAAAGCGCCGCTCGGCGTGTGGGCCGTGCTGGGCAATCACGATTGGTGGTATGGCGCGGCCGCGACGAAACTTGCGCTCGAGAAGGATGGCATTCCCGTTCTCGACGATCGCCATGTGCGTTTGAGATTTCACGGTGTGCCGTTCTGGCTCGTGGGTGTCAGCGATGCCTGGGAAGGGCGGCATGACATCAAGCAGGCACTCAATGGCATCGACGACGACGCGCCCATCATCGCCATGACACACAATCCCGACATCTTCCCCGATCTGCCCCCGCGCGTGAACTTGCTGATTGCCGGACACACACATGGCGGCCAAGTCTACATACCGCTGATCGGACGCCCCATCGAGCCTTCGAAATTTGGCCAACGCTTCGCTATCGGACACATTGTCGAAAACGATCACGATCTTTTTGTCAGCAGCGGGATAGGCACCAGCATCCTGGGCGTACGCTTCCTCGTGCCTCCCGAGATCACCATCCTCACACTCCGGCCCAGGCCGCATTAGTTGGCCCGTCACTTTAGGAGCCATGCCGCAGCGGGATCTGGCGTGAGCGCTGCGCGCATACCGACCGCCATCGCACAATGTCAGCGCTCGTCCCATTTGGAGGGGAATAGCGAGGAAGGCTTTATGGCGATTGCAGAATCCGCGACCGGCATCCGTTCGACCAGGGCGCCGCTCTTGACCTTTCTCATCCTCGCCTTCCCGCTCTCCTGGTATCCCTGGGCGGTGGCGCTGATCCAGCATCGCAGCAGCGGGCCCAATCCGCTCGGGGTTCTCTTGGCCGCCATCATTGCATCGGCCGTTTTCGGACGCTGGCGAGGGCTTCGCGATCTTCTGCTCAGTCTCGTGCGCGTGCGTGCACCGCTCCATGTCTGGGCCGTCGCGATCCTCACGCCCGTCGCCACGGTGGCACTCGGCTGTCTTCTCGCGATGGAGCAAGGCGCCGTGTTCCAGGTTCAGCCGGTGCCGTGGAGCGATCTCCTCGATCGCTTCGTGTTCACATTTCTCTTCGTTGCACTCGGCGAAGAACCGGGCTGGCGGGGTTATCTGCTGCCCCGGCTTCAAGAGCGCTTTCATCCGCTACTCGCGACATTTGTCCTAATTCCGATCTGGGCGATCTGGCATTTACCGCTGATGGGAACGGAATTCACCTGGCCGCTCGTCCCCGCGTTCCTGGCGAGCCTTGCCGGCGGCGCGATCGTCTTGAGCTGGCTCTACAATGCTTCAAAGGGAAGCGTGCTGTTGCCGATGATCATGCATGCGCTGCTCAACACGGTCGGCGCCGGCTATGCGTTCAAGCTCGCTGCACCGGAAGCCCTGCCCCATTTGTGGTGGATTTATGCAGGCGTTTGGGCGGCGGCGGGGGGCGTCGTTGTGCTTTGCACAAAAGGGCGCCTGGGCAAATCGCGCGCGGAAAAAGCCGCTTTCTGAATATTTCGCGCGCCGCTTTCAATGAACTCGGACGGTAACTCTGCTTGCGCAGCCCTGCGGCTTTTGCGCATGATGAACCTGTCGTGCCCGCCCCGCGGCCGGAGGGACGGCGCGCATAGGGATTGGCGACCGGCGACAGGCATACATCGGCATCACTCATGGCAAGCTTCGATAATGACGGCTCACGCCCTCTCGCAATGGCGTCTGTGAAGGGCACGATCAAATGGTTCAATTCCTCCAAAGGCTACGGCTTCATCACGTTGGAAACAGGTAGCGACGCGTTCTGTCATGCCTCGGCGCTGGCCGCGCTCGGCCAACAGAATGTGCCGCAAGGATCGACGGTCGTTTGCGACCTTCAGGATTCGCCGCGCGGCCTTCAGGTCGTTGCGGTACACAGCATCGATACGTCAACGGCCGATCCGACGCCTCAACGTCCCCCGCGCCCGCCGCGTGGCGATCGCTTTGGCGGCGGAGACCGCTACGGCGGCGGAGGAGATCGTTTCGGTGGCGGGGACCGCTTCGGCGGCAACGACCGCTATGGCGAGCGCAACGACCGGTTTGGCGGCGGTGATCGCTTTGGCGGGGGCGACCGCTTTGGCGGTGGAGACCGTTTCGGTGGTGGAGATCGTTTCGGAGGCGGTGACCGCTTCGGGGGTGGCGACCGGTTCGGCAATCGCGATTCAGGTCCCACAGGGCCCATGGTCGAGGGCAAGGTCAAATTCTTCAATGATCAGAAGGGCTTTGGCTTCGTTATGCCGGAGAACGGCGGCGGCGACGTCTATATCCACGCCAGCGCCCTGCGCCGGTCGGGCATTGCCATCCTCAGCCCCGAACAGCGCATCCGCTATTCCACGCGCAGCGGCAACAAAGGCGTCGAGGTGGACCGGATCGAGCTGATTTAGGTGTTTTTTCAGTAGTTTGGGCATTTCCGGGCGGCGCAAGGCTGATCTGCGCCGCCCGCGCCATTTCGGCGCTTGAATTTCGCAAGTTCAAAAATATATAGGGTCGATCTATATCGGCCCAGCATATTACAGGTACGTAAGATGGACGTCCGTACGATCTGCCTTGGCATCCTCAGCCGCGGCGAAGCCACCGGCTACGAGATCAAAAAACTGTTCGATGAAGACGGCTATCAGCACTTCATCGAAGCCAGCTTCGGCTCGATTTATCCGGCGCTGAACCGGCTCACCGAGGAGGGTCTCGTTTCGGTCCGCGAAGAGGCCCAAGAAAAGCGTCCGGATCGCAAAGTCTATTCGATCACGCCGGCCGGACGCACCGCATTTCTCGCCGCGCTGATGAAACCGATCCCCGAGGACCGGCATCGCTCGCCTTTCGTGTTCGCGATGCTTTTCTCGCATTTGTTGCCCCAGGACCGTGTTACTCGCCTGATCGATGCCTATATCGACCAGAGCGAAGCCAAGCTTTCGCAGATCGCGGAGAAAAGGCCCGAACTTAAATCGGCGGGCGAGCGTTTCGTGGTCGGGATGGGGCAGGCAATTTATGAAGCCATGTTGAAGTTCATTCGCGCCCATCGCGCGGAGATCGAGGAGCGTGCGGCTGAGGCCGCAGAGTGACGGGGCGCAGGACGAATGTTCTCACGGTTCGCAGAACAGCTTGATCGCGCCTACCGGGCCGTCATGCCCGGCTTTTGGCTCAACATGTCCGCGCGCTTTCAATGGGCGTGCGGTATTGCGGCCATTGTCGTGATTTGGATCGCCTCGGGCTTTCTCACCGGCACCGGCGCCAAGCCTGTCGACGAGAGCGATACCTCATCGGCAAGTCAGGTTACGAAAGTCCAGGTTGCCATGCTCGCGGCCCAGGACCGCGCGGCCACGATCACGGTGCGCGGGCGCACGCAAGCGCTGCACTCGGTCGACGTGCGCGCCGAAGTCGAAGGCGTTGTTCAGACCCTTCATTTCGAGAAGGGCGACATGGTCAAGAAGGGCGACGTGCTCTGCGAGATCAAGATGAACGACCGCGGCGCGCGCCTGGAGCAAGCGCGCGCCATGGTCGCGCAGACTGCCAAGCAGCATGAAGTGAACCTCACGCTCGCCAAGGACGGTTTTCGCTCCAAGACCCAAGTTGCGCAAACCGAAGCCGCCCTGGAAGCCGCCAAGGCGTCCGAGCGGACGATGGAAATCCAGGTCGACAATACCCGCATGCGCGCACCGTTCGACGCTTTCGTCGACGACCGCTACGTCGACGTCGGCGATTACATGCGTCCGGGCGACAAGTGCGCGCTGCTGATCGCGCCTGAACCCTTCCTGGCCATTGGCATGGTCACCGAGCGCGAGGTGGGGCAGATCGCCATCGGCGATCCGGCCACCGCCAAGCTTGTCACCGGCGAGACTGTGGCCGGCAAGGTGCGTTTCGTGGCCAGCCGCGCCGACACCTCCACCCGCGCCTTCCGCGTCGAAGTCGAACTGCCGAATGCGGACAACAAACTCCGAGACGGCGTCAGTGCCGACATTCTCGTACCCGTAAAACATGTACGCGCGGCCAAGATTTCACCGGGCATTCTTGTGTTGGCCGACAACGGCGCCGTCGGCGTGCGAACCGTGGAAGGTGGAATCGTGAAATTTCACACGGTCCGGATCATTTCCGACGGGCCGGACGGCATGTGGGTTGCGGGTCTTCCCGAGAACGTCGCTGTCATCACGGTGGGACAGGAATTCGTGAACGACGGTGAGAAGGTGCAGGCCGTGACGGCCAAGAAGGTGGCGTCATGATCGGCATTGTCGATTGGGCAGTCCGCAACACGCGCCTTGTCATTGCGATGATCGCGGTCGTGATCATTGCGGGCATCATCGCCTTCAGCGCCATTCCCAAAGAAGCTCAGCCCGACATTCCAATCCCGGTGCTGTTGGTGCAGGTCGTCTATCCCGGCATCAGCCCTGAGGATAGCGAACGGCTGCTCGTCAAACCGCTCGAAACCAATCTGCGTTCAGTCGAAGGACTGAAGACGATTACAGCGCGCGCCTATCAAAGTGCCGCCGTTGTCATCCTGGAGTTCGACGTCAACTTCAATAAGCAGAAGGCTTTGGAAGACGTCCGCGCCCAGGTTGACGAGACCCGCTCGCGCCTGCCGCAAGCCGCCGATCCGCCGACGGTCACCGAGTTCAATACAAGCCTACAGCCGGTCGTCGCGGTGACGCTTTCCGGCGCGGTGCCCGAGCGCACGCTCTTGAAACTCGCGCGCGGCCTCAAGGATGAAATCAAGACAATTCCCTCGGTTCTGGATGTCGATCTGGGCGGCGACCGTCCGGAAATGCTCGAGATCGTGATCGATCCGGCCAAGCTGGAAAGCTTCGGCATCACCCAGCAGGAAATGTTCAATGCGGTTCAGGCGAACAACAGCCTGATCCCCGCAGGTTCACTCGATACGGGTCACGGCAGTTTCGCCGTGAAGATTCCGGGCGTAATCGAAAACGCGGCCGATGTTCTCAGTCTTCCGATACGCTCCAATGCGGACTCATCCATCACGCTGGGCGACGTGGCACAGGTACATCGCACCTTCTACGATCCCACTCGCTTTGCCCGCATGAACGGCCAGCCGACCATTTCGCTCGAAGTGACCAAGCGCATCGGCTCCAACATCATCCAGAACAATCAGGCCGTCCGCGATACCGTGAAACGGGTGTCCGCTTCCTGGCCGAAGGGCGTGCACATCGAGTACCTGTTCGATGAGTCCACCGACATTCGCGATCAGCTCGGATCGCTTTCGGATTCCATCATCCTCGCCATCGTGCTGGTGATGATCATCGTCGTGGCGGCGCTGGGCCTGCGCTCGGGCCTGCTGGTCGGCGTGGCAATTCCGACGTCGTTCCTGATGGCGTTCATGGTGCTGAACTCCACGGGATATACCCTCAACTTCATGATCATGTTCGCGATGCTGCTGGCGGTCGGCATTCTCGTCGACGGCGCGATTATCGTGGTCGAATACGCCGATCGCAAAATGACAGAAGGCTTGGCTCCCAAACAGGCCTTCGCGGAAGCCGCCAGGCGCATGTTCTGGCCGGTGGTCAGCGCGACACTGACTATGATCGGCGCCTTCCTGCCGATGCTCATGTGGCCGGGCGTCGCGGGCAAGTTCATGAGCTACTTCCCCATCACGCTCATCATCATTCTCTCCGCGTCGATGGTCGTCGCCTTGATCTTTCTGCCGGTGTTGGGTGGCTTCTTCGGGAAGCCGCCGCCGCGCGACGGCGAGCATGAGAAAGCCATCGAAGCGTCCGAAACCGGCGACTGGCGCGAGATCCCGGGAATCACCGGCTGGTACGCGCACCTCGCCGAGAAATTGACACGATATCCGGGTCGCGTGATCGCAGGCGCGGTTGTCATCGTCGCCGTCGTGTTGACGCTGTTTTATTTCGGCAATCACGGCGTTGAATTTTTCGTCGACGAGGATCCGGGCTATTCCAACCTGCTGATCTCCGCGCGCGGCAACATGTCGGCCGCTGAAAAGCGCGACATCGTCATGAGCGTTGCGCACATCGTTCAATCGGTGAAGGGCATCAGGTCGATCTACGCGACCTCGGGCGGCCAGGGCTCGACGCTCAACTCCCAGGGCGGCCTGCCGGTCGACAACATCGGCCGCATCGGCCTGGAAATGAAAGACTATCGCGAGCGCCGGAAAACCAAGGACATCGAAGAAGAAATCCGCAAGAAGACGGCAAACCTCGCCGGCATCCATGTCGAAGTGCGCGAGCCGCAACAGGGTCCGCCGACCGGCAAGGACGTCATGATAGACGTTTCGTCCGACAACTACGTTGCGCTCGCACAAGTCGCGGCGGCGATCCGTCAGCATATGGACAAACAGCCCGAGCTGCGCGACGTCGAAGACACTCGTCCGCTCCCCGGCATCGAGTGGGATCTCGATATCAACCGGGAATTGGCCAACCGCTTCGGCGCCAATGCGTTTTCCATCGGCACGGCCGTCCAGCTCGTCACCAACGGCATCCTGGTGGGCAAATACCGTCCGGACGATTCACAGGACGAAGTCGATATTCGCGTGCGCTACCCCAGCGCCGCGCGCGGCATCCATGCGCTCGACGATCTGCGCGTGCCCACGGCGAGCGGCGTGGTGCCGATGAGCAACTTCGTGACGCTTCGCCCGGCACAGCAACTCAACTCCATCGAGCGCGTCGACGGCCATCGCGTCTATCACGTCCGCGCCAACATGAAGCCGCAGTGTGCGCCGCCGGACATCGCGACGAATTGCCTGGCGCAGAAGGTGCTGCCCAGCGCCGAAGTGGACAAACTCAAAACCTGGATCGATAAGCAGGGCTTCCCCGGCGACGTGCGCGTGAAGTTCAGGGGCGGCCAGGAGCAGCAGGACGAGTCCGGCGCGTTCCTCATCGAGGCCGCGTTCATGGCGCTGTTCCTGATCGCGATCGTTCTCTTGGCGCTGTTCAACAGCTTCTACCACGCGGGGCTCGTTCTCGTGGCAGTGGTGCTCGCCATGATCGGTGCGCTGCTCGGCATGGTAGTGATGGGGCAGTCCTTCTCGCTCATCATGACCGGCACCGGCTTGCTGGCCCTGGCAGGCATCGTGGTGAACCACAACATCGTGCTCATCGACACCTACCATCGCCTGCTTGAGTCGGGAATGGATCCCATCGAAGCGGTGATCCGCTCGAGCGCGCAGCGTCTTCGCCCCGTGTTCCTGACGACAATCACCGCCATCGGCGGTCTGCTGCCGATGATGTTCGCCGTCGAGATCAACTTCGCCACGCGCGAGGTCACCATCGGCGGACCGAACGGCATGGATTGGGTCCAGCTTTCGACTGCCATCGTCTTCGGCCTCGCCTTCTCCAAGCTCATCACGCTCGGACTTGTCCCGGCCATGCTGGCGCTGCCGGAAGTCAAGCGCCGCACCCAGCAGGGTTTCTTGTGGTTCTTAGGCCGAGTGTTCTGGTACGCGACCTATCCGGTGCGCTGGGGTTGGCGCAAACTCGGCTCAGACGAAGACGCCCAGGCCGACGCGCAACCCGCGGAGTAAAAACCACCTCCCCCTCGTGGGTGGGGAGGTCGACGCGCGAAGCGCGTCGGGTGAGGGGAAGCCTCACCATTTACGCTCTATTCAAATTTCGACCTCTCCACGAGGGAGAGGTGACGCGTTTTCTAATCCGCCGCCGCTGCAGTGACGCGCGCGATATCCGGGGTGACGTCAGGATCGCTTTCCACCGCCTTGAGACGCTCGCGCGCTTCCGCCGCTTCCTTCTGCTTGTTCCACATCGAGGCGTAGTGACCCTTGCGCTGGATGAGGTCGGCGTGGCGGCCACGCTCGACGATTTCGCCGTGATCGAGCACGAGGATTTCGTCGGCGTCCACGACGGTGGAGAGCCGGTGGGCGATCACCAACGTAGTGCGGTTTTTCGAGACTTCTTTCAGTGCTGATTGGATCTCGCGCTCGGTATGGGTATCGAGCGCCGATGTCGCCTCGTCCAGCAGCAGCAGCGGCGGGTTCTTCAAGATCGTGCGGGCAATGGCGACGCGCTGCTTTTCGCCGCCGGAGAGCTTCAATCCGCGCTCGCCGACCATGGAGTCGTAGCCCAGCGGCAACTCGCCGATAAACTTGTCGATCTGTGCCATGCGCGCGGCTTCTTTGATTTCCGTCTCGCTCGCGCCGATTCGACCGTAGGCGATGTTGTATTTGATAGTGTCGTTGAAGAGCACGGTATCCTGCGGGACGATGCCGATATTCTTGCGCAGGCTCGCCTGCGTCACGTCGCGGATATCCTGTCCGTCGACCGTCACGCTGCCGCTCTTGATGTCGTAGAAGCGGTAAAGAATGCGCGAGATCGTGGATTTTCCCGCGCCCGACGGCCCCACGACGGCCACGGTCTTGCCGGCCGGCACGGCAAAGCTGATGCCTTTGAGCACGACGCGCCCGCGCTCGTAGGTGAATACGACATTGTCGAAGCGGATCTCGCCGCCTGTCACGGCGAGTTCTTTCGCATCAGGCTTATCCTGCACCTCTTGATACTGGTGCAGCAGGCGGAACATCGCATCCATGTCCACCAACGCCTGGGTGATTTCGCGATAGACGGTGCCGAGCAAATTGAGGGGCAAGTAGAGCTGCATGAGGATGGCGTTCGCCATCACGAAATCGCCGATGTCGAAACGCCCAGCCCTGATGCCGAGCGTGATGAGCACCATGACCGCACCCATACCGAGCGCCACAATCGCTGCCTGCCCGGTGTTCAACACCGAGAGCGAGATCTGCGCCTGGATGGAAGCGCGAGAATATTTCTCCATCGACTTGTCGAAACGGCGCGTCTCGTGTGCTTCGTTGTTGAAATATTTGACCGTCTCGTAGTTGAGGAGGCTGTCGACCGCCTTGGTATTGGCGTCCTGATCGCTCTGGTTCATGTCGCGGCGGAACTGGATGCGCCAGCGCGTGACGGCAAAAGTGAACCAGATATAGGCCGCAACCATGAGAATGGTCGCGCCCGTGATCCACAGATCGAGCCTCACGATCATGATAATGCTGAAGATCAAAAGCTGAAATAGCGTGGGAAAGATATTGAAAATCGCAAACGAGAGCAGCGTATCGATGCCCTTGGTGCCGCGCTCGATGACGCGCGAAAGCCCCCCCGTCTTGCGCTCCAGATGAAAGCGCAGGCTCAGCGTATGCACGTGCGCGAAGGTTGAAACGCCGACCTCCCGCAAAGCGTGGTACTGGACTTTGGCGAAGATGCCGTCGCGCAGCTGGGCAAAGGTCTGCATCAGAATGCGCGTCAGCACATAGCCGCCGATGAGGCTCAAGGTTGTCAGCAGCGCAATGGTCGATGCCGGCTTGTGGGCAAGCTGGTTGGTCGTCCAGCCCATGAACAGCGGAAAGGCGGTGGTCGCCGTGATCGCAAGCGCCAGACAAAACACAGCCGCGAAGACGCGTAGCTTCAGTTCCGGGTGCCCCTTCGGCCATAGATAAGGTAGGAGCCTCCACAGCGGCCCCAGCGTCGGCGCGCCATCGCCTTCTTCTGTCAAGGCACGGGCCATCGTCTCAATTTCCCATATTCGCGCCGCCGAAGGCGATAAAACCCGCGATGAGCGCGATGACGGCCAGTGCCATCAGGATGACGAGCGATCGCGGCAAGGTTAACCTCCGAATGCAACGCACCAGTTCCAAATCTGTTTAAGATCGGCAAGCGCCCCTCGCAATCCCTTTGGACGGCATCGACACCGAGCATGGCATGCATAACCCCTTAGCGAATGCGGGCAAGCGCAAGACGATTTGCGTCTTCTGCGGCTCGTCCATGGGTCACGACGAAGCCTACGCTGTTGCAGCGCGGCGAATGGGCGCGCTGATCGCAGAAGCCGGCTTCACGCTGGTATTTGGCGGCGGCAGCCTGGGGTTGATGGGTGAGGTCGCGCGCGCGGCCCGCGATGGCGGTGCGCCAATCATCGGGATCCTTCCTGAATTCCTGCGCCATCTCGAGCCGCCGCTGAAGACAGCCGAAGAACTCATCATCACGCCGGATCTCTACCTGCGTAAGGACCGCATGATCTCGCTGGGCGATGCTTTCGTGATTCTCGCTGGTGGCCTCGGCACCCTCGACGAATTCTTCGAGGTCCTGACTTCGGCGCAACTCGGCGTGCACAAGAAGCCCATCGTCGTCGTCAATACCGCGGGTTTCTACGAACCGCTGAAGACAGCGCTCGATCACGTGGTGGTCCAGGGATTCGCCCGCAGAGAGAGTGCAAATCTCTTCGAAATCGCGCCCACGCCCGATGACGCGATGCGTATTATTCGGCCGGCGCTTGCGGGGGCTCAGGTTTCGTCCTGAACCGCGACATTTGGCTTTCAAGCGCCACGATCGTCAGCGCCGCCCACACGCAGCCGAAGGTAATGACGTCAATGCGGGTGAATTTTTCCCCGAACAGGAAGATCGCCATCACGAGGGTGATCGACGGCGAAAGATATTGCAGAAACCCCAGCGTCGACAAACGGATGCGGCGAGCGCCGGCGGCAAACAGCACCAGGGGCACCGCGGTAATCGGCCCGCCGCCGATGAGAAGCGCATTCGTCGTCAGGCTCGGCGATGGAAATGTTCCGCTGCCGCTGAGCGTCCACCACGCCACAAGACCGAAGGTGACGGGGAAAAGCAGCCAGGTTTCGATGCAGAGGCCGTCGAGCGAACTCACATCGGTCCGCTTGCGGAAATAGCCGTAGAACCCGAACGACAACGCAAGCGATGGCGCGATCCAGGGGAAATGGCCCAGTTCGACGGTCTGCACCACCACGGCACTGGCTGCCAAAAGGATGGCCACCAGCCGGAAACGCGAAATCTTCTCGCCGAAGAACGCCACGCCCAGCGCGATCGAAATCAGCGGATTGATGTAGTAACCGAGACTTGCCTCCACCAGCTGATTGGTCGAGACGCAATAGATGAAGATCGTCCAGTTGATGCTGATCAGCACGCTGGTGAGCGCCAGCGTCGCGACCAGGCGGCGATTGCGCAGTGCCGCGAAAAGCCGCGGCAGATGTCCGCGCGCTGCCAGCACGGCGAGCAGAAACAGCGCGCACCACAGGACGCGATGCACCGTCAACTCGAACGGTGGAACGCTCGAAAGCATCCGCCAATAGAGCGGGATGACGCCCCAAGTCGCGTAAGCGAGCGCGGCGAAGAGCAAGCCTTCGCGGTCGTCATCGGTCGACGGAGTGGGCACTTCACGCGGCATTGGTCAGGACTCGAATTGCGAAGACGCGAATGTAGGGACTTTCCGACAAAATGCGCGTCTCATCGGCACAAACCAGCTATGCGCGGTACAATCGTGGTTTCTGGGATGCTACGCCGTCGCACCATCCCGAAATAATTTGAAACATATCGAGTCCGACAGCGCTTCGAATGAGGCATCGACGATGTTGGGTGAGACGCCGACGGTGGACCAGCGATTACCCTTCCCGTCCGCGCTTTCCACCATCACGCGCGTGACCGCTTCGGTGCCGCTGGTGAGGATGCGCACCTTGTAGTCGACCAGCCTGAGATCTTGCAGGAATTGCGAGTAGCGCCCGAGATCCTTGCGCAAAGCCTCGTCCAGCGCGTTGACAGGGCCATTGCCCGTGGCGACGTTGTGAAATCCTTCACCCGCCACTTTTATCTTCACCACCGCTTCGGAGACCGTGGTGAGATCGCCCATCGCATTGTGCCGGCGTTCCACCATGACGCGAAAACTCTCGACCTCGAAATAGTCCGGCACCTGCCCCAGCGCGCGGCGCGCCAGCAGCTCGAACGAGGCTTCCGCACCGTCATAGGCATAACCGAGAAACTCGCGCGACTTCACGTCCTCCAACAGCCGCGCGATGCGCGGATCCTTTGCGTCGACATCGATGCCGAGTTCGGAAAGCCGCGCTAGGAGATTGGAGCGGCCGGCTTGATCGGAAACCAGAATGCGGCGCTGGTTTCCCACCGATTCCGGCGGCACGTGTTCATAGGTGCGCGGGTCCTTTTGCACGGCGGAGGAATGAAGCCCGCCTTTATGCGCGAAAGCGGACGGCCCCACATAGGCGGCGTGGCGATTGGGCGCGCGATTGAGGATCTCGTCCAGTAGACGTGAAACGTGAGTGATCTGCGCCAGGTTCGCGCGACTGACACCCGTCTCGAATGCTTCTGCATAAGGCGCCTTCAAGAGCAGCGTCGGCAGCAGCGCGCAAAGATTGGCGTTTCCGCAGCGCTCCCCTAGGCCGTTGAGCGTGCCTTGGATTTGTCGGGCGCCGGCGCGGATCGCCGCAAGGCTGACGGCGACCGCCTGTTCGGTGTCGTTGTGGGCATGAATGCCTAGTGGTGCATCCGGTAACTTCTCTTTCACAGCCGCCACGATGGCGTAGACATCTTCCGGCAACGTCCCGCCATTGGTGTCGCAGAGTACCAGCCAGCTTGCGCCCGCGTCGCGCGCGGCACGGATGCAATCGAGCGCATAATCGGGATTGGCTTTGTAGCCGTCGAAAAAGTGCTCGGCATCGAACAGCGCCTCGCGGGATTTTGCTTTGACCGCAGCGATGGATTCGGAAATTCCGTCGATGTTTTCGCCGCGCGGAATTTCAAGCGCGACATCGACATGGAAATCCCAGGTCTTGCCGACAAGGCAAGCCGCATCGGCCTTGGCGTCGAGAACGGCGGAGAGCCCCGGATCGTTCGCCGCGCTGCGACCGGCGCGCTTGGTCATCCCGAAGGCGGTAAAGCGCGCCGTCTTGAGCGGGGGCCGCTCGGAGAAGAACGCGGTGTCGGTCGGATTGGCGCCCGGCCAACCCCCTTCGATGTAATCCAGGCCAAGTCCATCCAGGGTCAGCGCGATCTGGCGCTTGTCCTCGACGGAAAAATCCACGCCCTGCGTCTGGGCTCCGTCACGCAATGTGGTGTCGAAAATGAAAAGGCGCTCGCGGGTCACTTTTTCACGTCCCACGTTGTGCCGCCGGGGCCGTCCTTGAGAACGATCCCCTGGGCGAGCAGCTCGTCGCGGATGCGATCCGACTCCTTGAAGTTTTTCGCCTTGCGCGCGGCGTTGCGCGCTTCGATGGCGCGCGCGATTTCGACCGTGTCGACAGCCTTTTTTGCGGCGATATGTTCCGGAATGGCAGAAAAGCCGAGCAGCGCAAGGCCACCCGCCAGCTCCTCCGGTCCGGACTTATGCAGTTCGGCGATCGCCTGCGGTGTGTTGAGATCGTCCGACAACGCTTCAAGAAACTTGGCGCCGATGCGGCGCGAGGCGACGGGCTCGACTACGGAATACCAGCGTTCCAACGTGTTCCAGCTTTCCTTCATCCCGGCGACTGTCCAGTCCATAGGCTGACGGTAGTGCGAGCGCAGCATGTTGAGGCGCAACACCTCGCCGGGCCAATCGGCCAGCAATTCATCGATGGTGACGAAGTTGCCAAGCGACTTGGACATCTTCTCGCCTTCGACGTTCAAGAAGCCGTTGTGCATCCAGATGAGAGCAAAGGGATGTTCCTTGTGCGCAGCTTCGCTCTGGGCGACCTCATTCTCGTGATGGGGAAACATCAGGTCGATGCCGCCACCGTGAATATCGAAGGTCTCGCCTAGATATTCCTCGGCCATGGCGGAGCATTCGATGTGCCAGCCTGGACGGCCGCGGCCCCAGGGGGACTCCCAGCCGGGCGTATTCGCGTCCGACGGTTTCCACAGCACGAAATCCATCGGATTCTTCTTGTAGGGCGCGACTTCGATGCGCGCGCCCGCGATCATGTCGTCCAGCGAACGGCGCGCGAGCTTGCCGTAGTCGGGTTTCGACGCGACCTCGAAGAGAACATGTCCCTCGCCGACATATGCATGTCCGGCCGCGACGAGAGTCTGGATCATCGCAACCATCTGAGCGATGTGCTCGGTAGCGCGTGGCGACACCGTGGGCGACAGAGTGCCGAGCGCAGCTACGTCTTTCAGGTATTGCGCCAGAGTTTGCTCGGTCAGCTCGCGCAGCACGTCGAGCACAGGCACATTGCGCGTGCCGCGGCGCTCGATCGCCCGCGCGTTGATCTTGTCGTCGATATCCGTGATGTTGCGGACATAGGTGACATGCGCATCGCCATAAAGATGGCGCAGCACGCGGAATAGCACGTCGAACACAATCGCCGGCCGTGCGTTTCCAATATGGGCGTAGTCGTAGACCGTCGGTCCGCACACATACATGCGCACGTTTTTGGGATCGAGCGGAACGAAGTCTTCCTTCGTTTTCGAAAGCGTGTTGTAGAGGCGCAGCGGCATGGTCGTCTTCTTACATCGATTTGAGGGTCATCCCACCCTCCCCTTGAGGGAGGGTCGAAAAATTCTCGAGCGTCAGCGAGATGATTTTTCGGGGAGGGGGTCCGAGTCCTGAGCCCCTCCCCGAAATTCGCTTCGCAAATTTCGACCCTCCCTCAAGGGGAGGGTAAGAGGAGAGATTCAGCAGGCGGTTGGCAAAAGAGGAGTGTCGCGGCGGTCAGCCGCAAATCGAATAGCAAATTTGGCGGAAAAGTCTCACGCCGTTTCCCCTTTGAGCCGCGCAACAGATTTCGCGCGGCCGATGAGAGGTAGCAGCTTTTTCAGCTCCGGTCCATGCTCGCGCCCCGTCAGCGCCAGACGCAGCGGATGAAACAGCGCGCGGCCCTTGAGACCGGTGGCGGACGCTACGGCCGCCGTCCAGCCGCTCCAGGTCGCTTCGTCGAAAGGTTCGGCGGGCAGCAGTTCCGCCGCTTTGATGGCGAGGTTCTTGTCTTCGATGATGGGAATTACCGGTCCGGCGACGAGGGCCCACAGATCGGACGCGTCTGAGAGCTTGGCGAGATTGGCTTTCACCGCGTCCCAGAACGCGGGCCCGCCGCCGACTTCCAAGGCCTTCAGCCGTTCGGCTACAGCCTCGTAAGGCAGTGCATGCAGCAGCTTCGCGTTGAGGCCGGACAATTCCACCGGATCGAAGTGGGCGGGTGCGCGGCCAACCTTTTCGAAGAAGAATTCCGAAGCCAGCGCCCCCAACGACGGCTTCAATTCGATGGTGTCGGACGTTCCGGTTTTCGCGAGATAACAGTCCAGTGCCAAAGGCTCGATGCCGCTTTCGCGAACTTCGCGCAAGGACAAGGAACCGATGCGCTTGGAAAGCGCTTCGCCGCCGGCGCCAATCAGAAGCGGGAAATGCGCAAACGCCGGCACCTTGGCGCCGAGCGCTTCGAAAATCTCGATCTGAGCGGCCGTGTTGGTGACATGATCTTCGCCGCGAATGATGTGCGAGATCGCGAAGTCGATATCGTCCACCACGGACGGCAGCGTGTAAAGAAAGCGCCCGTCTTCGCGGATCAGCACGGGATCGGAGAGATGGGCGGTGTCGATCTCGACATCTCCGCGCACCAGATCGCGCCATTTCACCTTCGACTGCGAAAGCTTGAAACGCCAATGGGGCTTGCGCCCTTCGGCTTCGAGCTTCGCGCGCTCTTCGGCCGACAATGCCAGCGCGGCGCGGTCGTAGACCGGCGGCTTGTGCATCGCGATCTGGCGCTTGCGGCGGCGATCCAGCTCGCCCGCCGTCTCGTAAGCCGGATAGAGATGGCCGGATGCCTTCAATCTTTCGGCAGCCGCATTGTGCGCGTCCGCGCGCTCGACCTGGCGGGCGAAGATGTCATGCGTCAGTCCCAGCCAACCCAGATCTTCCAGAATGGCGGTTTCGAATTCAGGCTTGGAGCGCTCGGTGTCGGTATCATCGATGCGCAGGAAGAACTTGCCGTTTTCCTTCCGCGCGAAGAGCCAATTGAGCATGGCGGTGCGCGCGTTGCCGACGTGCAGCAACCCGGTGGGAGACGGCGCGAAACGGACGATGGTCGACATGCTCACATCCATAAACGCATCGCGCGCTAATGCAAAATGTCGGCGGATTGACCGGTCTCGTGCTCGATCACCAGGGCTCCCGCCTTGACCGAGATCCAGGATGCCTGATCGCGGTTGAACAGCGTCCATTGCGGACCACCCTCTACGGTCGAGAACGAAACAACATGAAGGCCGTTCGAAAGCTCCACCTCGATTTCCCGCAAGCGGCCGAATAACGAAGCGCCGGCGACCGTGGCGGCTTGCAATTCTTCGAAAACCTCCGGCCACATGGCGTCGTCACTCCAACTGCCGCAAACGATCGAGTGTCCCTTCTCGATCCGCCAACTCCACTGGATCATGAGCGTGAACCTTCCGGTTTCACCGCTCACCGTGCCGTCGCGCCTGAAATTGGGAATCAATCGGCCGAACTCGAGGAACAGTGCCGAGCCGTGGCCCCTCCACACGCGGCTGACTGGCTCGCCCATGAGCGGCGCCGCATAGGCATCGAAGGCTTTGTCGTCGAGGTGGTCCATCACACGAGGCCATCCCTACTTGGCCATCACATGTCCCGCGCATCGCGGAACGCGTTGGTGATGGGATAGCGCCGATCGCGGCCGAAGTTGCGCGAGGTGATCTTCACGCCCGGTGGCGCCTGACGGCGTTTGTACTCCGATACGTAGAGGAGCTGCTCGACCCGTTTGACGGTGGCGGGGTGATAGCCCTGCTTCACGACGTCTTCGAACTTCATCTCATTTTCCACGAGACATTCGAGGATGCCGTCGAGGATGTCGTAAGGCGGCAGCGAGTCCTGATCCTTCTGGTTCTCGCGCAATTCGGCGCTCGGCGGACGGGTGATAACGTTTTCCGGCATGACGCGCCCCGTCGGTCCCAGCGCGCCTTTCGGCACGAACTGATTGCGCCAGCGCGCGAGCCGGAAGACCTCCATTTTGTAGACGTCCTTGAGCACGTTGTAGCCGCCGCACATGTCGCCATAAAGCGTGGCGTAGCCGACGCTCATCTCGGACTTGTTGCCGGTCGTCAGCACCATCGGGCCGAACTTGTTGGAGATCGCCATCAGGATGACGCCGCGAATGCGCGACTGGATGTTCTCTTCCGTGGTGTCCGCGGCCTTGCCGGTAAACGTGCCCTTGAGCGAGTTCGTGAAAGCGGCGACGGCCGGTTCGATCGGAACCGTCTCGTAGTTGACGCCGAGAAGTTTGGCGATCTCGGCTGCGTCGTCGAGACTTTCCTGGCTGGTGTATTTCGACGGCAGCATCACGCAGCGCACGCGATCGGGGCCCAGCGCATCGACCGCCACTGCGGCGGATAGCGCGGAATCGATGCCACCGGAGAGGCCCAGCACGACGCCGGGAAAGCGGTTCTTGTTCACATAGTCGCGCAAGCCCAGCATCATGGCCTGATAGACGGACTGCGAGCGTTCTTCGCCCGCTTCGTTTTGACCGGCAGCGCAGACCCAGCCTTTCGCCGTGCGCGACCACTCCGTCACCACGACGTCTTCCCGCCAGGCCGGCAGCGCCCAGGCGAGTTTGCCGTCGGCATTGGCAATTAACGACGCGCCGTCGAAGACAAGTTCGTCCTGGCCGCCCACCTGATTGAGATAGATCAGCGGCAAACCACTTTCGGTAACGCGGCTGACAATGAGATTGAGGCGGACGTCTTCCTTGCCGGCTTCGAAGGGCGAGCCGTTCGGCACCAAAAGGATTTCGCCGCCGGTTTCGGTGAGGCATTCCACAACGTCCGGCGTCCAGATGTCTTCGCAGATGGGAACGCCAATGCGAACGCCGCGTACGTTGAACGGCCCCGGCATTGGACCAACCGCGAAGACGCGCTTCTCGTCGAACACCCCATAGTTGGGCAGATCGTGCTTGAAGGTGTGGCCGGCGATTTTGCCGCCGTCGAGAAAAAGGCACGCGTTATAGAGCCTACCCTCGTCTACCCAAGGCGTACCGATGAGAAGCGCCGGACCGCCGTCTGCCGTATCCTTGGCGAGCTTTTCGATCGCCTCGCGGGCGTCGTCCTGCAACGCCGGTTTGAGCACCAGATCTTCGGGCGGGTAGCCGACAATGAAGAGCTCCGGGAAGAGAACGACATCCGCCCCGCCCTTGGCTGCATCCGCGCGCGCGCGTCTCGCCTTGGCGAGATTGCCGACGATATCGCCCATCGTGGGATTGAGCTGGGCGAGTGCGATACGAAGGCGGTCAGTCATAGGTGCGGGGTGTAGCGCGCCTCACTCCACGGCGCAAAAGGTGTCGTCGCCCGAGGCTTTCTTGCCCTTTTCACACATCTCGCTCCAAAACGGCATCAACCGCTCACTCGTCTCCGCAATCATCGCGCGCAGGCTTGCCCCGTCGTGGTCGGTCCCAGCCCCGTCCTTCAGCCAGGCGGGCAGGAACGGACCGGAGCACAGTTTCGCCGAGACGAGCGAGCGCCGGCAGGCTTCGTTGGCGACGAGATTGTAGCGCAGCACGGCCGTCACAAGCTCTTCGAAGGCATGGGCGCGCTGCGCCTCAGGCGTATCGAGATCGGCATCCCTGGCATTTGGCGCGAGCAGCTTCAGCGCTTCCGTGCTCTGATCCATCATCACGCCGAGACGACCCGCCTCGATGGCGAGCGTGGAGGGATCGTCGCCTTCTGCAGCAAGGACGGGAATGACGAGGAATGAGAGCGCGAGGGCCAAAAGACCGAGAGAACGCATGGACAATTGGCCAAGCAAAACGCAGGTTTTGGAGCGCCCAGGCGAAACTAGGCGTGAAGCGCAAACTCTCCGCTGGAACGCCTTTCGCCGAGCGGCGCGCAGGCCTCATCGATCAGCAGCGCGGTTTCCAGCGCGCGGCGTGCTTCTTCAGGGCGGACGAGCGAAGCGGCGCCGATGCGCGCGGCTTCCACGAAGCCGGCGATGGATTCGCCCAGCGGATCTTCCAGTTGCGGCGGACTCAACAGGCGCTTGGTCGTGTTGCGGACCTGGCGTGTGATGAAATCGATTTCGATGACGCCGTCGTCGTAGACCGCGCGCATGCCGCGGCGGCGGATCGGCGAGACGCGGCTGGCGACGAGACGCGCCTGAGAGCCGTTCTCGAAGGAAACGACGGTGGAGACTTCATCCGGGTGACGCGCTTGCACCGTGCGGCTACGGGCTTGCACGTCGGCAACGCCATGGGGGATCAGCCGATGCACGAGATCCAGATCATGGATCATCAGATCGAGCACGGCACTGACATCCGCGCCGCGGCCCGTCCATGGCCCGGTCCGCCAGCATTCCACTTCCAGCGGTGCATCGGGATAGGAAAGCAGGCCCGTGCGGGCAAAGACGTAACGCTCTTGATGGCCGACGGTGAGAACGCGGTTCTTCACTTCCGCCAGCGCGATGAGCGAATCCGCTTCATCCAGATTGATGGCGATGGGCTTTTCCACCAGCACGTCGGTGTTGGCGTTCAGGAAGGCGCGCACGATCGGCGCATGGGTGACGGCCGGCGAGCAGACGCTGACGACGTCGACCATGCCCAGAAGCTCGCGCCAATCGGAGAAGGCGGGCACGCCATGGGCGGCCATATGCGTGCGGCGGGCATCGGCACTCGGGTCGGCAACACCGACGAGTTCGACACCGGCGAGTTTGGAATATTTGGCGGCGTGGTGGCGGCCGAAGGCGCCAATCCCGACGACGCCGGCACGCAGTATTCTGGTCTGGCTGGACGGAACGCGTGCCAAAAGGAATCCCCGCGGAAATACCGAGGTTTATGAGCCACACGGGCGGGGTCGGCGGCGACTCATAAAATGTTTCGCCTTGTTACACCCCCTCCCCCTGATAGGTTATCGCCCATTCAGCCACCTCAATTCTCATGGTTAAGGAGATCTTCATGACAGACCAAAAAAACCGGGAAATCCGCCTGAAAAGACGGCCGTCCGGGATGCCGACCACCGGCGATTTCGAGCTGGTCGAGACCCACGTCCCCACCCCTGGTCCGGGCCAGATCCTGATCCGCAACAGCTACATGTCCGTCGACCCCTACATGCGCGGGCGCATGGTGGACCGCGAGAGCTACACCCCGCCCTTCCAGATCGGAGAGACCCTCTCGGGCGGCGCCGTGGGCCAAGTGGTCGCTTCCAACAACAACGTCCAGTTCAAGGCGGGCGACTTCGTCTCCAACTTCGCCGGCTGGCGCGAATGGTTCGTGTCCGACGGCGCGGGTCTGCAAAAGATCGACCCCACCCTGGCGCCCGTACAGGCCTATCTGGGCGCACTTGGCATGCCGGGGCTCACCGCCTATGCGGGCTTGCTCAAAGTGGGCGAGCTGAAGGAAGGCGAGCGGGTCTTCGTGTCGGCCGCCAGCGGCGCGGTCGGCGCCATCGTCTGCCAGATCGCCAAGAACAAGGGGTGCTACGTCGTCGGTTCCGCCGGCTCGGACGAGAAGTGCGATTGGCTCAAAAAGGAAGCGCGCTGCAACGAGACCATAAACTATCGCAAAGCGGGCAACCTTGCGGCCGCGCTGCGCAGAGCCGCGCCCGAAGGTATCGACGTCTATTTCGAGAATGTCGGCGGCGAGCATCTCGACGCGGCACTCGCCAACATGCGCATGAACGGGCGCATCGCGGTATGTGGAATGATCGCACAGTACAACGCGACCGAGCTTCCTCCCGGACCGAGCAACATCATCTCAGTCATTCCGCTCCGGTTGACCATCAAAGGCTTCATCGTCTCGGACTACATGAACATGACGCCGCAATTCCTCGCCGACATGGGCAAATGGGCGAAAGAAGGAAAGATGAAATGGCGCGAGACGATTCTCGACGGCATAGAGAAAGCACCGGAAGCCTTCATCGGACTCTTCAAGGGCGACAATTTCGGCAAGATGCTGGTGCGCGTTGGGCCGGATAAGGTTGTGTGACGTACTATTCCACCCTCCCTTGGGAGGGTCGAAATTTGCGAAGCAAATTTCGGGGAGGATACGGACGGAGATTCTCCTTCCTGATCCTCCCCAAAATCTTCGCTCACTACGTTCACGAAGATTTCGACCCTCCCGAGGGAGGGTGAGTCTAGTCCTCCGGCCCCAACGCCAGAATGTTGGTGATCGCAGCGACGACGAGATAGGAGAACATCAACGGTGCGAGGCCGATCATCACTGAACCGATAACGGTTGGGAACACCCCGCACGGCAATAGGCTGTAAGCCGTTCCGAAGAACAGCAGCTGAATTGCGACCACGGCGAGCAGGCCCAGCACCGCGGCGAGCGGCGTTTCGCCGAACATTTCCGGCCTGACCTTGCGCTCCAGGCGCACGATTCCGGCGGCCAGGCGGATCCGGGACAATGCCGAGCCTAGGTAGATCAGCGCCAAAAGCCATGCGAAGGCCGAGGCGAAAACGATGCCACCGCCTTCGATGGGACACGCCGCGAGTGCCGTTTCCAAGGATCGTTGCGCGGGAACGACAAAGTGCAACGCTGCTTGCAGCGCGCCCAGCACGCCGCCCAATTCCTTCTCCGGCGCAAAGCTGATCTGCATCGCAAAACTCGCGACGACAAAGATCATGAACACGATTTCGTTGAAGCCGGGTGCGAAATGAATGGGCTGCAGGCGGGAGAGTTTTCCGATCCCACCGGCGAAACCGAAGCCGCCGACAAACAAGAGCCCCATCGGCACGAACAGCACGATGCAGAGCCCGATCTGAAGCAGCGCCTGGCTCACGGGAATTCCGCCGTGAATCGCGGCCACGACGGCATGGGCACCGGCGAAGAGGCAAAACGCAACCCAGGCTTTCGCGAGCAACCGCGCAGCGCCCATCTTCGCAAATCCCCTAGAGCGTCACAGCCGGCTTCACGCGGAAGCGGCGATGGGCGCGCCCTTCTTTCTTTTGGCGGCCATCCACTCGGCCATCATGAAGGCAAGTTCGAGCGCCTGGCTGGCATTGAGGCGCGGATCGCAGGCCGTGGTATAGCGGTCGTCCAGGTTGACTTCCGTAATGGCCTGCGCGCCGCCGAGACACTCGGTGACGTTCTGTCCGGTCATCTCCAGATGCACGCCGCCGGGATAGGTGCCTTCGGCCGCATGGATCTCGAAGAAGGATTTGAGCTCCTTCACCACGCGATCGAACGGGCGGGTCTTGCGGCCGTTGGCCGTGCTGACGGTATTGCCGTGCATGGGATCGCAAGACCACACGACACTGCGGCCCTTCACGGCGCGAATGAGGCGCGGCAGCTTCTCGCCGACTTTGTCCGCACCGCAGCGCACGATCAGCGTGAGCCGGCCGGGAATATCCTTCGGGTTTAGGATGTCTATGAGGCGCGAAAGCTCGTCCTCGCTCATCGAGGGCCCGCATTTGAGACCGATGGGATTCTTCACGCCGCGGCAGAATTCGACATGGGCGCCGTCAGGCTGGCGCGTGCGATCGCCGATCCAGATCATGTGCGCCGAGGTGTCGTAGATCTCCCGTGTCAGCGAATCTTCGCGCGCGAGCGCCTCTTCGTAAGCGAGCAGCAGCGCTTCGTGGCTGAAGTAGAAATCGACCTGCGAGGTCTGCTGCTTCACCATGTCGGCAAGCGAGAACGTGCGCAGGAATTCCACGCCTTCGTCGATTTTGTCCACGACGTCGCGGTAACGCTGCTCCAGATCGGGATGGTGGTGATCCAGATACCAATGCCGGGCGCGCTTGAGATCGGCATAGCCGCCGGTTGCGAAAGCGCGCACCAGATTTGCCGTGGCCGCGGCCTGGTAATAGGCGCTCAACATGCGCGCGGGATCGGGCCTGCGCGCGCTTTCCGAAAATTCTTCGCCGTTGATGATGTCGCCACGATAGGACGGCAGCGTGATGCCGTCGCGCGTCTCGGTGTCGGCGCTGCGGGGCTTGGCGAACTGGCCGGCAATACGGCCGACCTTCACGACCGGCACGTCGGCGGCGAATGTCAGCACCGTTGCCATGCTGAGGAAAACGCAGAACGTGTCGCGGATATTGTTGGCGCTGAATTCGGCGAAACTTTCCGCACAATCCCCACCCTGCAGCAGGAACGCATTGCCGCGGGAAACCTGCGCGAGCCCGGCCATGAGGTTGCGTGCCTCGCCCGCGAATACCAGCGGCGGATGGGTCGCCAGACGCGTCTCGACAGCCGCCAGAGCCGCCGGATCCGGGTATTCCGGGACCTGGCGGAGCGGTTTCGAGCGCCAGCTCGACTTGCTCCAGGGCTCGGCCACTTTGGCCTCCTTACGTCTCGCCAAGGATATACGGGAGCGGCCAAGCCTTTGCCAGTGTGGCGGAAAAGCGTGGTGAATGCATGCTCCGCGGGGACCAAACCGGCACCGTGTCAGTGTGCGTCTGCGCCCGTCACGTAAATCTTGTGTTCCTTATAGGCGATGTAAAGGTGGAGCTTTTGCAGCACGTTCATGCCGAGGATCAAATCCTGCGTTTCGAGTTTGTCGGCATAGATGGGATCGAGGTCGATCTTGTCGAGATGGCGCTTGTCAAAACTCTCCTGCGCGCGGTCTTTCAAGATCAGGATCAGCGGATTGCTTACCGCCAGGCCGCCGACGGATAGCGACTTGAAGCGATAGCTGAACTGCACCAAATCGGCATCCGTTGCGTTCGCGACAGGCTCCATGCCCGGGGAGTTCTCCTCGAGATTGAATTTTCTCCTGCCGGTGCCGTCGCTGAGCAGCGTGTCCGGCGAACCGGTATCGAGAACGGCCTTTATCTCCTTGCCGTCCAATGTCATGGGAAGGTAGATGTTCCCGAGCGAGATGCGAAAATCGACGTCGCTGTAGCTGGACGTCCAGTAAACGACTTTGCCTTCGCAATGTTCGGTCGAAATCAGATTGAACTTCTTGCCGGCAAAATCAAAATCGAGGTCGAACCGCGCGAGAATGTCGGGGCCCAAAATGCCGGCAATATCTCCCTCATTGTCGGATCGCCGCGGCATGACGACCATGGCGAGATTGTCGCCCTTGACCGGCCCAACCTTGAGATGAGGCACCATCACATACTTCTTCGAAACTTTTCCTGCGACATCGTACAGTTCGATGCTGGAGTCGATCGGGCCCGTCGTGAGGTCAAGTTCCTTCACCACATCATCGAACAGCTCAGAGTATGGGCTACCCGTATCGATGATGAACTTCCGCGGCGTGTCATTGATCGAAATCTGAACGACGACACGACCCGGGTAACCATCCAGCATGTCGAGCGAAGCGATTTGCTTCAGCGCACAATCGTCCGCGAACGCTGGTATCGCGAACGCAACACTGGAAACAACGGATAAGATCCATCCCAATTTGCGCATGACCGCCCCCGCTGCGGCCACTATAGCAATTCGGCGCCGCGGCGCGACTAGGCGGGCTCCTTCGAATAGCTCTTAGTGCGCATGGTCACGAGCTCCTCCGCCGCTGTGGGATGCAGCGCGACGGTGGCGTCGAAATCGGCCTTCGTCGCGCCCATTTTCAACGCGACGGCGACGACCTGCGTGATCTCGGCTGCGTCGAAGCCGAAGATGTGACAGCCGAGCACTTTGTCCGTCTTGGTATCGACGATAAGCTTGAACTGCGAGCGCATGTCGCGGCCGGACAGCGTGTGCTTCAGCGGCTTGAAGGTCGATTTATACACGTCGACGGCAAAGCCCCGTTCCAGCGCCTGCACTTCGGAAAGACCGACCGTGCCGATTTCCGGCTGGCTGAACACGGCGGTGGGCACGAGGTGATGGTCGACCTTGGTGGGTTTGCCTTCGTAGACCGTGCGCCAGAAACACATCGCCTCGTGAATGGCGACGGGCGTGAGCGCCAGCCGGTCCGTCACATCGCCGATGGCGTAAATGTGCTCGACGCTGCTGCGCGAATATTCGTCGACTTTCACTTCGCCGCGCTCGCCGAGCGCCACAGCGGTTTTCTCGATCCCCATGCCGTCGGTATTGGGAACGCGCCCCGTCGCTGCCATCACCAGGTCGGTCTCGATCATTTCATTGTGATCGGTGAAAACAAAAAACTTGCCGTCGTTCTTGTCGATCTTCTTGAGATTGCGTCTGGTCACCACACGGATATTGCGCCGGGCGAGCGATGCGGTGAGGCAGTCGCGCAGGTCCTCGTCGAACCCCCGCAGCACCTTGTCGCCGCGATAGAGCAGCGTGACATCGCAGCCGAGGCCATCGAAAATTCCGGCGAATTCGACGGCGATATAGCCGCCGCCCACGATAACGACGCGCTTGGGCAACTTCTCCAGGTGAAAAGCCTCGTTGGAGGTGATGCAGTGTTCCTGACCGGGCACACCGATGTCGCGCTGCGGCCGCCCTCCCGTGGCAATGAGGAAGCGCTCGGCCCTGATCGTCTTGCCGCTCTTTTTCAACCTGACGGTATGGGGATCGGTAAACTCGGCGCGGTCCATGAAAATTTCGACACCCGCCTTCTTCACATTGGCGGTGTAGAGATCGGAAAGCCGAGCGATCTCGGCATCCTTGTTGGCGACCAGCGTTTTCCAATCGAAGTGGCGCTCGGGCAGCGTCCAGCCGAAGCCGGCGGCATCTTCGAAGTCTTCCCCGAAATGGCTGGCATAGACGAACAGCTTCTTGGGGATACAGCCGCGGATCACGCAGGTGCCGCCGAAACCATATTCCTCGGCGATGGCGACGCGGGCGCCGGATTGGGCGGCCATGCGGCTGGCGCGCACGCCGCCGGATCCGCCACCAATGACGAAAAGATCGTAGTCATAGCTCGACATTGAAGTAGCCTGTTCTTGCCTAGAAGCACTGAGCCGGGTTCACTGCCCGCATCAACGCCGGGGGGCGTGTCCGATGCAAGCCTGTTTTGCGAATATGCGATTTGCAGCTATCGCGCTCGTTCTTCTGCTGGCCGCCTGTGCGTCCTACGACAATCCCTACTTCGTGCATTCGGTATGGCGGAACGCGCAGGCCAGCTCCGCCGATGTGAACATCTTCTATCTGACCGACCGTGCTGCCGACAAAAACGCGCCGGGCGGTTTCGGCTATGTGCGAGGCAGCGACGCCTCCTGCGGAACGCTGGATGCGCTTGTGCCGGCCGCGCGCCTGCCGGCCGGCGACGCCGAATTTGCAAAGACTGTCGCGCGCAAGGGGTTGAGCTGTAGCAACGGCAAAACATCGCTCGGAGCCCTCGCGGATGCCATCACCCAGGCGGCGGCGCCATGCCGTTCCGTGCTTATCTTCGTGCACGGCTATTACACGGGCTTCGAAACGGCGGCGCTGCGCACCGCACAGTTGAAGCACGATGCACAGTTCGGCTGTGCAGCAGTCGCCTTCAGCTGGAGCAGCACGGGCACAATCAGCGGCGCCACTTACGAGCAGGATCTGCAGGTCAGCGAACAGGCCGAGCCGCTGCTATCCGATCTCGTGCGCGACCTCGCTGCCCGAGGGCTGCGCATTCACATCGTGGCGCACAGCATGGGCACCAGGCTGGTTCTAAAGTCGCTGGCCGCCCTGGTACACCGGAACGGCATGCTACGCGAGAACACGATCGGCGAAGTTCTGCTGTTCGCGGGCGATATCAGCGCCGATCCCCAAGACGACGAATTTCTGCGGCTCGCCGATATCGTGCGCCCTCAGGCGCAGCGCATGACGATCTATGCGGCGAGCGACGATGCGGCGCTGGCTGTGGCGCGCACACTTCACGGCGGCGCGCGCCGATTGGGTCGCGAACCACAAGGCGATTTGCGCTATCGCGCGGCCGGGCCGCACGCAATCGATGTCATCGATGCGAGCGGGGCGCCAGGCGATCTCGTTGGACACGACTATTACGGACTTTCTTTCGAAGTGGTCTCGGACATGGCGCTCACGCTGGCCGGCGTTTCAACTGCCGATCGTGCAGCCGGAAATGCAGGGCGCAAACCCACACTCGTATGCGAGAAAAATTGCGACGGCGATCCGGTCTATGCCCTGAACGTAAGCGCAAACCGCAGGCCGAACATCCTGTGGCGGATCGTACGATGGCTCGCGCCGCTGGTGCCTATTTTCGAATAGTGTGCTTGCGTTCGATCACTTCGACGCCCTTTTTGCGGGCGATGACGAGCGCGGTCGCCAGACCGACGAACAATCCGTGATCGACCACGCCGGGAATGTCCGACAGCGCTTTGCCGAGCTTGACCGCGTTCTTGATGGCCTTGAAGGCGCAGTCATAGATCACATTGCCCCCGTCGGTCCTAAAAGGTGCTCCATCTTTCATGCGCAAGGTCGCGGCAAGACCAGGATACCCCAGTGCCGCAGACACCGACATGATGCGGCGCGCGGTTGTGCCATGGCCGAACTCGACCACTTCGACCGGCAAGGGAAATTTGCCCAACCGCCGCACAAGTTTTGAGCCGTCGGCGATGACGACCATCTGGGTGGAGGACGAAGCGACGAGCTTCTCGCGCAGCAACGCGCCGCCGGCACCCTTGATGAGATTGAGGTTGCGGTCTGCCTCGTCGGCTCCGTCGATGGTGAGATCGAGCGGTGCGAGTTGATCCAAAGAGGTCAGCGGAATGCCGAGAATGCGAGCCTTTTCCGCCGTGCGCTCAGATGTGGCCACCGCAGTGATATTCAGGCCACCTTTCACGCGCGGCGCCAGAACCTCGAGAAAAGCCTCCGCCGTAGACCCCGTGCCGAGGCCGAGCTTCATGCCGTCCAGCACGAAGTCGAGCGCACGGATGGCGGCAGCGCGCTTGAGAGTGTCTTGCGGCGAGAGATTCATGAACGAACTATAGGCGCACGGCGGTCTCTGTCATGTCCCGCAGCGTGTATTTCTGTGGGATCGCGGATTCACTCCACAGTCACGGACTTGGCCAAGTTCCGCGGCTGGTCGACGTCGGTGCCTTTGGCGACGGCGGCGTAGTAGGCCAGCAGCTGCACCGGCACCGAATAGATCAGCGGCGCGAGGAAATTGTCAGCCTTAGGCACTTCGATGGTCGCCCAGGCTTTTTCCCCCGCTGCGTCGAGGCCTTTGTGGTCGGAAATCAGGATCACCTTGCCGCCGCGCGCCATGCTTTCCTGCATGTTGGAGACGGTTTTCTCGAACACCGAGTCGTAAGGCGCGATCACCACCACCGGCACGTTCTCGTCGATGAGCGCGATCGGTCCGTGCTTCATCTCACCCGAAGCATAACCTTCGGCGTGAATGTAGGAGATTTCCTTGAGCTTCAGCGCACCTTCCAGTGCGATGGGGAAGTTGGCGCCGCGGCCGAGATAGAGAACGTCCTGCGCTTTGGCAACATCCTGCGCCAGCGCTTCGATTCTGCCTTCCCGCTTGAGCACTTCGACGAGATGGCGCGGTGTTTCCAGCAGCGCGGTGCAAAGCCGCTTCTCCTCTTCGGCCGAAAGCTTGCCACGCGCGCGGCCGGCCGCGATAGCGAGGCACGCCAATGCCGAAAGCTGACAGGTGAAGGCCTTGGTCGACGCCACACCGATTTCGGGGCCGGCAAAGGTCGGCACCACGATATCGGCGGCGCGCGCAATCGAGCTTTCCACCACATTGACGAGGGCGATCGTCGTCTGGCCTTGCGATTTGGCATGTTTCAACGCCGCCAGCGTGTCCGCCGTCTCGCCCGACTGCGACACGAACAGCGCCGCGCCGCCTTCGGCGTAGACCGGATCGCGGTAGCGAAGTTCGGAGGCGACATCGACTTCGGTGTGCAGCCGCGCCAGCTTCTCGAACCAGTATTTGCCGACGAGCCCGGCATAGGAGGCGGTGCCGCAGGCTGAGACGGTCAGCCGCGGCGCTTTGGCGAAGGCTTCCAAAAGTCCCTTTTCCTTCAAGGCGACACGCGGACCGGACGCATCGATGAAGTGGGACAAGGTGTGGCCGACGACTTCCGGCTGCTCGTAGATTTCCTTCGCCATGAAATGGCGGTGATTGCCCTTGTCCACCAGCGCCGCGGAGGCCTGGGTAATATTGATCTCGCGGGAAACCGGATTGTCGGCCTCGTCGAAAATCTCAACTTTCGGGCCGTGGACCACCACGACGTCGCCGTCTTCAAGGTAAGCGACGCGATTGGTGAAGGGTGCCAGCGCAAAGGCGTCGGAGCCGATATAGGCTTCTTTCTCGCCGTAGCCGACCGCAAGCGGTGCGCCCTTGCGTGCGCCCACCAGCAAGCCTTCATGATCGGTGAAAATCATGGCCAGAGAGTAGGCGCCGGTCAGTCGCCGAACCGCTTCCATGGCGGCCTTCTCCGGCGGCAAGCCCTGGTCGAGATAGTCGGTGACGAGATGAACGGCGACTTCGGTATCGGTTTCCGATGCGAACTTGTGCCCCTTCGCGATCAGCTCGCTGCGCAGTTCGCGGAAATTCTCGATGATGCCGTTGTGCACCAGCGCGACGCGCGCGGAGGCGTGCGGATGGGCGTTGCTTTCCGTCGGCGCACCGTGAGTGGCCCAGCGCGTGTGACCAATGCCGGTGCGGCCGGGTAAAGGCTGCGCGCGCAACAGATCGCCGAGCTGGTTCAGTTTCCCTGGCGAGCGGCGGCGGGTGATGGCGCCATCGACCAGCGTGGCGATCCCGGCGGAATCATAGCCGCGATATTCCAGGCGCCTCAGCGCTTCCAGAATGACCGGCGCGCAATCCTTGGCGCCCGCGATGCCGACAATGCCGCACATTACTTCTCTCCACGCTGTTTGTTTTCACGCTGGGCCTTCTCGGTCTTCTTGCGGTTGCGGAATTTCTCCGCCCAGCCCGAAATTTCTCTCTGCTCGGAGCGCTCCACCGCGAGCGAGTCCTTGGCCACTTCCTTGGTGACGACCGATCCAGCGCCCACATAGGCGCCATCGTTCACTTTCACCGGCGCGACCAGCGCGCTGTTCGATCCGATGAAGACATTGGCGCCGATCTCGGTGTGGTGCTTGTCGAACCCGTCATAGTTGCAGGTGATGGTGCCCGCACCGATGTTGGAGCCGGCGCCGACCCGCGCATCGCCCAGATAGGCCAAATGGTTGGCTTTGACGCCTTTTTCAATGCGTGCGTTCTTCACCTCGACAAAATTGCCGATGTGCACATTTTCTTCGAGCTTCGCGCCCGGGCGCAGCCGCGCATAAGGCCCGACCAAAGCGCCTTCGCCGACCTCCGCCCCTTCCAGATGCGAGAAAGCGCGGATCACGGCATGGCTGTGCACCGTGACGCCCGGACCGAAGACGACGAAGGGTTCAACGCTGACGTCGGCTTCCAGCACAGTGTCGTGAGACAGAAAGACGGTTTCGGGGGCTACCATGCCCACGCCGCCGGCCAACGCTTTGGAGCGCAGGCGTTGCTGCATGACCGCTTCGCAGGCCGCGAGTTCGCCGCGGCTGTTCACGCCCATCATTTCGGCTTCCTCGGCTTCGACGATGGCGCAGCGCAGCCCTTCCGCTTTCGCGAAGGAGGGAATGTCGGTGAGATAGTATTCGCCTTGCGCGTTTTCGTTCTTCAACCGAGCCGCCCAGCGAAAAAACGCATGCGCATCGGCAGCCATGATGCCCGCATTGCACAGCGTGACCTTGCGTTCGTTGGCATCGGCATCCTTGTATTCCACGATGCGGTCGAGCGTATCGTCCCGCTCACGCAGCACGCGGCCATAAGCTTTGCTTTGCGATTCAAAAGCGACGATCGCCATGCCGGATTCTTCACGTGCAGCGAAAGAGGCCTCGAGTGTCGCCGACGTCGTCAAAGGCATGTCGCCATAGCCGACAACGACAATGCCGCGAAAATCCTTGAGCAGGCTTTCAGCGCACTTTGCAGCGTGTCCGGTGCCGAGCTGCTTATCCTGGATGACGCTCTGCGCACCCTGGCTCGCGGTATAGGCGCGCACGTCGCCGTGCTGAGGCGCGGTGACGACGACCACACGCTCCACGCCCGCGCCGCGCGCGGCCTCTATCACGTGACCGAGGATCGGACGGCCGGCGATTCTGTGCATGACTTTGGGCAACGCGGATTTCATCCGCGTGCCCATGCCGGCTGCCAGAATGATTGCTGCTCGCGCCATTGGTGCGATGCTCCCGCTACTTTGCGCCGAAATTTTGCTCGCCGCCGGATAAACGCCTATCTGAAAACGGCAAAATGAAGATTTGCGACGCTATATTGCCACAGATGCCTGCCTGATTCCTTACCGCCAATTCACCGATGCCAAATCCCAATTCCCCTGCCCTGATTTTCGATCTCGACGGCACGCTGGTGGACACCGCGCCCGACCTTCTGGGCGCGCTCAATGCCGTCCTGGATCGAGCTGGCCGGCGGCGGGTGGATATCAAGGACTTGCGCCATCTTGTGGGGCATGGCGCTCGCGCCATGCTGGGCAAAGCGATGAAGATGACGGGCGAGCCGGCAGACACCGATCGCCTGCCCCGGCTGGTGGACGATTTCATCGCCCACTACCGCGAGCATCTGGCGGACGAAAGCCTCCCCTTCCCCGGCGTGGAGGAGACGTTGGCGGCCTTGCGAGCGCAGGGCGCGCGTCTTGCGGTGCTCACCAACAAGCCGCAGGAACTCACCGAACTGCTGCTTCCAGCTCTGAAGCTCGATTCCTATTTCGGTGCCGTATGCGGCGCGGGGCGGCTGTCGAGCGTCAAACCCGATGCGCGTGTCTTTCATCATGTGGTGGACGAATTGGGTGGCCTTGGCGCCGGCGCCGTGATGATCGGCGACAGTGCGACTGACGTGGCGACAGCGCGCGCGGCCAACGCGCCGGTCATTCTCGTTTCTTACGGCTACACGCCGCAACCGGCACACCTGTTGGGCGGCGATGCCGTGACCGACAATTTCCGGGACATTCCCGCTTTGGCGCTGAAGCTGCTGGGCTGAAACAGACGGCTACGGCTCCAGCAATCTTTTGAATAATTGCGTACAATTCTTGTCTGCTTGACGAAATGCGGCCGTCAACCCTATAGGGCGGGTCCGCATTTCTTCCGCCTTGTGAGGCGGGCGCGTAGCTCAGCGGGAGAGCACTCCCTTCACACGGGAGGGGTCACAGGTTCAATCCCTGTCGCGCCCACCATATAAGCCAAGCAAATCAACACTTTCCGCAAACGCCGTTTTGTTCCTCTCGGCATATCTCGGCATACAAAGGCAGAACTCGGCATAGGAAGTCGTGGAGAATCCGTGGAGTTTGTTGCTATGCCGTTCACCGCGCAAAAGTTGCATTGCAATCAGAGCCGGAACTACCCAATGGCCGATCTCCAAGTTACCTGCATCAACAAAGAGCCGCGCGTCGATCCTCATCACGGAATCACTCATCTCGGCGGTCCGGGCAGTAGCGGTAATGGATGGAAGTGGCCGCGAGCCACTGTCATCAGCTCGATCGAAACAGGCACGAATACGTTCTACACGCTTGTCAATGGCAAACGCGCTAATGTCGCTGTGATCGACGGCCCGAACGGCAAATATGTCCGCACGCATGCCGACGGCCAATGGAACGACAACCTGCTTGCGCTCAAAGAATGCGGCATCGCAGGCCCCTGACACCGGCGGACCTGTCCCGACGATTCGGGTCACCTTCGGTAAACTTGCCGAAGGTTAAAAAGCAAAAAGCCCGGCAGCTTTCGCCACCGGGCTCGGTTTCCCACTTAAATCTTCGATTCGGAGTTCAGTCGCCGCCGTGTTGCTGCCTGCGCTGGTTGGCCAGCAGCGTATCGAGCTTATCGTCCATCTTGTCGATTTTCTTCTTGATATCGTCGACCTGGCCACTGGTGACCGTCTGGTTTGTCTTCATATCGGAAAGCTGATCGCGGATTGTGGTGAGATTATCCTCGACTTTGGTGATCCGCTTGGAGTTTGAGTCCGCCAAGGCCGACACGTTGCTGAGCGGCCCGGCGATCGCCGTGAAATAAAGGACGGTGACGCCAGACGCGAACAGCATGAGATAGGCGCTCGCCCGGTATTTTGGCGGGAGCCTATCGACAAAGTCACCAACGGCAGCCATGCGCATCATCCCCTAGAACGCGTGAAGCGGAGGAAACGTTCAGGCGGGCAGCTTGGCGATAATCTTGCGTTCGATCTGCTCATCGGTGAGACCGAGCTTCTTCAACGCATCGGGAGCATGCTCGGACAGATAGGTGGCGACAAGCGCAATCCGAGGATCCTTGACGTCGACCTTTCCGAACTTCGCTTGTGCCGCCGCGTCCGCGGTCTTTACCGCCCAGGCAACACCATTTTGGATTGCCTGGTCGAGAAAGACACGCTGCTGATCGTCAAGTTGGAAGCCGAGCGACGCGCTATAGCGTTTGACCGCCCAGGTCACGAGCCCGAGCAGCACAGCAGCGAGTATCTGGAAAAAATAGTCGATGATGGTCGTGAAGTTGGCGGTCGTATCGCTGGTAGCTGCCGCGGCCGCGTAGGCGGCGATCGGATGAAGTAAAAGAACGGCGAGCACAAGAAGTACGAAGAGCGCGAGCATATGCACGCGCAAAAAGCGCGAGAGCAAAGTCATGATGATCTCCTTCGGGGATCGGGGATTATGGGCCGCCGTTAGCAGCGGCCCGATAGCGATATGCGAAGTCAGGCCTTCGCCGCAGCGTCCTTCTGCAGCTGATCGTCGGCCACATCGATCTTGCCCCTAAGGGCAAGCAGCTGCTCCGGTGTCGGCGCCGCACCGCCGTCGATCATCGACTTGATGTCGTTGTAAGCGGCCGTGATCTCCGGAACGCTGTCGACCAGGCCTTTCAAGATGTTTGCGATCTCCGGAATGGTGAAGCCGACGATCGTGCCGGCACCTGGCAAAGCGATGGATGCAAGAGTGCCGAGGACGCCGATGAAGTTCTTCACTTCGTCGAGGTTGATGGGCGCGGCCGTCTGCTGATCCGCGGCCGGGGATTTCGGGTCTGACATGGATATTTTCCTTCGAGAATTGTTTGGGGAAGTCGTGCGAGCGATCCGCCTATTGCGTCGGTGTCACGCCGAATTGTTTGAGATAGCCTGTGAAGGCCGGATATGCCTGATTGAAGGCGTCCATCGCCACTTTCAGCTTCGCACTGTCGCCGGCGGCGTTGGCGGTCAGCGCATCGTCGAGATCGATACGCAGATCATGGCTCAGCTTGGCCACTTCATCGGCGCAAGCCTTGTTGCAGCGATCGGTCTTGACGAAGGCATCGGCCGCTGTATCCGCCGCGACGAAAAGATGGCCGGCCGCATCGACCGTTTTTGCCTCCGTGGGCGTGGTCTGGGTCTGTGTCAGCCAGGCGGCCGTGTCCTGAACGGTCTGACAGCCGCCAAGCGAGATCGCGCACGCAGCGGCGAGCGCGAGAAATTTGAGTTTCATGATGTTCTCCGGGGTGTCGGGGTTGTGCTGGACAGGTTCGTCGCAGCGGTGAGCGCGCAGCCCCCGAGGTCCGCCCACGTTTGCAGCAACAACGGCTCGCCGATGGGGCGAGTTATTTCTTGGGATAGAGCGGTGATTGATCGATGTTCGCGCGGGCTAGGAATGCAGCTTCTTCGTCGGATAGTTCGCAGTCTTCATTCACGATCTGCATGTCCGGCCAAGATACGGTTCCAACTTCGTCGATCCACCAGGTCGCCGATATCGCGCCGCCGAGCGTGGAGGTATCTTGATCGAGGCGTTCGATGATGCGTTTCTTGTCAGGGAAATTCGGCGTTCCGCCAGACCATGTCTCGATCAAGCGGCAGCGCTCGCCGTTCGCAAAGCGGATTGGCTTTGTCCAATCGAGAGACATCTATTGAACGGTGTTGGCCACGCCACGCATCTGCGCGACGATGTATTCCGACATTCCAGCTTCGCTAGTTTCACGAATGGTCGACCACGGGATGTCGAGCTTGATGATCTTATCGTCCATCACCACGCCAACCGTGACACTTTCTCTCTCACGAGCCGCTGCAATCTTTCCGGCGGGATCGTTTGCGACCGGTTCGCCGCGCTCTGCCGCCTTCAATGCAGCCGCGATCTTATCTGCCTGCGTTTTCAGCAGGCGAAGCGGAGAATTCGAAGTTGTCAGGTTCCAACTCTTTCATTTGTTCCATCCCAAACGAACTCGACTCGTCTCCCGACAGGAAGATAATTCCGGTCTTATGGCGCAAACGCCGGAAGAAACTGACACCGGTTCACCTATCTTTCGAGGATGGGCGACACTTTCATAATCTCAGGGCTTCGCGAGAAGCGTTCTGCCGTGGCCGGTCAGATCGTTGATCTGCGCCGCCAGATG
>JACQDN010000060.1 GCA_016201105.1 Pseudomonadota bacterium
CAAGACCTTCTTCCACACCGACCGCCTCGGCAGCGTGGTGGAGATGACCAGCACCACCGGCGCCAGGACCGAAGGGCCGTATACCTACGATCCCTACGGCCAGCCTTCGGCGACAACCGGCGAGCCGTTCAAGTTCACGGGGCGCAGGCTCGATGCCGAGACCGGGCTCTATTATTACCGGGCTCGGTACTACTCGGTCGGTGTCGGATTCCTCTCGACCGATCCCGTCGGCTATAGCGCGGGGATGAATCTGTATGAGTATGTTGGTGATGATCCCGTCGACAATACTGATCCAAGTGGAAGAACTATAGTGGTTATGGGCGACGATAACTTTAAGAAGCAGAGGCAAGCTGACTATGATGATATGCAAAAGTCGCCTGAAGGAAAACAGTCTTATGATCAACTGCAAAACTCAAAAAATATTCACGTCGTTGTACCAAGCCAAGATAAATTCCCTCACACTGGTACCGCATCGCACACCGTAAATGCTGATGGGTCAATCACTTTCAAGGTGGATACGAATGGACCCAATCAGAACTCACAGAACGGTACCGGATCTGATTCGGTAATATACATGCCTGTCACGCAGGATAGACAAACTAACCTCGGTCCGCGAGACGACAGTGGGAGCCGTGTTGAACCCACATCCGTAGTGCTCGCGCACGAAACGGGTCATGCCGTCGATATCGATAACGGCAAGCTCGTTGCCGGGAAGTCCGGCCTAAGTCCACAAAAGACGGGAACCACGCCGCCAGCGGAGCGCACGCCAGTTAATCTGGAAAACGCTGTGCGAAGAGCGCTTGGCATGCCTGAGCGTTCATCCTATTACTATCCCGGTTGGCAACAGGACCAAAAATCTGATGGTCGGTAGTCCTTTCTCTAAGCTCTATCGGATAATCCCCGCAGTGACCTGCTGTGTAGTCATAGGCTGCTCGGGTTATCGACCGCTCGAGTTTCCTTTTGAAGAAAATGAACGTGATTTTTACGGTTCTATCACCACTCAGCAGCATTACATCTTCTCAACTGCCTTGGACGTTCTTGAGCAAGAGCATCGCTATCACGTTGCGATTTCAAAGGCTGCAGACTTTATTGCCAATAAAGACCAATGGATTTTGGTCAAAAAACTGGTTCCGGCATCTGGAGATTTCCGTATTGGTATTTTCTTCAAGTCTGAAGATGGTAGTGCATGGAAGGCCCTTCTCGTTGATAGCAACACTGCCAACTTGACCGAAGTTGATGCTAAATCTGCGCAAGTTAAAATTGAGAGTATTTGGAATACGGCCCCGACTAGTATGACATCAGATTCTATGGATGTGAGCGATCCGCTAGTTTTCTACGTCTCGATGGGGCGAGGAAGGGCCATAACCAAACGTTTTGCGGTTGCTAATCCGGGGTTTCAGAAAGTTACCCCCAATTCGCACGACAAATTCCAATTCGATCTACAGGTCGATCAAACATATTTGACGCTGTCAAAATACGCCGCTGACTTGTTTTTCATTTTGACTGACCAACGGTAACATGCGTAAGCATCCTGTCGTTTCCGTAAAAGTATTGGCAAAAAGTATTGGGGTCAGTATCGACTTTTGCTCATGATCGCGAAGGCGCGAATTGTTTCTCGCCTGAGCCCGCGATTGCTGGAAAGTGATACGGGGACAGGTTAAGTGTTTCCACTCTTCGGCAAGCGACGCATGCGCTGCCAATGTCAATGCTTGACATTGTTCTCTGCAGGTCGACCGTTCGCAAAAGGCCGTTGCGGATGATTTCGCGAAAAGCGCCGAGAATAGCTTCCAAAGATTTGATGTCGCTTCACAAAAAGATAGGGCTGTCCGTTCGCGCAGGCTTTAACGAAGAGATACGGCGACAGTTTACAGAAATCCCCAAACTACTTCGCGAGTGGCAATTGCTCCTGCGGCTGCTTGATGCCTCTGGGCTTTGGGCCCGGTGCCCGTCGAGCAATGGGCCGACCAAGGATGCGTTCCAGCTCTGAAATGAAGTCGGCGTTCGCAAGTGGTCTGCCGGTCCCTTCGGCGCGACGAACTGCGGCAAACGCCGCTTCATCTGCGGGACCGGGCACAAGCAGGTGCGCAAAGTTACCGACAAGATCCAGAACGGGTTTTACAGTCACAAGCCCGTCGTCGCGTGCGGACAGATGCGCGCGAACGCTAGACCATGGCCAGTCTTCGGCCCTGGCGACAATGCGGGCCCGAACGGGATTGAGGCTCACATAGCGCACGCCCGTTATCAGGTGCGCATCGTCCATGACGACAGACGCGAAACGACTCTGGAAGAGATGACCGCTCCAGCGCCCGCGCGCGTTGATGAAGTTTGTGTAGCGTCGATGCGTCTCCCCGATGGCGCGGCCGAGGCCGGCGTCGTTGTTCGGAACAGCGATGATGTGAACATGGTTCGGCATCAGGCAGTAGGCCCAGATTTCCACATGCCATCGAACGGCCTGCTCGGCCAACAGGTCGCAATAGACTTCCTGGTCGCCGTTCTCGAAGAAGATCGGCTCGCGGCGGTTGCCGCGCTGGGTGATATGGTGCGGTGCGTGGGGAACAACGATTCGGCGCAGGCGGGTCATGCCCGACAGTAGCAGCGGGGTCGGTTCGTTCGAATGGACGCCAGCAGCCAGCGATCAATTCAAGTGTAATCGTTTGTCGTGAACTTCGCGTTCGATACAGATCGGGAATTCTGTATCATGTCGCCGTAACTTCGTGGAACGAGTACGCGCTCGAATTGGAAGACCGGCTTGCCGATCTTCACGGGCGCGTGCATCGCGGAGCGTATCGAGCGCTGCCGTCACGGCGAAAGTTCATACCGAAGCCTGACGGCAAATTGCGACCGCTCGGCATCGCGGCCTTGGAAGACAAGATCGTCCAAGCTGCTTTGGTGGCGATCCTGACGCCTGTCTACGAGGCGCAATTCCTGGGGTTCAGCTATGGGTTCCGGCCCGGGCGCAGCCAGCACAATGCGCTGGACGCGCTGGCGTTCGGAATCGCAAGACGAAAGGTGCGATGGGTCCTCGATGCCGACATCCAGTCGTTCTTCGACCGGATCAGCCATGAATGGCTGATCAAGTTCGTCGAACACCGGATTGCCGACAAGCGCGTTATCCGCCTGATCCAGAAATGGCTCAAGGCTGGCGTGCTGGAGGACGGCATCGAGATCGAGACGACGCAAGGTACGCCACAAGGTGCTGTGATCAGCCCGCTGCTGGCGAACATCTACTTGCATTATGTCTACGATCTGTGGACTCAACAGTGGCGCCAGCGGCAGAGCAACGGCGAGATGATCGTCGTGCGCTATGCCGACGACACCATCGTCGGGTTCGAACATCGCAACGACGCAGAACGGTTCCTGAAAGACTTGCACATCAGACTGGCGCAGTTCGGCCTGAACTTGCACCCCGAAAAGACGCGGCTGATCGAGTTCGGCAGAGATGCCATCGACGACCGCGACAGGAGGGGCGAGGGCAAGCCCGAGACATTCGACTTCCTCGGCTTCACGCACTATTGCGCGAAAACGAGGAACGGCTCGGGCTTCAAACTCGGGCGCAAGACACAAGCCAAACGCAAGCGCGCCAAGCTGAAGGCGATCAAGGATACTCTGCGGCGGAACATGCACAGATCGATCGACGAGCAAGGACGATGGCTGGCGACCGTGCTGCGGGGGTACTTCGCGTACTTCGCAGTACCGGACAACAGCCCGACTCTCTCGGCATTCCGTCAACAGGTGAAAGAACGCTGGCTTCGCGCGCTTCGGCGCCGCTCCCAGCGCTCCAAGCTCACCTATGAAAGAATGCAGATCATCGTTGATCGCTATCTGCCACGTCCGCACGTCCTGCATCCATGGCCGGAACAACGCTTCCTCGTCACTCACTCAACTTAGGAGCCGGATGCGGGAATCCTGCAAGTCCGGATCTGTGCGGGGGGCGGTGAGCAATCACCGTCCCTACCGCGACCCTATTTCCTAATTCGAATGATCCCAACAGTTCGCAACCTTGCGACAATCGGTGAATTAGATTGGAGTGCACCCCTGAGGTGAGACACGATAAACAGGGGACAGTTCTCTGAGGGAGAATCGATCCCCAAGAAGCTCCACCACACCCCTACCACAACCTAATCCGCTCCTTCTCCGCCAGATAATACTTGTCCCCTTCCTTCACGTCCGGAAACGCCGCGTACCACGCGTCGTCGTTGCGCACGATGCCGTTGACGCGGTAGTTCGGCGGGCTGTGCGGATTGCCGAGAAGTTGCGCGCGCAGGCGTCCGTCGCGATCCTTTTGCCGCCAGCTTTGCGAATAAGCGAGGTAGAAGCGCTGATCGCCGGTCAAACCGTCGAGCACCGGCGCCGGCTTGCCGTTCAGCGACAGGTGATAGGCCTTGTACGCGATCACCAGCCCTGCCAGATCGGCGATGTTTTCGCCCAGCGTCAGCTTGCCCTTGATGTGGATGCCGGGCAGGGGCTCGTAAGCGTCGTACTGCGCGATGAGCGCGTCGGTGCGGGTCTTGAAAGCGGCCGCGTCTTGCGGCGTCCACCAATTGCGCAAGACGCCGTCGCCGTCATATTGCGAGCCCTCGTCGTCGAAGCCGTGGCTGAGCTCGTGCCCGATGGTGGCGCCGATCTCGCCGTAGTTCACCGCATCGTCCGCGTTGGGATCGAAGAAGGGCGGCTGCAGGATGCCGGCGGGGAAGACAACTTCGTTGAAGGTCGGGTTGTAGTAGGCGTTGTTGGTGGGCGGCGTCATGCCCCACTCTTTTTTGTCGACGGGAGAATCGATCCGCTTGATCTCGCGGTTCCACTCGAATCGGGCGGCGTTCTGCACGTCGCCGATCAGCGCGCCGCGCGAGATTTGCAGCGCCGAATAATCGCGCCACACATCGGGATAGCCGATCTTGGGCGTGATCTTGTGCAGCTTCTCCAGCGCTTTTTCCCGCGTCGCCGGCGTCATCCAGGAAAGCGTCTTGATGTCCGCTTCATAGGCCTTGAGCAGATTGTCGACGAGGATCTTGGCCTTGGCTTTGGCATCGGGCGGAAAATATTTGGCGGTGTAGAGTTTGCCCAAGGCTTCGCCCATCGCATTATCGAGCAAAGCGACGCCGCGGGTGGCGCGCGCCAGCTGCGCGGGCTTGCCCTGAATGGTCGTGCCGTAGAACGCGAAGTCCGCGTCGTAGAGCTTCTTGGGCAGTTCGTCGGCGAAACTGTGCAGATAGCGCACCGTCAGATAATCGCGCCACACTGAAATCGGCGTCGCGGCAAACACTTTGGCGAGTTCGGGAAACGCCGATTTCTCATGCGCAATCGCGCCCCGCCCCGGCGTCAGCGGCAGGCTCGCAGCCGTGAAGTAGGATTTCCAGGGAAATTGGGGCGTCAGGGCCTGCAGCTCCGCCACCGTCATCGGGTTGTAGGTTTTGCTCGGGTCGCGGCGGTCTTCGGACGCCCACGACACTTTGGCGATGGCGTTTTCCAGCTCGAGGATCGCACCCGCGCGCTTGCCGGCATTCTTCGCGCCGGAGAACGAGAGCATCTGTTCGAGATATTTCCGATAGGCCGCGCGCGTGTCGGCGAATTCCTTGTCGCTGCGCAGATAGTAGTCGCGGTCGGGCAGTCCGAGGCCGGATTGAACGAGATTCAAGACATAGCGATCGGGATGCTTGTCGTCGGCGGCCAGGTACATCGTGAACGGCCCATCGAGCTGCAAGTCGGCTGCACCCATGAGGGCGGCGATCTGGGCGGGCGTCTTCGCGCGCGCGATCTTCGCCAGATCCTTGCTCGCCGCGTGCAAGCCGCGGGCTTCGATCTCGCGCGTGTCCATATAGGCGTTGTAGAAATCGCGCAGCTTGCGATCTTCCGCGCCGAGTTCGGTTTCCTTCCGGGACTGCAGCGTCGTGATGATTTCTTTCAGCCGGTCTTCGTTCTGCTTGTTCAGCTCCAGATTGACGCCGTTGTAGGAACGGTCGGCCGGAATTTCCGCGCTCTTGGCCCAGGTGCCGTTGGCGTAGAGAAAGAAGTCGTCGCCCGGCTTTACGCTCTTGTCCATCCAGGAAAGATCGAGCCCCCACGGCGGATAGGCTGGCCGCGCCTCTTCGCTCCTCGCGGCGCCGGTCAGGAGCAGGGAACCGGCGCAGAGCGCGGTGCCGAGAGCGAGGGCTGGACGTTTCATGCAAAATCTCCCTGAAAAAGAAAACGCCGCCGGGTTTCCACGGCGGCGCTGGCATTAAGACATTACCAGAGCTTCACGCGCTGGTCGGGCGCGACATACATCTTGTCGGTCGGCTGCACGTCGAACGCGGCATACCAATCGTCGTTGTTCCGCGTTGCGCCGATCGCGCGATAGTGCGGCGGCGCGTGCTCGTTGGAGAGCACCTGCGCGCGCATCGCTCCGTCGCGATATTTGCCGCGCCAGATCTGGGCAAAGCCCAGGAAGAAGCGCTGATCGCCGGTGAGGCCATCAATCACCGGCGCCGGCTTGCCGCCCTGCGAGAGGTGATAGGCCTTGAGCGAGATGGCGACACCGGAAAGATCGCCGATGTTCTCGCCCAGCGTGAACTTGCCGTTCACTTTGAGGCCCGGCAGCGGTTCGTATTCGTTGAACTGCGCCACCAGCCTGTCGGTGCGCGACGTAAACGCCTTGCGGTCCTCGTCCGTCCACCAGCTCTTGAGCGTGCCGTCGCCCATATATTTCGAGCCCTGGTCGTCGAAGCCATGGCTGATCTCATGGCCGATGACCGCGCCGATGCCGCCATAGTTGACCGCGTCGTCGGCGTTGGGATCGAAGAACGGCGGCTGCATGATGGCGGCCGGGAACACGATCTTGTTCTGCGTCGCGTTGTAATAGGCGTTCACCGTCGGCGGCGTCATGCCCCATTCGTCGCGATCGACCTTCTCGTCGATGCGGTTCAGCTGGCGGTTCCATTCGAACAGCGCGGCGCCCTGGATGTCGCCGACGAGATCGTCACGCGTCACGGTATAGGGCGAGTAGTCCTTCCACTTGTCGGGATAGCCGATATAGGGCTTGAAGGCGTGCAGTTTTTCGAGCGCCTTCTGCCGTGTTGCCTCCGTCATCCACGGAATGACGCGGATGTCAGCGTCATAGGCCTTGAGCAGGTTTGAGACCAGCTCGTCGGCTTTGGCCTTGGCTTCGGGCGGGAAATATTTGGCGACATAGATCTTGCCCAAAGCTTCGCCGAGGCTGTTGTCGAGCAGATGCACCGCACGCGTCGCGCGAGGCAGCTGCTGCTTGTTGCCGGCGACGACGCCTCCGTAGAACGCAAAATCCGCGTCATCGAAGGTCTTCGGCAGATAGGCTGCGAAGCTGTGCAGGTAACGCAGCGTGAGATAGTCCCGCCACACCGCCACCGGCGTGCTGGTGAAGATCTTCGCCAGTTTTGGGAACGCCGATTTTTCCGCGACGATGAAGACGCGGTCGCCGCCCCGGGCCGTGGTCGGCACTTTGGCTTCGTCGAAGAACGCCGCCCAATCGAAGCCCGGCGCCAATTTCCTCAGCTGCGCCAAGGTCATCGGATTGTAGACCTTGTCCGCGTCGCGGCGGTCTTCGTTCTTCCAGCTGACGTTGGCGATCTTGGCTTCAAGATCGTAGACCTTGCCGGCGCGGGCATCGGCATCGGAATAGCCCGCCAGGCTCAGCATGCCCGAAAGATACTTCTTGTAGGCATCGCGGGTGGCGACGATTTCCGCGTCGTTGCGCAGATAATAATCGCGGTCGGGCAGGCCGAGGCCGCCTTGTCCGAGGAACACCGCATATTGAGTCGGATGCTTGTCATCCGCGCTGATGCCCATGTTGTAGATGACATCGCTTTGGTAGCGCACGGCGCCCATGGCACGGGCGACGTCGCTCAGCGTCTTCAGGCTCTGCAACGCCCCCAGATCCTTCTGCGCGGGGTCAAGACCGCGCGCGTCGATCTGTTTTTGATCCATGAAGGCGTCGTAGAGATCGCGCAGCTTCTTTTCTTCGACGTTCAATTGATCGGCCGGCTTGGCTTCAAGCTCGGCGACGATCTCGCTCATGCGCTTTTCGCTTTGGATGCGCAGGTTCTGGAACGAGCCGGTGGAAGAACGATCGGGGGGGATTTCCGCGGTGTTGAACCAGGTGCCGTTGGCGTACATGAAAAAGTCGTCGCCGGGTTTGACGCTTTTATCCATGGCCGAAAGATCGAAGCCCCAGGTGCCGTATTGGGTGTGCGGGGCGGGTGCCGCGGGCGGTGTCTGGGTCACTGCCAAGGTGCCGGCGCAGCCAGCCACAATGACGCCCGCGAGCAGGAGGACGCTGCGTTTCATAGAAAAATCCCTCTTCTGAGTGCTGAGTTCTTTTGGATTGGATTCATTTATCTCTACCCGTCATGGCCGCCCTTGGTCGCTAGCGACAGCGTAGCGACGCCACCCATTTTGTGTGGCGACAAGCCCGGCCATGACGGTGTTGGTATAGGTTCTTGTCCCTCATTTGGGCAGCAGAACGTAGGCTTCCGCAAGTCACGGGCCCGAGAGTGTGCCCTTGTAATGTGGGCTCGGCGGTTCCGGTATGGCCTTCAAAATAGCGATTATTTGCCTTTGAACGCGGCGGGGCGCTTTTGCAGAAAGGCGGTGACGCCTTCGATGAAATCTTGTGTCTTGCCGGCCTTTTGCTGGAACTGGCGCTCCATGTCGATCTGCACCTCGTAGGAATTGTGCGGGCTCTCCCAATAGAGGCGGCGGATCAAGGCCAGCGATTGCGTGGGTCCGTTGGCGAGACGCTCGGCGAGTTTCACCGCGTCGTCCATCAATGTCGCATCGTCCGATACGCGATTGATCAAGCCCCATTCCAGCGCCTGTTCGGCGGGAAGCTTTTCGGCGAGCAGCGAGAGTTCCTTGGCGCGCGCCAGTCCGACAAGGCGCGGCAACAGCCAGGTCGAGCCGCCGTCCGGCACCAGGCCGATGCGCGCGAAGGCTTGCAGGAAATACGCGGAGCGCGCGGCGATGATGATGTCGCCCATCAGCGCGATGCTCATGCCGACGCCGGCCGCTGCCCCGTTCACCGCCGTCACCAGCGGCATCTTCAGATCGCGAAGCCGGCGCAGCAAAGGATGATAAGCCGTCTCCAGCGCATGGCCGACCCCGCCGCTGGGGCTTGTCTGGCGTTGTTCCGGACTCTGCTCGGAAAGATTGGCCCCGGAACAAAAGCCGCGCCCTTCGCCGGTCAGGATGATGGCGCGATAATCGTTCGAGGACTCGATGTCTTCGATGGCGCCGATCAATCCGTGCACCATTTTCACCGACGCCGCGTTCAGCGCTTCGGGATGGTTCATCGTCAGCACGGCGACATTGCCGCGCGCCGTCACGTAACAGCGGTCGAATTCCTTGCGCATGAAGAGCCTCTCGATGTCTCAAGAGGCGAGAATAGGCGCGTCTGATCAGCGAATGAAAGAGCGCCGTTCCACCCTCCCTCGGGAGGGTCGAAATTTGCGGAACGCAAATTTCGGGGAGGATGTGGAAGGGGATGTGCTGCACGGTCGCATATCCTCCCCGAAAAATCCTCGCGGATTTTTCGACCCTCC
>JACQDN010000062.1 GCA_016201105.1 Pseudomonadota bacterium
ACCTCGCTCGGCAAAAAGGATTTTAGCGCCGGCGAACTGCTCAAACTTTATCGCTTGCGCTGGCGCATCGAACTCGCCTTCAAGCGTCTGAAAAGCCTCATCGGATTGCGCTCACCGCCGGCCAAAGACCCAAGGCTCGCCAAGCCCTGGATACTCGCTCATCTGCTCATCGCCGTCCTGGCCGGACCCCTCATCGAGGAGTTTGGTGTCTCTCCCTCTTGAGACAAGGCCACGCTCTTCTGTGGCGCATGACCAGACTGGTTGTGGCTGCCATCTTCGCGGCCATCCTTCCACAACCCAGCCTCAAGATGCTGCGTGAAAATCTTGGCGCCCTCAAATATCGCTTGCACGAGTCCTCGCGTCGGCGAACGCCCCAATCCCTGCAAATCCTATGTTAGCGCCTATGGCGATGCGATAGGGTCTAAAGGCTGGCGCGTCCACGGCTGGGGGGCTTTTTGCGTTACGGGGACATAGAAAGCGGTTCAGCTCGTTCCGTCTTGCTCGCTTGCACGGTTGCCACGCTCGCTATCGCCTGGGCGCCGCCATCCGAGGCTGAAACGCTCGCGCAACGCGATTTTCACAACTACCAGCCAATCGCCGATGCGGTACGAATTGAGACGTCCGAAGCACCGGCCATCGACGGCGATCTCTCCGATTCCATCTGGAAGAGAGCCGCCGTTATCGACGAATTCTATCAGCTCGAACCTCACGAGGGCCGACGCCCCAGCGAGCGCACAGTGGTGCGCATACTTTATGACGAGGACAATCTCTATTTCGCGATCATGTGCTACGACGACGAGCCCGATCGCATAACCGCCCGGATCAAGGCGCGCGACGGCAACATCGACAACGACGATATCGTTCGCATCTATGTCGATCCCGACCTGACACGGCGCAACGGCTACATATTCGAAGTCAATCCGCTCGGTGCCAGGGTCGATGCTCTACTGCAGAACAACGCCGTTTCCCTTCCCGAATGGAATACGTTGTGGACCGCCAAAGCGCGCCGTCTGCCCGATGGCTGGTCGGTCGAGGTAGCGATTCCGTTCCGCAGTATTTCGTATGACCCCAAGCGGACCGCTTGGGGGTTCGATTTTTTGCGGCTGGTACGCCGCAAGAACGAAAAAATCCGCTGGTCTTCGATCAACAAGAACGTCGATACCATCGACATCTCACGCGCGGGCACGCTTAACGGGATAAGCGACATCCGCCAGGGGCTGGGTCTCGATCTACAAGCCTACGCCGCGCTGCGCTACACGCGCGACTGGGACAACGCCGAGGGTAGCGGCCTGAGCCTGCGGCCCTCCGCAAACGCCTACTACAAAATCACGCCGTCGCTGACCGGCACGTTGACCTACAACACCGATTTCTCGGATGCACCGCTCGACAAGCGGCAAGTCGACATCACCCGCTTCTCGCTATTCTATCCGGAGCGTCGCGATTTTTTTCTGCAGGACGCGCCGTCATTCGAATTTGGCGGCAACAATATGCAGAACGATCCCAACGCGCGGCCGTTTTTCTCGCGCAACATCGGCATCGTGAACGGCAATGCCGTCAACATTCTCCTCGGCGGCAAAGTGTCCGGAGAGTATGGCGTTCTCGACATCGGCGCGCTCTCGGTGCGGACTGCCGGGGGCGCAGGCGTTCCGGGCCAACTCCTCTCGGTGCTGCGTCTCAGCACCAACGTGCTGGAAGACTCCAAGTTCGGGGTCATCGTCACCCACGGCGACCCCACCGGGGCCACGCAGAACAGCGTTGCCGGCGCGGATTTTCAATTTCACGACGCAAACATCTTCGACGGCAATACGCTGGAAGGCGACGCGTTCTACGAGCGCAGCTCCTCCAGCGCCGCCGGGCAGGATGACGCGTTCGGATTCATGGTCGATTTTCCGAATGAACCATGGGATGCATCGTTTCGCTTCAAGAACGTGGGCCAGAATTTTTCGCCGGCCCTCGGATTCGCGAGCCGGCCCGGAATCCGCGAATATATCGGCCACGTTTTGCGCCGTGATCGCTATAGCGACTCTATTCTACGTTGGAGCGAAGCGGGGGTGGCGTGGGACGTCGTGACGGGGCTCGACAACGAAATTCAGACGCGAGTCGCGCGCGCCTGGACCGCCGCTTACACCAACAGAGGCGATTACTTTCTCCTTGAGACTTGGAACGACCGCGAGAATACGCCGATGTTCACGCTCCCCCACAATATTGCCGTTCCGGCCGGACAATATGAATGGCAGGTATTTCACGGACGCATCGAGACTGCATTGGACAGATCGATTTCGGGTATTTTCGATGTGGAGTGCTGCGGTTTCTACGGTGGACGATTGCTGCAAACCGATAGCGAAATAAATTTTCAACCCAACGAGACCGTTACGCTAACGGCCACGCACACGATGCAGATCATCGACTTGCCGACGGGACATGTGGCGATCCATGCCGGGTCGCTCGATTTTGCGCTGAACTTCACGCCCGACATGCAGGTGCGCACCCAAGTCGAGTATGACAACATCAGCCGCGATTTGGAGTTCTCGGTGCGTTATCGCTGGGAGTTCGCGCCGGGATCCGAATTGCTGGTTGTCGCCGGCGACGATGCCAATTTCAACGGCCGATTGTTCGCGTCCCACGTCTCGGGGTTGTCGGTGCGGCTAGGCCACACATTCCGACTCTAGGTCTCGCAATCATTTGCCGACGATCTGGCCGGTCATGGCATCCACCTTCAGGTCCACTTCTTTTCCGCCTGCCTGATGGACCTCGATCTCCCATTGGCCGTCGTCGAACGCGACTTCGGTAATGGTTTTGTAGCCCTGATCCTCCAAGCCTTTGATGATCTCGGAGAGCGGTTTGGCATTCGCGGGTGGCGATTCTTCAGTGAACCAACCGGCGAAAGCGGCAAACGGCGATGCAAGGATGAAGGGGAATGCGAGGGCGATAACAAGACTTGTGCGGCGCATTGTGAGCCTCCTCTTGGGTGTAATGGCGTTGGCGCGGCGTGGGACGATTCACGGTGCACGCTGCACGGTGAAGTCGTCGACGTAGACGACGCTATCGGCCTTCGACCAGACGCCGATCCGCCCCGATGCGGGGTGCGCCAGCGTGTCTGTGAGATAAAGCTTGCCGTCGAGATAACAGTCGAACTTCGTGCCCTTTATGACGACACGAAGATCGTGCCATTGGCCGGTCGCCGTGGGCACGTTTCTCACCCACTTCACCGAAGTGCGCTCGCCTTTCTCCACTTTCCACAGCACCAGGTTGTTCTCCAGTGCATTGGCGCGAACTGTGAGATAGTTGCCGTTCGGTTGAAGGTCGAACAAGATTCCCAGCCCTTGATCGACGCGTCCATCGATGGCCTTGAAGCGAAGGCTGATCTCTCCCTCGCGAAAATCGTCGATCCCCGTCGCGACGGCGTAAGGGTAGTAGGCAAAGGCCGTTACGCTGTCCAAAAATTCAGCATAGCGTTCTCCGTAGATGCTCCGGGCGCGGTCGGCGATGCCTGCGGCTGGTTGCCCCTCCTGCCATTTGCGTCCATCGACGACAAGAACGCGGTTGTCGCCGTCGATTCCGACAATCCAATTCCCAACCACCGGCACAAAGGATCGTGGCGGCGCGCCCACCGTTTCGGAGGAGAAGTCGAAGCGAACGTGATTGCCGTCAACCGTGACCGGAGACGGCGGCGCAGTTTGCGCCTCGGCCACCCGCAAGGGCACGTTTGGCGGAAGATACTCCAGCTGCGCCGGTGCCGGCGCTGTAGCGAACCACATCTGCCATGCGAACGTGGCCGCGGCCGCGCTCGCGGCAATTCCTCCAAGACCAATCATGAGCAACCTCCTGTTGAAACTTTTCACGCGCGCCTCCACGCGTTTCGCATTCGGCGCAACATGCCGGACTGAACGGCCCAACCGATCAGGGTGAGAAACGGCAAGCCGGCAAAGAACCAGCCACCCGTACTGCTGGCGTCTGCCACCAGCGGATATCCGGGATACTCCACCTCCTCGCTCCGCGGCGGCGGACTGACCCCGGCAAGCCGGTAGATGAGCGGGAGCACCTCTTCGGGACTGGTCGATCGGCTGCTCGCTGCGCGGCCGCCATAGGCGTAGGTGACGAGGCCGTAGTCGGCGTCGTTGGTGCCAAACAGCGAGGCTCCGTTTGACACGACAACGATGCGGACATCGCGCATCGTGCGGTCGAGCCTGCCCAACAGGTTGCGATTCATGTCCACGAAGCGTGGGTCTTGCGGCCGCAGGTTGACGGTGATCGTCAGTTGGCCCCCCAAGCCGGCGAGTATATCGGCGTCGGCCACGGGAAACGAGTTGCGGCGGTCCTGTGTCATGTCGCCATAAACGTGCAGCCTTGCCGCGCCAAGCAGGGCAATTGCGGTGATAGCGACCGCCAATGCTGAAAACATCAATTTCCGGCCGGTAGCCAGACCCGGGGGCAGCCAAACACCCGTCAACGTCAGGAGGCCTGCGGTCGCGGCAATCACCCCGCCTACAACCGCCAACGAAAAAATGCCGCGCTCGAAGTTGCGCAGCATGGCCGTCAGCGACAGCGCGGCGATGTCTTGAACGAAGCCGCCCTGACCGGCGGCGGCAAAGTCGAGCACCCAGAAGCCGATCGTAAAGGCCAGCGTTGCGATGGCCGCGGTACTACCGTCGACGATGGCAGCCATGAGAAGGCCAATTCCGCAAATGACCAATGCGTAGAGCAAATGGCCGAGCAGGAGATTGAGCGTTTCGCTCGCATCGAGATGCCCGCCGAGCATTTGCCAAATCGCAAGCGCACAAAGGAAAGGAACCAGCATCAGCCCCCACGCCGCCAAAAGCACGGCGAGCTTGGCACCAAGGAGTGCGGGAGTGCCGTAAGGCATCTGCAGCAGCAGCTTGAGGCCGCCGTTTTGCTTCTCAGCCCCGATCGTGCGGATGACGATGAAGGGAAACAGAAACGTAGCGGCCAGATAAAGTGCGCCAAAAGTCGGCACTTCGATGCCATCGAACGGCGACAAACCTCGAGCGACGGCGGAAAACTGCATCGCCGAACGGCTCGCTTCGGCATAGAGCGCAACTGCCTGAATGAAGCTGTATCCGACAAGGGGCGGCACCAGCAGCAGAAGAACCCACAAGGCGCGTCCGGCGAAGAGGTCGCGCAGCTCTTTGCAGAACAACGGCAAGAACGGAGCCGATCCGCCGGTAAGCCGCTCAGCCAAGCGCAAGGAAAATCTCCTCGAGCTTGCCGGCCGCCAGACCGGATTGTCGGCGCAGTTCCTCCAACGAACCTCGGCCGCGCACCGAGCCAAGGCTCAAGAGAACGAAGCGGTCGCACATCCGCTCGGCGTCGCTGAGCTGATGGATCGACAGCAGCATCGTGCGCCCGTTGCGTGCGGTTGCGCGCAGAAGCGTCATCACATCCCGGGTCTGCCGCAGATCGAAGCCGTCGAAGGGTTCATCCATGACGAGCAGCCCGTGCGGCGCGATCAGGCCGAGCGCGAGCAACAATCGCCGCCGAAATCCCTTCGACAGTGTCCCTACGTTTTTCTGGAGGACCGGTCCGAGCTCGAGCGCTTCAATCGCATCGTGCTTTGCCCGCAAGGGTTGGCGGTAAACCGACGCGACAAACGACAGCACGGCATGAACCGGATGTTCGGCGTAGGGCGCAATTCCGTCGGGGACGTAGAACATGGCTCGCTTGCGTTGATCGCGCATCAATGGCTCGCCCCACCAGCGCACCTTCCCGCTGTCTGCCGGTTGAAGGCCGGTTAGACATTCAAGCAGGGTCGTCTTGCCGGATCCGTTCGGCCCTATGACACCCAATATCTCGCCTTCGCGGACATCGAAATCGACATCCGCAAGCGCAACCTGGTCGCGATAGCGCTTCGCCAGCCCTTCAACCTGCAGCATCGCCACCGCGTTCAAGCTTAGTTCTTCGCAACGTTCACGTTTTGAAGCGCAGCGCTCAGGCCGGCAAGAAGCTTGGGAAGGTCCGCATTGGCCCAGAAGTGCATGAAGAACAGCCGCGGTTCTTCGTCGAGCATGTGACTGTGAAGGGCGGTTACTTCAATTCCATTTTCACGCAATGCCCGCAACACCGGGTTCACTTCTTTCGCCGTCAATACGAAATCGCCGGTGATTGCGGCTTTGCCGTGCCCGGTCGACTGGAAGTTGATGGCTTCCGCTGAACCCATGGAGGCGGGTATCACCATTCCGTTTTCCTTCACTGGCTCTGCGCGCGGAATACCGACTTGATAAACGCCGCCCACGATCTTGCCTTTGGCACCAAGCGCCTTGTCAATCGCCGCCATATCGAGATCGAGTTTGGGCGGGGTGGCCGGTATAGGGGCCGCGCTGAACGGCGTTTTGCTCAGCGAAAGCGCGTCATGAAGCGTGCGCGCCAGCGTAGCTCCGTCGCCGACGCCGTAGATGTGCATGTAGAGCGTCATGGGTGAAGCGCCGAGAAGGTGATTGTGCAGCGCGGTGATGTCGATATTGCCCTCGGCAAGCTTCTTCATCACTGGGCCGACTTCTTTTTCCGTCAGCACCAGATCGCCCATCACCATCGTCTGGTTTCCCATCGTTTGATTGTTCATGGGCGCGAAGGCGAGCCATGAGCCGAGCGCGAGCGATGGCTTGAGCACGATACCGTCGAGCGTCACATGCAGATCGCTGCGTGGCAGCCCCACGCGATAGATGCCGCCAGGCATCTCCATTCCGCTCTTTCCGAGAGCTTTTGCAATCGCATCCCATTTGCCGCTATCGGTCTGCGCGCTGGCGGACGGCAAAGCGAGAAAGAGTGCGAATAGGACAATCGAACCAATGCGCCACATCTCTTATCTCCTTGTTGGACGATCTACCTGTGCTTGCGGTGCCGCGATAATGGCCCCAAGCCGCCCAAGGTTCCACCTGTCCCTGAAGTCGAGCTGGGGTTAGCTTCCATCCGATCTGCTGTGCGGCGAGAGACTGACAGCGCAAATGAGCGCTCGCGCCGTGGAATTGCGCCACGGCTGCCGCCGGCAAAGGCGCCGCGTTGTCAGCCGGAGGGGGGCGACGTATAAGCCGCGCCGCGAGCCATCCTCCTTTCTTGAGTCGTCCCGATGCCAGATTACGCCGCTCAGCGCCTGACCATGGTCGAGACGCAAGTCCGCCCCAACGACGTGACGGATGTGCGCATCCATGAGGCGATGCGGGCGGTGCCACGCGAGCGTTTCGTGTCCGCCGCCAACCGGGCGCTGGCTTACGCGGATGCGGCCGTGGAGTTGGTACCTAAGCGTTATCTGCTTGAGCCGCGGGTGTTCGCCAAGCTCATGCAGTTGGCCGAGATCGGCTCAACCGACAAGATCCTCGATGTCGGATGCGCCACCGGTTATGCCAGCGCGGTTCTCGCGCGCATCGGCGCCAAGGTCTTCGCTCTGGAAGAAGACGCCGATCTGGTACGCGTCGCTTCCGACATGCTGCCGGCCGTCGGCGCCGCGAACGCGACTGTCGTGCAGGGCCAGCTCGCGCAAGGCCACAAACAAGCGGCGCCCTACGATGTGATCTTCGTGAACGGTGGGGTCGAAGTGGTGCCGGACGCGCTGCTGAACCAATTGGCCGAGGGCGGACGCCTCGTCGCCGTGGTCCAGAAGGGGCCGCAGGGCCGTGCGATGTTGTTCGTGCGCGAACACGGCCGGGTAGGTAGCAGGCCGGGTTTCGACGCCGCCGCACCGCTTCTGGCTGGATTCCGCGAGCCGGTTGGATTCACCTTCTAGAGTCCCCAAATAGGACCAAAGCGAGCAGGGGTATCGGCGTGAATCACGGAAAAAAGGCCTTCCGATCCGCGGTGTTTGCGCTGGCTACATTGCTCGTGGGCGGCGCCTTGCCGCTGTCTGCCCAAGCCGACACCTTCTCGTTGAACGACGCGCTGGGCATCACCTATGAAACCAATCCCCAACTCGCCGCCCAGCGCGCCAGCCTGCGCGCCACCGACGAGGAAGTCGCCAAGGCCAATGCCGGCTGGCGGCCAAGCATCAACGCGCAAGGCACCTATGGAGTGGAGCACAGAGAAATTCAGGGCGTTCCTGAAGCCTTCAACGATCATCCGCTGAACGGAGAAATCATCGTCAATCAGCCGATCTTTCGCGGCGGGCGCACCTATGCCGAGATCGGACGCGCCAAAGCGCTGGTGCGCGCGGGCCGCGCGCAACTGACGAACTCCGAGCAACAAGTCCTGCTCGCCGCCGTCACGGCCTACATGGATGTGGTGCGCGACACTTCAATTGTGGAGTTGCGCCGCAAAAACGTCGAAGTGCTACAGAAGCAGTTGAATGCGACGCAACTTCAGATGAATGCGGGCGATCTGACCCGCACCGACGTGGCGCAGTCCCAAGCCCGTCTCGCCGGTGCGCAATCCGATCTGACCGCAGCACAGGGCCAGCTCGCCGTCAGCCGCGCGAATTTCGAACAGGTGATCGGCCGTCCGGCGGAAACGCTTGATGTCTCGCCGGCGCTTCCCGCGCTCCCCGGAACGATTGACGACGCGATTGCCCTCGCAGGCAAGCAAAGCCCGACGCTCATCGCGGCCAAGGAAACCGAACGCGCCGCCGACTACGCGATCGACGACACGACCGGCACGCTGCTGCCGCAACTTTCGCTGCAGGGCGAATACATTTATTCGCGCGGCGCCCTGGGCACGTCCTCCGGCTTCGGCGGCAATCAGATTACCACGCGCACCACGGCGATCCTCGCCCAATTGACCGTGCCGATCTGGCAGGGTGGTGCCGATCATGCGGCCGTGCGCCAATCCAAGGAACTGCACAACCAGGCGATCCTGAACGCGGAAAACGCCGACCGCGTTGTGCGCGACGGTGCGAGTACGGCCTGGAATTCGTTCGCTTCCGCGCAGTCGACGATCCAATCGAACGAAGCCCAGGTGAAGGCCAATCAACTCGCCTTCGAAGGCGTCAGTAAGGAACAGCAAGTGGGCGGCCGCACCGTTCTCGACGTGCTGAACGCGCAGCAGGAATTGTTGAACGCCGAAGTCTC
>JACQDN010000063.1 GCA_016201105.1 Pseudomonadota bacterium
GAGCGCTCCATGCCCGCGCTCTGGGATCGCATCGGCTCGATCCTCGACACCTTCTCATCCGCCGAATGCGCAAACTTCCTCAGCCACGCAGGCTATGCGTAATCTCAAGACAAAATCGCTCTAGGCGATTTCCGTTTGGCCGTGCCGGTTTCCGTCTTCCGCGCCTATCTCGCACCGCAATGGAAAGAGGAGTTCGAGTAACGGCGCGCCATCAATTCGCGTCTTCGTCTTTTTCTTTTTTGGCTTGTTTCGCTTCGTTCCGTTTCGGTGCAGCGCAAGTGGTGCGTTTCGCATCGCTCTGCCCGCTTATTGAAATTTCCGCACGTCCACCAGATGGCCCGCGATCGCCGCCGCCGCCGCCATCGCCGGGCTCATCAAATGCGTGCGCCCGCCGCGGCCCTGGCGGCCTTCGAAATTTCGGTTCGAGGTGGACGCACAACGCTCGCCCGGTTCGAGCCGATCGGCGTTCATCGCCAAACACATCGAGCAGCCTGGCTCACGCCATTCGAAGCCTGCCGCGAGGAAAATCTCGTCGAGCCCTTCGTCTTCGGCCTGCATTTTTACCAGACCCGAACCCGGCACCACCATCGCGCCGACATGGGACGCCACTTTCTTGCCTTTCGCGATCGCCGCGGCCGCCCGCAGATCTTCGATGCGCCCATTGGTGCAGGAACCGATGAACACGCGGTCGATCTTCAGTTCATCGAGCGGGGTCCCGGGCGTCAGCGCCATATAAGAGAGTGCCCGTTCGACGCCGGCGCGCTTGGCCTCATCGGCAATGACGGCAGGATCGGGCACGCGTCCCGTGATCGGGAGGGCCTGTTCCGGCGACGTGCCCCAAGTGATCATGGGAGGAATGTCACGCGCGTCGAGCGCGATCTCGACATCGAATTTCGCGTCGTTGTCGGATTTGAGCGTGCGCCAATACATCACCGCGTTTTCGAACGATGCCGCTTTCGGCGCGCGCGGTTTGCCCGCGATATAGGCGAAGGTCGTCTCGTCCGCCGCGATGAGGCCAGCGCGCGCGCCGCCTTCGATCGTCATGTTGCAAAGGGTCATGCGCCCTTCCATCGACAGGGCACGGATCGTATCGCCGGCATATTCGATGACATAACCGGTGCCTCCGGCCGTGCCGATCTTGGCGATAATGGCGAGCGCGATGTCTTTCGCCGTGACGCCGAGCGGCAGCGCGCCGTTCACGTTCACGCGCATGTTCTTCGATTTGCCGATGAGCAAAGTCTGGGTTGCAAGCACATGCTCGACTTCGCTGGTGCCGATGCCGAAAGCCAGCGCGCCGAAGGCGCCGTGCGTGGAGGTGTGCGAATCGCCGCAGACGATGGTGGTGCCCGGCAAGGTCCAACCCTGCTCGGGTCCCACGATATGCACGATGCCCTGGCGGATATCGTTCATCGGCAGGTATTCGACGCCGAATTCCCGGGCATTGGCTTCCAGCGTCGCCACCTGCTGCGCCGATTGCGGATCGGAAATCCCGGCGGCACGGTTGGTGGTGGGCACGTTGTGATCGGGAACGGCGAGCGTGAATTCCGGACGGCGCACTTTGCGGCCCGACAGGCGCAAGCCCTCGAACGCCTGCGGACTCGTCACTTCATGGACGAGATGGCGGTCGATATACAGCACGCTCGCCTCGCCCGGCACTTGGTGGACGAGATGCGCGTCCCAGATCTTGTCGTACAGCGTTCTGGCCATGGCTCAATCGTAGCACAGCGATATCGGATGCAAATATTTCCAGCCGCGACTTAGTGGCGGCTGGTGAACCAGAGCACCGCCATGATGACGAGGATGGCGATGAATTGCGCCAGCACGCGGATGCGCATCAACCGGTTCGACCAGGTCGCGGAAACGTCCCCGCCCTTCCACAGCGTGTAGATGCCCGCGATCAGGATCAACGCGACGAAACCGATGGCGACGGCGACAATGGTTTTTCCCATCTAGGCGACCTTCGGCGTGGCGGCGGAACCCGGCTCTTTGGTCCCGGGGCCCCATTGCGCGGCTTTCGCCGCCAATTCCCGGAACCGCTTGGAGGCCTGCGTGAGGCGCTCATCCCACTGCGGATCCGGTGTCTGGCCTTCGATCGTCTTGAAGAAGACCTGCATCAAGGCGGCGATGGCGAAGGGTTCCAACACGGCTGCCTTCACCGCCCAGGCGAAGATGAATGCGAACGCGAATGCCCAGGCGCCGATGTTGCCTGGGAAAATCGCGAGGACAGCACCGGCCGGCGCAAGGAAAAGAATGAAAATGAAAAGCGTGATGACCCACATGATGATCGACAGCCACACGGCATTCTTCAGAAAGTGGGCGTAGTTCTGCGCATAGAGAATGAGCGCGTCCTTCGCCGAAGCCCAGGGATTCTGTGTGCGCGTGCGGATGAGATAGGCCAGGATGATCTCGTCCACGTAGGTCAGCGACATGCGGATGACCGTGTTGACCATGCGGATCAAGGTCTGCAGGGCGGGAATCGGAAGAAACGCCGTGATGGCCGCGAGCGTTCCGGTGATGACGCGCAAGACCCCTTTCACGATCTGATCGACGCCGAAGAGGATCGAGGATTCGGCAAAATGCGTCTTCACGAAATCGGCGCCATATCTCACCTGGCCTTGGCCGGACGGAACGGGCTTGCCGTCGAGCACTTCGACCAGCACCGCGATATGCGCCGCCTTCACCAGATAGAGCAGATATTCGCGCGCCAGATAGAGAGCGGCACTGACAATGCCGAAGCCGACCAACCCGCCCCAAAACGCGCCGCTCGCCGGCGCGGAAGGATCGCTGCCGAAGTGGCCGAAACCGTAACCGACAAAGGCGCCGGCGCCGGTGGACATGAGATAGGCAAGGCCGATGCCGAAATAGACGATGAGACGCAGCACGATGAAGGGAAGCGTGCGCAGGACCGCGCCGATCGTCTTGCCAATGCTGAAATCCCACATGCCGCTTCCTTTCCAGGCCAGGACGCCACACGCATTCCTACAAGGGAAATCCCGCCGAGCCAACGCGCCAATCGACCCTTCCCTTGCCTGCGAATGGGCGTTCTCCACCCTCCCTTGGAAGGGTGGAGACGGTCTCTAGTACCAAACGGTTGCATCGTGTTCTAGATTCATCCGGCAGCGAGAAAGTCGAACGGAGGGACTCATGTCCATGCTCGTCGCGGCGGCGGCCGTGTTCTTCGGGATTCATCTCTTCATCGCCGGCACGCGCCTGCGCGACGGCATCACCGGCGCCATCGGCGAGCGTGCGTATCAGGGCCTGTTTTCGCTCGCCTCGCTCGGCGTGATCGCGTGGCTCTGCGTGGCTTACAACACCGCACAAGCGAGCGGCGGCAATCGCGTGCTTTACGATCTGGGGGTAGGCGTTCGCCATCTCGCGATCCCTGTGATCGCCCTTGCCTTTTTTCTGGGTGTGCAAGGGCTGTTCACGCCCAGTCCGACGCTTGTCGGTGCAGAAGCAACCGCTTCCAAGGAGGGAACCATCAAGGGCGTGTTGCGCATCACCCGCCATCCCTTCTTGTGGGGTGTGGTGATCTGGTCGGCCTTCCATCTTGCCGCCAATGGCGATGAAGCCTCGGTGATTTTTTTCGGAACGTTCCTGCTGCTCGCCTTCTTCGGCACCTTTTCCATCGACGCCAAGAAAAAGCGCAAAATGGGCGAGGCTTGGAACGCCTTCGCGGCCAAGACCTCGAACATTCCTTTTGCGGCGGTGTTGGCGCGGCGCAATGCGCTCAAGATCGGCGAAAGTTTCGGCTGGCGCTTTGTGGTCGCGATGCTGATCTTTGCCGGCATGCTCTATGCGCACGCTTGGATCTTCAAAGCCTCGCCCTTCCCAAACGGCTACGTTCCGCCGCTGTAAAACTTCCTCCCCCGCTGTTGCGGGGGAGGTGTCAGACGTGCGCGACAGCGCGCGGATGACGGAGGGGGTGGCGGGAAACGCAAAGAACGATTGCGATTGTCCGTCGAATTTCCCGCCACCCCCTCCGTCTCGCGCTGCGCGCAAGCCACCTCCCCCGTAACAACGGGGGAGGAAGCTCTCTAACTCTTGCGGTAGAAGGCGGAGCCGTAAGCTTCGCGAAAGCCGCATTTCGTGTAGAGCGCGCGGGCCGCGATATTGTCCTCCTCCACACCGAGGTGGATCTCGCTCACTCCTTGGCTCTGGGCCCAGTTCGCGATCCCGGCCAGCACGCGCTGCGCGTAGCCTTTGCGCCGGTGGGCGGGATCGGTGCGCATCATGTTCACGCTGACGCGGCCATGTGCCATGACGCCCAAGCCCGAGGCCACGGCCTTCTTGCCATCAAACGCCACGACGCAAAGGCGAGGCAGCTCGATTCTATCGAGCGTTTCCAGACGCTCGGCAGCCTCCGCTTCGCTGCGCGATCCGGAAATGACAAGCGCATCCATGGCCGGATGCCGAGCGCGCTCGGCATAAAGCGTCTCGCACTTCGGAAGGCACAGAAGCATCGTTTGCACGGTTGAGAGGCAGGCGAGCGTCGGGGCCGTGCGTTCATAGCCGCGCAAGATCAGATCATCCTCCAGCGAACTGGGCCGGCTTGCTGGGGAGATGCTGAACATCGGCGAAAGGCCGCGCGTGCCGTAAGCGGCTTCGACAGCCTCGATCGCCGCTTCGACGTCGCCCACGTCTCCCAGGGCCGCAACCGAGTTGCCACGATGGGTGTAACCATTCGTAAACCGTAACAACCAGCCTTCCAGCTGCATCGTTTCACGCGCCGGCCACGAGGCGACGATGGCCGGCTCGATGCTCTGCGCCAGCAGCTTCGTATTAACGGTGCCTTGATCCAAACTCTCCATGATTGGCCCGATGTCCGCAGCTACCCGTCCCGTCGATCTTGCGCATCTCGCCCGTTACACCGGCGGCGATGCCGCATTGAACGCCGAGGTGCTGAGACTATTCGATTCGCAGGTGAACGAAATGGTGGCACGGCTGAAAATCATTCTCGCCGCCCGCGATCAAAAAAGCTGGAAAGAAGTCACCCACACGCTCAAGGGTGCGGCGCGCGGGATCGGCGCGTTTGCGTTTGCAGATGCGGCAGCGGCGGCTGAGCCCATAGATCTGGTCGCCAACGGGAATGAAGGCGCTGCAGCGGTCACCGCTATCGAAGCGCGCGCCGGCGCGGTGCAGAGCTTTATCCGCGGCTATTTGAAGAGTTAGCGCGCTTCGCGTCGAACATCTTGAATTCATGGGCGATGGAGTTTTCCACCAGCGCCCGCCACACCGGTTCGGCGATCTGCGCACTCAGGCCCAGCTTTTGCGCCTCCGCCAGAACCTTGAAAATCACGTCGGCGATGCGGGCTTCGTCGCGCACGGTGCCGCGGTGCTGTTTGATTTCGGCGGCGCGTTCGATATAGCCCTGCCGCTCGGCGATGAGCCGAACGAGAGCGCGGTCGAGCCGGTCGATCTCGCGGCGGACATCGGCCATCGAGGTGCAATCGGCGGGTTCGGACGGACGGGAGAGGACCTGATCCATGGTGGGAAATTACCCGAACAACGAGCGGAATCTGAGGGGTGCCGCGAGTTTTTCTCAATGTGCCGAACGCCACAGCGACACTTTGATCGAAAAGGGCGGGTGTCTTGGGGATTGTTGGGCAATCGCTTTTTACATATATCGATGATGCTTTCTGATGTCATACAAAGCGAGAATGTGAAATAGGCCATGGCCACGTTCGAAACTGATGTCGCGATCCTGGGCGCGGGGCCTATCGGCCTCTTCGCCGTGTTCGAACTGGGGTTATTGGATCTGAAGGCGCATCTGGTCGACATCCTCGACCGGCCGGGCGGGCAGTGCACTGAGCTCTACCCCGAAAAACCGATCTACGACATTCCGGGTCTGCCCATCGTCACCGGCCAGGAGCTGACCGACAAATTGCTCGAGCAGGTCAAACCGTTCGGGGCGCAATTCCACTTCGGCGAAATGGCAAGCGGGTTGAAGAAACTCGACGACGGACGCTGGCAATTGTCGACCGACGCGGGCACCGAGATCATCGCACCGGTCATTGTCATTGCCGCGGGCGCGGGCTCGTTCGTGCCCAAGCGCCCGCCGATCGCCGGCATTGAGGCGTACGAAAACAAGAGCGTGTTTTACGCCGTGCGCAAGATGGACGCGCTACGCGGCAAGAATATCCTGATCGCCGGCGGCGGCGATTCCGCGCTCGACTGGACCCTCAATCTCGCGCCTATCGCCAAGAGCCTGACCCTCGTGCATCACCGCGACGGTTTCCGCGCCGCGCAGCACAGCGTCAATCAGATGCATGCGTTGGTCGATCAAGGAAAAATCAATTTCAGAATTGCGAACGTGAAAGCGCTGCACGGCAAGGATGGAATGCTTGAAGCGGCCACGCTCGCAGCGTCCGACAAGACCGAATTGCGGCTTGATTGCGATACGTTCCTGCCCTTCTTCGGCCTCACCATCAAACTCGGGCCTATCGCGGAATTCGGATTGAACCTGCACGAGAATCTGATTCCGGTGGACACCGCGAAATTCCAGAGCTCGACGCCGGGCATCTTCGCCATCGGCGATATCAATGCCTATCCCGGCAAGCTGAAGCTCATTCTTTCCGGTTTCCATGAAGCCGCGTTGATGGCGCAGGAGGCGTTTCATGTCTGCCGGCCGAACGAGAAGCTGCGCTTCCAGTACACGACCTCCTCTTCCAGCCTGCAGAAGAAACTGGGCGTGGCATGAAGATCCTCGCCGTCGATCGCAAAGGCCAAGAGCACGTCATCGAAGGCCGCGACGGCTGGAGCGTGATGGAGATCCTTCGCGACGCCGGCCTTCCGATTGCCGCGGAATGCGGTGGGGCGTGCGCCTGTGCGACCTGCCATGTCTATGTCGACGAGGCGTGGCTCGAGAAACTCACGCCCAAGAGCGATGCCGAGACCGACATGCTCGACATGGCACTGGCGGTAGAACCCAATTCTCGCCTCTCCTGCCAGATCACCTGCGCGCCCGAGTTGGACGGCCTCAAGGTGACGATAGCTCCGGAGTAGATTTCTTTTAATTCGGCAGAAATCAATTATCGTTTGACAATAAGTCCATAGCTCCCCAGCTTTTGCCCGTTTTCAAGCTGGAGGCTTTCGTGACTGTTTCCCCCGGGCTCAAACGGGCCAGCCGCCTCATGGCGGCGTTGGCGCTTGCTGGCGCCGCGCTGACACCGCTCGTAACTGTTCTTGTCTTCGTATTTCCGGAACAGACCCGGGCGCTCGACATTCAGATGAATCATCTGGGCGCGCCGCTCATGGGCACCACGCCGCTGGACGCCAGGCTGCTGGCGCTTCTGTGCGAGGCTGTGCCCACGGCGTTTGCGACCTGGGCCCTCATCGCGCTGGTGCGGCTGTTTGGTTGCTTTGCGACCGGCGAAATCTTCTCGGCGCGCCCCCTCAAGCATCTCAGTCAGGTGACGCTGGCGTTGTTCGCCAACGTGCTTTCGTCCTTCATTGCAGAGGCGCCGATCTCCTATCTGCTTACGCATTCAAATCCGCCCGGCCATCGCTACAGCTCGCTTAGCCTCGGTTCGGAGGACGTGCAGCTGCTATTCCTGGTGGGCGTTGCTTTCGTGATCGCACGCGTCATGGCTGAGGCGCGCCGTATGGCCGACGAAAACGAAAGCTTCGTGTGATGGCCATCATCGTCAATCTCGATGTGATGCTGGCCAGGCGCAAGATGCGCTCCAAGGAACTGGCGGAAGCCATCGGCATCACCGAAGCCAATCTCTCGCTGCTCAAATCCGGCAAAGTAAAGGGCGTGCGCTTCGCTACCCTGGAAAAGATCTGCGAGACGCTGGCGTGCCAGCCGGGCGATCTGCTGGAGTTCCGGTCAACTCCGTGAGCTTCCAAGCGTTTCCGTTTCCACGGCAGTCTTGGCCGCGCCTCGTCGTGGGCGGTATCGTGCTGCTCGCGCATGTTGCTTTGTTCGAAGCGTTCTATGTGATCGGTTACCTACCGGACCAGCCGCAGGAAATCTTCTTCACGCTTCCCATCTGGACGCCTCCGGCGAAATCGCCCCAGAAGATCGAACCGAAAAAACAGCCGCAAGCAACGCGGCCCGCGCCCCTCTTCCAGTTTTCGCCGCTTCCGTCGAACGCAATTACACTGCCGGAACAGGACAGAAATGCGCTGCAGGGATTGAGTCAAACGCTTTCCTGCAGCAATCCCGATTTGCTGTCGCCAGAGGAGCGGGCGCGCTGCGCCGGCAAGGTGTTCAAATGGACACCGAAGGACGATCGCGGCATGTCGCTGGTGGTGAAGGCCCAGCCACCGCCCATGACGGCCGCCGAGCGCAGCGAGCGGATCATGAAGACGGCCGATCCCTGCCTCATCTTCCACCAAAGCAACACGCATGTGCCCGAGTGCCTCAACAAGGTGATCTACGGTGACGCGTTGCCTTGAACAGGCTTCGTGATAGCGTTCGCGCCTGAAACCGGGAGACCATCATGGGGTTGTACGAACGCTTCCTTCTGCCGCCGCTTCTGTCTTCGGCGATGAGCGCCAAGCCGATTACCTATCAGCGCAAGAAAGTGGTGCCGCGTTGCGAAGGCCGCGTGCTGGAGATCGGCTTCGGCGCCGGTCACAACCTGCCGTTCTACGATTCCAGCAGAGTGAGCTACATCTGGGCGCTGGAACCGTCCGAAGAGATGCGCGAGCGCGCGAAGCAGCGCGTTTCGCAGTCCACCATTCCGACGCATTTCATCGATCTGCCCGGCGAACAAATTCCCTTGGACGACGACACCGCCGATACCGTGCTCGTCACCTACACGCTTTGCACCATTGCGGACGTGAAACGGGCGCTCGGTGAAATGCGCCGCGTGCTGAAACCCAAAGGAAAGATGATCTTCTGCGAGCATGGCGAAGCGCCAGATGCCGGGGTGAAAAAATGGCAGGACCGTTTGACTCCGGTCTGGAAGAAGATCGGGGGCGGCTGCCATCTGGGGCGACCGATTCCAAAGCTCATCCAGGACAGCGGCTTTGTGGTCGAGAAGATGGAGACCATGTATCTGCCGGGCACGCCGCGTTTTGCCGGATTCAACTATTGGGGCACGGCGGCCAAGGCTTAGAGTGTGATCTGCGATTCCTATTCCTGCGTATCGCAGCGGTTCTTCAGTATGAGCCGGTAACCGCATTGATATTGGGGCGCTCATGACGGAAATCTTTGCAGGCCGCTATACCGCGCAGCTCGACAAGCCGCGCGTGCTGTTTCTCATCGGCACGCGCATCAACAAGCCTTGGGCCTTGCGCGAATTGGCGTGGTTCGGTTTTTCCATGCCGCGCATGCTGAAAGAGCTCGACTCCAAACCCAATTCGGGAATGCTGTGGTATCGCCAATACGTTTCGCTGCCTTACATCATGGTGCAGCAATATTGGGAATCCTTCGACAAGCTGCTCGCCTATGCCCACGACAAGGAAGGCGTTCACTTTCCGATGTGGGCGAAGTTCAACAAGCGTCTGACCGGCAATTCGGTGGTCGGCATCTGGCATGAGACCTATCTGATCGAGCCGGGCAAATTCGAATGCGTCTATGGCGGCATGCCGGTGTTCGGGCTGGCGGCGGCAAGCAATCATGTGAAGGCCGAGGGGCGCTTGGCGCAAGCAAAGGACAGATTTGCCGTTTAAAGTTCGTTGTTCTGCCTCCATTCAATCCTGTGGCTGCACGGCTTGGCGCGGGCGGCTTGGCTCCTTTAGACTTGAACGGTGTCGATTTTTTGAAGGGGCCGAAAAATGCGCGGACTTACAATCGTCGCGATCGCAATCGTTTGCCTCGTTGCGTATCCAGCCTGCGCAATTCCATTAAACAGCAAATTTGTCTCCGATTCAGAACTTTTGAAGGAGCGCGCTGCATTGAGCGACGTATTTCAGCGCTTCAAGCAGAACAACGCCAATGCCGCGGATACGCTCAACCAAATTCAAAAGGTCATCTCGAATGCCGCATTTGAGGCTTTGACAAACGACGAACAACACAGTGCCTACCTTGTTCTGGGCGCCTTGCAATACGACACCGGTGACCTGGCCGGCGCACTTGTTACACTGAAACGTTCCTCTGCCATGCCAGAAGCAGTCAGCGTTGATTGGCAAGTTCGTCTCGACGCGGCCTATCGGCTGGAGGACTTCGACGATTGTGTCCTGAGTCTAACGAAGCTTGCTACAGCTTGGCCGAAGGAAATAAACGACATCTCCGATGATACGATCTTCACGATTGCGGCCAAGGCATCGAAAAAGGGCGACAACTCACCGGAGCAAGAAGCACTGTTGAAAGCTCTGTTTTGGATTCCGTGGCGGCCCACCGGTGCATTCAACAGCGCAGACGGACTCTGGCTTGATCTGGCTCGCATCGAACTTGGTCGTGGCGACAGCGCGACGGCTCAAGAAGCGGCCGAGCTGGTTCAACACCCAGTCGTTCTGATCACGCTTCGCGCCGACAGGCGCTTCGATGCGATTGTGAACGCCGACCCGGCTCGCTACGACGTCGCCAAGGCGTCGGCCAGTTATCTGAATCGGTTACGGGCGGCAGCTGCGGCGGCGTCCGACAAGCTCGAGCCAATCAATGCCCTTGCGGAAGAGTTGATCGCTCAGAACCGATCGGACGAAGCGCTTGCCCTCGTCGATTCCGCCCTTGCAAAGGCGAAGCAAGCGAATGCGAAAGCCCCCGCATTTTCGGACAATGACCGGTACATCAATTGGATCTACAACGTGAGATCCGATGCACTGTGGAGGTCTGGTAACTTCGAAGAGGCGCTGAAGAACATGGCTGCAGGCGCGACGCTCGACGAGCGCGGCGGGCTCAATGTCAGTCAAGCTATAAATCTCGCGGACTACTACAATTCGCTGGACAGACCCGGCGATGCGCTTGCGGCGGTCGCCAAAGTTGGGAACATGAGCGACTATGGCCATATGGCGCTCCAAGAAGCAAAAGCCTGCGCCTATGCGCAACTTCATGACGCATCCAATCTGGCCCAGTCCCAGACGTATTTGGAGAACCATATCGCTGATGGTCCGGGACCGTATATCGAGGCTATGTTGTGCATCGGCGATATGGATGCCGCTGCGCGCGGTGTCGTCATGGAACTGGATCAACCCGACAGGCGCGGCGCGATGTTGAACACAATGCAGGACTATCTCGATCCACCTCGGCGCACGCCATTCGATGCCGACATGCATACGAAATGGTCACGTTTGAAGAGCCGCGCGGACATACAGGCCGCGGTCGCGAAAGTCGGGCACATCGAGAAATACAAGCGATCGTCACGATTCTATTGAACCGAACGCCTTCATCACCGCGCTTCGGCGGCCGTGAGATAGAGCTTCTGTTCCTTGTAGGCGATGTAGACGTGCAGCTGGCGCAAAACACTCACGCCCAGAACGATATCGGGCATGCCCTCTTTCATGCCCGAATCCTGGACGATGACAACATTGGGGTTCTGCACCGAGATGTCTTTGAAGGTGAGGGACTGAAACGGATAGCGGAACGCGTCCGTGCGTTTCGCGCCATTGAGCGAAATCGATTCGAGTTTCTCGATCCTGGGATCGTTTTCGGTGATGCCAAGTACGCGCTTGGCGGTCGCCATGGTCATGAACGTGTGTTCGGCACCGGTGTCGACAACGGCGTTGAGGTCGGCGCCGTCGAGCTTCACCGGCACGGTGATGTGCCAATCGGTATCCACCGTCATGGGCACTTCGGCATAGCCGCCGCGCGTCCAATAGACCACCCGTCCCGGACAATGATCCTGCGAAAAGATGTTGAATTTGGAGCCGGCGAAGTCGATTTCGATGTCGTAGTTGCTCATGATATCCGGCCCCAGCAATCCGCTGTAATTGTTTCCGAGAATGCCGCGCGGCACGACGTACAGCTTAAACTGCGCAGCGTTGAGCGTCCCTATGCGAAAACTGTCCGCCTGAGCCTGTTGGGTGAAGAGAACGCCTCCCGCCATCTCCATGGGCAAAAAAGCGGGGCTGCGACGCAGCGCCAATTGATCGGCGATGTCTTCGGTAATGCTGCTCTCGATGCTGCCCGTATCAGCGAGCATCAGCACGGGAAGATTGTTGATCGTGACAGGAACGGAAATGGTGCCGCCGGGCTCCGTGTTCATGTCAAGCGAGGCGGCTTGCTTGAGATCGCATTGTTCCACCGCCGAAGCGGGACCCAGCGACACCAGAAACACTCCACCCGCGAATAGAAGCGCTCTCATGGCAAACGCTTCAATTCCGCGCTGGCGGAGCGCAATTCGATGAAATCCTTCGGACAAGATGTAGCGGCTCTTTCCAGCATGGACCGCGCCGCAACCGTGTTCTGATGCAGCAGATACCACTGCGCGACATAGAAATTCGCTTCGCAGACCTGCCCCGGCACCGCCGCCGCATCGCCGACATTGGCGGATTTGAATGCTTCATCGGGACTTGCACTGCCCATCAGCAACCGCACCAGCGCGCCCGGCCATTTTTTGAGATCGAATTTGGAAGCGTTTTGCGCGAGCTCCGGATCGGTCTCGTTGGCCCGGTTGCGCGCGAGGTTGATCCAGATGACACCGTAGGCCGACGGAGAATCCTTCAACCAATGTTCGAAGCTGTCGATGGAATCGCGAAAGTGCGACGTATTCCATTGCAGCAGGCCGATCGTCAGATAGCCGTCGCGATCGCCGGGCGTCAGCTTCACGGATTTGCGGTAGTCCTGGAGCGCGGATTCATAGTCGCCTTTGGCTTCGTAAGTGCGTCCGCGCTCTAAATAAGCTTCGCCGAAATTTTCATTGAGAGAGACCGCTTCGTTGTTGTCTTCCAGCGCTTCGCCATAGTGTCCGATACGGCGATAAAGCTCGGCACGCACGATATATCCGCGCGAGGATTTGGGATCGAGAGCGATGACGTGGTTGTAGTCCGCGATCGCCGCTTCGGTTTGGTTCTCGTCCGCATAGATCGCGCCGCGCAGGATATAGGGAATGGAAAGGAAGGGCCGCCGCGATATGAGCTTGGAAAGATCGGCCAGCGCCGCGGCACTCTGCTTGTTCTGCGCCAGCAGATAGCCACGCTGCAGCAACGCTTCGTGATAGTTGGGTTCAAGCGCAAGGCAGGCGGACAAATCGGCAATCGCCTGCGTCGTGTTGCCTTTGCCGGCATAGGCTGTGCCGCGGTCGAAATAGGCAACCGGCTTCAGTTTGGCCGGAAGATCGGGGGACGCGAGCGCGGAATTCAGAAACTTGATGGTGTCGTCGACATTGCCGCGTGTGAAGGCGGCGATGCCGGCATTCAGATCGGAATAGCCGCTGGCCTGCGTGGGCCCGGCAAAAGCCAGGCCCAGCAAGACCCCAAAACAGAGCTCAAAAATCCGTCGCATTACCGCCCCATGCGAGAAAGACTCTAATCATTGAAGCGTTGGAACGGCAATTCTCCGGGCGGGGTTTGGCGGCAACAGGGCGGAAAAACGGCGAAATCAGCTTAACGGCGCGACGCCCGCGAAAGGCTCGGCCAGGCTGGTGGAGGGTTCGGTGAACCAGCGGGGACCCTTCTCGGTCATGTAAAAGTGATCTTCCAGTCTTACGCCGAACGCGCCCGGTATCACGATCATCGGCTCGTTGGAAAAACACATGCCGGGTTCCAGCATCGTCTTGTCGCCGCGCACGAGATTGGGCGCTTCGTGGACGTCGAGCCCGATGCCATGGCCGGTGCGATGGGGCAGGCCGGGTAAGCGATAGTCCGGTCCGTAGCCGCGCTCACTCAGCACGGCGCGAGCCGCGGCATCGACGCTTTCGCAGGGCGCTCCCACGCGGGCGGCGGCAAAGGCGGCCGCCTGAGCATCCTTTTCATCCGTCCACACCTTGCTGACCGGGCGCGCCGGGTCGCCAAAAACATAGGTTCGGGTGATGTCGGAATTGTAGCCGTCGATCTGGGTTCCGGTGTCGATCAGAACCACGTCGCCTTGGGCGAGAGCGCGGTCGGCTTCGCCGCCATGGGGCAGCGAGGTGTCTTCCGCAAATGAGACGATGCAGAAAGTATTGCCGTTGCCGCCAAGCGCTCGATGATTGTCGGCGATGAAACGCTCGACTTCCGAGGTTCGCACGCCTTTGACAAGGCTTTTCCAGGCCCGGCGTTGCACTTCCAAAGTGATGGTCTTGGCGTGCTGCATGAGCGCGAGTTCGGCTGGGGACTTGCAGCGGCGCAATTTGTTGATGAGAGGACCTGCATCGCCGAGGCGGGCATCCCCGATCGCCTTGCGAAGTCCAAGATAGGTGAAGAGGGCAACAGCATCGTCGAGCGCAAGTTGTCCCTCAGCGCCCAGCCGGTCTTTGATGAGCGCGTAAGGGCTCTCATCTTCTTCCCAAGTGAAAATCTCACCATCGACGCCGACAAGGCCCGAAACTTTGTCGCGCTCGAAGCCGGGACAAATATAGTCGACGCGTCCACCTGCATGAATCAGGGCGCCCGTGAATCGTTCCGACGGGTGCCATGAGACGCCGGTAAAGTAGCGAAGCGACGACGTGGGGCCCAGCAGCACCGCCGCAAAGCCAGCCTGCTCCATGACGGCGCAGAGTTTGGCCACGCGCGACTTGCGCTCTTCTTTAGCGATACGAGGGGGTGCGACCAACAAAGCTATTCCTCCAACTTTTTTGGAAAGCAGACGGCTTCGATTTTGTTGCCGTCGGGATCGAAGATAAAGGCGCCGAAGTAGGTCGTGAAGGCCGCCTGGCGCGGACCCGGCGCCCCTGCGTCCTTGCCGCCGGCGGCGAGGGCCGCCGCATGAAACGCGCTGACGGCCGCGTCGCTGGGCCCGCGCAGACAGATGTGGATGCCGGTCGATTCCGGCTGCGCCGCAACGCCGGGGCGCGCGTTCAGCCAGAATTCGGGATAGCGCTTGCCAAAACCGACGGTCCCAGGAGAGCGATCGACGAGTTTGGCAAGGCCCAGCGGCGCGAGCACGGATTCGTAGAACGCGGCACTCTTCGCGAGATCGGAAGCCTCAACGGAGATGTGATCGATCATGACGTCATCCTACCCTCCCTCGGGGGGGGTCGAAAATTCGTAGCGAAGCGAAGAATTTTCGGGGAGGATCAGGACGAGATACTCCTTGCGCATCCTCCCCGAAGCGCTTCCGCCTACGCGCTACGCGCTTCGGCGGACAAGTCGCGCGCCTGTCCACCGTAGCCTTCAGGCGAAGGCGGATCGACCCTCCCGAGGGAGGGTCGCTTCTACCGGCTCATCAGTTGATACGGCCCGCCTTTTTCGATGCCGCGTTTGTAGGCCGGGCGCTCCTGCATGCGGGCGCGATATTTGACGAGTTCGGGATAGGGTTCGAGCCGCGCTCCGGCTGCTTCCAGCACGAACAAGATCTGGATGTCTGCGCCCGTGAGTTCGTTGCCGACGAAGAATTGATGGCCCTTGATCGCGCTCTCCATATAGGAAAGATGATTGGCGATTTCGCTGTCGACGCGCGGGCGCAAGGCCGCGGCCGCATCGCCCAGCATGCCGGTGTAGAGCGCCATCAAGAGCGGCAGCATGGCGGAGCCTTCCGCGAAATGCATCCATTCGATGTATTTCCAGTATTCGTCCGTACCGGTTTTCGGCTTCATGCGGCCTTTGCCATAGGTATCGATGATGTATTCGACGATGGCGCCGGACTCGGCAATCGTCTTATTTCCGTCGCTGATCACCGGAGATTTGCCGAGCGGATGCACCGCTTTCAATTCCGGCGGCGCAAAAGGCACCGGCTGCATGCGCTGGTATTTCACGATCTCGTAGGGCGTGCCCAATTCCTCGAGCAGCCAGAGAATGCGCTGTGAGCGCGAATTGTTGAGGTGGTGGACCTTCAGCATGCATGCCTCCTGGATGGCGTTTGGAGGATCGGAACAGGATCATGCGCCGCGCGCAAGCGCGATTGATAATATGCACAAGCCGTCCGTAGAATTGCCGCCGTGATGAACCCAAACAACGGCAAAGCAACACCGCTTTCCCGCCTCACCGGCAAGGGAATCTATCCGGTCGAATATGCCGGCTGGCTGCTCAATCCGCTGCGCCGGCTGATTTCGCCGCCGTCGAAGATCGTGAAACGGCTTGGTCTTAGATCGACTGATCGCGTTCTGGAGATCGGCTGTGGTCCGGGCTATTTCAGCCTCGCGGTCGCGCGCGCAGTTCGGCAGGGCATGCTGACGCTGTTCGACTATCAGGACGGCATGCTCGATATCGCCGAGCGGCGGCTCAAGAAACGCGGCATTGCCAACTTCACGCGCCGGCAGGGCGACGCCAAAGCGTTACCGTTCGCGGACAATGATTTCGACGTGGCATTCATGGTGACCGTGCTGGGCGAAGTGGGCGATCCGGCAGCCGCGCTGAAAGACGCCGCCCGCGTGCTCAAGCCCGGCGGGCGCCTTTCCATCACCGAGATGATCGGCGATCCGGATTTCGTTTCCATTGCGCACTTGAAAGAGATGGCGCGCGGGGCGGGGCTCACACTGGAGCGGCGGTACGGGCCTCGATTTTTCTATACCTGCAATTTCACGAAGCCAGCTTCGAAAGCCTGATCGCTTTCTCCGGGCATGCGGCGACGCATAGTCCGCAAGCGTGGCATTGATCGGGCTTGGTCACGAAGGCCTGCTTGCCGCCGTGCACCGCGACTTTGAGGCGCACGAAGAAGGGAAGTGCGGCGCGTTCGTTGTTCGTCAGCTTGCGCACCGTGAAGACGTCGTAAGGACAGACGCGGACGCAATCCTCTTTGCCTTCGCATTTGTGCGCATCAACCACCGGCGCGACCACGCCGGGCGGTTGTTTGCAGGAAGAGGTGTCGCGTTGGGCCATGGGCGCATCCTAATCGCGGTCCGTGCATTTCGTCACGAAGTTTGATTCGCGCGGAGTCGCGGAGACGCGGAGGCATCGAGTATTCGGCGTGAAACGTGAAAGGCATGTTGGCGCGCTTCGCGCGCCGATATTTCTTGCGCACGTTTCCTGAAGCTCGATGAGATCCTTGTGTCCTCCGCGGCTCCGCGCCTCCGCGTGCCATCCTTTTTTACCGCGGCTTTCGCCACATCGGCCAGAGTTTGGGACCGTTAGGAATCTGAATCTCCCCGGTCACTTCGAAACCGAAGTTTTGATAGATGGGAATGTTCGACGGCTTGCTGGATTCCAGATAGCAGGGAACGCCTTGCGCATCGGCTTTCGCAAGCTGATGGCGCATGATGACGCCGCCAAAGCCTTTGCCCTGCTTGTCGGGATCGGTGCCGATGGTTTGAAGGTACCAGTGCGTTTGCTTAGGATGGACCTTCTCGATGCGATCCATGGTCGCCATGATGTTGAGTGCGCCGCCGCCGAAGATGGACAGTAGCGCCGGGCCGTTCACGATGTAGTCCCACACATGCAGGTGCCACTTCCCCGGCGGGCGCCACAGCGCCACGGATTCCATATTGCCGGTGACGAAGCACGCGCCGTGGGGCAACCCCAGCTTGAACAGCAGCTTGAACATCGGCGGCAGCTTGGCGACGCGCTTTTGCCCGTCCGGAAAGAAATGCGACGTCAGCGGGTCATCGTAGAACGCCCGTGCGAGCGTCTGCGACAACGCTTCGGAATCGTTGATAGAGGCCAAGCGGACGGCCGAACTGGACGATCGATCCAGGTTTGCGAGAGTCATATCTTGCCTTGTCTGTCCTTCTTGCCCAAGCGCTGCGAATGCTGCATTGCAGGTCCCTCAGTAAGCGCATAGTCCGACACAGTCTCTTCGAGTCATTGCCAACCGAATGCGCCGCAGTTTGTCGCGCGCGTCCTTGGTAAATACATTTATCGCCAAGGTTTCATCAATTGTTGCGACAACAGACTGTCTTTCCGGAAGACCCATGCTCGACGCATATGCTTCCAAGTGCTGTAGCATGGCATCGAGCACGAGTTTTCGGTTTGCCGCTTTTGTCGGTTCAGATTGCATAATGACGCCGCCTGAATACGTCTGCGCCATACCGTGTCTAGTTTGAGCGATGCCTTCCCGGCGAATTTCGGTGCGCTCAGAAACCGGGAGATTCTCCCAGAAAGACACAACAGCCGGTGCCATCATTCCGCCACAAGCGATACTAAATCTCGTCGCCAGCGCGATTTCATCCTGAAAGCGAATAGAGTTTCGAGAAACCTGCTCCGCCTGAGCTTGTGTCGAAATTGCCGCGCCCTGGTAACCGGCTTGGTAAAATACATATAATTTCAGCGTCTCCACAGGACTGCTACAGACTGCGATCAGGTCGGTCATGTCATTTTTGTTGAGCCCAAGCAGAATTCGTTCGTCAAAGGCGGTTCTAATCTCTTGCGCAAACAACGGATCATTCAGTGTGGGAGGCGCTTTGCTAGAGGAAACGGATTCAGCAATTGCAGCTCTCAAAAATACATTTGCATTCTGGAATTGCTCGACTGTCGGTCCGACGCCTTCCGGACGATTTGTTTCGGAGTTTCCGAGTTCTGAGGGCGCTGCAACGCTCGCAACGACTCCAAAGAGAAGTGCGGCAGCAACAGCCAAAGACAAGTACCGCATTGCTGGCCTTTCCTAAGCCCGAGATGCTTAAACTCTACGTCGCCTAGGCAACGTCCTACCTGTTCAATTCCCGCATCGCCTTGTCGAGGCCGCCGAGCGTCAGGGGAAACATGCGATCGCCCATGATCTGCTGAATGAGCGCGATCGACGGGGTGTATTCCCAGTGCTTCTCCGCCACGGGATTGAGCCAGACCGCATGCTCATAGATCTGCGTCACGCGGTCGAGCCAGAGCGCTCCCGCTTCTTCGTTCCAGTGCTCGACGCTGCCGCCGGGATAGGTGACTTCGTAAGGCGACATGGTGGCGTCGCCCACGAAGATCACTTTGTAGTCGTGCGGGAATTTGTGCAGCACGTCCCAAGTGTTGGACTTCTCGTTGTGGCGGCGGCGATTGTCCTTCCACACGCTCTCATAGAGGCAGTTGTGGAAGTAGAAGAATTCCATGTGCTTGAATTCGGTCTTGGCCGCGCTGAAAAGTTCTTCGCAGAGCTTGATGTAGGCATCCATCGAGCCGCCGATATCGAAGAAGATCAGAACCTTCACCGTGTTGTGGCGCTCGGGAATCAGCCGCAGGTCGAGATAGCCTTTGCTGGCGGTATCCTTGATGGTGCCGGGCAGATCGAGCTCGACTTCGGCGCCTTCGCGCGCCCATTTGCGCAAGCGGCGCAGCGCTATCTTGATGTTGCGCGTCCCTAGCTCGACCGAGTCGTCCAGGTTCTTGTATTCGCGCTTGTCCCACACTTTCACGGCCTTGCCGTGACGACCCTTGTCCTGGCCGATGCGCACGCCTTCGGGATTGTAGCCGTTCGCCCCGAAAGGAGAGGTGCCCCCGGTGCCGATCATCTTTGAGCCGCCTTCGTGGCGTTTCTTCTGTTCTTCGAGACGCTGCTTCAAGGTTTCCATGAGCTTGTCCCAGCCGCCCAGGGACTCGATCATCTTCTTTTCTTCTTCGGTGAGGAATTTCTCGGTCAGCGCGCGCAGCCACTCCTCGGGGATCTGCGACAGCATCGAGGCATCGATGCCTTCCAGCCCCTTGAAGACGTGGCCGAACACCTGATCGAACTTGTCGAGGTTGCGCTCGTCCTTCACCAGCGCGGTGCGCGAGAGGTAGTAGAACTGGTCGATCTTCATATCGATGACGTTCTTGTCCAGCGCATCCATCAGCGCCAGATACTCCTTCAGCGTCACCGGAACGCGCGCGGCGCGAAGCTCATCGAAGAAATTGAAGAACATGGGGGGTCTCGTTCAATAGCGGTCCGAAGAGCTTACAGGGCCAATTTCCTTGCCGCCAGTAGGCGAAAGATAGGTCAGTCAGCTTCCGCGGCGACACAGCGATACAATTCAGCGCCTTTCCGGCAAACTTTCGCGACAATCGCAAAGATAAGGTCTCGCGCGGAGACGCGGAGGCGCGGAGTTGGCCAGCGCAGGGTTGGACGCGATTACCGGCCAGATCGTCGACGCAGCATTCAAGCTGCATGTCGGGCTAGGTCCGGGTCTGCTTGAGTCCGTTTACGAGGCCGTTCTGGCGCGCGAACTCGCGCGCCGGGGACTAACCGTTGCCCGACAGGTTCCCATCTCATTCGACTATGACGGGATGCACTTTCACGAACTGGTGCGAGTCGATCTTCTGGTGGAGCAAACCGTCATCATTGAAGTGAAGTCAGTGGAGGCACACCACCCTGTTCACGCCAAGCAACTGCTGACGTATCTGAGGTTGGCCGACCTGCCGGTCGGCCTTCTTATCAATTTCGGTATGCCGACGCTCAAGGCCGGGCTCCGCCGGTTGGTCAACAGGTTTGATCCCTCCGCGTCTCCGCGTCTCCGCGCGAACCATTAAATGGCGAAGCCAAGAACGGCGGAGAAGAACTAGCGAGTGGTGTTCAACAGCTCCGGCCGGTACTCGAAGTGCATGGTGTCGTAGTGATACCAGCGCCCGCCCCAGATGAAGCCGTGGCGTTCGAAGATGTCGACGATCTCTTTGGGCATGCGGTTGCGATAGGGAACGATCTTTGCCGCTTTTCCCGCCTCCCACAGCCAGTAGTCGGAGACTTTGAGATTGAGATCAATCGCGGCGCCGTAAGCGTGCATCGAAGGCTGGCCCGCATCGGCGACGCCGCGGCAGGAATAGGTGCCGGCGCTGGGATAGGCCGCGCGGGCGAGAGAAGGCGGTAGCACATCGATTTCGGCGGAGACTTCGCGCAACCGATCGGCGGCACCGTTCACGGCGGTAAAGCGCAACGTCTGGCTCCGGTGCCTCGGCAACCAGACCACGGAGGTGAGATGTTTCTCCACTTCGCCTTTGCGGCAATCGCCGTACATGTGGTTGAAGAACGCCGCATTGCGGAAACGGCCGGGATCGAAATTGAACCCGGGCGGCGCGATCGGCGCGCCCTGGGGATAGGCGAGGCGCAACTGATCGAGAATTGTGGCGTGGGACAGCAGCGCGGCGAACGGCTTATCCGGATCGACAGGTCCCGCATCCATGCGCGCACCGTCACGGAAGACGATTGTATTGCCGTCGCGGCTCGCCAGCGTTTGCGGATAGGCGGCGACAAGAATGTCCAGCGCATCGCGCGTTTGCGCCGCCGCGGGCGACGCGAACAGCAGCAGGGCAAAAACCCTAGTAGGAAGTTTTTGCAGGGCCGTTCTCCATGCTCTGAATCAGATCCACATTTGCCCGCTCGATGGGATTGAGCCCCGGATTCCAGGTGTAGGGCTGATACCAGGAGAATTTCTCGAACCGCGCCTTCAGGTCCGCCGATTGGAAGTAGCGCCCGCGCCGCGCATAGATCTCGTTGCGGGCGATGCGCAGATCGGAGGGCGAGAGGTTGACGAGGTCCGCGCGCGTAAGCCTGTGCGCGTCGGAATCGGGAATCAGAAAATCGGACGGCGCGCGCGCGACGGTGACTTCGGCCTTGGTGTTGGTCTTCTCGGCCTCGCGGATCAGCACGACGTTGGCTTCTTCCAATTGCGACAGCGTCACTTCCGCCGAGACCGGGTGATACCAGGAGAACTTGGCGAAATAGGCCCTGAGATCGTCGCTGACAAAGATGCGGCCGTGGCGCGCAAAGATTTCGTTGCGGGCGATGCGCAATTCCGCGGGATTGAATTTGGCGAGCTCGGCGAGCGTCAGCGCGCGGCGACCGGAATCGGCGATGATGAAACCGCTCTTCGGCGCTTCCTGCGGCAACTCCGGCAGGATGTCGGCGATCTTTCCAGCCGCGGCGCGCGAAAAATAGAATTCGCGGCTCATGGAGCTTGCTTCCCATGGCACCTGCTCGACATGGGCGCGGCTTGCATAGGCGATCACGGCGGCGCGCACTTGGCGCGTCAGCACGCCCACTTCCACGCTTTGGGCGGCCCTCAAAACCTTAAGGAATTCATGGGTGTAGAAGCTATACCCCACGCTTTTTCCGAGATCGAGGGAAACCTCTCCGGGGGCCGAGGCGTAGGAGATCAGCGTGTTGACGCCGAGCTTGCGCTGCTCGGCGAGACCGGCGGTGGCGATCACCGCGCCCATGTTCATCTTGTCGCCGGCGACGAAGGGATCGCTGCGGCAGGCATCCAGAATGATGAATTTGAATTTGGCTTTCGCCGAATCCAGTTTTTCAATCACCGAGCTGACGGTGGTGAAATCCGCCTTGAACGCGTTCACCGAATCGAACGAGCCGTCCACCGGCACGAAATAGTTTTCGCCGTTCAGCTGAAAGCCGTGGCCGGAATAAAACACAACGGCCGCATCGGCGCCTTTCGCCTGATTGACGAATTCGACGAGACCGCGCTGGAAGGTCGCCACGTCGGGATCGTTCAGGCGGAAAACTTGAAAGCCGAAGCCTTGCAGCGTCGAGGCCATGGCGTCAGAATCTTTGACGGGGCTGGGAAGAGCGGAGAGCGGCGCGCTGTAATGCGACACGCCGACGACCAGCGCGACGAATTTCGCAGCCGAAGCCGGTAGTGGTGCGAGACACAGTGCGAGGACAAGTATCGCACCAACTCTTCGCGCAATGTTCGATGTTGAGCAACGCTGCATGCCTGTCCCCATCACTTCGGCACTATAGCGCAAAGCTTAAGGGGTTTTCGCCGGCTCGGCGCCGATTTCCGCGAGCGCATCTTTGTAGACCGCGTCCAGGAACGCCTTCTGAAAGGAATTATCGCGCGGATCGGCATATTCGATGGTGGCTTCGACCGCCCAGTTCTTTATCGCGGCGCCCGCAAACATCACACGATAGTGCAGCGATTCCAGTTCTGAGGTCTCGTAGGTGCGCGTGTAGACGGCGAGCGGCTGCGACGCGGCGCCGATTTTGACGGTGGCTTCGGCGATGCGCTTGCCGCCGGTGCCTTCCTGTTCGACGAAGTCCGGCACCAGCGAGGTCTTGGCGTCATAGGGCCCGTTGAGCGGGCGCAAGACGACAGTGCCGTAGACACCGTCGAGCCCCGAATAGGCACAATAGACCGAACCGGTCTCCAGATCGCTCATGCCCACGGCGTCACGCTCGAAGCGGCCATAAAGATGCGGGCAGACAAATCCCGACGTCACATGCACTTTCGCGCCGTCACCCCGATCCTTGAACGCATCGGCGGCGTCTTGCGCGAGCGCACTTGTGCTCCAGACAGACAAAGCCGCGATAGAGGCCACGCAGCCCAGAGATTTCGTTTTCAAAAGAGTCATCCCGCTAGCGATGATAAAGAACCGTGCCGTCGTCGATCGAGACTTGAAAGACTTTAGCACACTGTTTGTTCTGGAAGTCCGAGCATATCATATCGACCGTAATGTCATACTTCGTCACCGACGTTTCGGCGCCGCATGTGTATCTATCGGGAACAGCCGTACGCCGCCCCGGAGAACCCGTCAGCTTGGCGTAGCTGGGAATGATGCCGGTTGCCGTCACATCGGCAAAAGCCAGCACGCACACTCGGTCTTCGCGCGTGCCGAGCCCGGCGGACGACGCGGCAGGTGCGCTCGGCTCGGCCTGAACTGGCTTTCTTTCAGCGCCCGCCATGACCACTTGGCTCTTTGAGGCGATCCACTCGCCAAACTGAGCCGACACTAAAATGGACGCGGCCAGGGCGATGACAGCCGCGACGGCGACGCGTCGCGGGCTTTTGCGAAATCGGGCGCTGTACAACGGTGCGATGGAAAGGAAAAACGCAGCGGCCGGCGCGTAGACCGACAGATATGCCAGCTGGGAATTCAGCCACACCGCACACGCCCTTGGACAGCCTTCACCGGAGGCATTGTCCCTCAGGGCGTGCGGCAATTCAATCGGACGCTAGTTTCGGTAGGGTACAGTTTGACGTTCGGGAATAGCCCCGTTTCGCAACGAGCGCGCAAGAATTCTTAGTCCACAACGTCAGATGGATTTTTTCCACCTAGCATTCGCAGCTTTTTTTGCAATGGCCTTTCGGCGGGTTGGGGGTCAGAACCGCAGCGCGCGCACGGCCACCTTTAAGCCCACCCTTCCGTGCGAATTCGTGTGCCTCAGTGACTTGAGATTTGGGGGCCGCTTGCTGGTCCTTGACTTGACCCGTCAGGATATCCCCACCAGCTTGCCTAGCTGGACGGGATCGCGGGGGCGTTTGAGGCGCTTGGCTGTCATGGGGATTTGGCGTCCTGCGCTTCTGAAGCGATTAGCCTGGCTCGTTCGGCATCAGCTTCTGACTCAGTCCGGAAGATATGGCTGGCCGATGGTTTCTGCTGACCAGGCACGTCTATTATTACAGCCCATCCGATGATGTCGCGGCCCAATCGAACACTAGCGACGCTGTAGGTATTCACACCGGCAATATGGCATGGCCTAGCGGGGCGCTCAAAGCCCGGTCAATCGGGCTGGATTTCAAATTGTACCACTACCCTAGTTTCTGCTTTCCCGTCGCGCCAAGAACGCCAGGCGCTCGAACAGGTGCACGTCCTGTTCGTTCTTGAGCAGCGCGCCGTGCAGCGGCGGAATGAGCTTGGTGGGATCGCGCTCTTTGAGGGCTTCCGGCGGGATGTCTTCGTTGAGCAGAAGCTTGAGCCAATCCAGGAGCTCGGACGTCGACGGTTTCTTCTTCAGGCCCGGCACATCGCGGATCTGGTAGAAAACGTTGAGCGCTTCGGACACCAGCTTCTGTTTGATGTTGGGATAGTGCACGTCGATGATCTTCTGCATCGTGTCGCGCTCGGGAAACTTAATGTAGTGAAAGAAGCAGCGGCGCAAAAACGCGTCGGGCAGCTCCTTCTCGTTGTTGGACGTGATCATCACGATCGGGCGGATCTTCGCCTTGATCGTTTCACTCGTCTCGTAGACGAAGAATTCCATGCGATCGAGTTCGAGCAGCAGGTCGTTGGGGAATTCGATGTCGGCCTTGTCGATTTCGTCGATCAGCAGCACCGGGCGCGCCTTCGTCATTTCGAAGGCTTCCCAGAGCTTGCCCTTCTTGATGTAGTTCTTGACGTCCTTCACGCGCACATCGCCGAGCTGGGAATCGCGCAGGCGCGTCACCGCGTCGTATTCATAAAGCCCCTGCTGGGCTTTGGTGGTGGACTTCACGTGCCAGGTGATGAGCGGTGCCTGCAGCGCATCGGCGACCTGAAACGCAAGTTCGGTCTTGCCGGTGCCCGGCTCGCCTTTGATGAGAAGCGGCCGCTCCAGCGCGATCGCCGCGTTTACCGCGATGCGAAGATCCTCCGTCGCGACATATTTATCCGTGCCTTCAAAACGCTGGCTCATTGGTCTCTCTCGTCGATGGGAATAGCAGTTGGATAGCGGTTTTGGCACGGTAGGGGCGGGACTTCGCAAGTGCAAGGTCCAGCTGCTATTCTCGCGCCCATGACCCAACGCACCGCCGAAACCCTTTCCGCCGCGCTCTATCGCGACCCCGCTGTTTACGAAGAAGAGCGCAAGCTTGTCTTTGCCAAAAGCTGGATTTTGTTCGCGCATGAAAGCCAGCTTTCCAAGCCGGGCGCCTATGTCGCCTCCCGCATGGCCGGCTTTGCGCTTCTGGCTGTGAAGGGCGAGGATGGCGCGGTGCGCGCCTTTCATAATGTGTGCCGGCATCGGGCGGGGCCGCTGGTCGACGACGGCGCCGGCGACTGCGGCAACGCGCTGCTCTGCCGCTATCACGGCTGGCGCTATGCGCTGGACGGACGGCTTGCTAGCGCGCGCGATTTCGGACCCGCGTCCGATTTCGATCCGCGCGACTTCGGATTGATCCCGCTCCAATGCGCGATGTGGCACGGCTTTGTCTTCGTCAATATGGACAGGAACGCGAGCGACTTCGAACAAACGATTGCGCCACTGGAAAAGAAAGCCAGTGCCATGGCGCTCGAGCGCTTCACACGCGTACGCCATTCCGAGCACCTGCTGAAATGCAATTGGAAAACCTATGTCGAGAACTATCTCGAGGGTTACCACATTCCGGTTCTGCATCCGGCGTTAAACGCTTCGCTCGGCTCGACTTACGGCGTGGAAATCGATCCGCCGGTGCAATTTTATCATGCGACGCCGCGCGAAGGCTCTGCGGTTGCGGGATTGTGGGCGTGGCAGTGGCCGTGCCTGGGCGTCAACGTCTATGCCGACGGCGTCTTGATGGAGCGCATGTGGCCCGTCGATCACGGGCACACCAAGCTCGATTATCTCTTCCTCTTCGCCGAAGACGCCGACGAAGCCAGCATCCGCCGCGCGGTGGCGGCTTCGGAAGTGACGACGGCGGAAGACATTCTGATCTGCGAGGCGGTGCAGCAGAACTTGAACGCCGGCGTCTACGAAAAGGGCCGCCTTTCGCCCAAGCATGAAGCGGGCGTGGCCTGGTTTCAGACCCAGATCCGCCGCGCGCTGGATCGCTGAGAACCTGCGTTAACGCCAGTTTTCTCAATGCGTTGTGCGAAAGAGCCCGATGGGCGATAAGCTCGCTGCCATGACTTCTGCCACGGCTTCCAAACTCAGCGACCGCGACGTCCAGAACCTTTTGAAACAGGCGCTGGATGCGATGAACAAGAACGATTTCGGCCAAGCCGAAATGGCGCTGATGCGCGTGCTGGAAGAACGTCCCGCCGAGCCCGACGCCCTGCAGCTGATGGGCCTGATCCGCCGCGGACAAGGCCGCACCCTGGAGGCCGAAGAACTCTATCGCCGGTCCCTGGCCGCCAATCCCAATCAGCCGCACGTGCACCACAACCTCGGCAATGTGCTGGCGCTTAGTGGGCGCGTGGACGCGGCGAATGCCGCCCAGCGCGAAGCCATTCGCCTAAAACCCAATTTCGTTGAGGCGCTCTTGCAGCTCGGCCAAGGGCTGCACAGCAAGGGCGATTTCGCCGGCGCCGAAAAAACTTATCGCACGGCGCTCAAAATCCAGCCCAATTGGGCCTCCGCGAAACAAGTGCTGGCCGCGACGCTGAACGAAGTGGGCAAAGCGAAAGAAGGCGAAACGCTTCTTCACCAGGCGCTCGCCTCTACGCGCGATCCCCAGCAAGCCGCCGCCTTGCAGCACGATATCGGCCTCAGTCTCAAATTCCAGAGCCGCCATGCCGAAGCACTAGAATGGATAAACCGCGCGAAATCCGTTCTGCCCAATCACGCGATCGTGGAATACAACCGCGGCAACGTCTTGCAGCTTCTGAACCGCAACGAAGAAGCGATCGCGGCCTATCGCAATGCCATTGCCAAAGATCCCATCAACATGTTGGCGCATCGCGATCTCAACCATCTGCTCTACCGGTTGAAACGCGACGATGAATTCCTGCGTTCGTTCGACGATGCGGCCGTTCTGTATCCCGATTTCGGCCCCTTGCCGCTCAACCGGGCAAACTTTCTGTTCCGCTCCGAACGTTACGAGGAAGCGCAAGACTACTACGCGGCGGCTGCGCGCCTGATGCCGGAAAACGTGACGGCCCGTATCGGCCTCGCGATGAGCCGAGCGCGGCTGGGCGATGCGCAAAGCGCCATTCCGGAACATGAGACTGCGCTGCGCTACGAGCCGGAAAACGCCCATGCCTGGAGCAATTTCGCCGAAACGCTGATCCGCGCCGGCGATTACAAGCGCGCCGAAGAAGCGGCTGCGCGCGCTATCGCCATCGAGCCGAACGATCAGGGCGCGCTTGGCATGTGGTCTCTGGCACTGCGCCTGCTGGGCGATGGCCGCGAAGACTATCTCAACGACTACGAGAAGTTCGTGCAGCTCTTCGAGCTTGGCGTGCCGGAAGGTTTTTCCAGCGTCGAAGAATTCAATCACGAACTCAACCGCTATCTCGATGCGATGCATCAGGACCGGCGCGAGCATGTCGATCAAACGCTGCGCGGCGGCACGCAAACGCTAGAAAACCTCTTCGGCAACAAGGAATTTCCCATCATCGAACTCTTGCGCCAACGCGTGGACGAGGCGGTGCTCACTTACATCCAGCGCATGAAGGACGATCCCGAGCATCCACTTTTGAAACGCAAGCGGGCGGGCTTCGAATATTCCGGCTCGTGGTCCTCGCGGCTGAGGGACTGCGGCTTTCACACCAATCACGTCCACCCCAAGGGCTGGATCAGCTCGGCGTACTACATCGCGGTGCCCGAGAGCGTGAGCGACACAAAGCAAAAGCAGGGCTGGATCAAATTCGGCGAGCCGCATTTCGATCTCGGCTTGAAAGACCCAATCCGCCGCACCATCCAGCCCAAGCCCGGAACGCTGGTGCTGTTTCCCTCTTATATGTGGCACGGCACGGTGCCGTTTCATTCCGCGCAGGACCGCACCACCATCGCCTTCGACGCCGTGCCGAAGTAGTCTGCTCCCCACGATTGTGGCCTCGCGCTTCGGGGGAAATCCGACATGTGGATGCTGATCGCCGCGACACTTGCCGCCGGCACGCTCATGACGTTTACCGACTGGCTGTTCTTCGGCGTGCTGTTTCACAAGCGCTATTTCATTTACCCGGAAGTCTGGCGCGACCGTTCGGGCGGCAAGGAACGCTCCGCCATCCTGTGGTCGAGTGTGATGGACTATTTCGTCGCCGCCGCCTTTATCGCGCTGTGCGACCTCTTCCATGTCACCGATCTGGCGCCTGCTTTGCTCGTCGCCGTGCTGGCGTGGATCGCGGGGCCGCTCATCGTCACCGTCACCAACAGTCTGTTCGTGAAGATCGATCCCTTGGTGACCGCGGCGCACGCGACCGGCTATCTCGCGCGATTTGTCATCGCGGCCGTGGCGGCGGCGGTGGCGCTGCCGGGGTAGATCTCACCCTTGCGACATTCCCGCTCCCCCATAGGGGGAGAGGGTAGGGTGAGGGGGCTTCACCGCCCCGCACAGCCCGATGAAATTTTCACTTGCGTCACGACCCCCTCACCCGACCTCTCCCCCGCTGAAGCGGGGCAGAGGAGAGTCTTTGTTTTTATCTTCGTCGCAAATTTCATGCACGTTTCGCTCTGAGACATTTTGAGACAAATCCGCGGCGTGGTGCGGTTGCTTGGCCGTACGCCTCACGCGCAAATCCTGCCCTTCGGGGAAGAGCATGGCGATCGCGCATACCTATACTGTCGCGTTTCAGGGCATCGAGGCGCGCGAAGTCGAAGTGCAGGTGCATATCGCCGACGGCGGCCAGGGCGAATTCATCGTCGTCGGCCTTGCCGATAAAGCGGTGGGCGAAAGCCGCGAACGCGTGCGCGCCTCGCTCGCCGCCATCGGGCTCGGCCTTCCCTACAAGCGCATGACCGTCAATCTCGCGCCGGCCGATTTGCCCAAGGAAGGAAGCCACTACGATCTGCCGATTGCGCTCGGCCTGTTGGCGGCGATGGGCATTCTTCCAGCCAGCGAGCTTGCCGGTTACACCGCGCTCGGCGAACTTTCGCTCGACGGCAAAGTGACGGCGGTGGCGGGCGTGTTACCGGCGGCGATCGCGGCGACGGAAGCCAAACGCGGATTGATCTGCCCCGCTGCCTGCGGCGCGGAAGCGGCTTGGGCCGGCGGACTGGAAATCATCGCCACGCCTTCGCTCATCGCGCTCGTCAATCACATGAAGGGCGTGCAGGTGCTGAACGCGCCTTCGCCCAAACTCGCGGACGACACCGTCAACGCGCCCGATCTGAAGGACGTGAAGGGCCAGGAGACGGCCAAGCGCGCGCTCGAAATCGCGGCTGCCGGAGGCCACGCCATGCTAATGATCGGCCCGCCGGGCGCCGGCAAATCCATGCTGGCGCAGCGCCTGCCGGGACTGCTGCCGCCGCTTGACGCCAGGGAAGCGCTCGAACTTTCCATGGTGCGGTCGCTGGCGGGCGAACTGCGCGAGGGCGCGATCTCGCGCAAGCGGCCGTTCCGCAGCCCGCATCATTCCGCGTCCATGGCGGCGCTGATCGGCGGCGGACTAAAGGTGAAGCCGGGCGAAGTCAGCCTCTCGCATCTTGGCGTGCTCTTCCTCGACGAGTTGCCGGAGTTCCAACGGCAGGTTTTGGATTCGCTGCGCCAGCCGATTGAGACCGGCGAAGCGGTGGTGGCGCGGGCCAATGCGCATGTGCGCTTTCCGGCGCGCTTCCAGCTTGTCGCCGCGATGAACCCCTGCCGCTGCGGCTATCTTTCCGATCCTTCGCAATCCTGCGGCCGCGTGCCCAAATGCGCGGCGGATTATCAGGCCAAGCTCTCAGGCCCGCTGCTCGACCGCATCGATATTCATATCGAAGTGGCGAGCGTGTCGGCGCAGGATCTAGCGTTGCCGCCGCCCGCCGAAGGCAGCGCCGAGGTCGCGGCGCGCATCGCCAAAGCCCGCGATATCCAGCGCGAGCGCTATCGCGAACACAAACTACGCACCAACGCGGAAGCCGAAGGCGAGTTGCTGGATCGCGTGGCGACGCCGGAGCCGAGCGGCGTCAAACTTCTCACCGATGCGGCGTCCGCGATGAAACTGACGGCGCGCGGCTATCACCGCGTGTTGCGCGTGGCGCGGACGATTGCCGACCTGGCGGGCGCGCCAGCGGTGCAGCGCGGGCATGTGGCGGAGGCGCTGTCGTATCGGAGAGGGGTGTTTGAGCGGTAAGGGTGGGAATACGCATCGTGTCGCCAAATTCCTCATCGAAAGCAATGGTGCACGTCAAGCGTCACGTGAAGCTAGTCGTGCCAATTGGTTGGATCCATGAGTTGGGCGAACACGCGCCAGTATTGGGCGTAGTTTGCCCAGAACCCATCATAGCCGGATATTGGCGCAATATGGATGGCGCCAACAGTCACAACAAATTGCCAAATCACCGTCCCGATAAACCAGCTGAGGTATGTCGGAAGTTCAGGCGTTCCGTCGGCCATACGAATGGTCTGAACGACCCTGACCACGAGCACCATCCCCAAAATCAATGATCCATAAATAATGATGGTAAAGCCGTATCTGAACGCTACGTCTCCAAATTCCTGTGCCAGCAAATATCGAACTAGGATGAAAACATATTGAATGAAGATAAATGTTCCCAATGCATAAGCGCTTGCGTGCAATCCGGTCAAAAATCTTATTGGGCAGCGAAGCAATTGGCCCGTCAGAGAAACCAATAGTGATTTTGCCGCAACAATCAGAGTGATCCCGAATGCGATTAAGAGCGCGGCCTCGGCGCTGCCGACGATAGTCGCAAGAGAGTTATAGTACCGTAGAGGCTGCTGCGCGCCGCTCGCAACAAGGGCGGACGCATCGCTGCTCAGGGCTTGTTTGAGCGTTGAATGCGGGAACGCCATTCTCCAATACAGGCCGGACAGGAGAAAGTGTACGCCCATCAATGATACAAAAAACGTCAAGGGGCGGGCTATAGAGTCGGGCTCAGCCGCTTCCAGATCGTTCGCGGCAAGCGCGCTAATCTGTCGACGAAACTGCTGATTGAACGTTAAAAACGCGAACGGTGTCGTAAAGATTTGCCCGAACAACGTGACGAGTTCGGTGATCGAGCGCTCAAGGACCGGCGTTACGGTCTCTCGTTTCGCGCTCTCTAGCTGGCCGGTTGTTGCGCTAGATTCGTCCTGTCGCATTTTAGAATATCAGCGCGCTACGCTGTCCTCTCCGACCCGCCGGAACTAGCCGCCGAAGGTGCATGAGCTGATGACCAATATTGTCAGGCAACAAAATGCGAGAATAATCCCGCCAACAAACGTTACGGATCCCCGCACGAGATGGGGCAGGTAGTGGGAATATTTTGTCGATTGGAAATGCACACTCATCGTTCAACGACCTGCCTGACCCTCTGACGCTGCAAATGCTGCCATAAGGGCGGAAGCCAGACAATCCAAAAGGACGTCCAATATCCCCAACAATAGGTTTGGGCGTCCGGAACGCGCGTGAGTTCGGAATAGGACAGGCTTGGGTGCGTGTGATGGGCGTCATGAAGCGGCAAGTTCATCAAGATGCATCGAGAAACGAAATTGATATCCCGGTTTGCGGCTTGAGCAATTCCCGGCACCGGCCGTTCGACAGCATAGTGTTGAACATAGTTGAGCGTTTCCAGCACGAGAAACGCGAAGACCCCCTGTACGACTAAGAACAGCAGAACAGGCCACCCGTAGATTGATCCCAGTGCAATCAATGCGAGCGTGATCGCTGTGCGCCGAAGTAGATAAGGCTCGTGCGCGCGGGCGGATCGGCTCAAGGAAAGACATAGACCTTCATAGAGAGCCCGCCAGAGATACGGATAGATCTGCTCCCCGGCATGAGGAGTCTGACAATCCTGGGTCGTTCCGGCCCATCTATGATGGCTCGCGAGATGAACTGTCGGAAATTGCGGGAGTAACATCATCGCGAACAGAATATCCGCACAAATCTGGGGCGCGGTGGCTCGGCGGTGGAGTAACTCGTGGCCGACGACTATGGAAAACAGGTTGATGGAATATCCGAAGATTGCCCCCAACGCGAAGATTTGATGAGCCGTAAGCCGGCTACGCGCGATCAGTGCAATTGCCGCCGATAGGGCCACCGCATGGCATATGGCCCACACAAAGAGCGGCGCTTGGGACGCCGACCCTTGTGCCAATGCCGATTCATTTGGCTCGTTCGAATAATGTCTTCCGATTGTGTTTTCGCCGGCGATGATGGTCAGGTGGATCGCGACGGCTGCATACAGAACCGCGATAGAATTTATGACCGCAGCGAACACGAATATGGCCGGAAACAGCAGCGGGAGGAGATGCAAGACAAGAGCGACCCACCTGGCACAATTGGGATACGAAGTCGCCGCGGGTCGTGTAGTAAGAGGCATGTGTTTCCCGGGCCGCGGATGTCTACGCTGCGAAGGTCCCGGCCCCATTCTCGCGTCCAAGCACCACCAGTTTTAGCCGCTAAATCCGTGTGAGAGCAAAAGTCGGCGCGTGCACACTCAGTTCACGGCAATCTGGACAGCGACGCCCCACCGGCCAGCCGGCATAGTTTACGATTTCCGGATACTTCCGGCTGCCGCTCATTTGCGCATGCCCTCATAACCAAATGGCCGATATCCGGCGGGCGGGCTTCGCCGTATCGTCATGGCGATCTCATTCGCGCGGGCTGTGACAAGACCAAGTTCGCCGACGCTCCATCCAGGGAGATGCGCCGCCAGCAGCGTTGCGTGAAGCGGTTATGACAAGGGGGATCGCATGACACCGGCAACCAAATGATCGTGAGCGGCGCGGACGCGCTCAACGCTCTGCTGCTGTGCGGGATGATGGGCGTTTTGGGACAGGGCGTTCGCGCCGCTGTCGGGCTGAAGGGCTCAAATCCGAATATGGGCGCACCCAACCCGCAATCCGCCTTCAGCGCCGCTTATTTCGCGCTCAGCCTGATGATAGGTTTCATTGCCGGCGTCGGTGCGGGGCTCCTGCTGGGATTGCAGAACTTCACCCACGTCAATCTCGCCGACGTCAAAAGCCTGCTCGGAATCGCCGCCTCGGGCTATGCCGGCGCGGATTTCATCGAGAACTCGCTTTCCATCGTCATCCGGCCGCCGGCACAGCAGGCCGCCAGCGCTGCCACGACTTCGGCGACTACGGCGACCGCCGCGCAGCCGGCGACGGCGCTGCTTGCCGCCGCTGCGCCCGCGCCATCCATAGCTTCCGACGGCAGCAACTCTCTGGCCGCCGCCCTCTCGATCGTGGCGCCCGGCGTCAACCGCTCGACCTGGCTGCAGCCGCTTCTGGCCGCGTTCGCGAAATTCGACGTGACCAACAACAAGCGCAAAGCCGTGGCGATCGGACAATTTCTCGTCGAAGCCGGCGCGTCGTTCCAGGAAGTCGTCGAAAATCTAAACTACACACATGCCGACCACATTGCCGCGGTTTTCCCGCACGCGTTTCCGACGGCGCAAAGCGCGCAGCCCTTCGTCGGAAATTCCCAAGCGCTCGCCGATCGCGTCTACGCAAACAGACTCGGCAATGGCGACGAGCAGTCGGGCGATGGATATCGCTTCCGCGGACGCGGGCTCATTCAGCTGACCGGCCGCGACGAATATGCCGAGTTCGGCGCCACGATCGGCAAATCCGCCGAAGACACCGCCGCATATTGCGAGACGCCCGAAGGCGCCGCCGCGTCGGGATGCTGGTATCTGTCCGCGCGCGGATGCTTGTCTCTGGCGGATGCGTGGGAAATCTCGCTCGTCACGAGAAAAGTCAACGGCGCGGCAATGCTGGGGAACGCACAGCGCATCGCCTATGCGCAGGCAATGCTCAAACATCTGGGAACATAGCGCGACGATACGCGGGTGTCGCAAGGAGCGCTGCCTTGCCATTTTGCCGGGAGCGGCCCGCGCCTTTGGAGCATGCAACGCGAATTTCGGGCACATTGGATGGCGTTTTCAAAGTGGCGTTCCGCTTCGCTGAATGTGAAGCAGCACGAGGCACTATCGAAAAAATGTTGTTTTTCGCTTTGAGCGGCGAAATTTCCTACTACAACTATGCGAGTTGCATTCCATTCGAATTGCGCAGAACTATGCAGTCGAACAACTAGACCACAAAACATTTTCAAAGCAAAATCGCGATTCAAGACGAATGGGGCTTACGTGAATTGGCTTGAAAGATTGTTCGATCGCGGCGATGGAAGGATGGAAACGCTTGTTGTCATTGCGATCGTGGGAGCCGGCGCTGTGGCGCTGATTGCAACTTCGCTCGTTCCGCCATGGCCCGAGCGCTTGCGGGGGTAGTAATGAAATTCACCGTTGGTCGCTGCCAAGAAGTGATCGAAGACCGGGGAACGTTATGACGGTATCGTCAGCACCAAGCGGCAAGGGAGTCGAGAACCAAGATCCCTTGGAGGCAACCAAGCTCGAGGACGGGATTGGGCTCTGCCTCTCTGGCGGCGGATTTCGCGCCATGGTGTTTCATCTAGGCGCGCTTTGGCGGCTCAACGAGTTGGGTCTGCTTTCCAAGATCGCGAGATTCTCGAGCGTATCCGGAGGATCGATTACCAATGGCGTTCTTGCCTACGGCTGGCGCCAGTTGACGTTCGACCCCGCGGGAGTCGCGACAAATTTCAGAGAGGTGGTCGCCAATCCCATCCTCACCTTTGCAAAAGCAAAAGTCGACTTATGGGCGATTGTTGTCGGACTGCTGCCAACGCAATCGGCGGCGAAGCGTGTTTCCGCGGCCTACGACAAGGGTTTGTTCCACGGCGCACGGCTCACGGAATTGCCGATGGCCCCGCGTTTCGTATTCAATGCGACAAATCTCATGACGGGAGGATTGTTCCGGATATCGCCTGTCTATGCGAGCGACTATCGCGTGGGCCGGATCGAAAGGCCGAATTTCCTGCTGGCGGATGTTATAGCGGCTTCTTCCGCATTTCCTCCGGTTCTCTCCCCGCTCGATCTGACCTTCGCACCAGACAGCATGACCGATCAGGACGGAACGACACTCCATCGCAAGCCGTATACGGAGCGGGCGGTGCTAACCGATGGCGGCGTGTACGACAATCTGGGCCTCGAAACGGTTTGGAAGCGATACCGGACCGTCCTTGCCAGCAACGCCGGCCGAAACGTTTTTGCTGAGGAGAGCCCTGCACACAATTGGCCATTTCAGTTGAATCGCGTGGTGGAAGTCATTCTCAATCAGGTCGACAATGCGCGCGAACGACAATTGCTCGCCATGGCGCGTCTCAATCAGCGTGTTGTCGGATATTGGACAATCGAGACCGAGCCTGGCGGGTACAAGGCCGCCCCTGCCCTGGCGCTATCTGCTGAAGATCGAGCCCGCAGCGCTAAGATCAGCACCAGATTGTCGACCCTCACTCGTTCCGAGTGTCAAGTGTTGGTCTCACACGCGTACCTGCTCTGCGACCTGGCGCTTCGCAGCTACGTGAATTCTGCGTTGCCACCCCCAACGACGTTTCCGGACATTGATGCGTAGGCTCTGAGCGCGGAGAACGCTGCGCCTAGCCTGATGAGCAACCACTCGCCGATCTTGCCGGCGCTGTGATCGTACATCGTGCGCATGTGGCGGAAGCGTTGTCGTATCGGCGATAACGACGTGAAGATCGTCGTTGGGCCGCGGCCAAGGCGCTCAGGGTAATACGTGTCGCCGCGGTCAGGCATTCACTTCGGAAAGCACGACCTCGCGGTGAGGGTGATGTTCGGAAGATCGAAATACCCGAACAAGAAAGTGTAGGTATAGCTCGCCGAAACCTGATTGCCGCATGACGGGGTGGACACGGTGAATGTCGATGTCGCTGGCGTAAGGCCGTAGCTCTGGGCGGCGGCATAGGATTGTATTTCGCTGGTTGTTCCACACAGGGTCTTGTTCACGCTGGCGCAGCGCGCGGCCGCCTCGACGCCTTGCTGCAAGGAGAGCTGCGACCACAGCACGATCCCCACTTCGATGATGCCGGCCACAAGCGCAAAAAAAGCCGGCGCTGTCAGCGCAAACTCCACCGCCGTTGCGCCGGAGCTGTCGCGAAGGTCTCGTATCCGCTTCATTTGATCCGCACCGTAGAGGTCGCGACCTGGGTGAAGCTGGTGGGAACGATCGGGTAGGCCAGAATGGTCGAATACGTGCGGGTCGCCGTCACCTTGATATAGGTCCCTGCCGTCATGCCGTCGGAGCAGGTCGTGCCGCAGGTCGTGCTCGTCACGGCAGAGGACGTTGGGCAGCCGCAAAACTGGGACGGCGCCGGCGAGGCGCTGATGCCGGAAGTCGATGTTGCGTTGGTCACCGCGGAGGAAATGGCGGTGGCATTAAAGCCGTACACGGCGGCGTATTGAGCCCCGGATTGTGCCGAAGTTTGCACCTGCATGTCGCTATAGAACGCCAAGCTGAAATCTGCCGAGACGACCAGCAACATGCCCAGCAGCGGCCCGACCATGGCAAATTCGATCGCGGCGGCCCCGCTTGTCGCGCGCTTGCCCTTCGCGAAAGGCGCCGAAATAGCACGCAGCCGGCGGCCTGTGCGAAGGGTCCAGGTTTTGAGCGCGCCGTCCATCCCGTCACTCCACCAGACTGGCTTGGGAGATGCCGATGGATTGGGTGCCGTAAGACGAGCAATTGACCGCCAAGTTGGCATTGCCGGAGAACGTGATGGTGTCACCGATCAATTGGGTGCAATTGGTGCTGCCGCTCGCGCCGCCGGAATAATTGACCGTTCCATCCGGCAAGTAGACGGCGCCGCCCAAAATCTGTCCCGAACCGCCGTTAAACTTGAATGTCGTGCTCGTCGGCATCTTGCGGTCGCCGTAGATCACGATGCCCGCCGTCGGTCCGGTGGTGGGGGCCGTCAAATTGATTGTCGCGCCACCATTTATGAGCGCCGAGGCGTAGTTCGATCCCGTGCTCGACGTGAATACGAGCGTCACGCCCGTGCCCGACAGAGTGGCGGAACCGTTCACCGACAGCGAACCTCGATCGATATAATAGATGCCGGGGTTTAACGTGACGTTGGCACCGGCGTTCATTTGGATGCCCTGGCAATAGACGCCCGGATTAAGCGTGACGGTCGTCTTGATGCTGAGATTGGTTGAATCGCAGCCCGAGAATGAAGGTGGACTGACGCTGGCATAGGGATCGGAAATCGCCGACACACCCTTGTTGATGCCATTTGTGGCCGTGATGCCCGTTCCCGAAATTCCACCGACGACATTGACCGAATCGGCGGTGATCGTCGCCGAACCGCCATTGATCAGCGCGGTGCCGCTCGAAGAATTATCGTAGAGGCTGCATCCGTTGAGAACGATGGCGCTCGAGCCTTGGCTGGTCGTGCCGCCGCTGACGGTAGAGTTCAAGGAAAGGACGCACCCGGTACCGTTATTGCCGGCGAGCGCAACCGCCAGCCCGGTGATGGTGACCGGCGTGGAGCTGTATATCCCCGACAAAAGGCGCGGCTGCGATGTGCTGACGATAATTTCGACGGCTTTGGAATTGGAGGTGTAATTGCCGGTCGTCGGCGGACGGTGCACCGTGACCGTCGTGCTGTTCACTCCGACAGTATAGCCATAGGTCGCCACAATTCCGGACGCTTGCGTCGTCAAGCTCTTGGAGGTGTTCAGGCTGTAGAGCGTGGCAGCACTCAGCGCCGCCGAATCCGCCGCCCCCTGCAAAGTTTGATGCTCGTAGATCCACAGACCGCCTTCCGTGGCCAGCCCGCCGCAGCCGATCAACACCGGAGCAAGAAGGGCGACGATGGTAGCGTAGTTGCCGGAGCGGTCGCGCCAGAAGCGGGCCGGCAGAGCGGTAACGAGCGCGACGATGCCTCCAATCCCCAAAGACCGGTCTTGGCTATTGCGACGCGTGTTCGAGGACTGTGGCACGGCATCCTTCTTTATTCGGCTTCAATACGACGAGTTGCGGCGCGCCCTGCCGAGAGGCCGTCAAACCAAGAGGATCGCGCAATTTATCTTCAAATTGTTAAAGTGATGCCAAAGCCCGAGCGTCCTGACATTAAGAGTGTGGAAACCATATTTGTGCGGGAGGAACGTCATGGTGGCTCGTCTGCAGGCCGATCAGCAAAAATGGCAGCAAAAATAGGAGCAATCCGGCATTCCGCTTTCAACGGGCTGTGCGCAGATAAATCGACACTGATCCTATTTTTTTGTTCGCGAGAGCAATCCGGGCCGCCGACGATCGCCGGTACTACGCCGGAATGCCGCTCGCCGCGCAGGGACGGAACGCCGCCGCGGTGACGCCGCTGTCTTCGTAGTTGGTGTAGGCGACGGCTTGTCCGTTCTTCACCACCCAGTACATCGCCCACCGTGCCGTGAACGGCTTTCCGGTCGGGCGGGCTATGCCGGACCACATGCCCAGCGCCACCACCTCGTCGCCTTGGCAGACATAGCGCTCCGGCGTGAAACTCGAAACTTCCACCGACGTGGTGAGCTTGCGGAAAAACTCGGCTGCTTCCGTGCGGCCGCGGTAGTGGCCCGAATAGGGCAAGTCCACCGTCTGGTTGTGGCGCAGGTCAATATCCTCCGCCATCAACGCCAGAATTGCCGCAATGTCGCCCTTTTGAAAGGCGGCGTACATGTCTTGGACAACCCGCACCGGTTCCGTCATCTGCTTGATCCCTGTTCGTGCCAGCCGACGTCATACGCATTCGGCAGCGTTATGGATCAGCCCGACGGAAGTGGGCTCAGCCTCTCAATTACCTGTCTCACTCTTGGGGTGCACTCCAGTGTCATGTCACCGGATTCGAGGTAGAATCCAAATCCATGACCACCGCACGTGCAGAACGCACGACCTATGAACTCTTCCGCATCAGCGTCCTGCTGAAGGGTGCCAATGCGCTGCTTGAGATTGTCGGCGGCGCCCTTGCGCTTCTCATCCCGCCAAGTGCGATCACCGCGCTCGCATCCTATCTGACCCAAGGCGAACTGACGGAAGATCCCAACGATTTCATCGCGACGCATCTGCTGGCGTGGGCGAATAGCTTTGCCGTGCGCGGCCATCTCTTTGCAGGCCTTTATTTGCTCAGCCACGGCATCGTAAAATCGGTGCTCGTCGTGGGCCTGTTGCGCAACCGGTTATGGGCCTATCCGGCATCGCTCGTCGTGTTCGGGCTCTTTGTTCTCTATCAAATGTATCTCTACACGCTCAATCACGCGTCGCTGCTGATCGCGCTCACGCTGTTCGACTTTGTGGTGATGTGGCTGATCTGGCGGGAATACGCGATCGTGCGTTCGCACCGCGCGGCAGCCGAAAAATCGGGATCAGAGTCGATTTGAGTTCGGCGGACCCTGCGATTTGCGAGGGTCGCCGATGAGCCCGTACCCGAATGGCTTTGCGCCAACGTGCGGGCAGGCGGCGCGCGGTTTAGCGGGGTAGAGGGAATGTCGTGTTGAGAGGGAAGAATTAGCGACCACTACGCTTCGCGCGCGCTCGCGGCTTGGTCAGCGCGCTGAGCGCGCGAAGATCCTTCGCCGCCGCGCGCGCGGCATGGCGTTCCATGGCGCGATAGTGCTTGAGCAGTTTGCGCCCTGGCGCGGTGAGCTTGGTGCCGCCGCCGTCGCGGCCGCCGGCTTCGGTGAGCGTGACGCGCTCCTGCACCGCATCCTCGATCGCCTGCAACAGCAACCAGGCGCGGCGGTAGCTCATGCGCAGGCTGGCGGCGGCTTTGCGGATCGAGCCTGTGGACTCAATGGCTTCGAGCAGCCGCGCTTTGCCCGGACCGAATTGTGCCCCGGACTCGAAATCCACGCGAATGGTGAGACGTGCCATTCCTGCAAACCTGTGACGCAAAGGCAGCCTTGTCCAGTATGCTTTTCCCTGCGCGGTATCCATGTAAATATCACGACTTGGGACGACTTCCTTGGAGCACGATCATGGGACTTGGCCGAGTTGCCAAAGCGCTTGCGGGCGCCCTTTTGTTCGCTCTTGTGGCTTCGCAGGCCTTTGCCGCCGATGTGACAGTGTTCGCCGCCACCTCGCTGACCGAGGCGCTGCAAAAGGTGGGCGACGCCTACAAACTGCGGACCGGCAAGGACGTGGTGTTTTCCTTTGCCGCCTCCTCGGCGCTGGCGCGCCAGATCGAGGCCTCGTCGGGCGGCACGGACGTCTACATTTCTGCCGACAGCGACTGGATGGACTATCTCGACAATCGCGGGCTGATCGCCCACGACACGCGCAAGGATCTGCTGGGCAATCATCTGGTGCTGGTGGCGCCTGCGGATTCGAACATCAAGCTCAGCATTGCGCCGCATTTCGATCTGGTGGGCGCCTTGAACAGCGGGCGCCTCGCGATCGCCGATCCGGACTCCGTGCCGGCGGGGCGTTACGCCAAACAGGCGCTTTCTTCGCTCGGCGTGTGGGGCGGCGTCGCCGATCTGCTGGTGCAGGCGGAGAACGTGCGCGTGGCGCTGGCTTATGTGGCGCGCGGCGAAGCCCCGCTCGGCATCGTCTACACCACCGATGCGATGAGCCAACCCAAAGTCAAAATCGTCGGAGAATTTCCCGACGCTACGCACGACAAGATCGTCTATCCCGCCGCGCTGACCAAAGATGCGCGGCCCGGCGCCAAAGCGTTTCTCGATTTTCTCGACAGCCCGCAAGCCACGGCGATTTTCCAGAAAGCCGGATTCGTTGTTCTCGGAGATGAAAATTGAACTCTGAGCGACCTCGCGGCGTGACGCGGAAAAGAAAAAAGTGGTTCACGCGGAGACGCGGGCGCGCTCCGCGCGCCGCGGAGATCACGGAAGAGATCCACGCTAGCGCGCGCCTTCCAGCTCGGCCTTGGCCTTGGGCGCATATTCATTGTTGTTCGCCGGCCCCATGTTGCCGGTCTTCTCCAGCTTGGAGAGCGGAAATAGGATGTCGGTGAAGGCACGGAAGTCATAGTCAAGAATAAAGGAGCCGTCGTAGCGCTGCACCAGCGGATTGTCCTTGGACTTGGGTGCATCCTTGGTGGGGATGCTCGCATCGGCGAAGGCCGGCGCGGACACAACCCAGAGCAAGCCCGCCGCGAGCGCGGCGATGGTTAAGAGACGCATGACAATCCTCTGGAGAAAAATCGAGCGTGCGCAGTCTAACCAGACTGCGCACGCAAAAGAAACGGACTCAGCGAATGGCGTGTGCCATCGCCTTGCCGCGCCCGAGCCACCAGGCGATCGCGAGACCGGCGAGGAACGCGCCGACCACTTCAATGGTGATTTGCGCCAGCGTGTAGTCGAGCGGGAATCGATACCAAATCCAATATGACGCGTTCGTCGCAAGGCCGGCGGAAACACCGATCAAAGTGACTGCAATCACCCGGTTCGCAAATCCCGCAGCCATTGCGGCCACGACAAAAGCCGCAATCAATGTCTGCGCCAGCTCTTTAAGAAATTCCTTGACCATCAGCGGCGCCATCCTGTCCGGAGTCGCTAGCGGCGGACGATAGAGCAACATGCCGGAGGGATTGAGCTTCCTCAGGTCGACCTCCTTCGTCATCGCGTTGGGATCTTTGGGATCGACCCAGGGAAAGAAGTACAGAGCTTCCTTATCACCTATCGATTGGTGCATCGTGTTCAGTACGGCCTGCTCATTGGGCATTTGACTCAAGCCCGTATAACCGAGCGGCGTGACTGTATGGGCAATCGACGTCCACACGAACATCGCGATGGCGCCCAGCAGTCCTGCAATGAGAATTCGCATCGTTTCCCCCTTTGTGCGAAACGGGGCGGACTATACGCGAGGCAGGCGTGCCGAGCTATTCAGCGAGCGCGGGCCTGTAGCGGATTGTGCACTGCGAAAAGCCCGCCAGCGCGCCTTCTTGGCGGCTTGGCGGTTATGCCGTAAGCAATTCGCACTGGAAAGCGGGGACGGGCATGGCGGAAAAACGAGAGGCAAATAAACCGGGCGCCGAGAAGCCGAGGCGTCGACGCGCGATCTATCTTCTTCTCCTGGTGCCGATCGTGGCGACGCTGTGGGTGCCGATCTACAACAGGCTCGATCCCGAGATCGCGGGCATTCCTTTCTTCTATTGGTATCAGCTTGTCTGGGTGCCGTTGGCGGCGCTCTTTCTTTACGTCGTTTATCGCGTCGAGGGCGGGAACTGATCATGGCCCGGATCGATCCGATCGCGATTTCCGTCTTCGCCGCGCTGTTCTTGTTCGTCACCGTGCTCGGCTTCTTCGCCGCGCGCTGGCGCAGGGGCGATCTTTCCCAGCTTCACGAATGGGGATTGGGCGGGCGGCGCTTCGGCACCGTCGTCACATGGTTCCTCTTGGGCGGCGATCTCTATACGGCCTACACCTTCATTGCCGTGCCGGCCCTGATCTTCGGCGCCGGCGCCGTCGGATTTTTTGCGGTGCCCTACGCCACCATCACCTATGCGCTGATGTTCGTCGTGTTTCCGCGGCTGTGGTCGGTCTCGCGCAAGCACGGTTATGTGACGGGCGCGGATTTCGTGCGCGGGCGCTTCGGCAACGGCACGTTGGCGTTGGCAGTCGCGGTCACCGGCATCGTGGCGACGATGCCCTACATCGCGCTGCAGCTGGTCGGCATGGAAGTCGTCGTCGCGGCGCTGGGCATCAAGATGGACGTCGTCGTGCCGGGCATTGGCCTGGTGCACGATTTTCCGCTGATCGTCGCCTTCCTGGTTTTGGCGCTTTACACCTATTCCAGCGGCTTGCGCGCGCCAGCGATGATCGCGGTGGTGAAGGATGTTCTCATCTACGGGACCGTGCTGGCGGCGATCGTCATCATTCCCGCGGAGCTCGGCGGTTATGCGAAGATCTTCGCCGCCGTCGATCCGGCCAAACTCACGCTGGCAGCCGACCCGCTGCACAATCCCGGCGCGGTGTCCTATGCGACACTGGCTCTGGGTTCAGCGCTGGCGCTGTTTCTCTATCCCCATGCGATGACCGGCGTGATGAGCGCGTCCAGCCGCCATGTGGTGAAACGCAATGCCGTGGCGTTGCCGGCTTACTCGCTCGCGCTCGGCTTGATCGCGCTGTTGGGCTACATGGCGGTGGCTTCGGGTGTAAAAACCAATCCGGCCTATGCCGCAGGCTTCGCGCAGTTCGGCAACAATTTCGCGGTGCCGGCCCTGTTCCTGAAGGCGTTTCCCTCCTGGTTCGTGGGCTTTGCCTTCGCCGGCATCGCCATCGGCGCGCTGGTGCCGGCGGCCATCATGTCGATCGCCTGCGCCAATCTTTTCACCCGCAACATCTACCGCGAATATTTCGATCCCAATTGTTCACCGGCGCGCGAAAGCCAGGTGGCCAAAATCGCGTCGCTGGTGGTGAAGGCGGGCGCGCTCGTCTTCATCCTAAAAATGCCGACGACCGACGCCATCAACTTCCAGCTGCTCGGCGGCATCTGGATCATTCAGACGCTGCCCACGATGCTGATGGGACTCTACACGCGCTGGCCCAATCCCTGGGCGCTGCTTGCGGGCTGGGCGTCGGGGATCGCTGCGGGAACAGCGATGGTATTGAGCCTAGATTTCAAAGGCTCAACCTTCGTGCTGCACATTTTCGGGATGGCCATTCCCTGCTACGCGGCGCTGAGTTCGCTGATGGTGAACCTCGCAGTGGCCGTTGTCTTAAGTGCCGTGTTCAACGCGGCAGCGCGCAGACCCCATGTCGATGCGACAGCGGCGGCGGATTATGTTTGAAGAAATATCTCACGCGGAGACGCGGGCGCGGCCGTGCCGCGCTGCGGAGTGGATTTAGCTGAATATGGTGCAATTATCGGGCAATAGCCGAAAATCTGTTCGGCGCGCGGAGCGCGCCCAAATAACGATTTCACCGGCACAGTTCGCCACGAGAGCTTCTGTATCCTCCGCGGCTCCGCGTGAATCATTTTTCTTGAAACAAAAACGTCACCCAAACCGTCCCGTGATGTACTCTTCGGTTTTCTTGTTGTCGGGTGACGTGAAGAGTTTTTCCGTCGCGCCGAATTCCATCAGTTCGCCCAGATACATGAACGCGGTATAGTCCGACGTGCGCGAAGCCTGCTGCATGTTGTGGGTGACGATGCCGATCGTGTAGTCCTTCGACAATTCGTCGATCAGCTCTTCGATCTTGGCGGTCGAAATCGGATCGAGCGCCGAGCACGGCTCGTCCAGCAGGATCACTTCGGGGTGTGTCGCCACGGTGCGCGCTATGCAAAGCCGCTGCTGCTGGCCGCCCGACAGACTCAAACCGGATTCGCGCAATTTGTCTTTGACCTCGCTCCACAACGCGGCGCGCTGCAACGCATGCTCGATGCGGCCTTCCAATTCGGAGCGCGGCATCCTCTCGTAGAGCTTTATGCCAAAGGCAATGTTGTCGTAGATCGTCATGGGGAACGGCGTCGGTTTCTGAAACACCATTCCGACCTTGGCGCGCAGCAGGTTCACGTCTTGCCGGCTGTGCAGAATGTCTTCGCCGTCGAGAAATACTTGTCCTTCGGCACGCTGGTTGGGATAGAGCTCGTAGATGCGGTTCATCACGCGCAGCAAAGTAGATTTGCCGCATCCCGACGGCCCGATGAAGGCGGTGACTTTGCGATCGTGCAGCGGCAGCGAGATATTCTTCAGCGCTTTGTTGGAGCCATAGTAAAACGACAGACCGCGGATATCGACCTTGGTTTCGGATGCGGTCACTCGGGCGTTCATGATCGTCAACTCCGCTTCGAACTGAGGCTGCGCGCCACAATACTGAGGGTCAGGACCGTTGCCGTGATCAGCAACGCGCCGGCCCAGGCAAGTTTGTGCCATCCGTCGTCGGCCGACATCGCAAAATTGTAGATGACCTGCGGAAGGCTCGACATTGGTTGATCCAGATCGGTGCTCCACCATTGATTGCCGAACGCCGTGAAGAGGAGCGGCGCCGTTTCACCGGAGATGCGCGCAACCGCAAGCAGAATGCCCGTAACGATGCCGGCACGAGCGGCGCGCCAGGTCACGGTCCTGATCACATGGCTGCGCGGAGCGCCCAGAGCGGCGGCCGCTTCCCGCAAGGTATGAGGAACCAGAAGCAGCATGTTCTCTGTCGTACGCACGACGACCGGAATCACGATGACGGACAGAGACGCCGCGCCGGCCCAGCCGGAGAAACCGATATGCCAGAAGTGGCCGTTGTCGACGACGAGCACTTCGTAGACGAACAGGCCGATAATGATGGAGGGCGTCGACAGCAAAATGTCGTTCACGAACCGCACGGCAGTTGATAGGCGCGTATTGCGCCCATATTCCGCGAGGTAGGTTCCCGCAAACAGGCCGATCGGCGTGCCCGCAACAACTGCAAGCGTGCTCATCATGACACTGCCCATGATGGCGTTTGCCAGACCGCCGGCTTCGCCGGGCGGCGGCGTCATCTTGGTGAAAAGGCTGGGCGTCAGGTTGGCAACGCCGTCGGAGATGAGCGATCCCAGGATCATGGTGAGCCAGGCGATCCCAAAGATCGCCGCGCTCACCGACAGGATGAGGAACACCACGTTGCCGAGCTTGCGGCGGACATAGAGCGCGCGGTCGATCGTTGCCATCTAGCCGCCTGCCCGGCGTTCTAGCGCGCGCAACGACAGTTGCGCCAGAGCAAGAACAATGAAGGTGATGACGAACAGTATGAGAGCAAGCTCGATCTGTGCGGAACGATAGAGATCGCCATCAGCTTCGGTAAACTCGCTGGCGATGGTGGCGGAAATCGTTGTCCCCATTTCAAACAGCGACGCATGGATTCTGTGCGCATTGCCGATGACGAATGTCACGGCCATGGTTTCTCCCAGTGCGCGGCCTAGCGCGAGCATGGCGCCACCGACCACACCCACGCGCGTAAACGGCAGCACGACACGCCACATGACTTCCGTTGTCGTGCAGCCCAGCGCATAGGCCGCTTCTTTGAGGTGCGGCGGCACTGTCTCGAACACATCGCGTGTCACCGCGGAAATGAACGGCAATATCATCACCGAGAGAATGAGGGAGGCCGTGAAAATACCGACCCCATAAGGCGGGCCTGCAAACAGGACTTGCAGATAGGGAACGTCTTGGAACAACGAAATCAAAACCGGCTGCAACGTCTCCTGGAATACCGGGGCAAACACAAACAACCCCCAGATGCCGTAGATGATCGACGGAATGCCGGCCAGCAGTTCGATGGCGATGCCGATAGGACGGCGCAGCGGACGTGGGCAAATCTCCGTCAGGAAGATTGCGATTCCGATTCCAATCGGAACCGCGACGATCATGGCAAGTATCGAGGTGACAACCGTTCCGTAAATCGGCCCCAGCGCACCAAACTGCTCCGTGACGGAGTTCCATTTCTGACTGGTGAGAAACCCGAGTCCAAATCTATTGATTGAAGGCCATGAGCCTTGCATCAGCGCTACAAGGACGCCGATAAAAACCATCACGACGATGAGCGCTGCTAGCATGGTGAGCGCGCGAAAGAATGCGTCGCTGCGGGAGAAGCGGCGCACGGAGGCAGTTCTGTCCTGGGCGGCGAAAACTTCCGTCAAGGCGGCGTCGACCATGGCTAGCCGTGAACTCTTCAGGGAATTGCGAGCGGCCGGGAGACCGAAACCGGCTGTGCGCCGGAGCAATCCCCACCCATTCGATCGGCCGGTTCACGGCATGACGCAGCCTCTCGGTGCAACGTCCATCACAGTTGGATGAAGCTTTTGTGACAGACCCCCCGAGTACCGTTTAGAGCAATTTTGGAATGAGCTGACTCGGGATGGATTCCCAAAGTTGGCTTGATAAGCGAGTCTCGGATCGAAGC
>JACQDN010000064.1 GCA_016201105.1 Pseudomonadota bacterium
GAGGCCCGAGCGAAGTTTCTGCAACCCCCGGTGCCTCTTTGACGAATGCCGAAAATGTGTTTTCCTCGGGAATTCGAGGGTTAACCGTTCCAAAAAGTGCAAAAGTCGAACTTAGGAACATCGCTTCGAACCAAGACCCGAAGTGAATCATTGCCACGATGCCCCCCGAGTCAGACCTATTCGCCGCCGGGTTGCGCTTCCACCAGGCCGGCCAATTTGACCGAGCGCAACAAGTCTATCGCCAGATCCTCCAGGCCGATCCGCTCAATCCTGACGTGCGGAGTCTGCTGGGAGCTGCGTGCATCAGCTTGATGCAGTGGGCCGAAGCCGCCGTTCACTTTCGACAAATCCTTCAAATCCGTCCTCTGGACGCTTCCGCCCATTTCCAACTGGCGATCGCGCTGGCCAGGCAGGGACAACTCGACGCGGCGATCGCATCCTACCGGCAGACGCTCGAACTCAAACCTGACTCGGCCGAAGCCTGTCTGAATTTGGCCAACCTGTTGATGAGGCAAGCCAAACTTGACGAAGCCATCGACTTGCTGAACCGCGCCATAGTGCAACGACCGGGGTTCGCGGAAGCCTATGCGAATCTGGGCAGCGCGCTCATCCGACAAGGGAAAATGGACCAGGCTCGTGGGCCGCTCGAACAGGCACTGCGGCTAAAGCCCGAGCTAGCGAACATTTATAACAATCTCGGCGTACTGCACATGGAACAGTGCCGGTTTGCCGAAGCAATCGCCAACTTTGGCCAGGCGCTTGCCCGCCAAGAGGACGATCCCGAGTCACATCACAACTTGGGCATTGCGCTGTTGAAAACCGGAGACATTGACGCCGCGGTCGCCGAATTCGATCGGACCTTGCAATTACGGCCCGATTATGCCGAGGCGCATTACAATCGCGCGGCCGCCTGGTTGCTCAAGGGCGATTTGTCCGCGGGATTTGCCGAACACGAATGGCGCTTCCAGTCACGCGATTTCCCCAAATTTCAACCCGAGCAGCCGATCTGGGACACTTCGCCGCTCGCGGGGCGAAGTATCGCGTTGTTAGCCGAACAAGGAATGGGCGACACGCTGCACTTCGTTCGTTACGCCTCACTCGTGAAGAAACAAGCCGGCAAGGTGTTTCTGGTATGTCCTCGCGTACTGCACCCGCTGTTGGCACGTACTCCCGGCGTGGATGACTGCGTTACTTCGTGCGATTCTCTCGCTGCCGAGATTTGCATTCCACTGTTGAGTCTGCCCCATCGTTTTCGAACCACCCTACAGACCATCCCCGCGGACGTGCCGTATGTGTTTGCCGATCCGAGCCTGGTTGCCAGTTGGCGGGAAAAAATCGCGGCGCTCGGCACCTTCAAGGTTGGCATCGCCTGGCAGGGCAACCCAAAATTTCCAGGCGATCAGTTTCGCTCGATTCCGCTGGCCCAATTCGCCGCGCTGACAAGATCACGCGGCGTGCAATTGATTAGTTTGCAGAAGGGGACCTGTCGAGAGCAACTCCCGGCGGTGGCTCCAGACGTTTCGATCATCGACTTTGGCGATACGATCGACACGGATTCGGGCGCATTCATGGACACTGCGGCGATCATGAAGAATCTCGACCTTGTGATCGCAGCCGACACCGCCGTGGTCCATTTGGCCGGCGCGCTGGGCGTGAGGATCTGGGTGGCGCTGCCGTTTCTGCGCTGCTCATGGCCAACGGTGGCGGCATTGCAAAAACCCCGTAGCCAAGGGCTGGCGACATTTTCGCTTTTGTCTGGGGCGCGCGTTGGCCGATCAGAGCGTATATTTAAGGCACGGCGGATTGACCAACACGCGATCCGAAACTTTCCCGTCATGCCCTTCGAATCCGATCTACTAGCCACGGGAGTGCAGTTCCACCAGGCCGGCCAATACGGCCGAGCGCAGCAAGTCTATCGCCAGATCCTGGAGGCCAACCCGCTCAATCCAGATGCGCTGAGCCTGCTGGGAGCGGCGTGCATCAACCTGATGCAATGGGACGAAGCCGTGCGGCACCTGACCGAGGCATTGCGGTTGAACCCCGCTCATGCCGGCGCGCACGACAACTTGGGCGTGGTCTTGGCCAAGCAGAATCGACTGGCCGAGGCCGTTGCCAGCTTCGAGCGTGCGGTGGCTTTGGCGGCCGACAATCCGCAAACGTTTTTGAATTTGGCAAGCGCCCAGTCGCGGCTGGGTCGACTTCAAGACGCAATCACCAGTTGTCGCCAGGCGGTGAAGCTGGCCCCCGATTTGGCGCGAGCCCATTTCGACCTTGCGGAGTTGCTGTTGCGGTCGAACCAGCCGGCCGAAGCGGCCGTCCACTTTCGCCACGTGGTCCGGTTGAAGCCCAATGACCCGAGCTCGCATTTTCATCTGGCGACGGCACTGGCCGCCGAGGGGCAAATTGACGCGGCCATCGCCTCGTACCAAGAAGCGTTGCGGCTGAAGCCGGCATCGGCCGAGGCCTGCGTGAACCTGGCCAATCTGCTGATGCAGCAAAACAAACTCGATGAGGCCATCGACTGGCTAAACCACGCTTTGCGGCAGCGGCCGAACTTCGCCGAGGCGTATATCAACCTGGGCAGCGTTTTGATCCGCAAAGGCCGCCTGGACGAGGCCAGTGTCGCGCTCGAAAAAGCGCTCAAGCTCAAGCCCGATGCGGCCCAAAGCTACAACAATCTCGGCATCGTGCGGAACGAGCAGGGCCGGTACGACGAAGCGATTGCCAACTATCGCCAGGCGCTCGCTCGGCGGCCGGACGACCCTGAAACCATCTATAACTTGGGCATCGCCGTGTTGAAGGGCGGAGATGTCGAGACCGCGATCGGCCATTTTAGCCGGGCTCTCGAGTTGCGGCCCGAATACGCCGAAGCACATCATAATCATGCAGCCGCGCTGTTGTTGTGCGGCAATTATTCCGCGGGGCTCGAGGAATACGAGTGGCGGTTCGAATCGCGCGATTATCCGCGCCTGAAACTGTCGAAACCCCTCTGGGACGGAACGCCACTCGCGGGACGCGACATCGTGCTGGTGGCCGAACAGGGGTTGGGCGACACGCTGCAATTTATTCGCTATGCGCCGCTCGTCAAGCGGCAAGCCGGCAAAGTCATCGTCGAATGTCCCGGCGTCTTGCATCCGATTTTGGCGCGCACGCCGGGCGCCGACGCGTGGGTCACTTCGGCATCCGCGACCGATGCGGACCGCTGTGTTCCGCTGTTGAGCTTGCCGTACTTTTGTCGAACCACGCTGGCCACGATCCCAGCGGACGTGCCGTATGTCTTTGCCGATCCAAACCTGGTCGCCAACTGGCGGGAAAAGCTCGCGGCGCTTGACGGCTTCAAAATCGGCATCGTCTGGCAGGCCAATTTAAAAAGTCCGGAGGGTCGGATTCGCTCGGTTCCGCTGGCCCAGTTCCGAGCGCTGGCTAAATTACCCGGCGTGCGGTTGATCAGTTTGCAAAAAGGGACCGAGTCCGAGCAACTCTCGGGCGTTGTGGGCGAGTTTTCGGTCGTGGATTTCGGCGAAGCGCTGGACTCCTCCGGCGCATTCACGGACACGGCCGCGATCATGCAAAATCTCGACCTCGTGATCACGTCCGACACCGCCCACTTGGCCGGCGCGATGGGAGTGAACGTGTGGGTTGCGATCCAGTTTCTGCCCGATTGGCGCTGGTTGCTGACGCGGGAAGACAGCCCCTGGTATCCGACCATGCGACTGTTCCGCCAAAGCCAATTGAACGACTGGTCAACCGTGTTCGCCCGCATGGCAAGCGAACTCGAGTCGCTCGTCCGCAAGAAGGTTGTCGCGTAACACGAGGTCGGCAGCCCTTTCGGCGACTGAAAAAAACTCCCGTCCCAATCCTGTCCGGCCTAAAAGCCCCGATCCTGTTCAGCCTGAACTTTGCTGGATCTTGATGTCTTCGACGCCGAAGGCGTCACACAAGTCAGCCCAGGGCAACGCCCTGTGGATCGTTGACACCACAACCCGCCCGGCCCTGTAAGGGCGGCACAGTCAGCTTCGCCGTGGTTGTGTCGCCCTTACAGGGCTCCATTGTCGCGCGCTCAATTCCAGCCACAGGGCGTTGCCCTGGGCTAGCATGTTTCACGCCTCCGGCGTGGGCAACCGGATTCAGTATGCAGCATTTTTTGAACCGAACAGGGTTGGGGCAGTCTTCGTTTTTTTTGAGTGACCGCTTGAGAATGACAGAAATATTCGCGACCGTCTCGGACCTGCAATCCCGGTCGGTTATGATGGGGGATGGGATGGGCACGCCAACATACGAAATAACGGGTCAGCAAATGCGCCCAATGGCTATTTGTCGGGCTTGCGCTGATTGCGGCCGTAGCCTGGGCGGCACACGGCGATGTCGTAGCGTATGAAGCCAAGAATCCAGAGTACAGCAAGAGCGGTTGGCATCCAAACCCGAGCTAACCTTGCGACGGGCCATAGCCTCAGCGGTATTTTTGGAGCAGGTGCCGCAATTGGGGCAGCAATTGGCGAATTGACCAGATATCGCCTTTCGTGGTCGGTGGCGGGGATTTTTTGTTTTTCCGATCGTGGCAATAGTCGTTGCAAACTTAATTCGCTGATTTCAAACGGGCCCACTGCCTCCTGTGGCGATCGCTCTATGGAAGTCACCATAGGCAAACTCATTAGCATCGCTGTTGCAATAACCTACGTCATTGCTGTCTTCGTGGCCGGCGCACCACTGAAGGCAATTGGCGCGATCTGTTTGGCGTTGCTACTTCCCCTTGGCCTAATTTGGTTCCCCGATGAGATCGGCAGCATTTCCGGTTATATCGGGCGTGGCGGACTAATTACGACCGAGACTCCGGGGTTCTTGATCACAGCAGCAGGATGGTTCTTGCTACTCGGCTATCCGGTATTGCTGTACTTCGTCGCCGGCTGAATCGCCATGTTCAAACGGGCCTACTGTATTTCTTGATTTCTTGCACTCCATGCCCGCAGCGGCTAATCTGAAGGGGCATTAGCCGGCCTCAACTGCGCGTCAAAATCGGGATGTCTTTGCCGCCATGGAACCAAACCTGCCCTCCCTGCCCCAGCATGTGCGGTTTTCACGCCGCGCGGCCATTCAGGCCGGGGCCATCGGGCTGTTGAATTTGGGAATGAATCACGTTGATGGGCTGCGAGCCCTGGCAGCCCCCGGTGAAGCGGCCCAATCGGCGGCTGCCAAGGCCAAGGCGGTCATCTATATCTTCCTGTCCGGCGGGTTGGGCCAGCACGACAGCTTCGACATGAAGCCCGATGCGCCCGATACCATCCGCGGCGAATTCAAACCGATCGCCACGCGGACACCCGGTATTCAGATTTGCGAGCACTTGCCCCGTCTGGCCGATCGCAGCCAGATGTGGGCACTGGTGCGGTCGCTGGCCCATCCGTATCCCGAACATTCGGCGGGCCATCTGCTGATGCTCACCGGCCGCTCGCAGTTGCCCGTCGGCTTTGATCCCAGCAAGCCCAAAGCGGTCGACTGGCCGTCGATGGCGGCGATCGCCAATGCCGTTTGCCCGCCGCTCAACAACGTTCCCCCCGCGGTCGTGCTGCCCGAGATTCTGATTCATCGCGAGGGCCGGGTCATTCCCGGTCAATTCGCCGGCGAAATGGGTTCGCATCGTAATCCGATGTTCGTTACGTATTCGCGCTTCAACGCCCAGTCGTACGGCGCGTGGCCCGAGTATGGATTTCACCATGCCCGCGGCGGCGAAAATCCCAAAGGCTTTTCATTTCAGGCGCCGAACCTGACGCTGCCCTCGGGCATCGACGCGGCGCGGTTCAACGAGCGGCTCGATTTGCTCGGCGCGATCGGCTCTCAGCAGGCGGCGCTCGAGCGCGTGGCGGAAAACGAACCGTTCGACCGCTATCGCCAGAAGGCCATTTCGCTGTTGGCCGATCGCGAAACCCAAAGAGCCTTCAACGTCGCGGATGCCGATCCCAAACTGCTCGATCGCTATGGCCGCAATACGTTCGGCTGGTCGCTGTTGATCGCGCGGCAACTGGTCGAGGCCGGCGTGAGCATGATTCAGGTTAATCTTGGCAATGACGAGACCTGGGACACGCACGGCAACGCGTTTCCGCACCTGAAAGACTATCTGTTCCCGCCGACCGATCGTGCCGTTTCGGCGCTGCTCGACGATCTTGCGGAGCGGGGCTTGCTCGATTCGACGCTGGTCGTGATGGCCGGCGAAATGGGGCGCACGCCCAAAATTTCCACGCTGCCGCAGTTCTATGCCAAGCCGGGCCGCGATCACTGGGGAACTCAGACCGTGTTTTTCGCCGGCGGCGGAGTGCGGGGCGGGACCGTGATCGGCTCAACCGACAAAATCGGGGCCTACCCGGCGGCCAATCCGCAAAAACCGGAGAACATGGCGGCCACGATCTACCAGGCGCTCGGCATTCCGCGCACGCTGGCCTGGCACGACTCGACCGGCCGGCCGCACTTCGTCTATCACGGCGATCCGATTGCGGGCCTGACGTAAGACGCAAGCGGCGGCGAAACGTCGATTGCATGAACCGATTTGCCTTACAGCAGGCCCTCGTAGCAAGCGCGGCTCGAGTCGCACTCGCGACGATCGACGACCCCGGCGTCGGGCCCGAAGACGTTTTGGGTCAGGTTGCACCAACAGTGTCCGCTGCCGGTCTGCTGCATCTCCGCGGGCGGTTCCATTTGGCCGGCCACGTAGATGGCCTTCGAGCGCAGGTGTCGGCAAATGGGTTGGAGCGCTTCACTGGCTTCGTCGAGTGATCGTTCATACGCCATGGCTATGAAGTCCTAAAGGGGTGGTTGGTGGTTGATGAGCACGACCCGCTGCCAACGCATCACAACCGGCTGACCACGATCAAAAGCCTCCCGTTTCCAGGCCGGCAGCCAGCAAAATCGCCCGTTTCACCGCCACGCGGGCCAACTGTACTTTATAC
>JACQDN010000066.1 GCA_016201105.1 Pseudomonadota bacterium
CGGACCCGATCCCTTGAAGAGGGTCGATGCGCCTGGCCGGGTGGCGCGAACATTCCAGCCCATCAATCTTTCGACCGGGCCCTGACGATGAATCCGCTGATCGCCGTCGTGTCCTGTTACCGAAATTTTGCGACCTTCAAGGGACGAGCCCAGCGTTCGGAATACTGGTTCTTTCAGATTTGGACTGTCTTGCTGTTTTTCGGCTTGATTGGTCTCGACGTGAGTTTAAACCGGCACTCCCGATTGCTGCACGATGCCACCGTGATCAAGATAGTTTTTCTGATCATGCTGTTGAACTTCCTCCCATTGCTCGCCGTCCAAGTGCGCCGCTTGCACGACATGGAGCTTCCGGGATGGTATGCTTTTGTCGGGATGCTACCGGGAGGCGGCGCGCTTCTTCTGCTCATTTTGAGCATCCTCCCGGGGACGAAAGGCGACAACAAATTCGGACCTGATCCGCGCAACGCACGCATCACGCGTCCCAAAGGTGCAACTGCATGAACATCCAAACCGATCACTCCCTGGTTCTCGCAGAGCGCGCGGACTCCGTCTTGCGGCTGATGCTCAACCGCGCGAGCGCGCGCAACGCGCTCTCGGTCGCGCTGATGGGCGCGCTGCAGGAAGCGCTCGACAAGGCGGCGGCCGATAAAGATGTGCGCGTCATCATCCTCGCCGCCGACGGCCCCGCCTTCTCCTCAGGCCACGATCTCAAGGAAATGACGGCGCGCCGCAGCGATACCGACAAGGGTCGCGCGTTCTTCGCGGCGCTTTTCGAGCAATGCTCCAAGCTGATGCAGACGGTAGTGCGCCATCCCAAGCCCGTGATCGCGCAGGTGCAGGGCATTGCCACCGCCGCCGGCTGCCAGCTGGTGGCGAGCTGCGATCTGGCCGTCGCCTCTTCCGCCGCGCGCTTTGCGACGCCGGGCGTGAATATCGGGCTCTTCTGTTCCACGCCGATGGTGGCGCTGTCGCGCAACGTGGCGCGCAAACACGCGATGGAGATGCTGCTGACGGGTGAGATGGTACCGGCCGAGGAGGCGCGGCGCATCGGATTGATCAATCGCGTCGTGGCGCCGGAGGCGCTGGACGCCGAAACCCTGAAACTCGCGCAGCTCATCGCCACCAAGCCGCGCGCCACAGTGAAGATCGGCAAGGAAGCGTTCTACAACCAGCTCGAAATGGGCTTGGGCGCGGCTTACGACTACGCCTCGCGCGTGATGACGGAAAACATGCTGGCCGCCGAAGCCGAAGAAGGCATCGGCGCGTTCGTGGAAAAACGCGAGCCGAAGTGGCCGGAGTGAACCGCCTCAGATGAGACACTGGAGAGCCCCGCTCGTCGCATTGTTGCTTGTGTGTGCGGCGGGCACCGCTCTACACGCGAAATCCAAGCACAACGCCATCCAATTTCCGGCAAAGGGAACGCCCTACGGGGAAGCCCGCGCGTCATTGCTGAAACAGGGCTTGGTCATTACGCCCGATACGCGCTACCCCAGTGCCAAAGAGCGTGCGGAGTACCGCAAGCACGGCGTGGTCGTGTTCGAAAAACTGGAGCATCCGAACAAGAAATTTCCCGAAATCGATTGCTTGAAAGATGGCGACACCTTGAACTGCACGGCGCTGTTCCTCGAAACCGACGAGAGGGGGTGGCGCAACTACGTGGTTGTCGCGGTCGATCTCAAAAACCTGACCGTGGTCAACGCCGATTATCCCAGCACGTCGGACGCCCTTCCGTCGATCCCTGGACCCGTTGCTCGCGATGTGCCGAAACTCCAGGGCTCCTATCTTAAAGCACGCGGCACGTTGCGAGCGCTTGGCTTCAAACCTGCACGCAACCGCGATCACGACAACTGGGCGCGCATCTGCTTTGATGACGACTGCAATCGTTCTGTTACGCTGCCGGAAGCCCAGTGTTCCGGTACCGGTATGTCGTTCTGCACCGCCTACTGGATATCGCCAAATAAGCGCGTACTGCGCATCACCACGATCGGCGAGCGAGATCCTGATATCTACTTTATGGAATGGTCGACTTGGAAGAATTTCAAGAAAGACTTGGAGCAGTAAGCCTTACGACTGGCAGGCCAATTCAAGACATTGCGCAAGAGCTTGGGGCAGCGTAATTCGTAGCCCTCACCCGACGCGCTCTGCGCGTCGACCTCCCCACAAGGGGGAGGCGATTGGATTTGTAGATGCAATACCCCGACGCCCTGATCAAGAACATTCTCCGCACCACCAAGACCATCGCCATGGTCGGGGCCAGCGGCAATGAGATGCGGCCGTCGTACTTCGCGATGATGTATCTGCTCGCCAAGGGCTACAAAATTCATCCCATCAATCCGGGCATGGTCGGCAAGGAGATTCTCGGCCAGAAGGTCTACGGCTCTCTCAAGGATGTGCCAGCGCCGGTCGACATGGTCGATATCTTCCGCACCTCCGATGCCGCGCCCGGCATCGTGAAGGAAGCGCTGGAAGAAAAAGAACGTCTCGGCCTTCGCACCGTCTGGATGCAGCTCGGCGTGATCAGCGAGGAAGCGCAGGACCTCGCCGACGAAGGCGGTCTCACCGTGGTGATGGATCGCTGCCCCAAGATCGAGCATGGCCGGTTTTCCGGCGAGATCGGCTGGATGGGCGTCAACCGCCGCGTCATCGACAACCGCAAGCCTTTGCTGTTCGGCAAAGGCGGTTCGCTGAACCGCAAATAGAGGTCGCATGTTGAAGATCTGGGGACGGACGAATTCCATCAACGTCCAGAAAGCAATGTGGGCGGTGGGCGAGCTCGGGCTCGCGCACGAACGCATCGATGCCGGCGGACGCTTCGGCGGGCTCGACACCGAAGAGTTCGCTCAAATGAATCCCAACCGGCGCATTCCCGTCATCGACGACGAGGGCACGGTGGTTTGGGAATCCCATTCCATCGTGCGCTATCTCGCGGCGAAGTACGGCGCAGGAACGCTCTGGCCGACCGATCCCGGCGAGCGCGCGAAGAGCGAGATGTGGATGGACTGGACGCTGGCCGATCTGCAGCCGGCCTTCATTGGCGTGTTCTGGAATCTCTATCGCACGCCGGAAGAACAGAGGAACTGGAAGGTCATCCGCCAAGGCATCGCGCGCAGCGCCATCCTGTTCAAGATGCTGGACAAGCATCTGGAGGACAAACCCTTTGTCGGCGGTCAGATGCTGACGATCGGCGACATCGCGACCGGGGCGCAGCTCTATCGCTATTTCGAACTGGAAATCGACCGCCCCGAATTGCCCAATGTGGAAGCCTGGTATGCGCGGCTGAAGGAGCGCGAAGCCTATCGCACCCATGTCATGGTGCCGTTCGACGAGCTCAAGGGGCGGACGGGGTTTTGAGACTCGTGACAGATCGCGAAATCGAACACATCGTCATCCCGGCCAAGCGCCCCCGGACTTGTTCCGGGGGTGCGCGTGCCGGGACCCATGAACACGGTGTCGAAATATCTGCTCGAATGATCGAGCAGCCAGCATATGGGTCCCGGCACGCGCATTGCTGCGCAATGCTTGGCCGGGATGACGAGTGTAGTTTGTTGTAAGAATTTCCAACACTGGAGATCACCCCCATGGCCGAATACGGCTTCAACACCTTGAGCGTTCACGCGGGCGCGCAGCCCGATCCCGCCACGGGCGCGCGGGCGACGCCGATCTATCAAACGACGGCCTTCGTGTTCGAGGATTCCGATCACGCCGCGGCTTTGTTCAATCTCCAGGTGTTCGGCAACATCTATTCGCGCATCATGAATCCCACCAACGCGGTGCTGGAAGAGCGCATTGCGGCGCTGGAGAACGGCCGCGCAGCGCTGGCTGTCGCGTCCGGCCACGCCGCGCAGCTGATCGCGCTGCACACGCTGATGGCGCCGGGCGATGAAATCGTGTCGGCGCGCCAGCTCTATGGCGGCTCGATCAACCAGTTCACCCACTCCTTCGCCAAGTTCGACTGGCACACCAAATGGGCCGATGCGACCAAGCCCGAAACCTTCAAAGCCGCGATCACGGCGAAGACCAAAGCGGTGTTCTGCGAAAGCATCGCCAATCCCGGCGGCATCATCACCGACATCGAAGCCATCGCCGGCATCGCGCATGCCGCCGGCGTGCCGCTCATCGTCGACAACACGCTGGCGACGCCCTACCTCATCCGGCCCATCGAATGGGGCGCGGACATCGTGCTGCATTCGGCGACAAAATTCCTCGGCGGCCACGGCAATTCCATGGCGGGCTTGATCGTGGATGGGGGCAAATTCGATTGGGGCAAGGACGGCAAGTATCCCACGCTGTCGGAACCCTGCCCGTCCTATCACGGCATGAAAATGTGGGAGACCTTCGGCGACATGGCGTTCGCCATCGCCTGCCGCGTGCTGGCATTGCGCGACCTCGGCCCCGCGCTCTCGCCGATGAATGCGTTTCTCGTGCTGACGGGAACCGAAACATTGCCGCTGCGCATGCAGCGCCATTGCGACAACGCGCTGGCGGTCGCACGCTGGCTGCAAGCGCATCCCAAAGTGGATTGGGTGAACTATGCGGGGCTGGAAGACAACGCGTTCTACGGCCTGCACCGCACCTATTGCCCCAAGGGCGCGGGGTCGGTATTCACGCTCGGACTCAAGGGGGGCTACGACGCGGGTGTGAAGCTGGTCAACAGCGTGACGCTGTTCAGCCATCTCGCCAATATCGGCGACACCCGCAGCCTTATCCTGCATCCCGCCTCCACCACGCACCGCCAACTCGAATCCGACCAACGCAAAGCCGCCGGCGCCGGCGACGACGTGGTCCGCCTTTCCATCGGCATCGAAAGCGTGGAAGACATCATCGCGGACCTGGACCAGGCGTTGAGCGCATAACTTCAACATTCGCGGTGCGGATAGAAAGTTTTGTTCGCGCGGAGACGCGGAGACGCGGAGGTTTTCGCGCGGGTTGAAAGCATTGTGCTCGCTGGATGATTCTTCGGCGCGCTTCGCGCGCCAACAAAATTAGGACGTTGCTTTCGAAAGAGTGCGCCGAAAACTCGTCACCTCCGCGTCTCCGCGTCTCCGCGCGAACCCTAGTTTGCCGACGCTTCCACAACCCTTCGGTTTGGAGCACCGATTTCCCACGCATACCAAACCGCGCAAGAGAACAGCAGCACCGCCGTCGTCTGGTGCAGCGCGGAGAGCCACACCGGGGCTTGCAGCAGCAGCGTCGTGATGCCGAGCGCGAGTTGGAGCGCGGTGAGATGCAGGACGCTGGTGCCGGCGATTCGCGTCCAGCCAGCCGCGCGCCGTGCGGCGACGGCGATGAAGACGGCTGCAATCGCCACGATATAAGCCCCGATGCGGTGATCGAATTGCACCAAGCCCGCATTCTCGAAGAAATTAATCCACCACGGCGAGGAAAAGAACGCCCCTTGCGGGAACACCCGCCCGTCCATCGACGGCCAGCTGTTGTAGATCAATCCGGCATGCAGCCCGGCGACGAAGGCGCCCAGCAGCATCTGCACATAGACCATAGCGGCAAACACAAAAGCGAATGTCGCATCCTGCGACCCGGTCTTCGTCGCATCGGCCGCTTTCGGTCTCAGATAATCCAGCGCCGTCCAGATCATCGCGGCCAGCAGAACGATTGCGACACCCAAATGAATCGCCAGGCGATATTGCGAAACCGAGACCCGCGTCTCCAATCCGCTCTCCACCATCCACCAGCCGACCGCGCCTTGCAGTCCGCCCAGCAGGAAGAGCACGACAAAGCGCGGCCACTGCGCGCGCGCGATGCTGCCGCGCCAGGCAAACCACAAAAATGGAATCGCGAAGGCAAAGCCGATGAAGCGGCCGAGGAATCTGTGCGTCCACTCCCACCAATAGATCGCCTTGAAGTCGGAAAGCGTCATGGCGCTGTTCATCGCGCGGTACTGCGGAATGATCTTGTACTTGGCGAACTCCGCCGCCCAGGCTTGTTCGCTCAGAGGAGGGAGCGCGCCCGTCACCGGCTTCCATTCGGTGATGGAAAGCCCCGAACCCGTCAGCCGCGTCAGCCCGCCGATTACCACCATCAGCGCGATGAGGCCGGCGACCGCGAGCAGCCAGAGGCCCACCGATCTGGCGGCCGGGGTCGTGCGCAACAGCGCCGGCATCTCGGACGTAACAGTCATGGACGCGGGTGTAGCGGGCCCATTTCACCTCGTCCACGCCCGTCAGCCAGCCTTGAAGCCGCATGGTGCCGGGCGCATTCTCACCGTCTTACCTCCGGGGAGGTCTTCCATGAATTTCTTCAAATTGCCCTTCTTCAAATTATTTGCGGCAGCCTTGAGCGTGGCCGCGCTCGGTGCCTGCTCCATGATGGGCGATCACAAGCAAGACAACATGTCCGATATGTCCACGGCGGACTCGAAGATGTCTTCGATGGACATGGGCGACATGAAAATGATTCCGCCCGGCCTTCCCGCCATGCCGGCCGTCTATATGGGCCAGGCCGACAAACCCGGCGCACCGGTCTTCACCGGCCTCGGCGATCATCATCACCCGATCTCCACCAAGAATGCGCAGACCCAGGCGTTGTTCGATCAAGGCGTCAATCTGATGTTCGGCTTCAATCACGCCGAAGCCATCCGCTCCTTCCGCGAAGCGGCGCGCCTCGATCCGGATTGCGCGATGTGCTGGTGGGGCGTCGCCTTCGCGCTCGGCCCCAACATCAATCTTCCCATGCCGGACGATGCGGTGGCGCCCGCCTGGGAAGCGCTCAAGCGCGCGAAAGCGTTGGAAGACAAAGCCTCGCCGGAAGAACGTGCCTGGATCGATGCGCTCACGGCGCGCTACAGCAACGATCCCAAAGCCGATCGCAAGCCCCTCGACGAAGCTTTTGCCCAGGCGATGGGACGGTTGTGGAACGCCAATCCCGACGATCTCGACGCCGGCACCTTCTATGCCGAAGCGATGATGGACACGCAGCCCTGGGATTATTGGGAAGCGAACGGTGTCACGCCCAAAGGCCATGCTCTGGAAATCGTCGCCACGCTGGAAGGCATCATCAAGCGCGCACCGAAACATCCCGGCGCTCTGCATCTCTATATCCATGCGGTCGAAGCTTCGACCACGCCCGAGCGCGCCGAAGCGGCGGCCGATGCTTTGGCGCCCCTGATGCCGCAGGCCGGCCACATCGTGCACATGCCGTCGCACATCTACTATCGCGTCGGACGTTACGCCGATGCCGTGCGCGCCAACGAACTGGCGGCCAAGACCGACGAGGACTACATCGCGCAGTGCAAGGCGCAGGGCTTTTACCCGCTGGGCTACTACGGCCACAACATCCACTTCCTGTGGACGTCGTCGGAAATGGAAGGCCGCTATCAGGCCGCCATCGACGCCTCGCGCCGGCTGGTGAAAGCGACCGACGCGTGGAATACAGCCAAGCAACTGCCGCAAGCCGAGCTCTACGGCTTCACGCCGGTTGTCACGCAATTGCGCTTCGGCAAATGGGACGCCGTGCTGAGCGAAGCCCGCCCGCCCGCGGAGCTATCGCTCGACACCGCCGTGTCGCTTTATGCGCGCGGCTTCGCCTTCGCCAACAAGGGCGATCTCAAGAGCGCGCAACGAGACCGCGCGTTGCTTGCCGATCTCGCGAAGACGGACTTGTCGCGCTATGACGCGTTCATGATCCCGGCCAAATCGATGACGCAGCTTGCGCTCGTGCTGCTGGACGGCGAAATCGCGCGCGCCTCGGGGCATCTCGATGACGCCCTCAAGCAATTCCGTAAGGCGGCGGACGTCGAATATCACCTGCCCTATACCGAGCCGCCTTACTGGCACCAGCCGGTCAGCCACTTGCTGGGCGCGGCGCTGCTGCAGGCCAAGCAATATGCGCAGGCCGAAAGCGTCTATCGCCACAGCCTGAAGTCCTATCGCCGCGACGGCTGGGCGCTCAACGGTTTGGCCGAAGCGCTCGAAGCGCAAGGCAAGAAAGCTGAGGCCGCGCACGCGCGCAAGGATTTCGCCACGGCCTGGCAGATGGCGGACGTAAAGATCGCGGGGTCGCGGTTTTGAACACCCTCCCTTGGGAGGGTCGAACGATTGAGCGCAGCGAAATCGTTCGGGGAGGATCAGGACGAGATGGCGCGACTTCTCCTTCCACATCCTCCCCGAAATTTGCGTTCCGCAAATTTCGACCCTCCCAAGGGAGGGTCGATGCGCGCTACCTCCCCTTCAATTCAAACTTTACCGCCGCCGGCGAAGTCGACGGCACAGCCTGTCCGTTCTGCTGCGCCGGTTTGTAGCGCCATTTCGCTTTCACCCAGGCAACCGCCGCCGCATCGAGGGTGTCGAAACCGCTCGACCGTGTGACGACGGCGTCTGTGACTGCGCCGCTCGTGTTGATGGAAAGTTTGAGCGTCACAATGCCTTCATGGCCAAGCCGCACGTCGAGCATCGGATAGGGCGGAATCGCGCGGGTGAGGAGCTGTGCGCCGACCGTCGGGCCGAATGGCGGTGGTTCCGTCAAAGTGCCACAGCAAGGCGTTGGGTCAGTGATGATCCGCGGTTCATGCGCCGTTGGAGTGGCAGGCTTCGCAAACGTGGAAGTGTCCACAGTCGGCCCGGGTTGCGGCGGTGGCGCTGTGTGCGTTGTATCCGGAATCACCCGGACAAATGAGTCGCGAACTATCTTTGGCTGCGGAACGACATGAAATGCCACAAGCAACGCATAAATTGCCAGAAGATGTAACGCGCCCACGGCGCCGACAGTCATAATTCTCTGCGGCGACACGCCTTTTGCGCGCGCGAACTGCAGATCGGTTGCAACATGCTGCATAACTACCTCCCCAATTTCCCGCCGCCGGGACTCGGAGAGTCGCTCACGCGTCCCTCACGGGTTCGGCGCCGGATCAATGCGAGCAGGATCGCGCGGCGAGTGAGGCAATTTGATGTTCGGGCAAAGCGCGCTATCGTTCTGACAATTGGTCAGCGATAATCACCGAGGCGGAATTTGAGCGACGAGACATTCTCATTCGAAGGCGCAGATGGCGCCAAGATCTTCACCTATCGCTGGCGGCCCGAGGGGCGCGTGCGCGGCGTGCTGCAGCTTTCGCACGGCATGGGCGAGCACGCGCTGCGTTATCGCAAACCGCTTCAGCCTTTGATCGATTCCGGAATCGTGATCTACGCCGACGATCATCGGGGCCACGGACGCACGGCGCCGAACAAAGAGGCGCTCGGCGCGTTCCCGGGCGGCTTCGCGGCCGTGGTCGACGACATGGCGGTGCTCAGCCTCCTGATCCGCCGCGATCATCCGCAATCCAAGCTCGTTCTGCTCGGCCATTCGATGGGCTCGTTCGCGGCGCAGATCTATGCCGTGGACCACAGCGCGCTGATCGACGGGCTGGTGCTCTCCGGCTCCGCCGCCCTCGACATGCTTCAGCCGCCGCGGCCGGGCGGCCTTTCTTCGATCGGTGAAGCCATGCCCAAACCCCGCACGCCGTTCGACTGGCTGTCGCGCGACGACAAAGAAGTCGATGCCTACATCGCCGATCCGCTATGCGGCTTCACCGTCAATCAGGAGGCGCTGCAATCAATGTTCGTGGCCGTCGCCAAGGCCGTGGATCCGGCCGGAATCGCGCGTATTCGCAAGGATTTGCCGATCTATATCTTCGCGGGCGACAAGGACCCGATCAATGCCGACCTCACGCGCCTCTTGCCGCTGGTCGAGCGCTACCGCGAAGCCGGCATCCGCGACATCGCAACGGACTTTTATTCGGGGGGGCGCCACGAGATGCTGAACGAAACCAACCGCGACGAAGTCGTCGCCAATCTCAAGGCCTGGATCGAGCGCGTGATCACGAAGAAGACTGGCTCATGACTCCCCGCAGCAAAAAACTCATCGGCACCATCGTTATTCTGCTGTGGCTGCCGATCTACGCCTTCGCCGCGATGGGCGTGGCGGTGCGTGTGCTGCCCCACGCGCACTGGACGATCGCACTTCTCTTCTACGCCCTCGCCGGCACGCTCTGGGCGGTGCCGGTGGGGATGATGTTTCCGTGGATGCACAGAGAGCCGGGGATAAAGTAACGGCGCGATTTTACCCTCCCCTTGAGGGAGGGTCGAAATTTCACGCGAACGAAGTGAGCGGGGAATTTCGGGGAGGGGTCATGACGTGACACCGAAAGTGATGAACACCTGGAAATTAGCGCTTTGCCATTCGAATTCTCGGCATGACCCCTCCCCGAAAAATTCACTCGCTATCGCTCGCGAATTTTTCGACCCTCCCTCAAGGGGAGGGTCGAAAACACCGTCGCGCCCGTAAACGCTACTTCATCGCATTCATGGCCTGGGTCATGTCGGACTTGCACTTGGTCTGGTGACCCATCTTCATGTCCGACTTCGCCATCGTCATGAATTTCATGGCGGCGTCCTGCTTCATGTGATCGGTCGTCGTCTTCATCATGGCGTTGCCGCTCGCCATCATCTGCTTGCAGCTTTGCGGCTTGGCCATGGCGTTCGACGACATCGAGTTGGACGACATGGAGTTCGTCGACATGGAATCGGACTTCATCGTGTTCGGCGACGTCATCGTGTCGCTTTTCATCTGATTGGGTGACGTCATGGTGTCGTTCGCCGAGCTGGATTGGCTCGTCGAACTCGCCGCCAGGACCGGCGCGGCCGCGAGAAGCGCGGCGACAGCGGCTGAGGCAATCCAAAGTTTAGACATTGATCCTCCTGAAGAAATTCATGTGAGCAAATGGGGCGCGGGGCGAAACCGCCCCACGAGAGCCGCCTTGCGCGGGCTCCCTCCCCTTTCGCCGGGGGACGAATGTTTGTTACGCAGGGGCTCCTTTTTTCGTCCCGCCACGCCCGCCCCCGCCGAATCGGACCCCATGGCACCCAGAGCAACGTCCCGCCGCGCGGTCTCCATCGTGGCCGTCATCGGCGGCGGCTTCAGCGGCACGCTCTTCGCGCTCAAGCTGGCCCAAAACCGGCCCGATCTGCGCATCCATCTGGTCGAGAAGAACGCTTTGCCCGGCCGTGGGCTGGCTTACGGCGCCTGCTCGCCGTTCCATCTTTTGAACGTCCCGGTACACCGCATGGAGGTGGGGCTGACCCCCACCTTTGCCGACTGGCTGGTGAAAAACCGTATCAATCTGCAAGACGCGCTCGCCGAAAGCGGCGGCGATCTTTCCAGCGCCTATGTCCCGCGCGCCGTCTTCGGCGACTATCTGGAGGAGCGGCTGGCGGCAGCGCTCCCCGTCGATCGCGGCGCCGGAATCGTGCCGGTGCGGGGCGAAGCGGTGCGCCTGATGGATCAGCCCCATCGCGGCGTCGTGCTGCATGACGGGCGCGAGATCGCGGCGGATGCCATCATCCTTGCGACGGGAAATCTTGCGCCGCGCGCGCCGGGCATCGCCGATGATTGGCTCTACGACACGTCCTGGTTCGTCGCCGATCCCTGGACGCGCGATGCCTTTCATCGTCTGGATCCTTCGGCGTCCGTGCTGCTCTTGGGCGCCGGCCTCACCATGGTCGACGTCGCGCTGAAGCTTGCGGACAACGGCCACAACGGAAAAATCCACGCCGTTTCGCGCCACGGATTGCTGCCGCAAACGCACCAGGCCGGCGGCGCCTGGGAGCCGTTCCTCAAGCCGCTCATCCCTTCTTCGCCGCTGAAGCTGATGAAGGTCATTCGCGCGGAAGCCGACAAAGCGCAAGCCGCGGGCGTTCCCTGGCAGCGCGTGATCGACGCGGTGCGGCCCACCATCGCCAGCGTGTGGCATTCCTGGACGGGCGCGCAACGTCACCAATTCCTGCGCCACCTTCGTTCGCGTTGGGATGTGCATCGCCACCGCATGGCGCCGCGGATTTCCAAGGCGCTCGCCGATCTGATCGCCAGGAAACAATTGCGCGTGACGGCCGGGCGTATCCGCGAGTACCGCAAGGGGCCGGGTTACGTCGAAGCGGTCATCTCGCGCCGCCACAAGCGCGACGAGGTGATTGCGGCCGAGCGCGTGATCAATTGCACCGGGCCGCGCAGCGATTTCGATCGCCTGGCCTTACCGCTGTTTTCCGACATGAAACGCCGCGGCTTCATCGTGCCCGACGCCATGGGCCTCGGCCTGGAATCCTCCGACTGCGCCTTGATCGACAGGCTGGGGCGCCCGCTCGGCTGGCTGTTTGCGCTCGGTCCCCTCACGCGCCCGGCGTGGTGGGAAGTCACCGCCGTTCCGGAAATCGCGCTGCAGATCGACCGCCTTGTCGCCGACCTCTCGCGCACCGGCCGCATCCGCGGCCCCGCCCCACCGCCGCTGGCCGAAGCCTTCGTCGATCTCGGCGCGGGGATTTAGTCCACCTCCCCCTTGTGGGGAGGTCGGCGCTCGGCGCGAAGCGCCGAGCCGCCGGGTGGGGGAAGTCTCCCGCACCGGCGCACTTGCTGCCCCCACCCGCTGATGCTCGCTTCGCTCGCACAGCGACCTCCCCACAAGGGGGAGGTGGAAGCTACTTCGCCATCATCTCTGTCACCACGCGCCCGTCCACCGGCTTACCCGGTTGCAGGCCCAGCAGCGCCATCACCGTGGGATGCACGTCGATCATGTCGAGGCGGTCGATCTTCTTGCCCTTTGCGATGCCCGCGCCCCAGGCGTAGAAAATCCCGTGCATCTGTTGCATCGCCGGATCGTAACCGTGCGTCGCCTTGATGCCGCCGATGAAGGGCGTGAACGCCACCGGCCACACCCAGTTGATGCCGAGCCAAGCCGCCCACGGCGGAAACGCGCTTGAATCCGCCATCCAGTAGGGCGGCCGCGAGATCAGCAGCAGATCGCCGGCGCGGCCGCTCAGGCCCAGATGCGCGTAGGCCGGATAGTGGCCCTTGCGATAGACGCTGAACATGTCCTTGTAGTCGCCGAGCGCCTTGACGACGCGATCTTCGTTCTCGTCTTTGTCGAGGTAGACAAAAGCGCTGGCGCCGTCGGCGGCCGCCTTGCCTTTGATCTCCAGTTTGTTCATCAGCCGCGTGACGTTGATCATCGGGCCGACATCCATCATGCCGTGATCGGTACCGATGACGAGCGTGCCTTCGCGGTCCTTCGGCAACGCTGCGATGGCCGCCATCAACTTGCCGACGATGACATCGGCCTTGCGGGCCTCGGCCTGGGCTTCCGGCGAAACCGTGCCGTGCTCATGCTCCGCCTCGTCGGGCCCGCGGAAATAAAGCGCGATCAGGCGCGGATGGTTGGGGCTGTTGTCCTTGAGCAGCTTCAGCGCGCTTGCGAGCGTCACGTCGTCGGACGGCGTATCCTTCCACGGCACCAGCGGATTGGCGTAAGTCGCAAGCTTGCCGCGCTTGGCCGACCAGCGGCCCACAAAATTGAACGCCGCGGCGCGCACGCCCTGGCGCTCCGCCGCTTCCCACATCGCTTCGCAGCCGGTGTGCCAATCGGCATCGCCCTTCTGCATGGCTTCGCCGAACTTGCCGAGCTTGGGATCGTAGAACTCGTTCGACATCACGCCGTGATGCTCCGGCCAGCAGCCGGTTGCGAAAGTGGTGTGATTGATCAGCGAGATGGTGGGGAACGCCGGCACCAGATCCGCCGACCAGGCGCCCTCTTTGGCGATGCGGTTGAGATTGGGCGTGCCGCTGGGACTGAGCAGCCGCGGCGGGAAGCCGTCAAACAGCACGACGACAACGGTGCGCTCTGCGGCATATGCCGTCGTGAGCGAAAACACCGAAAGAAAAAGAACAGCAATCGCCGCGCCGATGGCGCGCACCGAACCCCACATGACACCCCTCCCATGAATGGAGAGGGAGTGTAGAGGAATTTAGATCAAAAAAAACACTGTCATCCCGGACGCGCCGCAGGCGCGATCCGGGACCCACCGAGACATGTCACGATGGGTCCCGGCTCTGCGCGTTGCTTTGCAACGCTTGGCCGGGATGACAAGTGGGCGCTTACGCCTTCTCCAGAATATGCACCGCACAGGCGCTACCGGCGCCGACCACGTGCGTGAGCCCGATCTTGGCGCCGGCCACCTGGCGCGAGCCTGCCTCGCCGCGCAGATGCGTCGTCACTTCGTAGATGTTGGCGATACCCGTGGCGCCGAGTGGATGGCCCTTGGACAGCAAGCCGCCCGACACGTTCACCGGAACGCGGCCGCCCAGCTGCGTCTCGCCGGAATCGATCATTCGTCCTGCTTCGCCGTCCTTGCAGAGACCGAGATTTTCGTAGTGGACGATCTCGGCGGTCGCAAAGCAGTCATGCAGCTCGATGAGATCGATATCGTCGGGACCGAGCCCCGCCATCTCATACGCGGTCTTCGCCGCCAGCCGCGTCACCGCGTTGAAATCCATCATCGCCATGTTGTGCGTCGTGTAAGGATCGCTCGCCAAAGCCGAAGCACGGATCTTCACCGCCCGGCCCATCAGGCCCAATTCCTTCGCCTTCTTCTCCGAGCACAGCACTGCCGCAGCCGAGCCATCCACGTTCACCGAGCACATCAATTTGGTGTTGGGATAGGAGATCATCTCCGCGCCCATCACTTCTTCCAGCGGGGTTTCCTTCTGGTACATCGCTTTGGCATTGAGCGTGGAGTGGTGATGGTTCTTCACCGACACTTTGGCGAACTGCTCGAACGTCGTGCCGTATTTGCGCGTGTGCTCGAGGCCGACATGGGCGAACACGCTCGGCATCGTGCCGGAGCCGAGCAGGCCTTCGGTCGGAATGCCATCGCGGCCGCCCGCGCCGCCGAGCAGACCTGAGCCCATCTGCTCCACGCCAACGCACAGCACCACGTCATAGACGCCGGCCTTGATCGCCATCCAACCTTCGCGGATCGCGGTGGCGCCCGTGGCGCAGGCATTGGCAACATTGACGACGGGAATGCCCGTCTGCCCGATCTCGCGCAGCACGCGCTGGCCGACGCCGCCCGAGGCTTCGAACAGATTGCCGCAATAAAGCGCCTGCATGTCGGCGATCGAAAGCCCGCAATCGTCGAGCGCCATCTGCGCCGCCTCACCGCCCATCTCCGCAATGCTGCGGTTTGGGAAGCGGCCGAATTTAATCATGTCGGTTCCGACGACATACACATCGCTCATGGCGTGTCTCCTCAGTTCTTATTTGCGGGCGTGAAGAAGTACGCGAAATAGCCGTTGCCTTCTTTGTCCTTGCGGCCCGCATTGCGATACACAACCTTCACAGGCATATCGAATTTGATCTTCGCGGGATCGGGCTCGACGTCGAGCAGATTGCCCTTCAGCGTGCCGCCGCCGTCGAGATCCACGATCACCGAAATGAACGGCACGGGCACGCCGGGGAAATTCCTATGCACGACGGTGAAATTGTAGAGCCTGCCGGTGTCGGCGAGGTGGATGTGATCCATCTGCCCCCGCGTGAAACATTTGGCGCAAGTGTCGCGCGTGCCGACGAAAACCTCGCCGCACTTCTTGCACTTGGAGCCTGCAAGATAAGGCGCGCCGTTCTCGGCGGTCTTCAGGAAAGAAACGGCGGGCTTCAAACCCGCAACATCGGCGGCTGCACTCATGAGCGTCCTCGTTGTTCTGACGCTAGATAAGCACGGCTTTACGTCTTCTCCCAGATGGATGTGAAGTCGCCCCCGGCGTTGAGGATCTGCGCCGGACTCTTCTTATCGATATGTCCGATCAACCCCTGATAAACCCCATAGCCGATGAGCTCTTGCAGACGCTGCGGAAACTTCTTCACCAGCTCCGGCGATAGCCCCAGTTGCTGGTTCTCCTGCTGGCGGATGAAGCCGGCGCAATAGTTCATCGCGATGCCGGTGCGGCGTTGCCCGGTGCGGTTGGCGCCGCCGCCATGCCACAGCGAGCCATCCCAGATGAGCACGCTGCCCTTCTTCATCTCGGCGGGAATCGTGTCGTACTGGCCGCCATAGGCGGGGTTCTGCTCGAGGTGCGTTTTCGGCACCAGCCGCGTCGCGCCGTTGGCGTCGGTGAAGTCCGTCAGCGCCCACATCGAATTGCACACAATCGGGATGTGAGGTTTGGCAAGAGGTATCACCATGTCGTCGGCATGGATGGGCTGCGCGATCTCATCCGGATCGATAGCGATCGACGACAGCGACGAAATCAGGCATCCGGAATCCAGCACGCCTTCGACAATCGGCAGCACGCCTTCATGCACCGGCACTTTGTCGAACGGATCGCCATAAGCGAGTAGATTGTAGATGCGCACCGTCTTATGGCCTTCGAACCCGTTCATCGCGGGTTTGGCATCGAGCTCGCGTTCCAACCGCGTCAACGCCGCGTTCAAGCGGTCGATCAGCGCAGGCTCGATCGCGTTCTCCACGATGGTGAAACCGTCACGCTTGACGGTGGCGATGTGGGCGGAAGTGTCCATAGATGGGCGCCTTGAATAATTGAACCTCACCTTTTAGCCCTGCGGCGGTACGAAGGAAAATGAACGATTCGCGCGGAGGCGCGGAGACGCGGAGTTCCTATTCACCTTCACTTCTCCAGAGAACGTCATGGCCGGGCTTGTCCCGGCCACCCAAGATCACCGTCGCCGGTCGTGATCCTGGATGGCCGGCATAAAG
>JACQDN010000065.1 GCA_016201105.1 Pseudomonadota bacterium
AAATCTTGGCGCCCTCAAATATCGCTTGCACGAGTCCTCGCGTCGGCGAACGCCCCAATCCCTACAAATCCTATGTTAGCGCCTATGCCCTTGAGGGAGGGTCGAAATTTGCGAAGCAAATTTCGGGGAGGGGTCATGCCGCGGCATGAATGAGTGACTCCCAAGCTGCCACTTACACCTGAGAGATCACGGCATGACCCCTCCCCGAACGAATTCGCTTCGCTCATTCGTTCGACCCTCCCTCAAGGGGAGGGTAAGATTGAGCAATGACGCACGAGATTCTCACTGTCGCCGAATGCTACGAGGCGGATCGCTATGCCGCCGCGCACGGCGTGCCGACACTGACACTGATGGAGAACGCCGGCCGTGCGGTCGCCGATGAGATCTGCAAGCGTTGGACACCGCGCACCACCGCCGTTCTTTGTGGACCCGGCAACAACGGTGGTGACGGGTTCGTCGTCGCGCGGCATCTCAAAGAGCGCGGTTGGACCGTGTGGGTGGAAACGCTTTCACCGGTCAACTCCCTTCAGGGCGATGCTGCGGAAATGGCCAAACGCTGGAGCGGCGACACGCTTCACGCTGCGGCCGGCAATCGCGAGCCCGATCTTTTTGTCGACGCGTTGTTCGGCGCAGGCCTCTCGCGGTCTTTGGAAGGCGAAGCCAAGCGTCTCGCGCTGGCATCTGAAAAATTCGCAGAACGCGTGGTCGCGATTGATGTGCCGAGCGGAGTTCATGGCGACACAGGGCAAGCTCTCGACGGCATCGCGTTTCACGCTGCTCTGACCATCACGTTCTTTCGTAAGAAGCCGGCCCATGTGCTGATGCCGGCCCGCGAATATTGCGGAGAAATCGTCGTTGCCGATATCGGCATTCCCGCCGCAGCCGCGGCCGGATCGAAATTGTTCGAAAACGCCCCCGCGCTCTGGCTCGATCGCTTTCCATTTCCCAAAGCGCGCGGCCACAAGTACTCGCGCGGACACTGCTTGGTCGTCAGCGGTCCTGCCGATGCAACAGGAGCCGCACGCCTCGCAGCCCGCGGCGCTCTGCGCGCCGGCGCGGGGCTTGTGAGCGTTGCAAGCCCGCCGGATGCGGTCGTCGTCAATGCCCAGCACTTGACCGCGATCATGGTGAAGCCGTTCTCCGGCGCGAAAGGTTTGTCCGATCTTCTCAAGGACGAGCGCTTCAATGCCGTTGTCGTGGGACCAGGCAACGGCGTAGGGCGTGCCACGCAGGAACTGGCGGCGGCGGCGCTCGCAAGCAAAGCGAGCTTGGTGCTCGATGCCGACGGCATTACGTCATTCAAGGATGATCCGGCCTCGCTCCTTCGATTGCTGCGCGAGCCATGCGTGCTCACCCCGCATGAAGGTGAGTTCGAGCGGCTGTTCCCTGGACTCCTGAAGCGATCTGCATCGCGTATCGAAGCGACACGCGCCGCGGCCGCCGCCGCAAAATGCACGGTGCTGCTCAAAGGCCCCGATACGGCGATTGCACGCAGCGACGGCTGGGCGACCGTCTGCACCAATGCACCGCCGACTCTCGCCACCGCGGGCTCCGGCGACGTGCTCGCTGGAATCATCGCCGGTCTCATGGCACAGCATCTCGATTCGTTCGATGCGGCCTGCGCCGGCGCGTGGCTGCACGCGGAAGCGGCAAACTGCTTTGGAATTGGGCTGATCGCGGAAGATTTGCCGGCAATGCTGCCGCGAGTCTTGCGCGGATTGCAGGGCCGGTCACGAGGCACGCAATAGCCGCGCGTGATATCTCTTCGCCCATGAGCGACATCACGATCCGCCTCGCGCAGCCAAGTGATCTTCCTGCGCTGCTCGCCATCTACAATCACTATGTGGTCAACACGCCGATCACGTTCGACATCGAGCCGCGCACGCTGGCGCAGCGCCAGGAATGGCTCGATCAATTTTCATCGAACGGGAAGTATCGATGTTTTGTCGCCGCCGAAGGGAACGAGGCGGTGGGGTATGCCTGTTCGGCAAAGTTCAAGGAGCGCGAAGCGTACGCCACGACAATCGAAACCAGCGTCTATTGTGCCCCGGACCGGGTGCGCAAAGGCATCGGCCGCCTGCTCTATACGACGCTGTTGGGGGCGCTGGAGGGCGAAGACATTCATCGCGCCTATGGCGGCGTCACACTGCCCAACGCGCCTTCCGTGGGCCTGCACGAGGCGATGGGCTTTCGTCGCGTCGGCACCTACACCCAGGTCGGGCGCAAGTTCGACAGGTATTGGGACGTCGGCCTGTTCCTCCGCGAGATGCGCTGAGCGGCTTCTGGCTTCCCAGCAGGTTCGTTTGCCAAGCACAAAGCAGGCCCTAGCCGGGGCCAACCAGCCCTGTTATATGGCCGCCCTTCCGGCGGGGAATCTCCAAAAGCCTTAGTCCGGAGCCCTCAACGCGGGCGTGGCGGAACTGGCAGACGCGCTGGATTTAGGTTCCAGTGACGCAAGTCGTGGGGGTTCGAGTCCCTCCGCCCGCACCACGATGGGTCCATAAATATGAGTGCAAGGATCACCTGACATGCAGATCACCGAGACCGTCTCCGAAGGCCTGCGCCGCGAATACAAGATCACCATCGGCGCCCAGGATCTGGACGCGCGCCTGACCGGCCGCATCGAGGAGATGAAGCCGCGCATGCAGCTGAAGGGCTTCCGCCCCGGCAAGGCGCCGACCTCCTATTTGAAGAAGACCTTCGGCAAGTCGATGATGAGCGAGATTGTCGAGCAGGCGGTTTCCGAGTCGAGCCAGAAGGCCGTCACCGACAATTCCCTCAAACCCGCCTTCGCGCCGCGTATCGAGCTCGCCAGCGAACTCGAGCAGGTGATGAACGGCAAAGCCGATCTCGAATTCACCGTCAAAGTCGATCTGATGCCGGAATTCGAGCTGGCGGACGTTTCCAAGCTGAAAGTCGAAAAGCTCGTCGCCGAGGTGACCGAGGGCGAAGTCGATGAAGCGCTTCGCCGTATCGCCGACAGCACGCGCACCTTCTCGCCGCGCGCCGAAGGCGAAGCGGCCGAAAAAGGCGACCAGCTGGCGATGGATTTCGTAGGCCGCGTGGACGGCGAAGAATTCGCCGGCGGCAAGGCGGACGGCTTCAACCTCGTGCTCGGCTCCGGCCAGTTCATACCCGGATTTGAGGATCAGCTGATCGGTGCGAAGGCCGGCGAATCGCGCGAAGTAAAAGTGACGTTTCCCGCCGACTATCCCGAACCGAAGCTCGCATTGAAAGACGCGGTGTTCGCCGTCGCGGTGAAGGAAGTCAAGAAGACCGATCCCGTCGTCATCGACGAAGAATTCGCCAAGAAGCTCGGCTTCGACGCGCTCGGCACGCTCAAGGAGCGCGTGCGCGATCAGGTCAAGTCGGATTTTTCCCGCGCCAGCCGCATGCATTTGAAGCGCCGAATCCTCGACGCGCTCGACAAGGCGCATTCCTTCTCGCTGCCGCCGACGATGGTGGAAGGCGAATTTGAGTCCATCTGGCGCGCGGTCGAAGCGGAAATGAAGCGCGACGGCAAAACTGCCGCCGACGAAGGCAAGACCGACGAAGAGCTGAAAAAGGAATATCACGACATCGCCGAACGCCGCGTTCGCCTGGGCCTGGTGCTCGCCCGCATCGGCGAGCAGAACGGCATCCAGATCTCGCCCGATGAAGTGAACCGTGCCATTGCCGCACGCGCCCGCCAGTTCCCCGGCCAGGAGCAGCAGGTGTTCCAGTTCTACGCGAACAACCAGCAGGCTCAGGCCGAGATCCGCGCGCCGATCTTCGAGGACAAAGTCGTCGACTTCATCGCCGAGCTGGCCGACGTCAGCGAAAAGAAAGTCGACCGCGACACGTTGTTCCTCGATCCCGACGAGGCGGAAGAGAAGCTGAAGGCTTAGCTTTCGGACCATGGAGGGCGAACTGAACCGCCAAGGTTCGGGCGTTCGCCGCTCCGAAATCGTCGCCGCGCTTTCCATTGCCACCGATTTCGCGATGGGCCAGCCGGCCGAATTCGCCTTGCGCGCTTGCGTGCTGGCGATGCGCTTGGCCAAGGCGCTGAACCTTGCGCCGCAGGAACTCACCGAAGTTTTCTATCAGGCGCAGCTTCGCTACATCGGCTGCAATGCGGAGAGCTATTCGCTTGCAGCCCTGTTCGGCGACGAACTCGATCTGCGGCGCGATTTCGCGCTGGCCGACAACGGCAAGCCGTTCGAAGTACTCAACATCGTCATCAAGCACCTGCGACAGGCCAACGCGCATGCGCCGCCCGTGTCGAGATTTCTGTCCGTCCTTCAAGGCGTTGTGACCGGTGGCAGCTTGGCGGCAGCCAATTTCGAAGGCCACTGCGAAGTCGCGCAGCGTCTGGCGGAGCGTCTGGGATTTGGCTCGGGCGTCGTGCGCGCGCTGGGTCAGCTCTACGAGCGCTGGGACGGCCGGGGTCTTCCAAACCGCTTGAAAGGCGAGGCGATCGCGCCGGCCGTGCGCATCGTGACATTGGCGCAAGACGTCGTGGCGATGCGCGACGCACACGACGACGAAACCGCCATCGCGATGGTCAAGCGCCGCCGCGGCAAAGCCTACGATCCGCGCATCGCGGATTGTTTTCTCTTCCATGCGCGCGAATGGCTCGATGAAATCGCGCACGCGCCGTCATGGCAGCAGATTCTGGCGCTCGATCCCGAGCCGCAAGGCGAGCTTTGCGAAGACGAACTCGATGCGCTGTGCCTAGTGATGGCCGACTTCGCCGATCTCAAATCGCCCTTTGCCATAGGCCACTCTCGCGCCGTGGCCGAACTTGCCGCCGAAGCCGCGCGCGTTGTGGGCTTGCCGCCAGCGGACGTGATCTCCATCCGCCGGGCGGCTCTGCTGCACGACATCGGGCAAGTGGCGCTTTCAGCCGCGGTGTTTACAAAGCCCGCCCGTCTTTCCGACGGCGAATGGGAACGCGTGCGACTTCACCCCTACTACACCGAGAGGATATTGGCGCGGCCCGCGGCGTTGGCGAGGCTCGGCGCTATCGCGGCCTATCATCACGAGCGCGCCGACGGTTCGGGCTATCATCGCGCCGCACGCGTGGATTCGATCTCGCCCTCGGCCCGCATCCTCGCCGCCGCCGACGCCTATTGCGCAATGACTGAGGCGCGATCCTATCGCGAGGCTCTTTCTTCCTATGATGCAGCCGAGCAACTGAAGTTAGAGGTGCGTCTCGGCCGCTTCGATGGCGATGCGGTGTCGGCGGTGCTGACCGCGGCAGGGCACCGCACGGCGCCTTTGCGTTCCGCATTCGCCGGCGGGCTGACCGAACGCGAGGTGGACGTGTTGCGTCTGCTTTCACGCGGCCGCACCACGAAGCAAATCGGCACCGCGCTCGGAATTTCGGCCAAAACTGCCGACAATCACATTCAAAATCTCTACGGCAAGATCGCCGTGTCCACGCGGGCCGGCGCCACGCTGTTCGCCGTCGAGAACGGGCTTCTTGGCGAATAGGGAGAACTCCTCAGGTGCCGCTGTTCGGATACGTCTAGATTCCCTTCGTTGTGGACGAGGGAGCTTCGAATGGCCGCTATGGAAAACACAACCAGCGATCCGTGCCGGATGTCGGCAGGCGCGCTCGCCTCGGCGATCGCCAAGGGGCAGTTGAGCGCGGTCGAAGCCGTCGAGGCGCACATCGCGCAAATCGAGAAGGTCAATCCGAAGCTCAACGCCGTTGTCGTGAAACGCTACGACGCCGCGCGCAACGAAGCGCGCGAAGCCGACCGCAAGCGCGCCGCGGGCGAACCGCTCGGTCCGCTGCATGGTGTCCCGGTCACCATCAAGGAATGCATCGACGTCGCCGGCACGCCTTCGACCTTCGGATTGGAGAAACGCGCCGACGTATTGGCGACGCGTGACGAAGTGCATGTCGCACGCGTCAGAAATGCCGGCGCGATCGTTCTGGGCAAAACCAACGCCGGCCAGCTGCTGTTGATGCTGGAAGCGAGCAACCCGGTTTACGGCCAGACCAACAATCCCTGGTCGCTGGCGCGCTCGCCTGGCGGCAGCAGCGGCGGCGAGGGTGCGATCATCGCCGCGCACGCGTCGCCGCTCGGGTTGGGAACGGACCTCGGCGGAAGCTGTCGTATCCCCGCGGCTTTCTGCGGCATCGCCGGTTTCAAGCCGACGGCGGGACGCACGCCGGATTTGGGCCGCTACAGCGTGCCGTTGGGACAGCAGGGGATTGCGAGCCAGGTGGGCGTGCTGGCGCGCACTGCGTCCGATATCGCGCTCGGTCTTTCCGTCATCAACGGCCCGACAGGGCTCAACCCTTTCGTGCCGCTCGGCGACTATCGCCAAGTCGATGTCAGCAAGCTGCGCGTGGCCTGCTTCAGCGACGACGGAACGTTTGCGCCGTCGCCTTGCGTCAAACGCGGCGTTGATGAGGCCGCACAGATTCTCAAATCGGCGGGCGCGCGGGTCGAACCATGGCAGCCGCCGAAGATGGCACACGCCGCCGATCTCTATTTCGGTTTTCTGACGGCCGACCGCGGAAGAGGAATCATGGAATTCCTGCGCGGACAGAAACGCGATCCCAAACTCGCCGCGCTGCTCTTCATGATGCAGCGTTCGCACCGCACGCTGGTGGTATTGCGCGCGTTGCTCCGGCTGTTCGGGCAAAAGGGGCTGGTGCGGAACATCCGGGCCTTCGGCTACGGCGACACCTTGCACTATTGGCGGTTGGTGGAAGCGCAAATGGAGTATCGCGCGCAATTCCTCGCCGCTCTCGACAAGGACGGGCAGCCCTTCGATGCGATCCTTTGCCCGCAGTCGCCGCTGGTGGCGTTCACCCATGGGGCCTCCGCCAATCTGGGAATTCCAGGAAGCTACAGTCAGCTCGCAAACCTGCTGGGCTTTCCGGCTGGCGTGGTTCCTGTTACGCGAGTCAAACCGGGCGAAGAGACGCGCCGTCGATCGTCCATCGATGGCGTGCAGAAGACGGCTTCGCAAGTGGAGAAGGAAAGCGCCGGCCTGCCCGTCGGGGTTCAGGTGATCGCGCGGCCCTGGCAGGACCACGTGGCGCTTGCCGTGATGGCCACGATTGAGAACGCAACGTCCGCGCGCGGCGATTTCCCCGCAGAGCCGCCTCTTGCATAAAGCTGCGGCAATCTTGCGACCCCTCCCGCCAACGATAGCTGAGCGCCGCGTGGGGATTTGCGCGAAACCCGTCTAATGCCCCTTCACAATAAATGGTCGCGTTAACGCGGCGGCGACCTTATATATGCAATGAGATGTGAGCGTTGACAGCGTGCTTTTGCGCGCTCCAACCTCAGAAACCCGAATCAGGAGGCAGACGGGACCATGAAGGATCCCCGAGACGTCTACATGAACACACTCGTACCGATGGTGGTCGAACAGACCGCCCGCGGCGAGCGCGCGTTCGACATTTATTCCCGCCTGCTGAAAGAGCGCATCATCTTCGTTACCGGACCGGTGGAGGATTATGGCGCCAGCCTGATCACCGCACAGCTTCTCTTTCTCGAAGCCGAGAACCCGAAGAAAGAGATCGCGATGTACATCAATTCGCCCGGCGGCGTGGTGACGGCCGGCATGGCGATTTACGACACGATGCAGTACATCCGCCCCCCCATTCACACGCTTTGCGTCGGTCAGGCGGCGTCGGCCGCGTCACTGCTTCTGTGCTCCGGCGCGAAGGGGCAGCGCTTCAGCCTTCCAAATGCCCGCATCCTCGTGCACCAGCCATCGGCGTCTTACTACGGCAATGCCGCGGACATCGCCCGCCATGCCGAAGAGGTGGTGAAGCTCAAGCGGCGGCTGAACGAGATCTACGCCAAACACACCGGCCAGTCGGTTGAGGCGATTGAAAGAGCGCTCGACCGGGATACCTATATGAACGCCGAAGAGGCGAAGGCGTTCGGCCTGATCGACGAGGTTCTGGCCAATCGCCCGCAGGTGGGCGAAACGTCCTGAAAATGCGGCATGTGAGCCTGCCTAAGGATTTCGATTACCAAGAATTGGCGGAAAACCGCGCGATTAAACAATTCTTGATCGGCCGCGGTCTAACGTGGTCGAATGACTGCGCAAGCCCCGATTTGGGGCTGGCGCGGTTCATGCAGGGTACAGGTGGCCTGTGGAACTTTGCAGGCTCGGTTAAGGGCGGGCATATGACCCGGAGAGTGGCCCAGGAGCGTTCATGAGTAAGGCGAGCGGCGGCGAGTCCAAGAACACTCTCTACTGTTCCTTTTGCGGCAAGAGCCAGCACGAGGTCCGTAAGCTCATTGCGGGCCCGACCGTGTTCATCTGCGATGAATGCGTCGAACTCTGCATGGAGATCATTCGCGAGGAGAACAAGACCTCGTTCTTGAAGTCGCGCGATGGCGTGCCGTCGCCGCAGGAAATCTTCAAGGTTCTGGACGATTACGTGGTCGGCCAGCAGCATGCCAAGAAGGTGCTCTCGGTCGCCGTCCACAACCACTACAAGCGCATCAACGCGTCGGGCAAGAACGCCGACGTCGAGCTTGCGAAATCCAACATCATGCTCATCGGGCCAACGGGCTGCGGCAAAACCTTGCTCGCCCAGACGCTGGCGCGCATCCTCGACGTGCCGTTCACCATGGCGGACGCGACCACGCTGACCGAAGCCGGTTACGTTGGCGAAGACGTCGAGAACATCATTCTCAAGCTGTTGCAGAACGCCGACTACAACGTGGAGCGCGCGCAGCGCGGCATCGTCTATATCGACGAAGTCGACAAGATCAGCCGCAAGTCGGACAACCCATCGATCACCCGCGACGTATCGGGCGAGGGCGTGCAGCAGGCATTGCTCAAGATCATGGAAGGCACGATCGCCTCGGTACCTCCGCAGGGCGGGCGCAAGCATCCGCAGCAGGAATTCCTGCAAGTCGATACGACGAACATTCTCTTCATCGTGGGTGGCGCCTTTGCCGGCCTCGACAAGATCATTTCCGCGCGCACGCACGGCTCGTCCATGGGCTTCGGCGCCAATGTCCGCGCTCCCGACGAGCGCGGTACGGGCGAAGTGCTTCGCGAAGTGGAACCTGAAGATCTGCTCAAATTCGGCCTGATCCCGGAGTTCATCGGCCGCTTGCCGATTTTGGCGACCCTCGGCGACCTGTCGGAGCCGGCGCTGATCGAAATCCTCACGCGCCCGAAGAACGCGCTGGCCAAGCAGTATCAGCGCATGTTCGAGATGGAGGGCGTGAAGTTGCGCTTCCAGGAAGAGGCGCTGCATGCGATCTCGCGCAAGGCGATATTGCGCAGAACCGGTGCCCGCGGCCTTCGCTCCATTATGGAAAGTTTCCTGCTCGAAACCATGTTCGAGCTGCCCACGCTCAACGGCGTGCAGGAAGTCGTCATCACCGCCGATGTGGTGGAAGGCCGGTCACGGCCGCTATACACCTACTCGGACAAGGGTGAAGCGCGCGAGAAAAGCGCGTCTTGATCCGGGACGGCGTTCGTCTCCAGAGTTCCCTAAATCTGACGCTGCGTAAGCGATCTTGCATTTGATCGCCAGCCGCGCGAATGCGTTATTCTAGTCACTGTTGGCGGGTTTTGCGCCGTACCAGATGTGGTTCCCCCCTATCTCCTTGAAACACCAGACTTGGGGGGCCACTTTACCGGCAAGAGTCGGCCCATTTGGGCGGCCCTGATCAACGAACTGTAAGCCCACATGGGGTACGGTTCATAAACACCCCGAGGGCCGCATAAGAGCCCCGGGTGAGGAGAAAGTGATGTCAGACCAGGACGTTGTGAGTAAAGGCAAGGGCGAAGCAGGCGGCCTTCTGGCGCCGGTTCTGCCTCTGCGCGATATCGTTGTGTTTCCCCACATGATCGTTCCGCTCTTCGTGGGCCGCGAAAAGTCCGTCCGCGCGCTCGAAGAAGTGATGAGCGACGAAAAACAGATCCTTCTGCTGACGCAGAAAAACGCCAGCGACGACGATCCCAATTCCGACGGCCTGCACCGCATCGGCACGTTGGCGACCGTCCTGCAACTTCTGAAGCTGCCCGATCAGACGGTGCGCGTGCTCGTCGAAGGCAAGGGCCGCGCGCGCGTCACGGGCTTCGTTCCGCGCAACGATTTCTTCCAGGCGACCATCGAGCGGTTGCCCGATAGCGGCGGCGAGGCGCGCGAAACCGAAGCGCTCATCCGCACGGTCAAGACAAATTTCGAGCAGTACATCAAGCTCAACAAGAAAGTGCCGGCCGAGACGTTGGCTTCGGTCGCGCAGATCGAAGACCCCGCCAAGCTAGCCGACACGGTCGCTTCGCACCTGTCGGTGAAGATTTCCGACCGCCAGTCGC
>JACQDN010000003.1 GCA_016201105.1 Pseudomonadota bacterium
ATCACGGTGCACCCTCCAAAGTGATTCGGGTGCTCGAAAATGAATCACAACCGATTCATCCGATTCAAGAAATTGCGAGATCGACCGTACTCACGAGGCGGTCAAATTGTGGGTAATCGAAAGCTGTAAGAAGCGGTTACTACGACGTCGCTATCATCGATCTCGATCGCCTGCAGATCATATGGTCCGGGCCCCCGCTTGAAGCGCCACCCGCGAATGGCATGGTGTGCGGTCCACTGGAGTTTGAAGGCGACAGTCGTGACTTGAACTTGCCGCTTCACGTTTCGCTGAACGGCGCCGGGTTCGTTCTCAACTCATCGGTTCGGCAGGCGCCTACAAGGTGTGCGGTGACCGGCGATGGGAGTCGACTCGCGGTGGTCGCTCCGCCGTTTATTCATTACTACAGGATCGACACTCGGTGACAGGGCGGGATAGCAACCTGCTCGACATGCTCAGCATTCGAAGCTGTTGTCCAACGCTACAGACGGGCGCTTTCAATGCCCGGGACCCGCGCCTTGTGGCACCAGAGGCGCGATGAGTTCGATCCTGCATTCGCGCAATATTGCGACCGCATCGCCGCAGAAAGTCTCGCGGCACCGCCTAACGTGAGTGAATTCGACGACTGGCTGAAGCTGGTGGAACGGGAAAAGTCGCTGCAGAAGCGAGGTTGAACCGGTCTGCGGGGCACTTCGCATTGGCTGTCCGCCCGCCGCATCTTTGGGAATCCGGGGGCACCCCACCTGCGTGCCGCCGAATTCACGCCGATGCCTCGGTCAGCGTATTCCACCGTTTTCTTCGGCGGCCAACGCTGCCTTCCAGCTTTCAAGATAGGAGAGTGGCTGTCCCTGCGCGATCGCGGCCCGGGATTCGGCATCGATGAACGCACCATAGGCCTTGCTGAAGGGGATGCGTGAGAGCCGCCAGGCCGCGCGAAAACCGGGAAAGCGCAGAAGAACGCGCAGGCTGCCATTCGCCTGCATGTGTCCATCCTCGTCTAGCATGCCGCGGGCGCTGAGCCAGAGACATTCGCTGTGAAACGACAGCCAGTCGCGCGCCATGGCGTGAAACTGAATCAGCTCGACTTCGGTCAGGTCCGCTTTCGCCTCGAGGCCCCTCGTGAAGACGGAGGCCAGTTCGGCGTCCATCAGCATCCTGCTGACGCATGAATTCCTGGACACCGCGATTTGCCGTTGCTCGCTGTGCCAAGATGCTCTGGCGAATCTGCAGGCCGAGATAGATCAGCGAAACCAGAACAGCGACGCCGCTGACGAAGCTGCCGAGCGCGGCAAGGCCGGAAAGTGTCATGGTGCCCTCCAAATATGCGATTGCCCCAGCGCGCAGGAATAGCGTGACACCATACATATTTCCCAATTGTCCGCACCGATTTGAGTTCAGGTAATATGTATGGCGTCATCCAATTTCGATTCCAGTCACCGGACTTGCCGCATAGAGGGTATATGACAATAGCGAAACTAATCCGTACTAAGTCAGATTATTTGAGAGGCAGAATATTGCGGCTGGTTTTCACCGTGTCGCTGCTCATTAGCGGATTCGCCTCGGCACAGACACCCGCCAATCCGCAACTATTGAGACCGCCTACGCCTGTCCAACCCAAAGTGTCTGGACCAGTGTGTGCCTATCCGGACGGCGCCCTGCGAGCGGGGATTGATGAAAGGACGCTGCTGGAATTTCATGTCAACGCAGATGGCCAAATCATAGATACGGTCGTTCTCGATTCGAGCGGCAATGCGGTTCTCAACGAAGCAGCACTTCATTGTTTTAGGAACTGGCATGCCGATTCGAGCGAGGCCGCCGGATTTGGAAGCCTTCGCGCTCACATCTTCTGGAATTTGCCAGCCGGCGTCTCTGCCGAGGTCGCTAACCTATTAACTGTCGGAACGTTTTCAGTCGTCCGGCTTCAGACTTGCGATGGCTTTTATCCCCCTGACGAGGCGAACACGGGAATAGGCGGCTCGACATTTGTCAGATTTCACATAACGGCCTCCGGTGAAGTGGGTAGTCCGGAAGTCGTCCAATCCAGTGGAGATGCAGTGCTGGACCAAGCCGCGATAAGCTGTGTCCAACACTGGCGCTATCAGCCCGCGACCAAAAATGGTGTGGCGGTCGATTTCGTGAAGGAAACTAAGTTCAAGTGGAATCCCCGATAGCCGGAAACAGCAACGTTCCATCTAGAACTGCGGAGGTCACGTGCCACCATTTCCCGATTGGCCGCACCGATTTGAGTTCAGGTAATATGCAGGACGTCACGCTATTTTAGGGGGCGCTTGCCTTTTGAAAGCGCAAATCGACACTCACTCCAGGTAACGGATCAATCCGAACATCCCTAAGCAAAGCGAGATTCCGAAATGGCGACATTTGTTCTGGTGCATGGGGCATGGCATGGCGGCTGGTGCTGGGATGAGGTGATGCCGTTGCTGCGCAAGGCCGGACATCAGGCGATCGCCCCCGATCTTCCAGGCCTTGGCAAGGACAAGACACCGCTCGCCCAAGTCGACCTCTCGCGCTGGACGCTGTTCGTGTCGAACATCGTGGTGGATCAGTTCGAACCGGTCGTGCTGGTCGGGCACAGCCGCGGCGGCATCGTGATCAGCGAAGTGGCCGAGATCGTGCCCGATCGCATCCAGACGCTCGTCTATCTGACGGCGTTCCTGGTGCCGGACGGAAAGACGATGACGGACCTGCTGACGGCAGCGCCGGCGAACCCGCACGCCGAGGGCGCGATCGTCATGGACGCGGCAGGCCTCTCCTCTACCGTCGCGCCGGAAAAGATCGTCCCCGTCTTCTACAACACGACGCCCGCTGCACTGAGCGCCCGCACCATGCGCCTTCTCACGCCCGAGCCGATGATGAGCTTCGCCTCGCCGGTCAGGACGAGCGCCGCGCGCTTTGGCCGGGTGAAGCGCGCCTATATCGAATGCACCAACGACAACGCCATTCCGCTCGCGCTGCAGCGTTCGATGCAGCAGACGCTACCTTGCGATCCGGTCTTGACGCTGGAGACAGATCACTCGCCGTTCTTCTCAGCGCCGGAGGTGCTGGCGGAGGCGCTGATGGGGATTGCGGGAGAGACGGGGCGGTAGGATGGTTGGAGAGTCGGCGCAAAAATTGACTCTGACTCCGATCCTACGATCCATGGAAGACTACGGGGACACAACACAGATTCACGTGCGCCGTAGGATGTTAGATCAGTGAATGTGTGGAGTAAGTCCGGTGGCAGGAGCAACGTTCCCCTAACTCAAGCTCGCGCGAAATGGCGACAGCATACTATTCACCGATTGTCCCAGCACCGCTTCGAGTGGGGGTAATATGTATTAATATGTATGGCGTCGCCCTATTCAGCCCTATTCAGAACACTCTCATCAGGTGTCATACTAGCCCATGTCCAAAGCACCCCAAGCGGAATAATCGGGATGCTCGCTCGCCTAGGCCATATTCAATTCACCTTTGGGCGGCGCGCGCGGCTCGCGCTCGCAATTACGCTTTCTATCCTTTGGATCGTCGGCGCGTCGATTGGCTATTACCTGTGGGTGGTCGCCATGGCCATGAGAGCAATTTTCAGTCGGGAGTTCTGGTCCCACGCCCACTGGTGTTTCGACGGCCCCGCATATGACCACAAGGCCTATTTGGCCTGCGTTGCCGAAGGTGACCGTCAGATGCACGCGCCAACCTATGGGCCTTGGATCGTTATAGTCTTGATTGCGCTTGGTCCGGTCGCTTTGGCTTGGCTCACGCCGTATGCGCTGCGTCGGATCAAATCCAGGCACTAAGCTCCAAGACTGGCCGCTGTCCGCGAAATACGGCGACAGCATACTATTCACCGATCGTCCCAGCACCGGTTGAATTGCGCGACACCATACATATTGCCCGATTGTCCGCACCGACTTGAGTTCGGGTAATATGTATGGCGTCACCTTGCTTAGACAAGAATTTCTATCGATAGAAACAAAAAAGAACGCCACCACTTCGAGCTCGAAATTGCCTGTCAATTGATTTCGACTACCGCGCCCGGCGCAGGACAGGCATCCTTTCCAGCGATCTGCCCAACGACTCCTTCGCCTCATGCATGTCAACGCTGCGCTGCAAATCCAGCCAAAATTCCGGCGTCGTCCGAAGGACTCGTGCCAACTTCAGAGCGGTTTCCGCCGTCACACTCCGTTTGCCATTGATCAACTGATTGACCGTCAGGCGCGACACGCCCATTGCGGCGGCGAGTTCATCTTGCGTGATGCGCTCGCCATCCACAATGTAACGCCTTAGGGTTTCCCCTGGCGACGGCGGCGTGAAGAGCGATGGGGTTTTTTCAGCCATGATTTTGCGAGTCTCTCTAAGCGAAGATCGTCAGGCCCAGTGCCGGACATGACAAAGCTGATTGCCCACTTTCCGTGAGCTTGCACGGCGAGGCGATCTCCCTCTGTTGCTTCGGGATTGGCGAAAACACTTATGTCGTCCAGCGTGCGAGCAGCTAGCAAGAGATGAGCGACGTGATGGACGGCCCCGGCTGTTGCCAGGGTAAGTCCGCCGGTCGAAGTGCCTTCGACGATGACAGATAGTTTGGGATCCGAAATGGTCATTGATTTCTCCGCAAGTTGCGTTGGTCGTGATCGAGAACGAGAACGTCACGACGCGCGGCGGAGAAATCCCAGTCCACAGCATGAAACTGTGCACCCATGCCCGCGTGGATGGTACACCTGAGATGAATGGAACGGCTACAAAACTTAGGAGAATCTTGGCGCGTGGAGTAACGGCCGAAACCAGCACCACGCGCAACTCGGCGAGAGAGACCGCTCGATCTACTTCCCCAACATAACGAGTGATGTCGGACAGAATTTCCGCCCGATGTTTCGCCGAGAGATAGGCGACGGCAGGGTCCGTGCCGTGGACGAGGCTGTTCCTTGCTCTTTTGAATTCAAATGCAATAAGGCGCTGCTGGCCGTCAAAAATAACAACATCGGGCTGTCGATTCAGAATCTCGTCGTAGAAGCGCCAGAATTTGCGCTGCGACACCGTGGCATCTTCGAGCAGGCCCGAGACAAGGCTTTGAACAGTCGTCGTCGCTCCGGTGCCTGCCGCTAGCGTAATTTGCTCGGCGTTGATTGCAGATGCTGCTACACCGCTGAACGGCCTTACCGTTTCGGCTATAATACTGAACGGCTTCGTCGCTTCAGCTACACCGCTGAACGGCTTTACCGCTTCGGCTATAATACTAAACGGCTTCGTCGCTTCAGCCACACCGCTGAACGGCTTTACCGCTTCGGCTATAATACTGAACGGCTTCGTCGCTTCAGCTACACCGCTGAATAGTTTCGCGGCTTCGAGCACACTACTGGATCGCTTTGTCGCTTCGGCTACACCACTGAACGACTTCGCAGCGTCTACTACCGCACCGAATGGCCTTGCAGCTTCGACAACCAAGCTAGAGGGGCGCACTGCGGCCGCGGGCAATGTCGATGCTATTGCGCCAGCAGAATACAGCAATCCCGAAGCCCACTCAGGCCGCGAGACGGCGTTCGCACTATTGTTGCTTCCGAGAGGGAGCACGCTCATTCGCGATGATGTAATGTATAGCATTACATTTGTCAAGCGATGCCGCGAATGAATTCGGTGACAGCAGCACTATTCCCGGATTGTTGACGCAGTCTGCTCGCGCCGCACGAACTTTACGCCGGCACATCCTCATGCAGCGGGTTGGTGATGAGCACCACGGCGAAGGAGATGACGCCGGCGGCGGCGAGGTAGAGTGCGGGCGCGAGCTTGTATGCCGTGGCGACGATCAGGGCGACCGCCACCATCGGCACGGTGCCGCCGAAGAACGCCATCGCCATGTTCTGGCCGAACGAGAGGGTTCGGGGACACGATACATTTTTCCCAAGGGGAACAGCACAGTGGCCACCGTGGGCAATATGTATCGTGTCCTTGAATTTTCTGAATTCCTGATTGAAGCCTGGGAGCGGGAAAAATGCGAAAGCCAATAAGCAAGTGGGCGATAGCGATGTGGATTGCCGCCGCTTTTATGCGTTGGGTGAAATGGGGCCGATAGTTGCAGTCTACAACGACCCAGGTAGATCGGTGTATTCGCAAGATATCTGGTGGACGGACGCAATCGGGCCGGCGCTACGGCATTTGTTCTTGAACGGCGCTATACTCGTTGGATTGGGTGTGCTGATCGAATCCGTAGACGAGTTCCGATGGAACAACTTGGCGGAAGACAAACGGCGGCGCAGCCAACGGCAACGGCGGCCAAAGTCAGATAAGAGCTTGTGGTGGCATATTCGGCGATGGCCGCACGATGCGGATTAGCCCCGAAGCATGAGACAACACTAGATAGACAATCACCAGATGGGCCGCCGCTAACTCGCACAACTCGTCCACACAAAAACATGGTCCAGTTGAGCCAGATAAAAGTGGCTCACTTGGTCTTCTTATAAGTGGCTCAAGTGGACCAAGTGGTCCTCTTATAAGTCGCTCAACTCGTCCAACCGGAGACGTTGGCGAGTTAGGAAAGTTGAGCCAGTTATGGCGGCGCGATTTCCCCAGGCAGCGCCCACAGCCAGCCGGCCGAAAGTCCCTCGCCCTTGTGGGCCGTGGCTGCCAGTTCGCGTTTCGCACGCTTGAGCGCCGAGAAAGAATGCCCGGCCAGCCTGCCCTGCTGTTCGATCACCTTTGACGCCACCGCCCCATCCTTCAGCACCTCGCCCAGCCACGCCTTCGCCGCCTCCCGGGCGCCGCCGCGTTCTTCGGGTTGTTCGACGTCGGCGAGCAGGCTTTGCGCGCCGCCTTCCAGCGCATCGCCCCACAGGATGGATTGCGCGGGGATCGCGGCGCCGTCTCCGTCAGGCTCATCCGCACCCGACGCGTCGCTGAGTCCATCGCTCAGCCCCTCGATCATGCTCTGGCGCAGTTCGTATTCGAAGCCGCCCCCATCAGGCCCGATGTTGCTTTTCGCGCGCACCAGCCGCCAGTTGTCGCTCGGGTCCTTCGGTTTGGCCGTCACCATCAGAAGACGCGGCACGGCGGAAAAGGCGAGCGAGCCGGTGACGCGTTCCACCGGATCGCGCCCCATCGTGCCCTTGGAATAATGCGAGATGCCGAGCACGGCGGCGCCCGTCGCGCTCGCGAAATCCACCAGCGGCTGCAGCGCGCGGCGCGTCTCGGCATTCTTGTGGCTGTCGCCGGCCACCGCCGAGATCAGCGGATCGACAACGAGAAGGCGCAATTGAGGAATCGCGCGCGCCGCCGCGAGCAGCCCGTCCATGTCGTGCGCCGGATCGAAGGGATGCGAGCGGCCGCCTTCGCCGCGCACGCCGTTCACGAAATCCAGCCGGCTGCGGTCGCCGCCATTGGCGAGGAAGCGCGGCAGCAGCGAATCCGCCACATCGTCTTCGCCGCTCCACATCAGCGTGGCGCCCACCTCCGCGCGTGCGCCGCAGGGAAACCGCCCCCCTGCGGAAAGCGTGGCGGCGAGCGCCAGGCTCAGCGTCGTCTTGCCGGTGCCCGGGCTGCCGGCCAGCACATGCAGCTTGCCGCGCGCCAGCCACCCCGGCCACAGCCAACGCACCCTTTGCGGGCGAATGTTCGCGGCGCTGACGATCTCGACGCTGCCGACACCTTGCACACGGCCATCCGCAACCAAATTGAGCAAATGCCGCCACGCCTTGATCATCTGCTTGAGGCGCTTTTCCACATCCTCCTTGGACGCGAAGGCGGGGGCGGCATGCGAAAGCGCGATCAGATAGTCCATGCCGAGCTCGCGGAACGAGGCGCTGCCTGAGAGTTCGGCGGCAATGGCGCGCGCCGTGACCTGGCGGCCCTCGTCATGGGCGCGGAGAATCGTCTGCGCCACGAGATCGTGCGGATGGGCGAAGTCTGCCGCGTCGGCGCGCAGCGCGCGCGCGGCGAGCGCGAGCGCGCCGGGCGCGCCGCACAGCATCCAGCCCAGCATCTGCTGCTCCAATTCGCAGCGCGCCTGTTCGCTGGCCTGGCGGTGGGCGAAGGCGGCGTCGGGCGCGAGCGTGTCACTCATCGGCGTAGCTTTCGTTGCAGAAGCCGGCGCAGCAGCGTCAGCAGGAGTTCGCGAGGGTTGGAGGTGCGGCGATTGGAGAAGGAGAAATGGAAGTTCTTGGGAATGGTATCGGTCATGGAGAATCTTCGTTAGCGACCGGAAAATCGTTGGAGATGTGACCACCAATCTCAACCCGTACGAAGTGCGAATCTACGGCGGCCGTGAGAATTGGGTCACGCTGAGCTAACCCTGGTTCTCCGGACCGGTTTGGGAATACGGGGACCAGTTAAGTGTCCCCGCCCAATAGAGGATTACGGCGGATCAAGCGCGCTGATGCTGACGTAGTATCCGTCACGATCGCGCAGCGAAAACTCCGCAGTTCCAGTGCTGGGATTTGCGTGCGGCTCTTCTTCCAGCCGGCCGGCGAGCGCGCGCGCCCTTTGCAAAGCGACGTCAAAGTTGTCGACCCGGAAGAACAAGAGAAGACCGTTGCCGGGCTTGGCGTCGCGCGGGCTCATCAACGGGGGATGCTCGTGGGCGCCCCATTCGTGGAGACAGAGCAAGACCGTTCCATCGGAGTCGACGATTTGCCCGAAATCATCGTGGGCGGGAGCCGTCTCACGCAGGCCAAGCAGCGACTGGTACCACTTGAAGCTCTGGGACACGTCGGCGACGCCAATGATCGTCCATAAGCGCTTCATACGTTCTTCCACGATCCAACGATCATGAGATTGATCCCTGAACGATGCCATTGGCAAATTGATTCCAGCCGAAGGTTCGAGGAATTCGGCCTCGCCATGGCGAATATGCAAGGTGCGCCGCATTGCGTGTTACGCGCGGTCATGATTTTGACGCCGAGGGCAATTTCGCGCGGACACGTTGCGCCTTAGCCTCCCCGCCAGGTTCACATTCACAAGGATTTTTCTCGCATGCGAAAAATTGCTCTTCTGGGCGCGATAATCGCGGCCAACTTTGCGGTCGCGGCGACGGCGGCGGACGATCCCATAGGCGGCGTCTACGGCAACACCGTCGTCATCACGATCGGCACGGGCGAGACGACGAAGCTCTGGATCAACACGGACCACACCTTCACCGGCGAATCGTCCAAGGGACGGAAGTTTTCGGGCAAGTGGGTGCTGAAGGAGAACAACACGAAGTTTTGCACGACGCCCGACCTGCCGGCGAACGCGCCGAAGGACACGCCCGCGCCCAAGGAACTGTGCGCCACGTTCGAGGCCGGCCACAAGGTCGGCGATAAATGGGAGCAGACGCAGGCCAACGGCGAAAAGAAAATCATCGAAATCAAAACCGGCATGTAAGCCGCTTCAGTCACAAAACGCGCGCGCTCGTCCTGGATGACGGAGAATTGTTCCATCGCCAATCCCTCAGCAACAACCGAGGCTTAATCGGTCTGCTGCGTTGCAGCGTATCGCGCGGACGGTGCGCGGGACCATCCGGCGTTCAGTGCCGGTTCATCCGTCCGGCGACAACAGTGCTAAACTGCGCAAGCCGTTCACCCGCAGGAAGGTCGCCATGCTGAAATTCATAGCCGGTATGATCCTTGGAGGAATTCTCGCGATGTACCCCGCGTTGGCGTATCCGCAACAGCTGCACAACGCGCTTGTCTCGATCGGACTTGGTTCCTTGCTGCCAAGCCCCGAAGCGCCACAGCAGCCAAACACCGACACGCCAAAGACGTAGGCCGTCAACAGACCTTGGCGTGGAGCGCGCGTTTGACAACGGCGCGGCCGTTGGCTTTGCGCGAATGGATCAATACTGAAGCAATTCGCATTCAGATAGAATCGCTCTCCGACTTTCAACTCCTCCTCGCGGGCCCCTCGCGGGGAGGAGAAAACGAGATCCTGCAGATGGCCTATGATGGCATCGAGCGTCTTCGCGGCGCGAAAGGCAGGCTTCCCAGCAGAACCGCAGTGGCCACGAGATAGTTCGCGACGAACAGGAAGATCATGAATATCGACCAAACCCGGTTTGACGACTTCTTGATACCGTCTCTCTTGATCCTTTCGCCCCAGCTCCCGGGTGTTCTAGCTGCGCTGACGGCGGCAGAAACCGCGCCCCAGAAGATCATCTGCGCCGACAGGGACTGCAAACTTGGCGGATAGATCGACGGCCTGCCCGCAGCGATCAAAACAATCGGTATAGCAATTCCGAAGAAGAGGATCAGAACGACGACTGCCCGTTTGGTCAACATTGAGTCCCCGCTGTTCGGGGCCAAAGTAACTGCCAGACGGACTCGCGGATATGTCAGGGTCTCGAGAATTTGGTGACGGCCACTCACTCGGACTTGTGGTTGGAAGCCACGAAAACACGGCGAGACGCGGCGTCAGCGCTGGCGCACCGCGCGATATATCGCACCGCACGCTTCTGCATTAGGCTGCGGCGTACACAACGCGCCGCAAGGAAGGTTCTCGCCTGTGACAAATGTCGTGAAGATTGTCGATAGCGGCCATGTCCGCACCATCATCCTCAACCGTCCGGAAAAGAAGAACGCGCTCAGCGACGCGCTGGCCTGGGGCGTGGTCGGCGCCATCGACGATGCCGCGCGCGACGACAATGTGTGGGTGATCGCCATCACCGGCAGCGGGGATTCGTTCTGCGCAGGGCTCGATCTCTCCGGCGCCGAGCGGTTCTCGCCGCATTCACCGCAAACCGCCCAGCTCGACGACATCCATTGGGTGGGGCACTTCCTGCTCGCGATCCGCAAGCGCTGCGACAAGCCGGCGGTCGGCGGCATCAACGGTTTCGCAGTGGGCGCAGGGCTAGGCCTTGCCATGGCGACCGATGTGCGGCTCGTCGCGCGCAGCGCCAAACTGATGGCCGGCTACACGCGCATCGGCGGCTCGCCCGACGGCGGGCTCACCGTCACGCTGCCCCAAGCGATGGGCTACGAACACGCCATGCGCTTCATGATGGAGAATCGCACCGTCATGGGCGAGGAAGCGGTGCGCTTAGGCATGGCCGGCGAAGTCGTCGACGACGCGCAGTTTTCCGAAAGGCTCGCCGCCTATTGCCAGGAATTGTGCGCCTGGTCGCCCATCACGCTGCGCCTGCTGAAGCGCGGCATGGCGAAATCGCTGGAGACCAGCGATCTGGAGCAGCAGTTGCGCTACGAACTCTCCAACATCCGCATCGCCTTCTCCAGCGAAGACGCGAAGGAGGCGCGGGCTGCGTTTTTCGAGAAGCGGAAGCCGGTGTTTAGGGGGAAGTGAGCGAGCGACGACGGCATGCACCGCAGTGCTTAGCCGACTAGAAGAATGGGCTCAGGAAAAGGCTCAACAAAAGCGCGAACACCAGCAACAAGCTTACAGCCGATGAGATCGTCCGGGCCCAGAAAAGAAACGGCTGCTCCGACCTGTAGGCAGCACCGAAAAAATAGTCCCCACCCGGTGGCCAGTACATGACCCCTTTGCGGAAATCGCGAGTGAGAAAAAATGCGAGCGCGACAGCTGCCACTATGACAACAACAAGCGCCAGAACTGCGAGCCATATCTGAGACATCATCGGTGCTACCAAAGGGACCTAAAGAATCCGGTAACAGGAGCAATATTCCCCCAAGTTTTCAGTGGCTCGGCGGCGTTGGCGGCGACGCGACTTCACCCGGGCCGATTGCGATCGAATAGATACCGGGGATCCCGCCATACGAGTAGGTCACCTTCACAAACACGACACCGCCCTTTGGCAACAAAAGCTTGTCGAGCTTGGCGACAGCGCCGGCATTGGGGGCGGTGGCGGACTGAAGCGTCACACCGTCTGAATCCGTCGCGGTCAGAGTCATGAGGCCGCCGGGCAACGATGGACGCGTCTTGAATTGAAAGGCCTTACCGGGAGGCAGCGTGACTTTGAACGTGTCGGTGTCGTCGGTGCCGTCCAAATAGTTGCGCGCATAGACACCGGGCTTCAACTCCAGTGCGCTGTTTTGGTCGGGGCCGGCATCGCGATTGCTGTTGGCGTCGAACAGATTGACGAGATCGACTTGGAACGTGGCATCGGGGCCGACGTGACCGCCGTAACCTGCGCTTTCGATCAGGACATAATAGGTGCCGTCATTGCCGTAGGAGACTGTGGAGCTGAGCGTGTTCTTCGCACGTGGCCCTGCCATCGTCTGCCCGGCAACGCGCGTGCGCTGCGAGCTTTCAACTTCGGCCTGGATGGAATTGCTGACCCCGCCGGTGATGGTGACGGAAATCTGCTGACCGCTCTTGGCCGCGATCTTGAAGAAATCCTGCTTGTCGGCCGCCTGATCATAGTCGAGGTGGTAGAGCGTTGCCGCCTTCAGGCCGACCGCGCTGTCAAAAGCATCGCCGCCGTGAATGGGCGTCCCATAGTTGTGCTCGGCTTGTTTGACCACGGGCGGCAGCGGCGGCGGAGGCGCTGTTTGGGCCGCTACAACGACGGCTTTTACCGCCGTCATGGCATCGCTCAGTCCTTTGGTATTCTTTGCCTCGTAATAGTTTCCGCGGCCTTCCTTCACGATGCATTGCACCGCATCGCGCTGTTTCGATGCGAGGTCGAACCCAATGATATTGACGCGCAGATTAATGTCGGCCGCCGCCAATTGCTTGGTCACGGCACACGGATCGGCGTGACATTCCTCGGCGCCGTCGGTGACCAGGACGATCGTCTTCGTGCCCGTCACCCCCTTGAACGCGTCAGCGGCCTTCATCAATGCGCCCGCAATCGGCGTGTCGCCCTTGGGCGTGATCGAATTGACCTGTTTTGAAATCTGATCCGCACCTTGCGCGCCCACGGGCGACAGAAGCGTGATGTCGCCGCAATCGCCTTTGCGATGGACGCCATACGTCATCAAGCCCATCTTGGTCTCTGCGGGAAATTCGCGCAGAACATCGTCCAGCGCCTTTTTGGCCAGGACAATCTTGGGCTGGCCGTCGACGCGTTCCCACATCGAGCCCGAACCGTCCAGAATGAACAGGACGTTGGATCCTGCCGAAGCCGGTGTGGCACAAACGATAACAATCAACGAAGCGGCGGCACGTTGGACATAGTTTTTCATCAACATGACATGTGCTCCATTCGATGGGTTGTGCAATGGCGGCCGATCGGTTTCCAGAACGGATCGCACGCAATACCCTGACGCCTGCAACCGGCAAATTATGCGCGTTCAGTCCCGCCTCGACAAGCAGTCGCCAGCAGCACAGGGCCCCCTTCGCGTCAATCCTCGCCCTAATCCCGCGCAAAGCCGAGTACGATATCGGAAACGATCAGCACACCATCCGAGTGGAAAGCAGTCTTGCGATGCCGGCCAAGATGAGGACCGCGGCAAAGCCGATGGGAAATATCACCCACCGCATCATGCGCTATTACGTCTACGTTCTTCTGCGATCGGACGGCCGGCGGACTTATGTCGGCTGGACCATCGATCTCGAGCATCGCCTCGCGAAGCACAACGCGGGCCTCGGGGCGAAATTCACGCGGGGACAAAGCTGGCGCCTCGTTTATGCCGAGCGCTATCGGACACGGCGCGAAGCCATGAGCCGCGAGAGCCGCTTGAAACGCGATCGCGCCTTTCGGGCATTGCTAAGGCTCGGTTGAGCTCAACACTCCGGAAGAAGCCCGGAATTTCGAATGACGTCCGGTGAATCACTTGACGTTCGCTGTGAAATATTTTCCACTGCACGCGGGCGACGCGCATTGGCGCGCTGTGTTTTCAAGTTTTTCCATTTTGGCGCTGGGGGGCGTCGACATGAAAAAATTTCGATTTGCGATTCTTACCGTGGGGATTCTTGCCCTCGGATCTTCGGGCTTTGGATCCTCGACCCTCGCACAGCCCGCCACACCAGACCAAGGGCCCCCGACCGCCGCAGAGTTTGTGCAAGACAGCGTGAGCAGAAGTCTCGCCATTCTGAACAACGCCAGCCTGTCCAAGGACGAGAAGGATGCGCAGTTTCGGACGTTCCTGCTTTCGATCACCGATCTGAACCGCACCGCCGACTACACGCTGGGGCCGGTCAAGCGCAACACCGATCCTGCCGATCTCGCGGCGTTCGAAGACGCCTTTCGAAACTTTGCTATCGCGGCCTACGAAACCCAGTTCAACAAATTCTCCGGTCAGACGCTCAAGATCGTAAAGGCGGTTCCGCTCGACAACGGCATTACGCTCGTCTCGACAAAATTGATCCAGCCCAATCCGCAGTCGAACCAGTTGCCGCTTGATGTGGAATTTCGGATCTTCGGCAGTCCCGGCAATTATCTGGTCGGCGATGTCAGCGTGATGAGCATCGATCTGGCCGTCACCGTGCAGGACCAGTTCCAGGACTTTCTCTGGCAGCACAAGAACGACGTGAAGGCGCTGACGGCGGACCTTGCCCGTCGCACCGCAAAGATGGCGGCGCGCGGCACGGTCGCGGACAAATAGTCGAAGGCACGACGGCGCCGCCGGCGTCCGGCGGTGATCGAGGAATAGTATGCGCTCGCCGAATTTTGGATGGGAAACATGATTTTGCGCCGCACCGCCAGATTGCTCATCGCACTTGCCGCACTGTTCGCCGCGCCATCGTGCGGGCGTTGGCCGGACAGAGCCGAGACTTTCCGCACGATCGGCATCGCAGGTGAAGTCAACGACACCGGCACAGCTATTGTTTTCAAGCTTCAGAAGTTCGACATGCAGTTCGAAGCCTTTGTCGATGCCTTACCCGACCGATCCGCCTTCGAAGCCGCGCTGGCCGATTCCGCCAAAACGGGTCGAGGCATGATGGTCCGTTATCAGCCTACCGGTGATTCCGATTCGACGGGAACCGTACCCAGCTACATCGTGCGTTCCATCGAATACAAAGGCGTCGAGATCGCCGGCGAAGGCGAATGGAGCGTTTTTCGCGCCCTAACCGATCTCTTTGTGCCCGGCGACGAGGCGCTCGCGGGGCTGGCACGCGGTGTGGCGCTGCACGCAAGCGGCCGGAACGACGAGGCACTGATCGCGCTTGACGACGCGCTCAAACACAATTCTCTCGATGCACCGCTCGCCATGTTGGCCCGCCGGATCCACGGCGAAGCGACCTGGGGCATTGCGATCTACTCAGTCAAGCCGGGCCCGGTTCGCGATAAGCTGCTCGTGAGCGCGCTCCAGGATTATGCCGCCGTGATGCGCGATGACCGCGACAGTTTCGACGCTGCAATTTCGTCTGCCTCGCTCCTCGGCGAGCTTGGCGACGACGCGGACGCGCTTGCCGCTTTCGACGGCATCCGTCGCGACTTTCCCGACAGCGACTACACGGTGCGGATCGATCGGGCGATCGCGTTGCGCCTGTCGGGAAAATATCAGGCCGCCCTCGCTGAGCTTGACGCTCTGGTCAAAGACGACGGGCCGCAAAGCGGAATGCGCTATCACTATCATCGCGGTTGGCTCTTGATCGAACTCGGCCGCTACCGCGACGCGATCGCGGAACTCACCGCCGGACTCGACAGCCAGCCCGACTATCTGTGGGCCTTTGTGCTGAGGGCCTGCGCGCACACAAAGCTCGGCGAGCTGAGGCCGGCCCTCTCGGATCAGGACGAGGCCGTCAAGCTCGGTAAGCGCGTCGATGACCTGTTCAAGGAACTACCGGGTTTCATCCAGGAACGCGACAAGCGCGAGGCCGTGCTGAAGCTTCTGCACCGCGCCGTTGACGGTGGTCCACAAAACATCGGCGACGAAGTCTGTTCGGGTTACTGGTACGATTTGAACTATACGCGCGCAAAGAGTCCGCTGCTCACAGCCGATATGGTCTCCGCTGTTCTTCCGGACGGCACACCCGCCCCGGCTGCGGGCAGTACGGCGGAAAAAAAGTAAGAAGAAATAGGGTCAGGGCCGGTCCATCGCGCGCCGACGTGCAGCCAAATCGACTCTGTCTTTACTGTCTTTGATGTTTGCGCTCTTCCGAGAACTCAGCGGCTAATCAACCCTGATCCGGCCATGCTTTCCCGCTTCCCATTCGTCCAACACTCGGCGCGCGCCGTTCTGCTTGGGATCCATCGCCGCGTCGTGGCCCGGGCGTTTGGCCGTCAGTTCGATGACGTAGCCGTTGGGATCGCGGAAATAGATCGAGTCCACGAAGCCGTGATCGGAGACGCCGCGCGTGTCGCGGCCTTCCTGCTTGCCCCTCTCGAACATGCGCTTGAGATCGGCGGGGGCGACTTCGAGTGCGATATGCAGGTCGAAATCGTCCTGGCGCTTGAACTCGAACGGCTGGTCCGGCGCATCGAAGAAGGCGAGGAACGAGCCGTCGTCGAGCCGGTAGAACGTGTGCAGCACGTTGGCGCTGCGTCCCGTCTTGGTCGTGCCGATCTTGAGACTGTGCACCAGCGGCAGGCCGAGAAAGTCTTCGTAGAATTTGCGCGTCTCCTCGCTGTCGCGGCAGCGATAGGCGTTGTGATGCAGACCTTTGATCATCGAGGTCTCCCCGTTCAGATGCGAACCCCTATTGCTCGTCTCTTGCGTCGGACAGAATTTTCCAGAGCGCCGTCCCGAAGTTCACGACATGCTCTTCCCGGCAATCCTCGCAACGATAGGTTCGCATGTCGTTGCCCGTCATCGTGGTCTTTTCGATCAGGACCATTTCCTTGCCGCATTTGGGACACTCCGTCAGGGACGGAGGCTTGCGGCGGGATCTCCATTTGAACAAAGACGGCCACTTCATGAGGGATCCTCGCATTTTGTTCATCCCACGGCACGCATCATTTCCAACAAACACTCGCTGTCATCCCCGGCGAGCAATCATCCCTCCACCGGGTGATGCTGTTCCAGCAGCGCGCTGATCTTCTGCGTGGCGGTGACGAGGCCGTCAACGATAGCGCCTTCCTTCGCCTGCGCGACGAAACCGGCGACGATGGCGGCCCACGCCGCCTCGCCGACCCGGGCGTGGATGTCGCGGTCGGCCAGGATTTCGGCATAGGATTCGCCCAGCGACACGAAGAAGAGCGCGCCGGGCTCGCGGTGCGAAAGAATGTGCGCCGCGAATTCGCGAGCCGCCAGGCTCTGCGCGTGCGCATGCTTCACATGACGCGGCACCAGCATCAACCGAATAGGCAGCCACTCGAACAGCATCGCCAGCGCGCCGAACACCGCGGCCGTGATCAGAAACGCCAATCTGAGAGACACCAGCGGATCGAACAGCGCAAGCGCGCCGAGCGCGGCAAACGCGAGCGCCGCCGCCCACATCGGCGCGAATGCGGCATAGCGATCGCTGAGCGGAACGACGACCAGCGCAAACTTGGCGCGCGTGCGCTTCTCAGCGGTCGCCACCGCGTCCTGCAACTTTGCGCGCTCGAGATCGGAAAAGGTTTTCATCGCGTCACCAATGGCCCGAGGCCCCTCCCCCACCGAAGGAACCGCCGCCGCCGGAAAAACCTCCGCCGCCGAACCCGCCGCCAAATCCGCCACCGCCATAGAAACCGCCGCCGTAGCGGCCCCGGCCCATCATTCCGCCAAAGAACAGCAACGGCCAGAAGAACCGCCCGAACAGCAGCCAGATGACGATCATCGCGATGATGATGCCGAAGCCGCCGGGCCTACCGTCGTCCTGCGGTTGCTCGCTCTCTTGTGGCAGCGCCGAAGCATCGCCGCCCAGCACTTTGAGCAGGATCGTCGTTCCGTCGAGGACGCCCTTGTCGTAGTCGCCTTTCTTGAACTGAGGCAGGATGACGTTTTCGATGATGAGCCTGGATTGCGCGTCGGTCAGCTCGCCTTCCAGCCCGTAGCCAACTTCGATGCGCACCGCGTGCTCGTTCGGCGCCACGATCACGAGCGCGCCGTTGTTCTTGCCCTTCTGGCCGATGCCCCAGGCCCGGCCGAGCCGATAGCCGTAGTCTTCGATGGTGTTGCCCTGCAGCGACTTGAGCGTGACGACGACGACCTGATTGGTCGTCTGTTTCTCATGCTCGGCCAGCATGCCATCCAGCTGCTGCTTGGTGTCGGACGAAAGAATGCCGGCCTCGTCGACGACGCGTCCGGTGAGCGCGGGAAACGTCGGCGTTGCGGCAAGGGCCGCGCCCGTTGTGATAAAGCCGACAATGAGGAGTGAGGCGAGTGCGGCGAAGACCGTCCGCACCTGGGTGTGCATCAGAATTTCACCTTCGGGGCTTCCTGCGCCTTCTCACTGATGGTGAAGGTCTCGCGCACTTTGAGCTCGGGATAGAAGATCGCCGCGATCCATCGGCTGGGAATGGTGCGCAAGGTCGTGTTGTAGGCCTGCACCGCCTCGATGTAGTCGCGCCGCGCCACCGCGATGCGGTTTTCCGTGCCCTCAAGCTGGGACTGCAGCGCCAGGAAGTTCTGGTTCGATTTCAGATCGGGATAGGCTTCGCTCACCGCAAGCAGCCGCGCCAGCGCGCCGCCCAGCTGGGCCTGATTCTGCTCGAACTGATGAAAGGCTTGCGGGTTGGAGAGAACGTCGGCCGGCAAGGTCATCTGCGTGGCCTTCGCGCGCGCCTCGGTGACTTGCGTCAGCACCGTCTGCTCCTGCTTGGCATAACCGCGAACGGTTTCCACCAGATTGGGCACCAGATCGGCGCGGCGCTGATATTGGTTGAGGACTTCGCTCCAGGCCGCTTTCACCTGCTCGTCCTGGGTCGGCGCGGTGTTGATGCCGCAAGCCGAAAGTCCCGTCACGACCAGCAGCAGCGCGGCCGCGCGGCTGAAGACGCTTTTCAACGATCCGGCCCACGATCCCATCATGACGATCTCCTCTTTTCGCAGGTGGATATATCACGCCTGCCGGTATTTGGGGGGGGGGCGGGTGTGGGGTTCAATGGCTTGCGCGGTGTCATCACCACCCCACCTTCCCCGCCATCAACGCCTTGCTCAGCACATTGCGATGAATCTCATTCGTGCCCGAATAGATACTGGCGGCGCGCGTCGCGAGGTATTTTTCGACCGCGTGACTGGCGTCGCGCAAACGATGGTCGCCAAAAGCCAGTCCCGGCGCGACGATGCCGAGCGGGCCGCTTAGTTCCAGAAACACTTCCGACATCTGTTGATGCAGCTCCGTGGCCGAAAGCTTCATCAGCGAGGAGCCCGCTTCGTCGTCGCCGGAAAGCCGCCCCGAGGAGAGCAGTCGCATCTCCTGCGCTTCAAAGGTCGCGAGCTTGCATGCAAGCGCCGTGAGCCGCGTGCGCAGGGACGGCTCGAGCAAGCCAGATGTTTCCAACGCGCGCTCGATCGAACGCCACACCCGGCGCAGCAGACCGCAGGTCGTGTTGTTGGTGCGCGCGAAACGCATCAGATGCTTGGCGACCGACCAGCCGTCGTTCTCCGCGCCGATGCGGTTTGCTTGCGGCACCACGACATCGTCGAACACCACTTCGTTGAATTCGTGCTGGCCGTCCATCGTGACGATGGGCTTCACGCAGAGTCCCGGCGTCGCCATGTCGATCAAGAGAAAGGTGATACCCTCTTGCGGCTTGTCGGCTTGCATCGTGCGGACGAGCGCAAACATCCGGTTAGAGAGGTGCGCGCCGGTCGTCCAGAGCTTTCGCCCCGACACGACGTAGCTGTCGCCTTTCACCACCGCGCGCGTGGCGATCGCTGCCAGATCCGAACCTGCGCCCGATTCCGAAAATCCCTGGCACCACAGATCGTCACCCGAAAGGATGGGAGGCAAATAGCGCCGCTTCTGCTGCGCTGTGCCGAGCGCGATGATCAAAGGCCCGAGGCTGCGCAGCCCGCCGGCGAAGAGGATCGGCGCATCGGCGCGCGCGCATTCCTGATCGAAGACAAAACGCTGTTCGCTGGTCCATCCCGTACCGCCGAATTCCACCGGCCAGGACGGCGCGATCCAGCCGCGGCGGTAGAGCCGTGTGTGCCAAGTGCGCGAGGCTTCGATCTCCGAATGCACGCCGGTGGTGCGCCGTCCCGCTTCTCGCAGATCCTCGGTCAAGTTCTCGCTTAGGAAGGCGCGAACTTGTTCGATGAAAGATTGCAAGTCACGTGTTTCGACAGGCGCTTCGCATAGAACATGCGGCGCCCGCACGGAGACGTCCGGTGCCGTCTGGTGCAACATTGGTTGAACGAAAGCGCGTAAGCGCCCGCGATTCCTTGATTTCGATCAATGCGTGCGGCCGCTTTGAGCCCAGCGATCATGTTTTTGATCCCCAGCGTCATATCTGCGGAGTTCGCCGATTGATAGACTTGGTGAGGAGTCGAAAATCATGACGACGCGCTCTGCTGCTTGGTCGCCCCAATTCATCGCCAGGATTGGCGGCCTGCTCCTACTGATCTCGCTCGTGGCGGGAGGGTTCGGCGAATTCTACGTCCCATCCAAAGTCATCGTGTCTTCCGATGCCGCCGCGACCGCAAAGAACATAGTCGCCTTCGGCTGGCTGTATCGCCTGGGCTACGCCGGCTACATCGTCGAGGCTCTGTGCGACACGGGGCTGACGCTCGTCTTCTACCTGTTGTTGAAGCCGGTCGGCCGGGAGCTGGCGCTGCTGGCATTTCTCCTGCGCATCATTTCCACTGCCGTCTTCGCCGCTGCGGAGCTCTTCTATTTCGCCCCGACCGTCATTTTAGGAGGTGCCAACACCTTGAAGGCGTTCCCGCCGGATCAACTGAACGCGCTCTCGCTGCTGTCGCTCAAGCTCTATGGTTATGGCGCGATCGTGCCGACGGTGTTCTACGGCGTCGCGTGGATCGTTCTGGGATATCTGATGTGGAAATCCCGCTACCTGCCCAGGCTTTTGGGCGCATTGCTGATACTGGCGGGTGTCAGCACGGTGTTCCGGAATCTCGCGCTCATTCTGGCACCGGCCTATGCCTCTTCCTATCTTCTCCTGCCCCTGGTTGGCGGCGGATTGTTCTTGATGCTGTGGTTGCTCGTGAGGGGCGTCAATGTCCGCAAATGGCAGGAGTGGCAGCAGCCTGCGGACAGCGTTGCGAGCGCGCCGGACAAGAGCGTTCCCAAAACTCTGGCTGCCTTTCGAACGGCTGCGTTCAGCAAATAGGATTCGGGCTCACAGCGAGCGCGCCGGCAAATCGCTTCAGCGTCTCCGACGTCGCGCCGCGCTCGAGCATCACTTCGATCAACTGGAATTTGCCCGTATCACGATGGGCGGCGTTCAGGGCCTGCGCCAGTTCGCGCTTGGTCTGCACTCGCACGCCGCAGCCACCCAATGAGTGCGCGATATCCGCGAAGTGCCAGTCGCTCAGATTGTTGAACTCAGACTGCGGCGAGAAGATACGCAGCATGTCCCAGCTGCGATTGTTGAGCACGACGACGATGGGATCGAAGCCGTAGCGCCGGCAGTTGCCGAGCTCCCAGCCCGTCATTTGAAAGGCGCCGTCGCCGACAAGCACCAGCGGACGCCTGCCCGTCACCGCCTGGATGCCGAACGCCGCCGGCACGGCAAAGCCCATGCTGGCGTAATAGGCCTGCGCCACCAGATCGGTGTGCGCCAGTTCGAGCGAGACGAACAAGCTGTCGCCGACATCGCAGGCCACCGGCATCACGCCGTGTTCGGCGAAGAGCGCGTTGACGGCGGCGGCGATATCCGAGGCACGCACCGGCTCATCGCTCGGCACGAAGGCCGGATACGAAGCATGACCTGCGTTCCTTGGCGATGGCAGCGACGCCTGTTGCGGCGCGTGCTTGAACAGCGCGGGAATGAGATCGCGGAGTGCCACATCGGAATAGGTGTGATGAGCGATGCGCACGGCGCCACCAAAGGCGTGCACGACCCGGCGCAAATCGAGTTTTCGTGCCGGCAAACCGAGATTGGTATCGCACAGGATGACGCCGAGCAGGATCAGCGCGTCGGAGTCTTCCACCAGCTTGGCGATCTCGGGATCGCCGGCGAGGCCGAGATAGCAGCCGCGGCTTGCGATAGCCTCGCCTGCCGCCACGCCGCGGCCCATGAAACTGGTCACCACGGGAGTGTTCGCGCGCCGCACGAGTTCGGTGACGGAGGCTTCCAGACCGAAACGGCGCACTTCCTCGCCGATCATGACGACGGGATGTTTGGCCGATCGCACGCGCGCGGCAATCTCGCTGGCGCATTCGCTCACCGCTTGCGCATCCGACGGCTTTCGCGGCAGATGCGGGATCGGCGCGCAAGACGCGAGGGCCAAGTCGCGGGGAATCTCCAGATAGACCGGCAGCGATTGGCTGACGCATTCGCGCAGCACGCGCGCAACCGCGTGCGGGGCCGTCTTGGGATCGTCGATCACGGCTTGCGCGCAGGTCACTTCCTCGAAGATGCGCAGCTGGCTGTCCGGCCCCTTGATCTGATGATGCAGTGACAGTGACGGCCAGCCGCTCGCGCGCGGCGGCGCGGCGGAAATCACCACGAGCGCAGAACGTTCCGCATAGGCCGCGGCCACGCCATTGACGAGGTTGAGCGCACCGGCGCCGTAGGTGACCGCGGCCACGCCAATACCGCCGCCCACGCGCGCTGCCGCGTCCGCCGCGAATGCCACAGCGGGTTCGTGACTCAGCGTGTAAAGCGGAAGAATCTGGCTCTGCTCGAGAGTTTCGAAAAAGGGGAGCGCGTAATCGCCGGGGATCCCGAACACCGCGCGAGCGCCCGCCACCTTCAACGCGGAAAGCAGCCGCTCGCTGAGCGTCGAAGTCGCAACGGGACGTTCCATTCCCACGGTGCAGAACCTGCGGATGTCCACGTTTGAAGTAGAGCCCGCCGGTGACGGGAATTCCTTGATCGAGATCAAGGCGATCAAACCATCCCCTTGAGGGAGGGTCGAAGGTCTGCGACGCTCTCGCTTGAACGCGCGCCTGTTGGTAGCAACGTGTGGTAAAGCCATTCGGAAAGCCCCTGCCCCCGGAGATTCCTCATGGCGAAAAAGAAGATCACCGCACCGGACAAACTGCCCTCCGGCGCCGGTGTGCTGGCGCGGCGATATCCGCGTGTGTGGGAGAGCTACGAGGCGCTCGGCGAAAGCACGACCCAGGCCGGTCCGCTCGATGCAAAGACAAGCCGCCTCGTCAAGATTGCTCTCGCAGCGGGCGCAGGGTTGGAAGGCGCGGTGCATTCCCATGTGCGGCGGGGTCTGCGCGAAGGATTGACGGTGGAAGAGATTCGTCACATCGCGCTGCTCGCGGTGCCTACCATCTTTCGATTACCCACAATTTGACCGCCTCGTGAGTACGGTCGATCTCGCAATTTCTTGAATCGGATGAATCGGTTGTGATTCATTTTCGAGCACCCGAATCACTTTGGAGGGTGCACCGTGATATTGAGAGAGGGGCGGCG
>JACQDN010000009.1 GCA_016201105.1 Pseudomonadota bacterium
GAATCGGGAAGGCGTCGAGCGCGGCATCAATCCTTTCGATTCCGGTTCGGCACTGCATACCCAAGTGATGAAGACCGAAGCGCTCAAACAGGCGCTGGACAAATACGGATTCGATGCCGCGTTCGGCGGCGCCCGGCGCGATGAAGAAAAGTCCCGCGCCAAAGAGCGCGTGTTCTCGTTTCGCACGGCCGCGCATGCCTGGGATCCCAAGAACCAACGTCCCGAACTCTGGCGCGTTTACAACACGCGCATCAACAAAGGCGAATCCATCCGCGTCTTTCCGCTCTCCAATTGGACCGAGCTGGATATCTGGCAATACATCCTGCGCGAAGACATTCCGATCGTACCGCTCTATTTCGCAAAGAAACGCCCGGTCGTGGAGCGCGATGGCACGCTCATCATGGTCGACGACGAGCGGATGAAGCTGCGCGCGAGCGAGAAAGCCGAACAGCGCCTCGTGCGGTTTCGTACGCTCGGCTGCTATCCGCTGACCGGCGCTATCGACTCTTCCGCCGATACGCTCGAAGCCATCGTCAGCGAGATGTTCACCGCGCGCACCTCCGAGCGTCAGGGCCGGCTCATCGATTCGGATGAAAAATCCTCGATGGAGAAGAAGAAGAAGGAGGGGTATTTCTGATGAACCACTCCTCAATTTCCGATCTGAAGGCTTTTCTGGCGGAACAGGAAAACAAATCTCTCCTGCGGTTTCTCACTTGCGGCAGCGTGGATGATGGAAAATCCACGCTGATCGGACGGCTGCTCTACGATTCCAAGTTGTTGTTCGAAGATCATCTCGCGGCGTTGGAAAAAGACTCCAAGAAGCACGGAACAACGGGCGACGACATCGATTTTGCGCTGCTGGTGGACGGTCTGGAAGCGGAACGCGAGCAGGGCATCACCATCGACGTCGCCTACCGGTTCTTCGCGACCCAGAAGCGCAAATTCATCGTCGCCGATACGCCCGGTCATGAGCAATATACGAGGAACATGGCGACGGGGGCTTCGAACTCCGAGCTCGCCGTCATTCTCGTCGATGCGCGCAAGGGCGTTCTCACGCAGACGCGCCGGCACGCGTATATCGCTTCATTGCTGGGCATTCGTCACGCCGTGTTGGCGGTGAACAAGATCGATCTCGTCGGATATTCTGAAGAGACCTTTTCCAGCATCGTCGCCGAGTTCAAAACGTTTGCGATGCAGCTGGACTTCGCCGGCCTGACCGCGATCCCGATTTCCGCGCGTTTTGGCGACAACGTTTTCGCGCGCAGCGAAAACATGAACTGGTATACGGGACCGGTGTTGTTGGAGCATCTGGAAAGGGTCGATGTGGAATCGAAGGCGGAGGAACTGCCGTTCCGTCTGCCGGTGCAATGGGTGAACCGTCCCGATCTCGATTTTCGCGGGTTCTCGGGCACCGTCGTCGGCGGTCGCGTGAAACCGGGTGACCAAATTGCGGTCGCCCGCTCGGGACGGACCAGTGCAGTCAAGCGCATCGTCACGATGGATGGCGATCTTCAGGAAGCCGTTGCCGGTCACGCCGTCACGGTCACGCTGGCGGACGAAATCGACGTTTCGCGCGGCGATCTCCTCGTCGCCCCCACGGAACGCCCGGAAGTCGCCGATCAATTCGCGGCTCACATGCTGTGGATGGCCGACGATGAAATGCTGCCGGGGCGCCAATATTGGCTGAAACTGGGGACTGCGACTGTTCCTGTCACCATTACGGCGCTCAAGCACAGCGTGGATGTGAATACGCTCGAGCATCTGGCCGCCAAGACGCTGCATCTCAACGAAGTGGGCTATGCGAATTTTTCCTCGGCGCAGCCCATTGCGTTCGATTCCTATAAGTCCAATCGCGACACTGGCGGGTTCATTCTCATCGATCGTTTCACCAATGCGACGGTCGCCGCCGGCATGATCGACTTCGGTCTGCGCCGCGCAACCAATGTTCATTGGCAAGCGCTGGATGTGAACAAGTCCGTGCGCGCCGATCTTAAGGGCCAGAAGCCAGGGCTGTTGTGGTTTACGGGCCTTTCCGGTTCCGGAAAATCGACCATCGCCAATCTCGTGGAAAAGGCGCTGCTTGCGCGCGGTCGGCATACCTATCTATTGGATGGCGACAACGTTCGTCATGGGCTGAACCGCGACCTCGGCTTTACCGATGCCGACCGCGTGGAGAACATCCGCCGCGTCGCGGAAACGGCCAAGCTCTTTATCGATGCCGGATTGATCGTGCTGGTGTCGTTCATTTCTCCGTTCCGTTCGGAGCGGCGCATGGCGCGCGAATTGCTTGAGGCCGGGGAGTTCATCGAAGTCTTTGTCGATACGCCGCTGGAAGTCTGCATGCAGCGCGATCCCAAGGGGCTCTATCAAAAGGCCGTGCAAGGCCAGATCAAGAACTTCACCGGTATCGACAGTCCGTACGAAGTGCCGGAAGCTGCGGAGATCACGCTCAAGACGGAAAGTGCCGCGCCCGAACAGCTCGCCGAGGAATTGGTGCGTTATCTCGAAGAGCGCGGGCTCGTCCCGCACATGTGATCAATACATGTGATCAATCCGCGGGCCTTGGAGCATGATCTGATTACTTTGAATCAGATGATGCTCCAGATTCTTTGATTATCGCGCAATTTAACGGGTGAACCGCTTCACACTTCACCCGATTGCGCTCCAGCGGTCCTTCGTCCCACGCTCACATAGGTGAAGCCCATCGCCGCCATCGAGGCCGGGCGGTAGATGTTGCGCAGATCCACCATCAATGGGTGCTTCAAAAGGTTTTTCGTTCTGCGCAGATCCAGTGCGCGGAATTCGTTCCACTCGGTGAGGATGACGAGGCCATCGGCGTTTTCCAGCGCTTCGTAGCTGTCATTGCACAGTTCGACATTGAGCAGCCTGCGCGCTTCCTTCGCTCCTTCCGGATCGTAAGCACGGATATGCGCGCCCTGGTTCTGCAGATACGGCACGATCACCAAGCTCGGTGCATCACGCATGTCGTCGGTATTCGGTTTGAATGTGAGCCCAAGCACGGCGATGGTTTTGCCCTTCACGCTGCCGAAGGCTGCTTCGACTTTCTTGGCCATCTCAAGCTTGCGCGCTTCGTTGGCGTTCACGACGGCCTCGACAATGCGCGTGGTCGCTCCTGCCTGCTGGGACGTTTTCAAGAGTGCCAACGTGTCCTTGGGGAAACAGGAGCCACCGAAGCCGGGGCCGGCATGCAGGAATTTCGAACCGATACGGCCGTCCAGTCCCATGCCGCGAGCGACGTCCTGCACGTCCGCGCCGACCTTTTCACACAGGCTGGCGATTTCGTTGATGAAGGTGATCTTCGTCGCGAGAAAGGCGTTCGCGGCGTATTTGATCAGTTCGGAGGACTCGCGCGTCGTGAACAAAATTGGCGTCTCGTTCAGAAACAGCGGCCGATAGACTTCCTTCATCATGTCGCGTGCGCGATCGGTATCGCAGCCCACGACCACGCGGTCGGGCCGGCGAAAATCTTCGATCGCCGATCCTTCGCGCAGGAATTCCGGATTGGACGCCACGTCGAAATTGGCATCGGGCCGCGCGCTCTTGATCGCATCTTCCACTTTGCGGCTCGTGCCGACCGGCACGGTGGATTTGGTGACGACCACGGCATAGTCACTCAAGTTCATGGCGATCTCTTCCGCGGCCGCGAAGACGAAACTGAGATCGGCATGACCGTCGCCGCGGCGGCTGGGCGTTCCGACCGCAATGAACACGACCTGTGCGCCGGGTATCGCCGCTTTCAGATCGGTCGTGAACGAAAGACGTCCCGCCTTCACGCCCGCGGCGACCACCTCGTCGAGGCCAGGCTCGAAGATCGGAATGATGTTCTTCTTCAGCGCTTCGATTTTCGAAGCATCCTTGTCGACGCAAACCACTTCATGACCGAACTCGGAAAGGCACGCCGCGGAAACCAATCCGACATAACCGGTTCCAATCATTGCGATACGCATGAAATGTCCTTGTGTTTCTCTTAGCGGCCGTAATCGTCGCTGAACCGCTCGATATCGTCTTCACCGAGATAGGCACCGGATTGCACTTCGATCAGCTGCAGCGGCTCGCGGCCCTGATTGGCGAGGCGATGCTTAGCGCCGAGTGGAATAAAGGTAGATTCGTTTTCGTGCAATTCGAACGTTCTCTCGTCGCAGGTCACTGTGGCGGTTCCCGACACGACGACCCAATGCTCGGCGCGGTGTTTGTGACGTTGCAGGCTCAAACGCGCACCGGGATTGACGATCAACCGCTTCACCTGGAAACGCTCGGCGTTCTCAAGCGATTCATACGAACCCCAGGGCCTGAGCACGCGCGGATGATGAATGTGACTTTCCGATCCACGCCTTTCCAGCTCTTCCACGATCGCCTTCACGTCTTGCGCGCGCTCATGGCTGGCGACCAGCACTGCATCTTTGGACGCCACGACCACCAGGTTGTCGACGCCCACCGCCGCGATGAGAGGGCCGTCGCTGCGCAAATAGGAGTTTCGGACGGCTGTGGGGATCACGTCGCCATAGATCGCGTTGCCGCTGTCGTCCTTGCCGCTGGATTCCCACATCGAATGCCACGAACCGATATCGTTCCAGCCCATCTCGACAGGCACAACGGCCGCATGGCTCGTATGTTCCATGACGGCATAGTCGATCGACTTGGACGGCGAGGCCTTGAATGCGGTCTCGTCCAACCTCAGGAAGTCCATGTCGCGCTTGGCGCGCGACACGGCCCTCTTGCAGGCCGAAAGTATCTCCGGCTGAAAGCGTTGCAATTCGGCGAGATAGGTTGACGCTTTGAAAAGAAAGATTCCGCTGTTCCAGAAATAAGTTCCCGCCTGCAGATAACGTTCCGCCGTCGCCACATCCGGCTTCTCGACAAAGCGCGATACCTTGGACACGCCATGCGCTCCCTCAAGTGCGTCGCCCCGTTGCACATAGCCGTAACCGGTCTCAGGTTTTGTCGGCGCGATCCCGAAGGTTACGATTGCGCCTCTCAATGCGGCTGGGCGTGCGACTTCCACCGCCGCAAGAAAGGCTGCGCGATCCGCCACCACATGGTCGGCCGGCATGGCGAGCACAAGCGACTCAGAATCGCCTTCACCGAGTATCAGGGAGGCTGCGGCAATTGCGGGCGCCGTGTTGCGTCCAGCCGGCTCAAGGATGATCGCCGAAGGTTGGATCCCAAGTTCGCGCAATTGCTCGGCGACGAGAAAGCGGTGCTCGTCATTGCAAACGATGGAAGGTTGGGCGAATTGCGCGCCCGAAACGCGCTCTGCCGCATCCTGGATCAACGTGTATTTGCCCGCGAGTGGCAGAAACTGCTTGGGATGCTGACTTCGCGACAGCGGCCACAGCCGCGAGCCGACGCCGCCGGACATGATTACCGGATGGATGAGGGCGCTTGCGGTCATCTCGTGGCCTGAGGCGGCGGGAAACCGGGGTTCTCGCATAGAAGGTGGGAAATTTCATTCATTTCCGTCGTATTATCACATGAGACTCGCCCGCGCCCGATAGGACACCCCCCACCGATGACGGTCTTGGTTACCGGCGGAGCCGGCTACATCGGCAGCCACATGGTCCTGGGACTGGTGGACCGCGGGGAAGTGCCCGTCGTTCTGGACAATCTGTCGACCGGGCAACGCGGATTGGTCCATGAAAATGTACGGTTCGTGGAAGGAAGCGCCGGCGATATACCGCTGGTGCGCAGGCTGGTTGCCGAGCACGGCATCGACGCCATCGCGCATTTCGCCGGCTCGATCGTAGTCCCGGATTCCGTAAGCGACCCGCTTTCCTACTACGCAAACAACACAATGGTGTCGCGCAATCTCATCGAGGCCGCGCTGGCGTCGGGTGTGAAGAATTTTATCTTTTCCTCCACGGCGGCCGTGTATGCGGGGGAGTCTGCGGCGCTTCTTGATGAGAGTGTGCCGACCGACCCCTGCAGTCCGTATGGCCGCTCCAAGCTCATGACGGAATGGATGTTGGAAGACGGGGCGAGAGCCTATGGCTTGCGCTATGTCGCGCTTCGCTATTTCAACGTTGCGGGAGCCGATCCGAAGGGCCGCAGCGGGCAGGTGAGCGCGAAAACGACGCACCTCGTCAAACGTGCCTGTCAGGCGGCACTTGGCCGAACCTCTCACCTCGATATCTTTGGCACCGATTATCCCACTCCGGATGGAACCTGCGTTCGCGATTACATCCACGTCAGCGATCTCATTGCCGCGCATGTCCTGGCGCTCGACTATCTTCGCAAAGAGGGCGCCGCAACGGTGATGAATTGCGGTTACGGACACGGAAGTTCGGTGCGCGATATTCTTTTCGCCACGGAACGCGTCGCCGGACTCAAACTAAAAAGCAGGGAATGTCCGCGACGTAAGGGCGACGTGCCGTTTCTCGTCTCCGACCCGCGGCTCATCAAGAAAACGTTGAACTGGGTGCCCGAACACGACGATCTCGACGAGATCGTACGCAGTGCCTATGGCTGGGAAAGCAAGCTGAACAGCGCCGCCTAGAACTTCACGCTCTTCAGGATGGCCTTCAGCGCCGGTGCAATGTCGGGCCGCGAAAGTCCGACGGCGATATTGGCCTGCAGAAAGCCGACCTTGTCGCCGCAGTCGTAACGCGCACACGTCGTTGTCACGGCATGAAACGGCATGCGTCCGATCGTCTTCGCCATCGAGTCGGTCAGTTGGATCTCACCGCCCGCGCCTTTATCCTGCTTGTCGAGTTCGGTGAAAATTTCCGGTTGCAGAATGTAGCGGCCGATCACGCACAAGCGCGACGGCGCCTTCGCGGCTTTCGGTTTCTCCACAACGCCTTTTACTTCGATGACGTTGCCTTTGATGACGCCGGGATCGATGACGCCATAGCGTTCGACTTCCGCTAGCGGCTTTTCTTCGGCCGCCACGATCACGCCGCCCACTTTGTCGTAAACCTGCATCATCTGCTTCAGCGCGCCGGGTTTGCCAACCAGCAGATCGTCCGGCAACAGCACGGCGAAAGGTTCGTTGCCAACGAAATGCCGCGCGCACCACACCGCATGGCCGAGCCCCAGAGGGCGCTGCTGGCGGGTGAAACTCACCGAGCCGGAAGCGGGAAGGCCTTCCAGAAGACTATTGAGCTGCTCCGTTTTCTCCCGGCTGCTCAACAGACGCTCGAGTTCATAAGCGTGATCGAAATGATCTTCAATGACGTGCTTGCCGCGGCCGGTCACGAAGATGAATTGCTCGATGCCCGCTTCCTTGGCTTCTTCCACCGCATATTGAACGACGGGTTTGTCCACCACGGGAAGCATTTCTTTGGGAACGGCCTTGGTGGCGGGTAGAAAGCGCGTGCCCATGCCGGCGACGGGCAGGACGGCTTTGCGGACGGGTGCGGGTTTGGGCATCGCGGAGGGACGAGAAGGGCGCGCTGTTCTTGCATACTCTGCGGCTCATCGTCCATCGGACCAAAAGTCCGAGCGCTTGGATAGCTTGCCAGCACCGTTGAACCCCCCAAGCGGAGGCTATAGATCGTTCCGGGATTGCGGGGGCGGGCTTGAGGTCCAAGGGCACGAAACCGGGCAGCGCGCTGCTGACTGGAGGATTTGAAATATCACCGCGCGCGCAGTGGCTCCTGCTGGGTGCGACGGTTGTCCTCTTTCTGTTGGCAACCCCTGCAGAACCTTTGTTCTACGGAAACCAAGTCACCAAATATCTCGTCGGCATGGCCGACGCGAACGTCGGCTTTTTGCGGGAAGACTGGGTCACAAACACACGCAACGGGCTCCCCGCCTTTCGTGGATTGGTCTTTCTCATTTATTGGTTGGGACTTCCCCAACTCTCGTACGTTTTTTGGATAACGCTCACAGGCATTTTTGCCGTGGGCATGTTTGGCCTGGCGCGATCGCTGCAGGGACAAAAGACGCTCGCTGATTGCATGCACTTCGACAGGTCGAGTTTTATCTTCTCCGCTTTCTTTATTCTCACCAACTTCGGACTGTTGACGAAGCTGTGGTGGGGCGTGGCCCAACAGCACTTGCTGGGTCCGGCGCTCGAGCCCTCGCATTTCGCCACACTCTTTCCGCTCGCAATTCTTCTTTACGTGACGGAGCGCCGTGTTGCGGCGCTTCTGTGCACGATCCCGATCGGGTTATTTCACCCAGGATACATAATTCCAGTCGCCGTGCTTCTGGCCGGCTTTGTGATCGCCGATCGGGCGAACCTCCGGCGCTTTGGAGTTTCCGCGTGGGCCGCTCTTGCACTTGCCTTCATCGTTCTTGCCGCGCACGCGCTCTACTTGCAGATTCATTTCATGCCGACGTCCCCCGAATTGGCGGAACGCGCTAGTACTATTCTCACGGAAAAGCGTATTCCCGAACAGGCAATGGTCGCACGTTGGTTGTTCACTTGGGGTTCAGCGGCGCGTATTGTCGCCGTACTGCTTGCCATGTGGTTCGCCCGCAAACATGCTGTCGGACGCATCCTGTTGGTAGCATTCGCCGGGATCGTGGCACTTACCCTGTTTCAAGTGCTGACCGGTAATCATCTCCTTGCGCTCATCGCGCCGTGGCGCACCAGCATCTGGGTTGTGCCTCTATCGGTTATCGTCCTTCTCGGTACGGCGGCACAGTTTGTGGATCACCAGTTGGAGCGTCCGGAATTGGGCGTGCGGATGCGCCTGCCGGTAGCAGCCCTCCTCGTTCTTCTTTCCGCCGCCGCGGCGCTCGAGGGCGCAAACGCAAAGATCAAGGATTTTAGAGCGCCCCAATTGGCCGGTTACGAGATCTATCTGAAGAACGCCGCCAGCCCGCACACGCTTTACCTCGTGCCGACAGATCTTTCGAAGATTCGTATCGATACGCTGGCGCCCATTTACATCACTGGGAAGTCTCATCCCTATCAAGATTATGAGGTGCTCGAATGGTATCGGCGCACGCAGGTTGTCGACGCACTGTACAAGCCCGAAGTCGTCGATTGCGGTGCATTGAGAGAACTCACGCGCGAAGCGCATCTTACGCACATGCTCGTCACCCGCTTCGATCAAACCGTGAATTGTTCCTTTGCCAAGCTGGTGTATTTGGACGCGGAGGCCAGAATTTACGCACTGAAGTTGTAATCCGCCGGTAAGACTGGGCGCTGTTCAAGCCCGTCGATATCGGGATACTCGTTTGCGCCGTTACAACGTTAGAGTTTCGTGACACATCGTCTTTTGTTGATCGTTGGATTGCTGAGCGTGTTCTTCTGCGTTTCCGGTCAAGCCGAGGAGCGGACGGACCGCGAGTTCCAGGAATGCCGGAATTGTCCCGTGATGGTGGCCATTCCCGGCGGCCGCTTCGTGATGGGAAGTCCGCAGAACGAGCCGGGGCGGTTCGATGCGGAAGGCCCGCAGCACGCAGTCTCGGTCAAGGCTTTCGCACTCGGCAAGTTCGATATCACAAGCGAGCAATTCCTGATCTTTCTCAAGGATACGGGCTATCAGCCCAAGCCTTGCAATCCGATTTTGAACATGTCGTGGCGCTCGCCCGGCGAAGGGCTCGCCTACACACCGACGGAATTCGAACCGCCGCGCTGGCCTGCGGTATGCTTGGATTGGCACGACGCGGAAGCCTTTGTCGCCTGGCTCAACACACAGGTGCGCAAGGAGCATCCCGCATTGGGAAACCGCGACGGGCCCTACCGGCTGCCCAGCGAAGCGGAATGGGAGTATGCCGCGCGAGCAGGCACCACAACGGCACGCTGGTGGGGTGAGGATATCGGCAGCGGCCATGCGAACTGCAACGGCTGCGGCAGCACGTGGGACAATCATCTGCTCAACGACGTCTCTGGCTTTCCGCCCAATCCGTTCGGACTCTACGGCATGCTCGGCACGGCTTGGCAATGGACCGCCGATTGCTGGCATCCCAGCTACGTCGACGCGCCAACGGACAGCCGTGTGTGGCAGTCGAAGAACTGTACCAAGCACGTCATCCGCGGCGGATCGTGGGACAACGTGCCGATCTTCGTGCGCTCCGCGGCGCGCAGCGCTTCTGTCGCCAATGGCGGGGAGTACGACTATTCCAGTCTCGCGGGGTTTCGCGTCGCGCGCGATCTACCGTAGCGTGTCGCGCGGATTGAGACTGATCGTGAACTCGGCGCCCTCGGGCAATTGTCCGTCAGGCAGTTTCAAAGGCGACGACAGGATGAGCGCGTTACGCGCGCTCAGCGCGATTTCGCGAAAAATCGGATCGCTGCGATAGCGGGACTGATCCACGATGTCCGCCTTGGTCACCGTACCCCGCCCGCTCAGTTCGACATACAGCAGGATTGTGAAATTGCGATTGCCCAGTTTCGCAAGATCGAGGCTCCATCGGCGAAGAACCTGGGCGCGGACGTAATCGCGCACGCTGTAGCTGGCATATCGTCCAGGCGCCGCATCGCTGCTCGCCGTGACGTCAGACGTGCCGGCATTGTCGATCGGGGCGCTGCTGGAGTCGGGCTGGCGAAGCTTGGCGAACTGCTTCAGCTTCGCTTCCAACTCGTCCACCGGCTCGTGCGTTTTGTTCGGTGCCACACCTTGCGGCTTCACCACGGAGGGTTCATGCCGGGATGCGCTCTGTTGTGGTGCCAGCGAGCGCTGATCCGCAGGCGGCGACACCGTTTCCTCGCCCAACTGCACGACGTCGACGGGCACCGTGCGCATCTCTTTTGGCCCAGGCTGGGTCATGGTCTTCACCAGCATGGACATCAGGAGAAGCACTGCGATTCCATGCAAGGCCAAGGAACCCAGCAGCCCGGGCCCCGCATCTCCCAACCGCTTCACACGGTCGCGCCAAGGCGCGTTGTACGGGCCGTTGGAATTGGGGTGCTGGAACGCGAGCATCAGTGAGAAACTATCGCGCGGAGCGCATTTCCTCCAGACACAACGGCCTTTTCCAATATTACCAGTTGTATAGCCGCACCCGAGTTTGGGGCGCAGCAGCCTTGCCTTTTTTGGGGCTGCCAGAACGCGTTCCGCCCGATAGCATCCCCAACCGGCATTTCGGCTATTCCGCTCTTGGGGGACATTCGTTCATGCTTCGCATCGCTGCACTCGCTTCTGCCTGCGTGCTTTGCGCCGGCGTCGTTCTGGCTTCCTCGCAACCGGTGCCGGATCAGACGGCGCGCGAAAAATCATTCGACGCAATGATCCAGCCCAGTGAGATGGGCGCTTGGCTAAAGCTCCTTGCGGCGGAGCCTAACCATGTCGGTTCGCCGCATGACAAGGCGAACGCGGAATGGGTCCTCGCCCAATTCAAGTCATTCGGCTGGGACGCTCATATCGAGACCTTCCAAGTGCTCTATCCCACGCCAATCAGCGAAACACTCGAACTGATGGGCGCGAAGCCCTACAAGGCGACGCTGCAGGAGCCCCCTATTCCTGGAGACACGAGCGCGACGGCAAAGCAACCGCCGCTTCCCGCTTATGTCGAGTATCAAGGCGATGGCGACGTGAAGGCGCCGCTCGTCTATGTCAACTACGGCATGCAAGACGATTACAAGGCGCTCGAAAGGATGGGCGTCAGCGTCAAGGGCAAGATTGTCATCGCGCGCTACGGCAAGGGTTGGCGCGGGCTTAAGCCGAAGCTCGCTCAGGATCACGGCGCCATCGGTTGCCTCATCTATTCCGATCCCGCCGACGACGGATATGCGGAAGACATCGTGTACCCGACCGGCGCCGAACGACCGCCCCACGGATTCCAGCGCGGTTCGGTGTTCGATATGCCGCTCTATCCGGGCGATCCGTTGACGCCGGGCGTCGGCGCCACAGCCGACGCAAAACGACTTACGCGCGCGCAGGCCGCCGTCATTCTGAAGATTCCGGTGCTGCCGATCTCCTACGCCGACGCACAAGTATTCCTGCAAACCATGACCGGCAACGTCGTACCGGGCAATTGGCGTGGCGCACTTCCCATCACCTACCGCGTCGGTCCGTCCAATGCGGCTATCCATCTCGCGGTCAAATCCGATTGGAGCATGAAGACGCTCTATGACGTGATCGCCACGCTCAGGGGCGTGACCTATCCCGATCAGTGGGTGGTGCGCGGCAATCATCGCGACGGCTGGGTGTTCGGCGCGACCGATCCACTTTCCGGACAGATCGCGATGCTCGAAGAGGCCAAAGCGCTTGGCCAATTGGAGAAGCAGGGTTGGAGACCCAAGCGGACGATCGTCTATGCGAGCTGGGACGGCGAAGAGCCCGGTCTTCTGGGCTCGACGGAGTGGGCTGAGACCCATGGCACCGAACTGAAGCAGAAGGCCGTGCTCTACATCAACAGCGACAGCAATGCGCGTGGCTTCCTGAGTGTGGGAGGTAGTCACGATCTCGAACATTTCATCAATCAAGTCGCCAGCGACGTCATCGATCCCGAAACCAAGGTGACGGTCGGGGAACGTCACCGCGCCAAGGTGCGGATCGACGCGCTGGCGCCCGATGTGAAAGACGAGGATAAAGAGAAAGCGAAAACCGCGGCAAACCCGGCCAAGGATTTCCCTCTTGATGCGCTCGGTTCAGGCTCGGACTATTCCACGTTCATCGAGCATCTTGGCGTACCGGCCATGAATATCGGTTACGACGGCGAAGGCGAAAGCGACGGCGTCTATCATTCGCGTTACGACACGTATGAACATCACAGCCGCTTCGTCGATCCCGGCTTCGTTTACTCCGGCGTTCTGGCGAAAACCGTCGGGCGTATGGTGTTGCGGCTTGCCGATACCGAGCTTCCGGTCGAGCGGGCGCAGAACTTCTCCGACACGATGACGTCCTATCTGGGGCAGGTGAAGAAGCTCGAAGGCGACAAGCGCAAGGAAGCCGAAACGCAGAAGGGATTGCTGAAAGATCGTGCCTTCCAGCTTGCCGCCGACCCCACCAAAACGAGCGGTGTTCCGACGGCGTTGAACGATGTCCCCAAACTCAATCTCGCGCCATTGGAAAAATCGATCGCCCACCTCACGCAGAGCGCCAAGGCCTACGACACGGCGTTCGCGGCGAAGTCCGCAACGCTTGCGCCGTCTGCGCGCGCGAAGCTGTGGGACGCGATGCAACGCCTCGATCAGAGGTTGACGTCCGACGTTGGGTTGCCCGGGCGGCCCTGGTACAGGAACCTCATCTATGCGCCGGGCCGCTTCACCGGCTATGGCGCAAAGACGCTGCCGGGCGTGCGCGAAGCGATCGAAGACCAGCGTTGGAGCGATGCGGAGAAGTACGCAAAGCTCACGGCAGACGTGCTTGACGCCTATAGCAATGGTCTGGATCAGGCGACCAAGATCTTGAACGGAAAGTGAGTCACACTTCGCCAAACGCGGTGGCTGCCAGATACCCCGCAGCCGCCGCGACGGCGCTCGCGAACCCGCCCCAGGCCATATCGACGATGGTCAGCTTCAACGGCCAATCCTTCAGGGTTGCCATGTTGGTGAGGTCGTAGGTCGCATAAGCCGCCAGACCAAAGACGGTACCCCAAAGCAACGCCGTCACGACGGAATGCGCCTGAAATCCCGGCCTTAGTCCGAAGATAACAATACCGGCAATGTAGGCGAGATAGAATGCAACGGCGGCCCCGGTATGGAACCGCTCGGCCAGCAGATGTCCGATGGCCGGACGGTAGATTACCGGCGTCATCAGGTTCAGCCATGTCAGGTCCAGCAACACAAATGCCGCGCCGGCTCCCACATATCCCACAAGCCATTTGCTCATCGCGCATCCTCATTTCGACTGGAATACCTACGCGCCGCGTTGCGACTTGGATCGGGGGTTCCCTGCGCCGATCTGGGCGGCGCGGCTTACGCGTGTTAGATACGATTCAAGCTTCCACGGGGCTTTGATTTGAGGCTCGCGACGCTATCTCTGCCGGTCACTCTGACGATACTCGCGTTCAGTGTTGCCGCCTTGGCGCAGACACCGCAGGAAGCCGTCTCCCCAGCCGGACCTCAATCGCAGGACAGCCAAAGCAACGCGAGTGCTGCTTCCGAAGCCCTTCGAGGAGGGCAACCGGTTTTGGCTGAACAGCTCGCCAATCGCGTCATTCTGGCGCCCGATCCACCCGCGAAAAACTTGGCCAACGCATTTCTCACACGCGGCCTCGCGCGGGGGCAACTTGGCCGACCCTTCGAGGCCGTAGGGGATTTTACCCAGGCCATAAACCTGAAGGCGTTCGGGCCCGACGACCTCGCACGGGTCTACTTCGATCGCGGCGTGACCTATGACGGGATGGCCCAGATCGCCGAGGCGATCAGCGACTACAGCGCCGCGCTGAAACTGGTGCCGCAATTTCCTGCCGCCCTGAACAACCGGGCAAACGCCTACCGCCGTTCGGGCCAACTCGCCGAGGCCAAGGCCGACTATGATGCCTCGCTCGCCGCGGGAAATTCCTCGCCGGAATATTCCTATTACGGCCTTGGCCAGATCGCGGAAGCCAGCGGTGACGTGAACGGTGCCTGCGACTTCTATCGCAGGGCGCTCAAGGCCAATCCGGATTATGGACTCGCATCGAAGCGTCTCCTCGAGCTCGGTCATCCTTGGACGCCGGACGCCTACGCATTGCGTCCGCCACGCGAAAAGCTCGCTTTCGTGCCGAAGCCCATCAAACTCGAAAAGCCGAAAGTAATACCAGTCGATTCAAAGCCGCCAAAACCCTCTTTGCGACCGGCGCTTGCGGAGATCAAAACGGCGGCGATGTCTGCCAACATTCCCGCCAGCTCCAAGCCGGAACGCGCGAGCGCTTCGCTGTTGCAGCTGGGCTCCTTCCGCAGCGAACAGGCAGCGAACGCCGCCTGGAAGACATTTGAGGTGACAGCAGCCGAGCAGCTGAAAGGGCTTTCTCCGCAAGTTGTGGCCGTCGACATTCCCGGCCGCGGGCGTTGGTACCGTTTGCGTACGGGGCCGGTAACTTCGGCAAAGACAATTTGCGCGCAGCTCAGTGCGAAGAGTCTCGCCTGCATTGTCGTGGGGAAATGATCACTGCTCCTTGACGAAGAGGAAATTGGCTTGGCCGTTGAAATAGGTGAACTTGTAACCGTACTTCACAAGCAAATCGATTGTCGGGCGCACACGGGTTTGGCTCCGCCTCGAGGGCATGTGCAACTCGTCGAATTCGACAAGCAGCTGCGTGGGACAGATCGCGCGAGCCAACATATCCTGAAGCACTTCGATTTCGGCGCCTTCGATATCAAGTTTCATCAGCGCCAGTGTCGTGATCCCCTGCTCGGCGAGGATCTTGTGCAACGGCAGCGCGCGAACCAAAATGACCCTCTGTGAGCTCTGCAGATTCGCGATGGAATGGGAATCGTCGACCTGTCCGACAGGTTCGTAGAATTCGACTTCGCCTTCCGCCGGCCAGAGAGCGAACGGAACAAGCTTGATCTGGCCAACGTGCAGCCCGGAGATATCGTAGGTCCAGGGGTCGACCTGACCGCCGCGATGCGCCAAGGGGCCGGCCGCCGGTTCATTCGCGTCAATTCGTGCGAGAACGCTTGTGACGTGCGCGCGCGCCCGCGGGGTGGGGTCGACCACCACGATGTTGGCGCCGTAGCGACGGGCAAATTCGATGTCGAAGGAAATATCTTCTCCCGCGCCGCCGGAAACGATCGTCGCGCCATGAAGATACGCGGCGTCAATAAACTCCCATCCGCCGTACTTTGTTCCAAGGCGAAGAAGATTGGCGGGCGGCGGGGGAAGGGGTGGTAACGTTCGCAACATGCGCAGCCGCCGCAGCGGCGTGATGGCGCGTTCTTTGAATTTCCTGCCGAGGAAGTTGATCAGGCTCATAGGAGCACGCGCCGTCCGTTCCCATTCACCAGAACAGCGCCGGACGCCTTGCGCAAGTTGCTGCGACCACGAAAGGGCTGACAGAGCCTGCAAAAGCTGATTGTCTTGCGTGGACCTCCGCAACTCGTCTGCAGCAGGATGCTTTCATGATAGGTATCACGTCGTATGGCGCTTACATTCCGCGTCTGAGACTTCAGCGTAAAGCCGTCGCTCAAGCCAATGCCTGGTTCGCGCCGGGGCTGCTCGGCGGGGCCAAGGGCGAACGCTCAATGGCGAATTGGGACGAAGATGCCGTCACCATGGCGGTGGAAGCGGCCCGTGATTGCCTTCCCGCCGCCGATCCCATCAAAGACCGCGCCTTTGTGGATGCCGTCTATTTCGCTTCGACCACCATGCCGTTTTCCGATCGGCAGAACGCAGGCATCGTGGCGCAAGCGCTCAGCCTTCCCGAAAGTCTTTCCGTCGTCGACGTCACGTCTTCGCAGCGCTGCGGCACCTCCGCCTTGCTCGCCGCCCTCGACGCGGTGAAGTCGGGCCGGGTGAAGTCGCCGCTCGTCGTCGCCGGCGAAAAGCGCAAGGCCCGTGCCGCATCCTCGCAAGAACTCGCCTTTGGCGATGCCGCCGCGGCACTGGCGCTTGGAAACAATGGGGTCATCGCGAAAATCCTCGGCAGTCACTCACTCACCATCGATTTCGTCGATCATTTCCGCGGCGAGAGCGAAGAGTACGACTACGGTTGGGAGGAACGCTGGATCCGCGACGAGGGCTACAGCAAGATCGTTCCCAAAGCGGTGAAGGCGCTGCTCGAAGATGCCGGCGCACGGGGTTCCGATATCGCGCATTTCATTTTGCCCTGTCCTTTTGCGAAGCTCGATCAGACGCTCGCCAAGCTGTGTGGAATCGACCCCGCGAAAGTGCGCGACAATCTTGCGGCCACTGTCGGCGATGCCGGCGCGGTACAGGTCTTGCTCATGCTGGTCCACACGCTGGAAAGCGCAAAACCCGGCGACAAGATTCTCGTCGTCCAATTCGGCCAGGGCTGCGACGCGCTGCTGTTCGAGGTCACGCCCCACATCGGTGAATTGAAAAAGCGCGGCGGGGTGTCCGGTTCGCTCGCAAGGCGCAAGGAAGAAACCAATTACAACAAATTCCTCGGCTTCAACGGGTTGATCGATCTCGAGAAGGGGATGCGCGCCGAAGTCGACAAGCGCACCGCGCTGACCACGCTCTACCGCAAGAATGACATGCTGATGGGGCTTGTCGGCGGCAAATGCCGCGTCTGCGGTACGGCGCAATTTCCGCGCACGCGCATCTGCGTCAATCCGAACTGCAAGGAAGTTGACAGCCAGGATCCTTTCAGCTTCGCGGAAAGTGCAGGGACGGTCCTGTCCTGGTCGGCGGACTTTCTGACCTACTCGCTATCTCCGCCCAGCCACTATGGCATGATCACCTTCGCGGATGGCGGACGGTTCATGGCCGACATCACCGATGTAGAGCAAGGTCAGATCGATTCCGGGACCAAGGTGCGCATGGTGTTCCGCATCAAGGATTTCGACGAGAAGCGCGGCTTCCGCCGCTACTTCTGGAAAGCAGTGCCGGTCTAGCCAGCACGACTCGATACAAAAAAGAGCCGGAAGCGAAGCTTCCGGCTCTCGAGTTTAGAAACGCGGCTAGTTCTGTGGCGTTGTGTTCGACGCGCGATGCGATTTTTTTGAGGTGGTGGATTTCTTCGGCGCCGTCGAAGAGTCGTTCTGACCGGCGGAGGCATTGGCGTCAACGCTCGCGTTGGCGCTGGCGTTCGCATTGACGCTGTTCGCCGCATTCGTCGCCTGATCGACGGTGCCGTTCGCCGTATTCTCCGTTGTAGCCGCCGCGCTGTTGACTGTGCTGTTTGCCGTCCAGAGCGTGCTGTCGGTCGTCTGCTGCGCCGGTCCAGTCACTGCGGAGGAATCGGTGGTCGCATTCGCCGTTCCGTTCACAGTCGCGTTTGCCGGTCCCGCGTTCACAGTCGTACCGGTGGAGGTGCTGGTGTTCGTCGAACTGGCCGTATTGAGAGCGCTGTCGGCTGTCGAGCGCGCCGTATCCTGCGTGGATTGCGCCGTGCTGTTCGCGGTATCCTCAGCCTGTTGCGTAGTCTTCTTGGCTTTGTCGGTCGTGCCGGAAAGATCGGCATTGCCGTGAATGTTGCCGTTCAGATTGCCATTGGTCGTAACGCTCGGCGGCATCGTGGACTGACTAATCCCGATATTGCTTCCCAGTCCCCCGCCACCGCCTAGCAAGCCGCCCGCGAAGGCCGGCGATGCGAGTGCCACAGCACCGCAGAGCAGGGCCGCCCGAATGGTCCAATGATTTGATTTGGTCATGCTGCATGTCCTCGTTTTGGTTGCGAAGGAGCAGGGCGGCGCGACCGCACTGCATGCTCCCGCAGACGAAAACGCTTGGACGTGACGGCCGTTGCGCCAAAGCCGGTCGATCGACCTGAACATTTAGCAACGAAAGCGCCTCGATTCGGCCTCAATTGCGATGCGCGGGACTTGGTCCAGCTGGCTCATGCCATCGCCGATCAACCGCAACCCTGGCGCAAGGTTCCTGCTGCTTTAACCGGCTTTTGAAAATTCGTTATATTCTCAAAGAGATAGGTACCCCCTCGGGTTGAGCGGCCCGGCTTTGCAACATTGGTGCGGAAGCCACAACCCTGTGTTTCGCCAGCAAAAACTGGGCGGTGGCCTACCTTTCCGCGACCTGCAGTGCTAAAACCCCCTGGGTCGAACTGGGGTCCGGGCAGGACGCGCCAGCTGAGACTGTTTGAAGCTCTGGGTGAGGGAAGTATCGATGAAACGTTCTGCGATTTCGCTTCTGTGCGCGGCGATGATGGTTGCGGCTCCGATGTCGGCGCTGGCGGCCAGCCAAACGTCTTCGACGTCTTCCACGAAGCCGCTGCCGGCCGGTCCCTCCGCCGGTGTGCAACGAGCCGGGCGCAATGCCGGGCCTATCCATCATGTGCCGGTCTTCCGCCAAGGTTCTGGCACAGTCATGGGCACGATCACCACGACGACGACGACCACAACGACAACGACCGTTCCGTAAGCGGTTCACGTCCGATCGAATTTGCGAGCCGGCCGCGTAAGCGGCCGGTTTTAATTTGTGTGTCTGCCATTTTTGGGCCTGCCGGCCGCATCTCGGAAGCAGCCGGTGGGACTCTCCAAAACGATCCGCTAGGCTGTCGCCAGAGCCTCGGGAGCGCGCCATGGCCTATGTCGAAAACCGCATCGCACACGATGCCGATTCCCATTTGATGGAATTGACCGACTGTCTGGACGCCTTCCTTGATCCCAAATACCGCGCCGCGTACGACGATTTGCCGAAGCTGAAGGCATGGCCGCGTGACGGAAAGCTGGTCCAGCACGCGAACAAATTGCACGACGATCCTGAATTCCGTGCCGGCAGCGACGAGAATATTCTGCTGCGCAAGAATTACGAAGCGCTTGGCTCTTTCCGCAAGAGCGATCGGCCGCGCGCACTCGATCTGCTTGGTTTTTCCAGTCAATTGATCTTCACCACATGGTGCCTGGGAAACTTCGGGATCGACGACAGCAATCCCGAACTCGCTTATGCCACGGCGCGGGCGCACAACCGCATGATGGCGGATTTCTGCTCGGTGGATCGCCGCTTTCTCGGCACGGGTTATGTGCCGCTGTCCGATTTCGACCGCGCGATAAAAACGGCGCGCGAAGCGATCGCGCTCGGTTGCAAGGCGTTGTTGATTCCGTCGAAACCGCCCAAGACCCATTCGCCGAGTCACATTGCGTTCGAGCCGTTGTGGGCGGTGGCGCAGGAAGCGGGATTGCCGATTGTTTTCCACGTCGGCGGAGAAGAGAAACTCAATTCCGCCTACTTCAACAACGGCCTTCCGCGCGTGAAGGATTTTCACGGCGGCGAGGAGAACTTTACGTCCGTCAGCTATATGCCGATCGCCTATTCGGTGATGACCACGTTGGCCGCGCTCATCTTCGACGGCGTGCTCGATCGCTTCCCGAAACTGAAGTTCGGTGCCATCGAACTCGGTGCCTCCTGGCTGCCGGGCTGGATGCGCAACATGGACTCCGCAGCGCACGCTTTCATCAAGAACGAGGAACGCCTGCAAAGACTCTCGGCGAGACCCTCGGAAATCGTGCGCCGACAGGTTCGCGTCACGCCCTATCCGCATGAGGACACGGGCTGGATCATCGCCAATTCTGGCGAGGAGGTTTGTCTCTTTTCCAGCGATTTCCCCCATGTCGAGGGCGGGCGCAATCCGCTCAAGCGATTCGACGATTCGCTGGCGGGCACCGGCACGCGCGCCGTAGAACGATTCTATGGCGACAACTTCACGGATTTGATGGGAGAGGGTCTGGCAGCCGATTTGCGTCGGCCTAAGTCAGCCGCCGCCGCCTAATCCGTGGCCTTAAAGCCACAGACGCAGGGAACAAAAATCGCTGTAATTTCATGCAAATGACGCAAATTCGGCCCTGCCCAACGCGGCAGCGAAGATTTCCGTGTTTAATCAAGGGGTTTTTGCGCGCGCCCCGCTCAGCGGCCTGCAAGTCTTCATAAAACCTTTTGTTTTCTTGGACTTCTGCAACATTGCCACCCTTGCGCATTGGATTTTCGCAGACTAGAAACGGCTAAACGCGTGCTTTGCATGGCGTTTCGGGACATTTGGGGAATAGGAGCGGTGCTCATGCGTGAAGTTCATTCGACCGTTGAAAATTCGATCGAAGGCGTGAGTGCGCGCAAGCGTCAGGCGTGGGAGCAGCCCCGCCTCAAGCGTCTTGCAACCGAAGATGCGGAACTGCGCCGCCACGGTTCGCCGGATCTGACCGTCAACTCCTGAATTTTTCGCGGATTGAATTTGCTCGCCCGGGACGAAAGTCCCGGGCGTTTGCGTTTCTGCGAGCTGCCGAAACTGGGGAAATCGAGGTCTAGAAATTGATCTTGGCGCGGGAGAGCACCGAGAGGGAATCCTGGCCTTCCTGGCCTCCGAGGTTCATCTGATAGCCAGCATTGGCTTGCAGAGCCAAAGCGCCGTCCAGGAAAGTTGTGACATAGCCCAGCTCGAAATCCGTCTGCTGGGATTTGCTGACCAACGAGACTTTCTCGTCCTGGAAATTTGGCGCGCCGGCTGCGTCCAGGCCGGTCACGGCGCGCAGGATGGCATCGCCGTCAAAGATCTGGACAGGGCGCGAAACGGCGAGCCCGAGCGAATCGCCTTCATCGAACAGGCCGTGCTTGGCGACAGCGATCCCATAGGAACGACTGTGCAGCGCGTCGGCTTGTGTGAACAGCGCGCCTGGCTTGAGATTGAGTTTCGTGATGCCTTCGCTGTAGGCGATGGTTGTTACCCAGCCGCCGCCAAAGCCGATGCGGGTTGAAACGCCCAGCGCGCTGGTGTCTGCGCTATCGGCGACGGCAAGAAGTCCAGACGTGAGCCCGCCCAAAACGCCGTTGCGTTCGCTTGTCTGCGACGCCACGAGCCCCACGCCGCCCCAATCCGCAAAGTCCCAGTTGAGGCTTGCTACGCTGGACTGGGCTTGCCGCTGATCGACGCCGTAACGGTCTCCTTCGATCTGCGCGAGATAAGAGAAAACGGGAACTTCGAAATCGGAACTGAAGCGGGAAAGCGAAGTCTCGGCCAGACGCAGATGCAGATCGTCCTCGAGATCGATCGTCGCCCCGACATAGTTGCCGCCACCGGTCAGGTTTGCATAAGGCGAGTTGACGCCCGAAGCAGAAAGGAAGAGGCCGTCATAAGCCACGCTCGTTCCCGCATCGTAGGCGTTGAAGCGTCCCGCCATGTCGGTGTGCAAGCCGAGATTGAGCTCCATGCCCGGAGCGACATTGGCCGTGAGATCCAGGTTGTGCACATCGACCTGATGATGATCGGCAGTGCGCAATTCGCCTGAGAGTAGAGCAGGTGTCGTCTTGTCGCTGGCGTAGCCGGTGGCCGTCAGCTGGCCGACGGGGCTCTGAATCGCGAATGCGAAGGGCGAGAAGGAAACGAACTGGCTTTCGGTCAGGGCGAATATCGGATCGAAACCGCGATTGACGACGGATTTCGTCAAATCGGTCTTGAAGTCGCGCCCGAAGGCATCGAACAGGATAGCATCGCGCATCAGCGTGCTGTTCGTGATGCCCGCCGACAGCGGACCGCTCACAACCGGCACCGTCATGAACGTCATGCTCGAGGGTTCGGAGGGATTTGGCGCCGAGGTCACCGTCCCCACAGCGGCCATCGCGCGCGTGATATCGACCGCGCCGCGGCCGTAGGTGTTGTCCACGCCGGCGGGTCCCACGTCGTCAGTTGTCGAAAAGATGATGCTGGCGATTTTCGCGCCCGTCAGGTTTGGCCACTGCCCTTTGATGACCGCCGCCACCCCGGCAACATAAGGCGATGCCATCGAGGTGCCGGAGAGATAACCGTAAGCCGCGCTGGTGCTCGTCCCGTTTCCGACGGACGACCAGATATCGTAGCCCGGCGCGACGACGAAATAGTCGCGCATGCAATAGGTGTTTCTGCCGGATCTCTGGCAGGTCGTGCTGGGGATTTGGCTGAAGTAGGCGATCTGGCCGTAGCCGTTCACACCGCCTTTTCCCGTTGCCCCGACGACGATCATCGAGCCGCGGATGCCGTCGGTGAGGGCCGCGCCCGCCAGATAGCCGCTCGCCGCCACCGTATTGCCGGCATTGCCCGCAGCAACGACGAGCAATCCGCCTTTGCTGGCAATCGTCTTCAGCGCCGAAGTGTCGGCGGACGTCACCACGGGACCTGCGATCGACACGTTGATAATCGTCGCGCCGTGCGAGAAGGCCCACGAGATGCCTTGTGTGATCCCATCGCACGACGTGCCGAAAGACTGACATACCTTTACGGGGAGAATGTTGGCGAGCGGGGCAATGCCGGTGTTGGTTCCGGCAGCGATCCCGGCCACATGTGTTCCATGGGTGATATTGGTGGGATAGACGCCGAGATCGCCGCCGACCTGATCGTTCGCGCTTTGACAATCGTTGACGCTGCTGACGATGCACCAGCCTGAAAGAATACGGCCCGTGAACTCTGGATTGTTGAGGTCGATTCCGGAATCGACGATGCCGATGATGACACCGGCGCCCTTCGCGTGAAAATCCCAGCCAAAGGTCGTAGCCGCGATGTGGGCGGCCGTATCGCACCAGCCCGCCGTGTCAGGACAGCTTCCCGGCGTCAGGAAGGCGGGCGATCCGAGGTTGAAAATTCCCAGCGAACGTTCTGATCCTTGCGCGGCGTTCCGCTCGCGAACGCCATAAAGCGCTCCATGGCTGGCGACGGAAGGGGAAACGGACACCGCATCGAGTTTCAGCGAATCGCGATCGAGACCGTGGAACACGCGTTCAGCCAGGGCGGGACTCGCAAGTCCGGCCAGCAGCAACGACACAACAAGAAGCGTTCTTCCCCGCATACCCCTAAGGCCATCCCAACCCCGAGCCCCAGCGAGGCTCTCACGGGAATCTTAACACAGGCCTCCGCCGGCCGGTTCAATTTGTCGATGAATTTCCGGGTTGAAGGGTGGCTATCACCCGAAAAGTCGAACTCTAGCGGTGCCGGCCAGCCTCAACCGGCCCGGCGGCAGCATCCTTAAGCAGGTTTTGAAGCGTCCGAGCCGGGTGTTGGCTTGCAAGCTCGGCCCGAAGCTCTGTCCACTTTGCCGTGTCGAAACGGGACGCGATGGCCCCCGGATGAAGGACCGCAAAGGCAATTGCAATGCCGGTAAAGGCGCGCAGGAGGGTACCCATGTCTTGCCCCGGGACAAAGCCGAAGGTTGCGATGGGTCCACTGCAAGAATTGCCGCAAGAATTCAGAGCGGGTGATTTCAGAGTACTGGCGAGAGGGCCTTGAGCAATTTGAGCGCTTGCCTGCGGGCTTCTGGTGTTTTGATCAGAAGATAGGTTTGCAGCAGCTCGATCCCCTCAGCCGTCGCCGCAAAGGATAGCAAGTCGCCGGCGCCGCGGGCTTTGACTTCGGGCTTGGCGTAGTACTCGAAGAAATAGGAGATCGGCAGGTTCAGTAGGCGGGAGAGTTCCAGCAGGGTCCCCGCACTGATGCGGTTGGTGCCGTTTTCGTATTTCTGCACCTGTTGATAGCTCGTATGGATCGCGCGACCGAGCGCGTGCTGGCTGAGCCCAGCCTCTCGGCGTGCGGCCGCCAGACGCCTGCCAACATACTTATCGACTTCGCTTGCCGATCTCGGCATATCAATCCTTCAAACCTGCGAAATATTCGCCGCTTTACGGCCTGCTTCGCGGCCGCCGCTTGCCGGCCACATCCTTCGTCAATCGCGCAATATGAGCCTTCAACATATCACGCCATTGCGGCGTGGGCAGATGAAACGCTTCGCTGAACCACGGCAACTCCTGACGATTGAAAACTGCATCTTTAAGAAAGTTGATCGTCTTTCGCACCGCGGGTTTGCTGCCCGCATCCCGCTCGTAGCACACGAAAACCGGAGACTGAAAGTGCAATTGCGGCAGAATGGGCGTCAGCCGCGGATCTACGGATGCGGCATATGTGGGCAGCAAGCTTATTCCCGCTCCGGCCCGAACGCACTCGCCAAGAGCAATGCTGGAATTGGTAAATAGCGCTGCTTTGTTCGACAGCCCCGCCCAAAAGGCGAGCGTGCCTTTCTCCGTTAAGGCCAAAGAGAGATCCAAAATGCGGTGATGAGCCAAATCTTCCGGTGAACTGGGCGTGCCGTGAACGCTGATGTATTCGGGCGAGGCGAACAAAATAAAGTGAAGATCGCCGAGTCGTACCGCAATGTTGTTGGGCTCCATCTGCTCTTGATACTGAATCTGAAGATCGAACAGCGGCTTCTTGGAGGCGCCGCGATCGTGCGTGATGAATAGCTTCAGTTCGATATTCGGATTCATCGCCAAGAAACTGGGCATAAAGCGCGGCATCCAGCCAGCGCCCAGCCCATCGCCGATGCCGAGCTTGCAGGTGCCTTCCACATTTGTCGTCGCATCCCGCGCGAGGCTCACCGCCCGGCCCAACGAAAATTCCGCGGCGCTCGCATGGTTAAGAACGCGTTCGCCTTCGGAGGTCAATTCGGCCCCGCGTGTGTTGCGGTCGAACAGCTTGGCGCCAATGGCCGCTTCAAGGCGCGCAATGCGCCTGCTGACGGCGGGCTGCGTGAGCGAAAGTTCCCGCGCCGCGCGCGTGTAGCTTCCTACCCGTGCCACGGTCGTGAACACGCGAAAATCGTCCCAGTCCAAAATCCGCCTCTCTGGCAATTGGTCGATTCCGGAATGCCCCAATAAGAAATTAACGACTTTTTTTCACAGCGCCACAACCCAAAGCTCCTTGTGGCAAGTGCGAATCATTGCGCACCAAAGAAAAGAAGCGCGTGGGGCAACGAAGGGGGCAGACGATATGACCGGCGTGGGGGCAGAGCCGGCCAGTAAGGCCAGCAAAAACTCGCTTAATCCTTGGGTTTCTCATTGCGATGGCGGCACCATCTTTGTCCGCCGCCTGCGCGAAGACGAACTGGAGCAGGCGGCGAGCATCACCTACGAGCAATTGTCGGCATCCGTTGCGGCCAAGGACGTCGCCAAACGGGTGCTTCGACACAATGGCGAATCGTTCTGGGGCGTTTACCGGGCCGACGACGAGCAGGGCAGCAATGCCAGGCTCGCGGGCTATCTGAGCATGCTGATGCTCAATGCCGCAGGATTGGCGGCGCTCAAGTCGGGCTTCTTCGACGCACAATCGCCATTGCTCGAACACCTGGCTGCGGACGGGGAGCCCGCCGAAGCGATCTATCTGTGGTCGATCATCGCCAAGAAATTGGGTGCGATCTCCATTGCGATGGTCGCCAAAGCGATGGGCTCGTCCTATGCCGGGCTCACGCTTTACGCAACGGCAGCCAGTGAAGCGGGCTTGCGCACCATCAAAGGCTTCGGATTCAAAGCCGAAGCCGAGGGCAGGGAGGGGCTCGGCGATCTTTTTCGGCTCGACCGTTCGTCCGGTACATCGGGCGAAGCCAAACCGCGCCGCGCCAACCCTTGGAACGCGCGGTTCAAGACGAGCGTCGCACGCTCCTCCGATGAAGTGGAAAAGGCCCTCGCCATCCGCGCGGCGGTGTTCATGCTCGAGCAGAGCTGTCCGTATGACGAGGAGTTCGACGGCAACGATCGTACCGGCTCGCACATCATCGGTTATGTCGACGGCGAACCGGCCGCCACGATCCGCATTCGCTACTTCGCCGATTTCGTGAAGCTTGAACGGCTCGCGGTCCTGCCGCGTTTCCGCCGCACGCTCATCGCGAAAGAAGTGATCGAAGCCGCGGTGAACTTCTGCCGCCGCAAAGGCTATCGCACCATCTACGGCCATGCGCAGAAACGGCTGGTGCCGTTCTGGACGCGGTTCGGCTTTCAGCCGCTCGCGAAAAACTACCGGCTGATTTTTTCCGATCACGAATATGTCGAGATGTGGGGCGAGGTCGATCCGCATCCCAACCCGCTCACCATGCACAGCGACCCCTATGTGCTGGTGCGACCCGAAGGCTATTGGGACGAACCGGGCGCGCTCGACCGATCGGCCGCTCGTCCCGTCACCAGCCCGTACTAAGGCCCGTTTTGAGGATGACCATGGTCAAACGTTCCACCTCGCCGCCAGAACTTGAGACCTTCAAGAATCTGCTCGAGGCCGATGCGGCGCTCTTTCAGGCTGCGAACCGCCTTCGTAGCTTGGAGCTGGAAGAATATGCGCTTCGCGTCGACGAAGTGCGCGAGACGATTGCCGATGAATTCGGCGCGATCCAATCGGCGGTCTACAAGAAGATTTCCCGCTCAGCGCGGTCGGCCCAAACGCGGCTGCGCGCCAGAATGAATTGACCCTCGTGCTCTGAAAGTGTGAAGCCCGTCCGCGAAGGGCGCGGACGGGCTTCGTCTTTTTCCCACCATTATGCGTGAAAGGTGTTTACGGCGTGCTCTTCAGGGTTATCGCGCCGATGCCGGCCGCGACGTTCAAGCCCTTGTTGCCTTCGATGCTTAAAGGCTGCAACGCGATCGATTTGTCGAAGCCGCCGAGCAGAGCGTTGGCGCCGACGCCGTAGCCAAGGGTCGCGCTGGCGCTCACGCCCGCATAGTTGCCTTCGAGCGCACCCGGCTTGAGATCGGACGTCGGGGCAACCACCGCCCACACAATCACGGCGCTCTCGGTGTAACCGATATCGACGCCGTATTTGGACACGGTGCCGACATAGTGCTCGCCGCGGCCGCCTTTCTTCTTCGGGCTATAGCTGCAGTTCAAATCCTTGCTGGACCCGAATACGAACCCCCAACCGCTCGAGACATGGCAGGTGAGCACGCCCACCTTTACGCCCGCGGCGTCGGCCGGCGTGGCGAACCCGGCTGCGGCACCGATCGCGGCTGCCGCTACGCAAGCCACAAGAAATTTCTTCGTCATGATCGTCGACTCCTGTCTTTGTGCCCCCCAATTGGGGAGGCCCTATGTGTGTGGAAATACCAGCCGCGCCGGGCCCAATCCTTGACCAAACGCAGGGACGGGCGCGGCGTTCCCTCTCCAGGGAACTTTCCTTTGGGGTACGAAGGCAGTTAGATGGCGGCAATCGCTATCGGGAGACGCCGCTATGGCCACGGGAATCAAGGACAAAGTCGCTATTTTGGGCATGGGCTGCTCGAAGTTCGGCGAGCGCTGGGAATCGGGAGCCGAGGAGTTGATGGTCGAGGCCTATCTCGAGGCCATGCAGGACGCTGGCATCGACGTCAACCAGATCCAGGCCGCGTGGTTCTCGACCGCGATGCCCGAACAGCATGTCGGCAATGGCGGCACACCGATGTCGGTCGCCTTGCGGCTTCCCAACATTTCGGTCACGCGGGTCGAGAATTTCTGCGCCTCGGGTTCGGAAGCCTTCCGCGGCGCCGTCTACGCGGTGGCGGCCGGGGCCTGTGACATCGCACTGGCCCTCGGCGTCGAGAAGCTGAAGGACACCGGCTACGGCGGCCTGCCGCAACGCGAGAACGGCACGCTCAATCCGCTGTGGAGCGCGAACGGTTCGGCGCCGGGAAATTTCGCGCAGCTGGCGAGCGCCTACCGCGCCAAGCACGGGGTTTCCAAAGACGATCTGAAACGCGCCATCGCGCATGTGTCGGTGAAGAGCCATGCCAACGGCACGAAGAATCCCAAAGCCCATCTGCAGAAAGCGATCACAGAAGAGATGTGCCTCAACGCGCCGATGATCGCCGAGCCGCTGGGTCTGTTCGACTGCTGTGGCGTCTCGGACGGTGCGGCTTGCGCCATCGTGACGACGCCGGAAATCGCGCGCGCGCTCGGCAAGAAGGATCTCATCACTGTGAAGGCGCTGCAGCTTGCGCTATCGAACGGTTTGGAGAGCCAGCACAATTCTTGGGACGGCTCTTATTTTCACACCGCGCGCATCGCTTCGAAGCGCGCCTACGAAGAAGCCGGCATCAAAGACCCGCGCAACGAAGTCTCGATGATGGAAGTGCACGATTGTTTCTCCGTCACCGAATTGGTGACGATGGAAGATCTGCACATCTCCAAGGAAGGCGAGGGCTGGAAGGACGTGATGAACGGCTTCTACGATGCCGACGGCCAGGTGCCCTGCCAGATCGACGGCGGCCTCAAATGCTTCGGCCATCCTATCGGCGCTTCGGGCCTGCGCATGCTCTACGAGATGTATCTGCAGCTGCAAGGCAAAGCCGGCGCCCGCCAGCTCAAGAACCCGACGATCGGCATGACGCACAATCTCGGCGGCGCGCCGGCGATGAACGTGTGCTCAGTGGCGATCATCGGGGCGCAGGGAGCGTAGGCGCTGGCAAATCGTTCCAAATCGTCGTCCCGGCCAAGCGTCGCGAAGCGGCGCGCGTGCCGGGACCTATAATCACGCTGCGAAAGGTTCTCGCGGACAATTCAGGACCATATCTATGGATCCCGGCACAAGGCCGGGATGACGATTTTTGATCGCATGTTCACGTCAATCCCAAACGGTTCTAATACACCACCACGCTCCTGATGCTCTTGCCTTCGTGCATAAGATGAAACGCGTCGTTGATTTTTTCCAGCGGCATGGTGTGGGTGATGAGATCGTCGATGTTGATCTTCTTGTCCATATACCAATCGACGATGCGCGGTACGTCCGTGCGTCCTCTGGCGCCGCCGAACGCCGTGCCTTTCCAGACGCGCCCCGTGACGAGCTGAAACGGCCGCGTCGAAATCTCCTGGCCGGCACCCGCCACGCCGATAATGACGCTGACGCCCCAACCCTTGTGGCAGCATTCCAAGGCCTGACGCATCGTCTTCACATTGCCGATGCATTCGAAACTGTAATCGGCACCGCCTTTGGTGAGTTCGACAAGATGTCCGACGATGTCGCCGCTCACCTCCTTGGGATTGACGAAGTGCGTCATGCCGAACTGCCGCGCCAGTGTTTCGCGCGCGGGATTGATGTCGACGCCGACAATCATATTAGCACCGGCTAGTCGCGCGCCTTGGACGACGTTCAGCCCGATGCCGCCGAGCCCGAAGACGATGACATTGGCGCCCGGCTCGACTTTCGCGGTGAAGATCACCGCACCGATCCCCGTCGTCACGCCGCAGCCGATGTAGCAGACCTTGTCGAACGGCGCGTCCTTGCGGATTTTCGCGAGCGCGATTTCAGGAAGCACTGTGTGGTTGGCGAACGTCGAGCAGCCCATATAGTGCAGCACCGGCTTGCCCTTGAATGAAAAGCGCGACGTGCCGTCGGGCATCACGCCTTTTCCCTGAGTGGTGCGGATCGCCTGGCAGAGATTGGTTTTGTGGCTGGTGCAGTAGTCGCATTGGCGGCATTCTGGCGTGTAAAGCGGAATGACGTGATCGCCGGGCTGAAGCGACGTCACGCCCGCTCCGACGTCGAGCACGACACCCGCGCCTTCGTGGCCTAGGATCGCCGGAAACAACCCTTCCGGATCCTCGCCCGACAAAGTGAACGCATCGGTGTGACAAACGCCAGTCGCCTTGATCTCAACCAGAACTTCTCCGACTCTGGGTCCGGCTAGGTCTAGGGTTTCGATCTGCAGCGGCTTTCCAGCCGCAAAAGCTACTGCCGCGCGGGTCTTCATGGGCAACTCCCCTGAGAATCTACGCCGATCACATCACGGCACGCCGCAGAGCGCCAACATGAACAACCGCAAGCAACTGCGGCCCAGACAAACTCTGTTGCATAATCACCGCTCTGTTCAGGCTAAACTAGTCTGCGGCAGTCAAAGCAGTTGTCCGGCGTGACTGCTTCCAACATATTTATTTTCGGGCTTGTCAGGGGTGTCTATGTTGAAAATCGAACGCCAGCTGCAACGCTGGCTCTTCTGCGTTGTCGTTGCCGTCGCAGCGATATCGTTCTGCGTTTTGCCGCCGCCGGCTATGGCCGGAAGTTATCTCGACGCCGGCACTCCTGATTTAAAACCGGAAGAGCGCATCAAGCTGGAGCAGCCCAAGCCAGTTCAACTGCTTTTCCAATTCCAATCCAACGGGGACCCAAACGCTCGCGCCACCGATATTTTCAAAACCTACGTCACCCAGGCCGTTCAAAACAGCGGACTGTTTTCCGTTGTCACGGATGGGCCGGCGGACGGTGGTGCGGTACTTTCTGTTACGATCAACAACATATTCGACAAGAAGGGGTCGGAGTCCAAAGGGTTCGTTACCGGTTTGACGTTCGGTCTTGCGGGTAACGTGCTCATCGATAACTACCTCTGCACGGTCGACTATCTCGCAGGAACGCCGGGCGCTGCAAAGATTACGAAGACCGCGCGCCATGCGATCTATACGACCGTAGGGTTTACGGCATCACCGCCGGCGACGGCTGTGAAAGCGAAGAATCTTGATGACGCGGTTCTGACGATGACGCGCCAGATCGTGGAGACTGCGCTGAACTCTTTAGCGGGTGATCGGGCGTTCAATCCCAACGCACCACTGCCGGTGACATCGACAACGCCGGCTGCGCCCGCATTGCCGCCGGCAGCATCGGCAACCCAACCCGCCGCAACGACGCCAGCATCGCAACCGGCGGTGCATCAATGAACGTGTTGAGATATTTCCTTGTCGTGATCGTTTCGGCTGCCGTCGCTTCCTGCGCGATGGCACCGCTTCCGGCGCCCCAAGCGTCCATCGACAATCTCCAGACGATACGCGCTGCGGGTATCGCGCCCGTAAAGCTCGGCGATTTCACGTTGGCTCCGGGACTGTCGGACGCGACTGACAAGTCCATTGCTATCCGTGCGATGACTGTGGCCGCGCCGGGCGGCTCGTTTACCGGATACTTGCGAGATACCCTGCGTGTCGAATTGCAGGCTGGCGGCAAGCTCGATCCGAACTCGACCATTGTCGTCAGCGGTCAGCTAACGAGAAGCGTTATCGATGCGGGTATGTCGGACCCGCATGCCATTTTGGGCGCCATCTTTGTCGTTACGCGAGACGGCAATGAGGTCTATCGCAAGCCGCTCGAAGTGCGCACGCGGTGGACCGGGGATTTCCTCGGCGGTATCGCGATTCCCGAAGCAGACAAGCAATACACCGCGCTCTATGCCAAACTCGTCAGCGCGTTCTTGTCCGATGGCGATTTCAAAGTGGCGGCCCAGCCGCACTGATCTCGCTTCCTCCCGCGATTTGGTCATAATACCTCGGTAGAAGTGGCGTCGATGGCCCTCGGGGCAATCTGTGATCGAAGTTCGCGATCTGGTTTATGAGTATCCCACCAAACGGGCCTTGGAAGGGGTGAGCCTTAGCGTGGCCGCGCAGACCATCACGGCGCTGGTGGGCCCCAACGGTGCCGGCAAGACGACGCTTCTACGCTGTCTGGCGGCGCTGGAGTCGCCTTATACCGGTGCTGTGATGATCGACGGCCTCGATACGCGCGAGGCGCCTCGCCAAATTCATGAACGCCTCGGCTATTTGCCCGATTTCTACGGTCTCTACGACGAACTGATGGTGCGCCGCTGCCTCACCTATGCCGCGCGCTCGCATGGAATCGCACCTGCGCTCGCCGGGCCGGCGGTAGAGCGGGCGGCAAAACGTGTCGGACTTCTGGACCGGCTCGAAAGCAAAGCCGGCGAGCTGTCGCGCGGGCTGCGCCAGCGGCTCGCCATCGCTCAATCCATCGTGCATGAGCCCAAAGTGCTGTTGCTGGACGAGCCGGCTGCCGGACTCGATCCGCAGGCCCGGCGCGATCTTTCCGCGCTTCTCGTTGCCTTGCGCGAAGGTGGCATGACGCTGGTGGTGTCGTCGCACATTTTGGCCGAGCTGGAGGACTATTGCTCGGAGATGATCATCATCGACAATGGCCGCGTCGTGGGCGGCAAGCCCATCAAGGTGCGCGAAGTCGAGCGCGCCCGTTATCTCATCGAGCTTGCCACCGCGCGCAGCGATCTGGGCGACTTCCTCAAAGGCGCGGGCATCGACGTGCTGGAGGCCGACGAGCATCACGCGCTCATTCATTTCACCGCCAATCCCGGCGCGCGCGCCAAACTCATTCGCGATCTGGTGACCGCCGGCTTTGAAGTCGCAAGCTTCGGCGGGTCCAGCAAGGCGCTGGAAGACGCGTATTTCAAGGAAGTGCACAAGGAGGGCGGCGCATGAATCCGGAATTCCGCCGCAACCTGTGGCTCGAACTGACGCCGCGCCGCATGACGTTGATGGTTGTCATTCTGGCGCTCGCTTTCTTCGCTGCCGCGCTGACCGGTCAATACCGCCCCGCCGGACTTGCCGAATTTCTCTACTACATGATCGTCGTGATCTGGGGCGCGCGCAACGCGGCCATCAGTGTGGTCGGTGAAATTCGCGATCGCACCTGGGATTCGCAACGCCTGTCTTCGCTTGGCGCGGGTGAGATGATGTGGGGCAAATTATTCGGCTCCACGATCTACAACTGGTTCGGCGGGGCGATCTGTCTGGCCGTGTTGCTGATCTACGGCTTTGCCAACAACGGTTTGGTCGCGACAATCCTGGACGCCATCTATTACGTCGCCGTCGGCATCGTTGCCCAGTCTGCTTCGTTGCTCGCCAGTCTGGTCGCGGTACGCCGCCGTCAGAGTCACACGCGCTTTGAGATTTTCACCTATCAGGTCGCAGGTCTGATCGCGGCGCTTGGCGCATTCTATATCTGGGAAGCCGCCGATCCGGCCGGCTCGTTGGTTCCGCGCAAATTGCCAACCGATTTCATCCCGTGGTGGGGGCAGCGTCTTGACGCGCGCGTGTTCTTGCTGATTTCGCTGGCGATTTTCACAAGTTGGACGCTGGTCGGCTGCTATCGCCAGATGCGGCTGGAATTGAAGATGCGCAACGGACCCTGGGTCTGGGCGTCGTTTCTGATCTTTATGGGACTTTATGTCGCCGGATTCGATGCATGGCTTACACAAGATCCGAAGATGGCTGATTGGAGCACCGTGGCCCTGCGGTTGGCGCTCGCTGCCACGACTTACGCCACATTCACCTATGTCATGGTGCTGCTCGAGCCGAAGGATCGGGTTCTTTATCGCTGGCTCGGAACGCAATTGCGTGGCGGCAGGCTCGATCGTTTTCTCGGCAGCGCGCAAGCCTGGATGACGAGTTATCTCGCGACTGTCACGGTTTCTATCGCTCTTATCGTCTGGATAGGCGTATCGCGTCCCGACGCGCTATGGGCGCAAGCGTTTATCGTCAGCTGCTTGGGCTTTCTTACGCGCGATGCCGGGATCTTCGTGCTGTTTCAAACTTTTCCGGGCCGGTGGCGCGGAGATTTTGGCGCCGTCATCGTGCTCTTTGCGCTCTATGCGCTGGTGCCCGCTGTTTTGGACGGATTGGGACTTAAAGCCGCGCTTGCCTTGTTCTACCCGCAATCAACCGAGCCCGTTTGGCTTTGCGCGGCGGCGGCGTGGGCTCAGGCCCTCGTCGTGGCGGTTATCGCCATCGGCCGTCTCGCTCTGACGGAAAAGTCCGCCGTCGCCGCGCGGGCTTAGCCGCGAGACTTGGCGATTCTCAAACCGGAATAGTTCGGTTGATCGATGGCGATCTTATCCCGCATCGACGCTTCCAGGTGTTCGGCGAGGCCCGGTGTCTCCAGCGCCATCCTGCCGTCGCGGATTTGCTTGCACAGTTCGCGATTGAGCTCTTCCAGCGAGCCTTCGTGTTTCAACAATGTGGTGAGACGCTTTACTTCCTCGGAGGTGGCTTGGCCGCCAAGTTCGAGTTCGCGCGAGACGATCCCCAGCGCATTGGCCGCGACACGCGCGTGAAACGCCGTATGGCCTTTCAGTTCGGGCATGGCCTTGGTTTCGAGGAAGCTGCGCACGGCTTCCACCAGCTCGCGGATTGAAGGTTGATCCATCATGAGAACAACCTCCCCCTTGCGGGGAGGTCCAAAAATCCGCAGCGCAGCGAAGGATTTTCCCGCCTACGCTGAAGCTTCGGCGGGTCTTGAGCGTAGCCAAGTCCGCCATAGCCTTGGCGAAGGCGGATCGGGTGGGGGGAGGTGGTGCAGGCTTTCGCCCCCCACCCGAAATTTGCTTCGCAAATTTCGACCTCCCCGCGAGGGGGAGGTAATTTCGTGGATTGATCAGACATCGTCATAACATTCCGTGAAATATTAAGTTCACGAGGTCGATTTCCGTTTCGGAGGATCGCCGCCCGATGGCGGCACGCTCCACCGAGCCGTCCACCCGGAAACCCTGATACATGCTCATGCACATGATGCCCCATTTGAGCGAGCCATAGACGATCCAGGTGCGCGCCTCGTCGAGACTGACATCGCCGCCGCCGGCGGCTTTGTAGCCCGCCAGCAGATCGGGAAGCTCGCCGAATCCGCCGACAACCTTCTCGGCCACGCCGAAACGCCACGAATTGGTGCAGATCCAGCCGATGTCTTCCAGCGGATCGCCGATATGCGTCAACTCCCAATCGAGCGCCGCTTCCACGCCGTCGGGTGAAATCAAGAGATTGCCGTGCCGAAAATCGCCATGCACGAGCGTCTGGCGCTTGGCCTCAGCCATGCGCGGCTCCAGCCATTTGAGCGCATAATCGAACATCGGATGCGGATAGCCGTAGCTGTCGTAGAGATCGCGATAGCGGCGAAGCTGGATGGGTCCGTCGATCACGGGGAGAATATCGCGCAACGGTTCTTTGTCGACGGCGTGAATGCGGGCGAGAATTTCTCCGCATTGAAAGGCAAGCTTCGGCCGCACGGCATCGAATTCGGGATCGCGCAGGATTTTTCGCGCGATGGTTTCGCCCGGCAGCCGGTCCATGACGTAACCCTGGCCGACGCCGTCTTCGTCCTTCAGCACATAGCGCACGCCCGGCGCTTTCACACCTGCCTTGCGCGAGGCTTCGATCACGATGGCTTCCGTCGTCAGCGGAACCGCGGCCGAGCCCTCCGTCACCCGCTTTCCACCGCCGGGACTGCGCCGCAGGATGAGAGGCTCGGACTTGCCGTCCATGAGCGCATCAAACGACCAGGTCTCCTGGCTGGCGCCGCCGGAGAGCCGTGTGATGTTCGTCACGTGCTCGAAACCGGCGATCGCTTTGACGAGCGCGACTTCGAAGGGTAACAAAAAATCTGGGGCCATGGTCATTTTGGGCGGTCATCCCGTACGCAAGTAACGCACGGCTTCGTCTCTCTCGAAAAGATAGAGCAGAACGCGCAACGCTTCACCTCGCCGCGACTTCAGGTCCGGATCCTGGCTCAGAACGAGTTTTGCATCGTCGCGCGCTACGGAAAGCAGTTCGCCGTGGACGGCAAGGTCGGCGATTTTGAATTCGGGCATGCCACTTTGTCGGGTGCCCAGCAGTTCGCCGGCACCGCGCAGGCGCAGGTCTTCCTCAGCGATGACAAAGCCGTCGTCGGTCTCGCGCAAGGTCTTGAGCCGCGCTTTCGCCGTTTCCCCGAGCGGCCCCTGATAGAGGAGCAGGCAGCTTGATTTTGCTTCGCCGCGTCCCACGCGCCCGCGCAATTGGTGAAGCTGCGCAAGACCGAAGCGCTCGGCGTGCTCCACCACCATGATGGTGGCTTCGGCAACATCGACTCCTACTTCGATCACGGTGGTTGCCACAAGAACGGAGGTCTCGCCCACCTTGAATTTGGCCATAGCGGTATCGCGCTCCGCCGCTTTCATCTTGCCGTGGACGAGGCCGACCCGCGCGCCCAAGGCTTTGCGCAGTTCCGTCGCCCGTTCTTCGGCGGCCGCGAGATCGCTCTTCTCCGATTCCTCCACCAGCGGACACACCCAGTAAGCGCGCGCGCCCTTGGCGATGGCGCGGCGCAAATGATCGACCACTTCGTTCAATCGTTCGGCGGATAGCACGCGTGTTTCCACCGGCTTGCGTCCCGGCGGGCGTCCGGTCAACCGCGAGACATCCATGTCGCCATAAGCAGTCAACGCGAGCGTGCGGGGAATCGGTGTCGCCGTCATTACCAGCACGTCGACGGGCTTTTCACCTTTGCCTTGCAGCTGCATGCGCTGATGCACGCCGAAGCGGTGCTGCTCGTCGACCACCGCGAGCGCGAGATCGTGGAATTGTACGTCTTCGGAAAAGATCGCGTGCGTGCCCGCCAGAATATCGATTTCACCGCTAGCGAGTGCTTTTAGAACAACTTCGCGGGGCGACCCGCGTTCGCGCCCGGTGAGGATCGCCATGCGAATGCCGGCGGCATTGGCGAGCGGCTCAAGCGAAGCCATGTGTTGGCGCGCCAGAATCTCCGTCGGCGCCATCAGGGCGCCTTGCCCGCCGGCTTCCACCGCGTTCAGCAAGGCGAGCATCGCGACAATGGTTTTGCCCGCGCCTACGTCGCCTTGCAGCAGCCGCAGCATCCGCGCCGGTGTGGCCATGTCGGCTTCGATTTCGGTGAGAGCCGTTTCCTGGGCTGACGTCAGGGCAAAGGGCAGGGCCGCGAGCGCTTTTTTCTTCAAATGACCGTCGCCCTTGATGGTGCGGCCTTTGATGCCGCGCATCCGTGCGCGGATCAGGACCAGAGCGAGCTGATTGGCGAGCAATTCGTCATAGGCAAGCCGCATTCGCGCCGGCGCTTCCGGCAAAAGATCTTTCTCGCGCGTCGGCGTATGTGCGATCTGCAGCGCTTCATCAAAGGCGGTCCAGCTTCGCTGCTTGCGGAACGCCTCATTCAACCATTCGGGCACGACCGGCACTTTTTCCACCGCCGCGCGAATGGCCTTCGCCAAGACTTTGCCGGCCAGGTTTTCCGTGAGCCGATACACCGGCTCCTGCATCGGAAAAGTCGTCGCCTCTTCCGGCGAGAGCACGTGATCGGGATGAGGCATCTGCAGACGGTTTTTGAATTTCTCGATCCGCCCGCTGACGATGCGTTTGCCGCCGACGGGCAGCATGCGCTTCAAGTGATCGGCATAGGCATGGAAGAAAACGAGTTCGATCGCCGCGGTGTCGTCGGAGCAGCGCACGCGATAGGGCTGACGGCGGTCATGCGAGGGCACGTGATCGAGCACATTCACCGCGACCGTCGCGATACGGCCCAATTCGGCTTCGATGAGTTTGGGGCGATAGCTCCGGTCGATGATCCCGCTGGGCAAATCGAGGACGAGATCGACCAGCCGCGTTCCCGCCACCTTGGCGATGAGTTTTTCCACCTTCGGGCCGACGCCCGGCAGCGTGCGTGTCTCGGCAAAAAGCGGAAAGAGAATCGAAGGCCGCATGGGGGAGCTTTACCACCCTCCCTTGGGAGGGTCGAAGCGCGAAGCGCTTCGGGGAGGATGTGGAAGGAAGAGCTCGACTTTCCTGATCCTCCCCGAAAAATCCGTTCGCTCCGCTCTCGAATTTTTCGACCCTCCCGAGGGAGGGTCAGTCCGGCTCCAAGGGAGGGTGGCAGCAGCGCCATCCACGCGCTATATCCCGCTCATGTCTGACGCATTCAACGGTGGCTCTTCGGAGGCCCGCCGCAAACGCCTATTGTTTCGGGCCCAGCGGCGCGGCTTCAAGGAAGTCGATCTGATCTTCGGCACGTTCGCCGCCAACCATTTGGCTCAGCTGGATGAAACCGGTCTCGACGCGTTCGAGGCGCTGCTCGATGCGCCCGACCAGCAAGTGTATGCCTGGCTCCGGGATCATGCGCCCGTGCCTGCCGCCTTCGACACGCCCGTCTTCGCGCAACTGAAGGCGCTCTGCCAGCGAAAGAACCCCACTTGGAACGTCTGAACTATATCGCCCGCGCCGATGGGCGCTTTGCACTGACGGGCGCACCGGACGGCTATGACGCCTATGTCGCCGCTGAGTCCGCCGCGCGCCGCAAAGGTCTCGTTGTCTTCGTGGCAGCGGATGACGTGCATGCGCAGTCCATTCTCGAAGCGGCGAAGTTCTTCGCGCCGGATCTGCCGCTGCTGCCCTTTCCGGCCTGGGATTGTTTGCCGTACGACCGCGTTTCTCCCAAGCCGGATATCGAAAGCCAGCGTTTGGCGACTTTGGCCGCGTTGGCCCGCCGCAAGAACGACCATCCGGCGCTCGTCGTTACGACCATCAACGCTTTTCTGCAACGCGTGCCGCCGCGCGAAGCGATCGCCGAAGCAAGTTTCTTTGCGCGCGTCAGCAGCATGGTGGAGCACGATGCGCTAGTGGCGTTTCTGGCTCGCAACGGTTACGCGCGGGCGAGCACGGTGCGCGAACCGGGCGATTTCGCTTTGCGTGGCGGTATCGTCGATCTGTGGCCGCCGGGATCGGATCATCCCCTGCGGATGGACTTCTTCGGCTCCACGCTCGAGGCCATTCGCCTGTTCGATGCCGAGACGCAGCTTTCCACCGATCAGATTTCCGAGATCGAGCTGCTCCCCGCCAGCGAAGCGCCGTTGGACAAGGACACCATCAGCCGCTTTCGCGCCGGTTATGTGGCCGAGTTCGGCCCCGCCACCAGCGATGATCCGCTTTACGAATCCGTCAGCGCGGGGCGCAAGCATCAGGGCATGGAGCACTGGCTGGCGCTGTTCTATCCGAAGTTGGACACGCTGTTCGATTATCTGCCGCGGTCGCTGATTTTGCTCTCACACCAGACCGAGGAAGCCAAATCTGCACGTCTGGAGTTGATCGCCGACTATTACGCGACGCGTCGGCAGTTCCTTCAGGCCGCGCGCGAAGGCGCGAAGGAAAATATCGGACCGCCTTACAAGCCTTTGCCAATCGACCGTCTCTATCTGCCGAGCGACGAATTTTCGGCAGGATTGGCTCGCCATGTCGTGCGCGATCTCTCACCCTTCCAGGCACCGGAATCGAAGAACTCGACCGACGCCGGCGGCCGCCTGGGCCGGGATTTCGCGCCCGAACGCGCGCAGGAAAAGCTCAACGTTTTCGAAGCCGCCGCCGCCCATGCCAAGGCGCTGCAGACCAGCGGCAAGCGCGTGCTTGTGGCGGCCTGGAGCGAGGGCTCCGCCGAACGTTTGGGCGGCGTCCTCTCCGATCATGGTCTTGCCGCCATCCGCCAGGTGCGCAATTGGCCGGACACTTTGAAGATGCACAGCGAAGCCGTCGGCGTTGCCGTCCTCGGGCTAGAGCACGGGTTCGAAGCGCCGGATTTCGCGGTCATCGCCGAACAGGACATCCTGGGCGATCGCATGGTGCGCACGCGCCGCGCCAAACGCGCTGCGAATTTCTTGAGCGAAGCCTCCAGTCTCGCGCCCGGCGATCTCGTCACCCATATCGAGCACGGCGTCGGCCGCTACCTCGGATTGCAGACCATCGATGCCGCAGGCGCGCCCCACGATTGCCTGGAGCTGCAATATGATGGCGGCAAGCTGTTCCTGCCGGTCGAGAACATCGAACTTCTGACGCGCTACGGCTCGGACGAAGGCCATGCCCAGCTTGACCGGCTCGGCGGAGCAGGCTGGCAACAGCGCAAAGCGCGCATGCGCGAGCGCGTGCGCGAGATCGCCGCCGAACTCATCCGCATTGCCGCGGCACGCCAGTTGAAAACCATCGACCCGGTGGATCCTCCACAAGGCCTCTACGACGAGTTCTGCGCCCGCTTTCCCTATCAGGAGACCGAGGATCAGGAGAAAGCGATCGCCGATACGATCGAAGATCTCGCCAAAGGTACGCCGATGGATCGCCTGGTTTGCGGCGATGTCGGCTTCGGCAAGACCGAAGTCGCGTTGCGCGCGGCCTTTGTCGAAGCGATGTCGGGCTCTCAAGTCGCCGTCATCGTGCCCACGACATTGCTGGCCCGCCAGCATTACAAGACCTTTGCCGAGCGCTTCGGCGGCTTTCCCCTCAAGGTCCGCCAGCTTTCACGCTTCGTGACGGCGGCCGACGCGAAGGAAACCAAAGCCGATCTCGCGGTCGGCAAAATCGAGATCGTCGTCGGCACCCATGCGCTGCTCGCCAAGAACATTGAATTCCACAATCTCGGTCTTCTCATTGTGGACGAAGAGCAGCATTTCGGTGTTTCCCACAAAGAGCGGCTCAAGGCGCTCAAAGCCGACGTACATGTGCTGACGCTGACGGCAACACCCATTCCCCGCACCTTGCAGTTGGCGCTCTCCGGCGTGCGCGACCTTTCGCTGATCACCACGCCGCCGATCGACCGTTTGGCCGTGCGAACCTTCGTCTCGCCGTTCGATCCCCTGGTGATCCGCGAAGCCCTGCTGCGCGAGCACTACCGCGGCGGGCAGAGTTTCTATGTCTGCCCGCGTATCGCGGATCTGCGCGAGGCGGAAGAATTCATCAAAGCCACCGTGCCGGAAGTGAAAGTCACAGTCGCGCACGGCCAGATGTCGCCGACGCTGCTCGAAGACGTGATGACGTCCTTCTACGACCGCAAGGTCGACGTGCTCATTTCCACCAACATCGTGGAAAGCGGTCTCGACATTCCCACCGCCAACACGCTGGTCGTGCATCGCGCCGAAATGTTCGGCCTGTCGCAGCTTTATCAGCTGCGCGGACGCATCGGCCGCTCCAAGCAGCGCGCTTACGCCTATCTGACGACACCGGCAGATCGCAAGCTCACCGAAACGGCCGAACGGCGGCTGCAGGTGCTGCAATCGCTGGATCAGCTGGGCGCCGGGTTCTCGGTCGCCAGCCACGATATGGACATTCGCGGCGCCGGCAACCTTCTGGGCGAAGAGCAATCCGGCCATGTGCGCGAGGTGGGCATCGAGCTCTACCAGGAAATGCTGGAAGAGGCCGTTTCCCAGATGCGTGCGGGCGGTGGCGATGGTGAAATCACCGACCAATGGTCGCCGCAGATCAACATCGGCGCCGCCGTGATGATCCCGGAATCTTATGTGGCGGATTTGAACCTGCGCATGGCGCTCTATCGCCGTGTCGCCGCGCTGGAAGACCGCAACGACATCGATCGCTTTGCCGCCGAATTGATCGACCGGTTCGGTCCGTTACCGGACGAGGTGAAGCATTTGCTGGAGATCGTGACCATCAAGGCGCTCTGCCGCATTGCGCTGGTGGAAAAGATCGAAGCGGGCCCCAAGGGCGCGACGCTCACCTTCCGCAACCAGACCTTCCCCAATCCGATTGGCCTCGTGCGTCTCATCTCGCAGCACCAGAACACGATGAAAGTGCGCCCCGACCAGAAAGTGGTGATCGCCCGCGACTGGCCGACGCCGGAGTCTCGCCTCAAGGGCACGCAAAATCTACTCCACCAGCTCGCGAAGCTAGCCGAGGCGGCGTAATTCCACCCTCCCTCGGGAGGGTCGAAATTCGCGCAGCGAATTTCGGGGAGGATGTGCGACAAATGCACTTGAATTTCCGTATCCTCCCCGAAAATTCTCGCTACGCTCGAATTTTCGACCCTCCCGAAGGAGGGTAGAGTTGGAAGATGACCGCCATCCTCGCCATCCATGCCCATCCTGACGACGTCGAGACTCTCGGTGCTGCGACGCTCGCGTTGCTGGCGGCGAAGGGTCACCGCATTTCGATCGTCACGATGACGGCGGGAGATTGCGGTTCTGTTGAAACCGACAATGAGGAAACGGCGCGCATCCGCATGCGGGAAGCAGCCAATGCGGCTGCGATTATCGGCGCAGACTATGCTTGTGCCGGGTTCGGCGATCTTTCTGTCTTCAGCGACGACGCGTCGCGGCGCCGTACCACTGAAATCTTGCGCAGCGCGCGCCCCGACATCGTCATCACGGCATCACCCGCCGACTATCATCCCGATCACGAAGCGACGAGCCTTCTGGTGCGCGATGCCTGTTTCGCGGTACCAATTCCAAATTATCATGGGTCAAACTACAAATCCGGAAGCGCCGCGGCGCTCGCCGCCATTCCGCATCTCTATTTCATGGATCCCATCGAAGGGCGCGACCGCGGCAACGCCAAGATCGTGCCCGACTTCGCGGTCAATGTGGAAGCATGGATGGACAAGAAACGCGCCATGCTGGCGGCCCATGAGAGCCAACGCGCCTGGGTGCTGAAGCAGCACGGCATCGACGACTATATGGGCGCCATGGAATCCTGGACGAAGCGGCGCGGCAAACACTTTGGCGTCGGATACGCCGAGGGATTTCGGCAATACAAAACCCATCCCTACCCGGCGACACCGTTGTTGCAGGAGTTGGTCGGTGAGGCACTCCTGAAGGAAATGAACGCATGAACATCTTCGTCACCGGTGCATCGGGATTTGTCGGCGGTGCGTTTGTGCGCGCTTCGGCAGGAAAGCATGTGATCTCAGCGATGTCGCGATCCGAAGCCAGCGACGCCAAGATTAAGGCCGCAGGCGCAACGCCGATCCGCTGTTCGCTGGACGATGTGACGGCCGATCATATGAAAGGTATGGACGCGGTCGTGCACTGCGCGGCCTTCGTGGAGGAATGGGGCCCGTGGCGCGACTATTGGCGCATGAACGTCGATGGCACCAAGCGCATGCTGGCGGCGGCGAAGAAGGCCGGCGTGAAGCGCTTCGTTCACATCGGCACGGAAGCGGCCCTGTTCCACGGCCAGCACATGCGCAATGTGGACGAAAGCTATCCTCTCGCTCTCGACTCTCCTTTTCCGTATTCGCGCACCAAGGCGCACGCGGAGAAGGCGGTGCGTACAGCCAACGATCCGAAAGCTGGGTTCGAGACGATCGTGATACGTCCGCGCTTCGTGTGGGGACCGGGCGATGAAACCATTCTTCCGGTCGTGCGCCGGATGGCGGCCGAGGGTCAATTCGCCTGGATCGGCGGCGGGCGCAACAAGACGTCGACGACCTATATCGGCAATCTCACGCATGCCATCGAACTTGCGCTGAGCGCGGGCAAGAGCGGCGAAGCCTATTTCGTACTCGACGGTCCGCCGATTGTTTTCCGCGAAATGCTGACCCGCATGGCGAAGGCGGCGGGCTTTTCGCTCCCGGATCGCGAGGTTCCGGGCTGGCTCGTCAGAACCATCGCTTATGCCGGCGAGAAGGCCTGGCGCATTCTCCCGCTCAACGGACGCCCGCCGCTGACGCGTTTTACGGCCAATATCATGTCGCGCGACTGCATTCTGATAGACGCGAAGGCGCGCCCGCGAGATGGGGTACGCCCCGCTGTTCACCGTCGATGAGGGAATGAAAGCGCTGGCGGCCGAGAAGGTCGCCTCGCCGCTGTAAATCCAAGCCGAGCAGGTATTTACCTCTGAAGGCTGTGGCCGCACGGTGACGCCGGTCACGGAATTATTGCTTAAGACCGGGAACCGAACCCCACATTCGCCGCATTGTTAGATAGGGTTGCAAGGTTAAGGCGGCAGGCCCGCAGGAGAGTTCGCGTGAGTTTTCTCACTTCAGGTATGGGCTGGTACTGGATGGTCGTCCCGTTCGCGGTTGCGGCGTTCGGCGTGCTGTTCGTGTTGTCCGGCTTCGGTCATGTCTTCGGCGGCCGCGCGGGCCGGGGCGGCCTAAACCTCATCATCGGCACGCCGCTCGCGGTGATCGGCCTCGCGCTCAGCCTGCTTGCGCTCAACACCCAGACCATGGCGCGGCTTGCTTATGAGGGTTATGTCGCCGATGTGAGCATCAAGGCCGTCGATCCCGCGAACAAGCTCTACGACGTGACCGTTGCGCGGCATGACGGCGCCAACGTCACGCAGACCTGCCGCATCCAGGGCGACGAATGGGAAATGAGCGGACGCGTGCAGAAGTGGAAGCCCTGGGCCAACATGCTCGGCCTCGACTCGACCTACGATCTCGATCAGCTCGGCAACAAATATTTCACGGCCGCGGTCGGAAACGGCAAAGCCATCACGGCCTGCGATCTCAAAGGTCCGCCGCCGCTGGTCAATCAGTATGTGCCGAGCAATTGGCTGTTCTGGATCACCAGCAAGTCCTACACCGAAGAACGCCGCTTCGGTTCGGCCAGCTACATGCCGCTCGCCGACGGCGCGACGTACAAGGTGGTGATGACGCAATCGGGCCTGAATGCGGAGCCGTCCAACGACGCAGCCACCGCCGCCAACAACGCGCGGCCTTAAGCCGTCGCCGGCTCAAACGCCATGATCGTCGCGCTGCCGGCCTGGATGCGCTCGAACAGCATGGGGCATTCCGGGATCATGCGTTCCATCCAATAACGCGCGGAGACGAGTTTGCCTTCGTAGAACGTCTTGTCGCCTGTTCCTGCAGCGAGCTTGGCTTGCGCGACCTTCGCCATGCGCGCCCACATCCAAGCGAGCACGACGATGCCCATCATGCGCAGATAATCGACGGCACCGGCGCCAGCGTCGTTGGGGTTCTGCACCCCATGCTGCGCCAGCCACAGCGTCGCCTGCTGCAGCGTGTCGAGGCCGCGCTTCACCGGCTTCACGAACGGCGCAAGGTTTTCGTCGCCTTCGTTTTCGCCGAGCCAGCCGGAGATCAATCCGAACAGCGCCATCGGCGCGGCGCCGCCTTTGCGGCCGAGCTTGCGGCCCACAAGGTCCATCGCCTGCACGCCGTTAGCGCCTTCATAGGTCTGGTTGATGCGGGCGTCGCGCACGAACTGCTCCACGCCGTTGTCGCGGATATAGCCGTGGCCGCCATAGCATTGCATCGCCATGTTGGCCGCTTCGAAGCCCATGTCGGTGAAGAAGGCCTTGATCACCGGCGTCATGATATCGCCAAGCAGGCCTGCCGTATCTTTTTCCGGCCTGTCGGATTCGGCGATCGCCATGTTGAGCGTCGTCCACATCGCCACGGCGCGGGCGCCTTCCACGAAAGCGCGGCAATGCAGGAGCATGCGCCGCACGTCGGGATGCACGATCTCCAGATCGGCGGGTTTGTCCGGCTCCTTTGGCCCGGTCAGCGCATGGCCGACGCGCCGCTCATGGGCATAGGCAAAGCCGTTCTGATAAGCGACTTCGCCGACGGAGATGCCCTGTACGCCGACACCCAGACGTGCGGCGTTCATCATGCCGAACATGCCCGCCATGCCGGCAGAGGCCGAACGCTTCTCGCCGGGCTTGGGCGGCGTCGGCTTGGGGCCGAGGCGCCAGCCGACCGCTTCGTCGAAATTGAGCACGCAGGTTGCGTTCGCCTTGATGCCCATTTTCTTTTCGATGCCGCCGGTGGCAACACCGTTGCGCGCGTCCATCTTGCCGTCTTCGCTGACGAGAAATTTCGGCACCATGAAGAAGTTCACGGTCGAAAGATCGTCGTAGATCTTGCCGTTCTCGTCCGGGATTTTCGCGATCACCATGTGGATGATGTTGTCGGTGAGGTCGTGATCGCCGCCGGAGATGAAGATTTTCGTGCCGGAGAGGCGATAAGTTCCGTCGGGCTGCTCCACCGCGCGTGTTTTCATCAAGCGAAGGTCGGTGCCGCAATTCGGTTCGGTCAGGCACATGGTGCCGGTCCATTCGCCCGCGATCATGCGCTTGAGGATGTGTTCCTTCATCCAGGGCGCGCCGGTGGCGCCAAGCGCGCTGGCGGCGGCGCCCGATAGGCCGGGATACATCGAGAAGGCCTGGTTGGCCGACTGCGCCATCTCGCCCACCATCAAGGCGACGAGCATCGGCATGCCGGCGCCGCCCATCTTGGTGGGTGCGGCAAGCGCCCCCCAGCCGGCTTCGGTGTAGGCCTTGTAGGCTTCCTTGAATCCCTTCGGCGTGCGCACCACGCCGTTTTCGAAATGACAGCCCTCTTCGTCGCCAGACTGGTTGATCGGCTGCAGCACCTCTTCGCAGAACTTTCCGGCGTTGACGAGAATGTCTTCCAGAAGATCGGGCGAGAGCTCTTCGAAGCCCGGCAAGTCGCGATGTTTCTCCACTTCGAGAAGCTCGTTCAGCACGAAGCGGAAATCGTCGACCGGCGCGCGGTAAATCGGCATGGCAAAAACCCCTGATTTGCTGGCGCGCAAGCTATGGGATTGGAGCGAAGGAAAGAAGGGGGCGATTGCGCTTCACCTCCCCCTTGTGGGGAGGTCGAAAAATCCGCAGCGTAGCGAAGGATTTTCCCGCCTACGCAAATGCTTCGGCGGGTCTGGAGATGCAATTGGTCCGCCGGAGCTTTAGCGTAGGCGGATCGGGTGAGGGGAAGCCTCTCCAGTTGCGCTTTATTCTTACCCCTCACCCGACGCGCTTCGCGCGTCGACCTCTCCACCCGCCTACGCTTCGCTTCGGCGTGGCAGGTGCGAACTCAAGGCACGCCGTAGCTTTAGCGAAGGCGGCAGGGGAGAGGTGATGTTCTTCAAATCTGATCCTTCAGCGTCACCACCACGCCCCGGGTCTTGTTTCCACGCTTGATCGTGAAGGTCACCTTGGTGCCGGGCGGATCGTTGCGCAGCCGCTTGCGCAAATCGTAGAGCGCGATAGAGGGGGCGAGCTTGCCGTCCACCGCCGAGATCACATCGTCCGCCTTGAGGCCGGCAAGTTCGGCCGGTCCTTTGAGGATCACGTCGGCGATCTGGAAACCGGCGCCGACCTTGTTCAGCCACATGCCCGAACGGTCGAAGGTGCCGATATCGGCGACCAGCCGGGGCAGGGACTTGAGATACATCGTCTGATGTTCGTAGTCGAAGGTAACCACGAAGCGTTTCAGGATGCCGCCGCCGATGTTGCCTTGATAGCTTTCGCCGTAAAATGCACGCTTTTTCTGCATCGACAATGACGTTACCACGCCGTCGATCTTGATCGGGCCAATCGTCATCTCGGTGCCGCGTGTAACATAGGCCCGCGAAGGCCCGCCGACGCCCCAGCCTTCCATCGCATCCACACCTTTGGGATGTTTGGCCTTCAGGTCGTTTTTATCGGCGAAAGACTTGGTAAGCGTCAGCTCCGAACGCGATCCGGTGTCGACATCGTACTTGGCCGGGAAACCTTCGAACGTACCCATCACTTCGGGAATATGGTTGTTGAAGGTGAATTTGATGGGCGTGCCTGCGCCCTTGGGATCGAAGCTTTTCGGATCGATCAGCGTCAGCGTCTTGGCACCGTAATCGATGCGCGTGACAAAGCGGCGAAACAGTTCGAAGCCGATCATGCCGGGCATCTCAGTGCCTTCGATATTGGCGAACGCGTCGAGCGGCAGCACGGTAAAGACCTGATCGGTGACGGCCGCGCCGCCGACTTCAATCTTTTTCACTTTGGTGAAGCCGGCTTCCATCGTGCCTTCGCCCGCCCCCCCCGCCGCCATCTTGCCCTCAGTCGTGAGGCCCAGCAGCTTTGCGGTGGCCGGCGTGAGCAGATTGTGTCCGCCCATATCGAAGATGAAGGTGAACGGCCCTTTGCCGTCCACCATCGCCTGGCCGTAGATGTGATTGTTGATGATCTGGATCGGCAGTGTGGTTTCCTTTGCGTTGCCGGCGAAATAGCGATCCGGGGAGCCGGCGATCTCATTCGAGATGCTCACGCGCGTCTGGCCGCACAGCGCAAGCGTCCCCAAGAGCGCTATTGTCGGCAACCTGCCCACTATACCTCCGTTGGCCCCGCACGATGCGAAGCCACCGAAACGTTGTGCACCAAGTCGCGAAAAAAAACACGGTCCCGCTGCAAGGCGGGACCGTGTTTCGCCCTCCAAACCTCAGACCTGATCGCGCAGCATGATGGCCACGTCCTTGGTTTGGTTTCCGTGTTTGACCTGGAAGGTCACGACCGTTCCCGGTTTGTCGTTGCGCAAGCGCGTACGCAGCTCCGGCAGCGGCAGATCTTTCGCTGGCCTGCCGTCCACGGCGACGACGATATCGCCCGCCTTCAGACCGGCCGTGTCGGCAGGACCTTTGGCGGTGACGTCCACGACCTTGAAGCCCGCGTCGTCGCGATTGATCCAGGCACCGGCACGGTCGAACGTGTCGAGATCGGCGATCGGTCCCTGCACCGACTTCAGATACATCAGCGAATGTTCGTAGTCGAAGGTGACGATGAAACGCTTGAGGACGCCGCCGCCGATGTTCCCCGCCTGCTCGCTCTTGGACATCGCGCCGCCTTTGTCGGTGGAGAGCAGTGTCAGCGGATGGTCCACCTCGACGCTGCCGATCATTAGCAGGCCGCCACGCAAGACGCTGCTGCGCGTCGGGCCGCCGACGCCCCAACCGGTCACCGCATCCACCGCGCTGGCCTTGCCGCGCAGATTGTACTTGTCGGAGAAGGTTGTGGTCAGTGACAGTGCCATGCGAGCGCCGGTATCGATCATGAACTTCCCGGGAATGCCGTCATAAGTGCCTTCGGCTTCCGGCACATTGCCGTTGAACGCGATTTTCACCGGTGTGCCTGCGTCTTTCGGATCGAAAGATTTTGGATCGATCAGCGTGATCGTCTTGGCGCCATAGTCGATGCGCGTAACGAAGCGGTGGAACGTCTCGAACCCGATCATCCCGATCATCTCGGTGCCTTCGATCGGGCTCATCTGATCGAGCGGCGCGGAGATGAAGAGTTGATCCTTGATCGAGGCATTGCCGAGCTGGATGGAAGAGACCTTGGTCATTCCCATTTCCATCGTGGCGTCGCCGGCGCCGCGGCCTTCGAGCTTACCTTCGCTTTTCAAGCCGAGCTGCTTGACGAGCGGCGGCGTCACCACGTTCACGCCGCCCGTGTCGAAGATGAAAAGAAACGGGCCTTTGCCGTTGACGCTGACGTTGGCGTAGATGTGGTTGTTCAAAAGCTGGAACGGGAACGTGGTTTCCTTCGCATTTCCGGCGATCGAAAAATCGGAAAGTTTCACAACCGGTTTCGCGAAGGCGGACGCGTCCTGCGCGGGGAGGAAGCTCGCTGTCGTCAGCGTCGCGGTCTGGTCGTATTTCTTGTCGCCGGTGCTGGTGAGCGACGTGCCGGCCAAAAGAACGCCATCGATTCCGCGGTAGTTCGAAAGCGTCGTCGTGTTGAGAACCGGGCCCTGGTACTCCAGAACGCGCGAGAGTAGATGCGTCTTCGCATCGAACCAGGCTTCGAACTTTTCGCCGCTCTTCGGCGAAACGCTCAGCACATCGTAGGTCGCGCCCGCGTCTGTCTTTTCTCCAGAGACAGTAATCGTCGCGCCGCCACGGTCCGCCCGCCACCAGAGATTGGCGCGGCGATAGGCTTCATTGAACGAATAGGGCAGCGTGTCGGCCCCGTCTTGCGCCGTGATCGTGCCGGAAGGGTCTTTCGCCCAGCCGTGGACGCCGTCGAACGCATTGGCGCCGGTCATCGGCCCGATGGCAAAGGTGTCGATGTAGCGGCCGGTCTTCAGATCCGAGAGCGAGGTGACCTTGCCCGTCATGCCTTGGCCAGAATAGGCATATTCCACCTTCAGAGTCGCTTTGGAGTCCCAAAGCTTGCTGGCCGTGGCGTTCTTGTTGGCATCAAGAATTTCGGCAGGAGTGGACGCGGCGTAGGCTGACGACGATGCTTGGGCGGCTGCAAAGGCGAGTAACGCGAAAGCGGTGAGGGTGTGGCGCAAGGGTATCTCCAGCGGGGGTGCAAACGGGTTAGGTCGCAGGTGGTAGAGGTTCAGAAGCGGGTCAATATGCGTTCAAAGCATGCGAGATATGCCCTGGTGTTGCTGGCTGCGCTCCTAGTCGGGCCGGCAAGTGCTGCGCCGCAACATGTCGTCTCTACATTTCTCTGTACCGACGAGTATATCTTCCGCCTGTTGCCGCGCCAGCGCATTGCGGCGCTGTCTTTTCTTGCCGGCGATACCAATCCCGTCGTTTCCACCATCGTCGATCAAGTGAAGGGCATTCGCCTCATTCATCCCGAGGCGGAAGAGATCGTCACGCTCAAGCCCGATCTCGTCGTGATGTATGAGGGCACCAATCCGCGCCTGCACGCCATCCTCGATGAAATTCACATTCCAGTCCTTGACGTGCCCTGGGCCACTTCGCTCAAAGATGTGCGCCGCGTTACCACCCTGCTTGGTGAAAGGCTCGGCGAACCGGAACGTGCGCGAGCGCTCATCGCGGAGATGAATGCGAGCTTGAAGCGTGCAGCGGAGAATGCGGCAAAGCCTGCGGTGCGAACGCTGATCTACGAACCGAACGGTTATGCCACAACGGGCGGGGTCTCTAACGAGATCATGCTCGCTTCGGGACTGCGCAACGTCGCGACCGAACTGGGCCTGACGCGGCAAAGCACCATTCCTGTCGAAGCGGTGATCGCCGGTGTGCCGGACGTTCTGATTCTCAACGGAGCCACCCGCGGCGTGCAGACGCGAGCGGATCTCGTCCAGCATCACCCCGCGTTGAACGCGCTTCGCGGTCGAACGGTGATCGCCACCGCCAATCTCACGCCGCTGCTCTGCCCCGGCCCATGGTCGCTCAACGCCGCGTCCCAGTTCGTGCCATTGGGCCGCAAAGCGCGCGCGCTTGCGGCTGGCAAAGCCCCGTCCTAGAAATCTCGCCGACGCGACGGTGCCCCGGGTCTTCCGGGTAAAAGGGAATGGGGTGAGATGCCCCGGCTGCCCCCGCAACTGTAAGCGGCGCGCCCCGGACTTAACCGGGGCATTGCGACCCAAGAGCCACTGGGAAACCGGGAAGGCGGGCGCGAAAGCCGCAAGCCAGGAAACCTGCCCTCGCGTGTCGTCCAACCTTGGGCCGGGGAGCGCTTAGGGTTGCGGTTCATCCGCAGCGGCGACCGAGAGGCGAGGAGCCCGTGGACGGCGCTATAGGACGAGAGCATCGCGCACAATCCGTCGTTCAGATCGTTGGCGGTCACGCGGCCGGCATCACCTGGATGCTGGCCGGATTGGCGCTGCTGTTCGCGGTGATTTCGTTTTTGCTCGGGCCTGCAAACTTGCCTGCGGGTGATCTGTTTTCGGGACTGTTCGCTTCACACGGCGCCGTCAGCGTCATCGCGCGCGAAATCCGTCTGCCGCGCGCGGCTCTTGCCCTGGTCGTCGGCGCGGCGCTTGGCGCGAGTGGTGCAGCGCTGCAAGGACTCTTCCGCAATCCGCTCGCCGAACCGGGCGTGACGGGTGTGACGTCGTCGGCAGGGCTTGGTGCCGTCATCGCGATGTATTTCGGGCTGGCCGCGATGACGCCGGTCTTGCTGCCATTGTTCGCGATCGTCGGCGCCTTGGTCGCGGCAAGCGTGCTTTATCTTCTGTCGCGCGCGGGTGCGGGCGTGATGGCGCTGGTGTTGGCGGGCGTGGCGGTCGCGAGCCTGGCAACCGCGCTCACGGCGCTTGCGCTGTCATTCGCGGCCAATCCCTACGCCATGAGCGAAATGGTGATGTGGATGATCGGCTCGCTCAAGGATCGCACGTTGAACGATCTCTATTTCGCCGCGCCGCTCTCCGCCGCCGGTATTGCCTTGCTGATGACGGCGGCACGCGGCCTCGACGCGCTGACTCTGGGCGAAGAAGCTGCTCACAGCCTCGGCATCGATGTGCAGTCGGTGCGCCGGCGTGTCGTCGTGGGCGTGGCGCTGGCCACGGGAGCGGCGACTGCGGCGGCGGGGGCCGTCAGTTTTGTCGGCCTTGTTGTGCCGCACTTGCTGCGTCCGTTTTACGGCTACGAGCCGGCGCGGCTGATCTGGCCCTCGGCCCTTGGCGGCGCGGCACTGGTCGCGGCGGCCGACGTCGCGGTGCGTCTCATCGCGCCGGACGGCCAATTGCTGCTGGGCGTGCTCACCGCACTTCTGGGAGCGCCGTTCTTCCTCTGGCTTATCATCCGTTTACGGAAAGACGCATGAAATCGGCTCTGTTCCTCGCCCGCGTTTCCGCCGGTTATGGAGACCGCATGGCGCTGGATTCTGTGACAACGGAAATTCGCGCCGGTGCCGTCACCGGACTTGTCGGACCGAACGGGGCGGGAAAGACGACGCTGCTGCGCGTCGCCCTTGGCTTGCTGAAGCCCACGCAGGGAAGCGTGCATGTTTTCGGCAAGAGGCACGCGGAGTATTCGCGCGAGTCGCTGGCCAAGACGATCGCCTATCTGCCGCAGGGCGCGGACGCTCATTGGCCGATCGCGGCCCGGCATCTGGTGGCTCTGGGCCGCATGCCGTATCGCCCGTCCTTGACCCGGCTCAGCGCAGAAGACCATGGCGCGATCGAAAGCGCGCTCGGGCGCTGCGATGCCTGGCAATTCCGCTTGCGCCGTATGAACGAGCTTTCGGCCGGCGAACGCAGCCGCGTTCTCCTGGCGCGCGCGCTGGCGACCGCTGCGCCCATCCTGCTGGTGGACGAACCGGCCGCGCATCTCGATCCCGCGCATCAATTGCGGCTGATGGAGCTCTTGCAGGAGGAGGCGCACCGTGGAACGGCCGTCGTCGTCACACTGCACGATCTCTCATTGGCCTCGCGCTATTGCGAGGAATTGGTCGTGCTGCAAGACGGCCACGTCGCCGCGCAAGGGCAGCCGGACGAAGCCTTGAGCGACAAGGCGTTGGCCGGCGTATTCCAAGTCTCTGCCGTTCGTGCCGCGCGAAATGGTTCCGGCCGTCCGGCCATCGTGCCCTGGCAGCGGCTTTGACGTTTAGTTTCACCTCCCCCTTGCGGGGAGGTCGAAAAATCCGAAGCGTAGCGCAGGGTTTTTCGGGTGGGGCAGAACGCGACGACTCCCCCCACCCGAACCGTCTACGCTACGCTCCGACGGTTCGACCTCCCCGCAAGGGGGAGGTGAAAATTTGGGGCGGTCATGGGGAAAAAGAAGCACCATCGCGATGACGACGACGATCGCAACGACAATGATCGCGACGACGACTACAAGCATGAACTCTACAAGCTGCAAGTCGAATTGGTAAAATTGCAGCGCGGGCTGATCGCCGATGGCGCGCGCGTGCTTGTCATCCTGGAAGGCCGCGACGGCGCGGGCAAAGACGGCACCATCAAGCGCCTCACCGAACATATGAGCCCGCGCGAGACACGCATCCACGCGCCCGGCAAGCCGTCGAGCCGCGAGGACACTGAGTGGTATTTCCAGCGCTTCGTGCCGCAGCTGCCGGCGGGCGCGGAATTCGTCGTGTTCAACCGCTCCTGGTACAACCGTTCGGGCGTCGAGCGCGTGATGGGCTTTGCAAAGTCCAAACAGGTCGAAGAGTTTTTTGAATCCGTCGTGCCGTTCGAAGAAATGTTGATCCGCGACGGTATCGCGTTGCGCAAATACTATCTCGATATCTCCAAGGCCGAACAGAAAAAGCGCTTGGAGGATCGCCACGAAGATCCCTTGAAGCAGTGGAAGATCTCACCGATCGACGAATCCGCGACCAAGAATTGGGATCACTACAGCCGGGCCCGCGACGAAACCTTCCGCCGCACCAGCCACAAGCTCGCGCCATGGAGAGTGGTCTGCGCCGATGGGAAGAAAACGGCGCGGCTCAATCTGATCCGCGACCTGCTCGACAGCTTTTCCTATAAAGGTAAAAAAGAAAAACTGGTGCGCCCGGAGCGAGAAATCGTTTTTTCTTGGTCTCCCGATAAGCAGGCAAAGATCACGCGATAGAAAACGGCGGACGGTGGCAGGGGGCGGTTCCAGTCATTTTGGCGGCAGCCCACCGACGAATTTGGCGGCGAAATCGAGCCATTTATCGAGGCCAGCGTCCATCGCAGCGTCGGCATCAACCCAGATTATCCCTCGCATCGGCTTGCCGGTGATGTCCATCGGCGCCGCGCCGGGGCGTGTGAGCGCCTCGGCTTCCTGATTCCTACCCACTCGAAACATGAAGCGCCCAACTTCGACGCCGCATAGCATATTGCCGTTGAGCATCCAGCAATATCCGCCGAACATTTTTCTCTCGGCGATGCCGGTTCGCCGCTCTAGGGCTTCCCGCATCAGCTCCGCTAGGTGTGGGTCATGTGGCATGAGCGTCCCGTGCGGTCAAAATTTGCGTCGGTCTGGGTTGATTTGTTGAGCGGCATGCCAATTTCGTCCGCGATCTGCGGGGCGTGAAAGAAATGTGATCGCGATGATCCGTCGCTCATCCAAGCCTCAGCGTCTCGCACTGCTTCGACGTAGATCAAACAGCTTCGGCAATGAACGTACGATGTTTATCGAGCCTTCGATGCGAGCCAATCGCTCGGACACCGCGGTTTCGATGGAAATATCCGTCGCGATAATGCGCAACAGCGTATCGAAGGTTGTTTCGATTGCAGCGCCTCCGGGACTGTCGTCGATTTTGGCGATGGTCGTGCCATTTGGGCCGCCGGTAACCAGAAAACTCGCGGATTTGGCATTGTGCAGCACGTGCAGCAGAATTTTTCTAGCCGGTGTCGGCGCACGACGCGCGACGGCGTCAAGGCCCAGCAAAACCCACTCTGGGTCAAACTCGTCATCCGGTCGCATGGGAAACAGGAAGTGCCCGCCCCAACGGATAAGTTCGTAGATCGCCGGTTTGAGCGCGAGTCCGACAGGTGTCAGTTTGTACACCTGCGCATTGAAGGGGGGTGGCAAGGTGGAGCGTTGCACGACGCCTTGCTCTACAAGCATGTTGAGGCGGGTTGTCAGCACGGTTGGGCTCAAAGCGCCCAGCCGGTCAGAGAGATCGCTGAACCGCTTCTGACCAACGAGCAGCTCACGAATGATCAAGAGCGTCCAGCGCTCGCCGAGTATCTCCGCGGCGCGCGCAAGGGCGCAAAATTGTGGATAGTGGGTTCCGCTCATGCTTGGCACAGGGCCCAATGGCAAATTTAGCTAGGAGGCGGGCGCTCGTCGAACGCCGGAATGTCTGGCGAAACCGGATCCCAAGCTGGCGCACGCGATGCATAGACGGTGAGTTGAGGCACAAAAATACTCGGATCGTCGAGTGTCGAAGCACGCACGAAGATCATACCCGGCATCGCTGAAACGCGTGCAAATACGCCAGACCCGCAGTTGGGACAGAATGCGCGAGAGACGTCGGAGCCGCTGTCGGCCTTGGAGCGATACTCCTTGGCATCACCGCGTATGCGCAGCTCGTCGGCGGAAAATCCCATCAGCGCTGCATGGCCCGTGGCACTCACCTTGCGGCAATCCGTGCAATAACATTTGACCTGAAAACGCGGCTCTGCTTCGCCCTGATAGCGAACTGAACCGCAAAGGCATTGGCCTGATACTCGCATCTTTGCACTCCTCGCCCCTCGTCTGCGGCTTTTATGTCCATGGCGTCGGCTTTAACACCCGAGAATGCTGCGCGCGGAAAGTTCGCCGTCGTCCGTCACGCCATCGGCATATCCATAGCTTCGGCGACTTCGATTGTTCCGATGTCCAGATGCGGGCAACTCTGCGCGAGCGCCAATGCAGCGTCCATGTTGTCAGCTTTGACGATGGAAAACCCCGCGAGCGGATTGGGTCCCCCGCCGTCAGTCACGCCATCGCCGCTGACCGTCTTCGACCTGCCGACAGGCAAGCCGGGATTGACGAATGCCGCGCCGAGCCCTTTGACCCAAGACTTCCAGCGCGACATGTGCTGGGCCGGATTCTCGGGCCGTTTCGAGCCATGATAAGCGAAAACATAATTGGGCATGACGTTGCCTCCGACCGTGTTACTACAAAAAAAATAGTAGTGTATACGTAAAACGGAGTCAATCGTCTGTGTTGAGGGCGTCTTAGCGGTCTGCCTGCACCCAGGGCACAAAACAGCGAACGACCATTCTTCGGCGAATTGGGCTGCCCCGCAGCCGAGCTGCCTTTATCGAAGCAACGCGTGGCGTTTGCGCCATAAGAGCGTCGGCGTGGCGACCCCGGCGTGATTCGAACACGCGGCCTGCGGTTTAGGAAACCGCTGCTCTATCCAACTGAGCTACGGGGTCACGGGCCGTCAAATTGCCCGAGATCGCGACGCAAGCCTAGTGCTTTTCGACCCAGAGCCAGCGGGTGCGGTTGAAATTGCGCAAGTTGGGCTTCCAGCCTTTTACATAGGGCTGCACCAGGTCGCGCGTCACCAGGTAGCGCACCGGAATCCAGGCGTAGTCGTCCAGCGCCATCTGCTCGGCCTGTTTGAGGATTTCGCCGCGCGCCTTCGCGTCCGCTTGCTGTTGTGCCTTGTCGAGCAGAGCGTCGTAGGCAGGTCTGTTGTAGCGCCCATAGTTTTTGCCGCTGTCGCCTCTGAGCAGATCGAGGAAGTTCGACGCGTCGTTGAAATCGGCGATCCACGCGGCCCCGGCAAGGTCGAAGTTGCCCGACTGCAGATTGGCGAAATGAATTTGAATGTCGGAGCTTACGATCTCGACGTCGATATAGATCGCCCGCAGCATGGACTGAATGGCGGCCGCCGCCCGTTTGTTGTCGTTGTCGGTGGTGGCGGAATATGTTGTCTGCAGATGACGGCTCGGACCATAACCCGCCGCTGTCATCAACGCTTGAGCGCGCTCGATACGCTGATCGTAGGATAGCGTTTTGAATCGTAGCGCCGTACCGCCGGGGTAATTCGCGACGCCGGAAGGAACGATGGAATAGGCAGCCGGCTCGCCGAGCTTGTAGATACGCTGGGCGATCATCTCCCGGTTGACCGCCAGATCGATCGCCTCTCGAATGCGCACGTCGTCGAACGGCTTGTGCGAACTGTTCGCGACCATGTACGCGATGCCGAGGTATGGCTTGATTTGCAGCGCGTCCGGGATATGTGCCCGCATCCAGTCGATCTCGAGTGCGGGCAGAGGATTTTGCGTGTCCAACGCTCCAGCACGAAATTGTTTCAGCGCTGCTTGGGTATCGGTCGTAGGGTAGAAGTTCACTGTATCGATCCGAACCGTCTTCGCATCGTAGAACTTGGGATTCTTGATGAGTGTCAGGTGATCGTTCGGCCGCCAGTCCTTCAGCATGTAAGGACCGTTGGAAACGATATGCCCGGGCTGGGTCCACTGCGCGCCGTACTTCTCGACCACGTGTTTGGGAAGCGGAAAGGTGCTGTGATGGGTCAACAGCTCCAGAAGATAGGGAGCGGGATGTTCCAGCGCTACGACGAACGTCTTGTCGTCCGGCGCGCTGACGCCCAGCGCAGTGGGAGGCAGATTGCCGGCGCTGATCTGCTGGCCGTTTTTTACCAGCCACAGATTGTAGGCATAGGCCGACGCGGTCCTGGGATCGAGCAAATGCTGCCAGGCGAAAACAAAATCATGCGCCGTCACCGGGACGCCGTCCGACCACAGATGCGGGCGTATATGAAACGTCCAGGTTTTGCCGTCCGCTGAGGTTTCCCAACTGAGCGCCGCGCCGGGAATGGGCTTGGCCTCTGGATCATCCGTCGTCAGCCCGATCAGCATGTCCCCGACGATGTTAGATTCCCAGGTTCCGTCGATCTGTTGTGGATCGAGCGTCTTGGGTTCGCCGCCGTTGCCGCGATTGAGCACCATGCCGTGCTGCGCGGGTGTGGAGGAAGAACAGGCGGGCAAAACCGCCGCCAACGTGGCCATCCAGAGCGCGGCCATCCAGAATGTCCGCGCGCGGAGCATAACGATCTCCCGGAAAGCTAGGCGCTGACCACGCTGCGTTGGAGCGAAAGGTAGCGCGAACGGTGGGTGTTCACGTTGTTGCTAACCCAGCCGGCCACCTGTGTCGAGACCAGATCGCGTGTGACGCCGAAATAGACCGGCGCGATACCGGCTTCGTCGAGCAGGAGTTGCTCGGCCTGCTGCAACAGATCGGCGCGCTTGGAAGCGCTGCGCTCCCGATCGGAAAGGTCGATCAAGTGGTCGAACTTCGGATTGGCATAATCGCCGTAGTTCAAGTCGCGCGTGGAGCTCTGAAAGAGGAAGAGGTAGTTCTTCGGGTCGCGATAGTCGGCGACCCAGCCCGCCCAACCGGCCACGAAATCGCGCTTGCGCAGCGTGTTGTAGTGAATCTGGGATTCGGAAGGCACGAGGCGCACTTCGGCACCGGCCTGTTTCCACATCGCCTGCAGCGCGACCGCCACCATCTTGGCTTCCGTGGTGTTCTGCGTGTTGTAGTCGAAGGTCAGCGGGTTGGAGGCGTTAAAGCCGGCTTGGGCCAGAAGGTCCTTGGCTTTGGCCATGCGCGCACTCTGCGCCATCGCTTTGAAGTCGAATTGCGCCTTACCGGGATAGCCGGGCATGCCTGGCGGCACGAGCGAATAAGCCGGACGCTCGCCGGCGCGTAGCACCTTGGCGGTCATCACTTCGCGGTCGATCGCCAATGACAGGGCGCGACGCACGCGCATATCGTCGAAGGGTTTGCGTTTTGTGTTGAACTGCACGTACTGGGTGAGGATGAAAGACCACAGACGCAGTTCTCGCGGCAAGTTGGCGCGCAGCCAGTCGATTTGTTGCGGCGGGATGCTGTCCGTCACCAGGTCGAAATCGCCGCCGCGGAAGCGCTTGAGGGCGGCTGAGGAGTCCTGCGTGGGATAGAAATTGACGGTCGCGATCTTCACCTGATCGCGGTCGTGGAACATCGGATTCTTGACCAGCGTGATGTGATCGTTCGGCAGCCATTCCTTCAAGACATAGGGGCCGTTGGTTGCGATGTTCTCGGGCTTCAGCCAATCGTCGCCGTATTTCTCGACCACGTGCTTGGGCACGGCGAACGTCGTGTAGTGCGTGAGGAGTTCCAGCAGATACGGCACCTGGAAATTGAAGGCGATTTCGAGCGTATGATCGTCGACCGCGCGCACGCCCACTTGGTCCGGTTTCATCTTGCCGGCGTTGACGGCCTCAGCGTTCTGGATCGGATAGAGGATGGTGGCGTATTGCGCGGCCGTCTTGGGGTCGAGAATGCGGCGGAATGAAAACACGAAATCGTGCGCCGTAACCGGCACGCCGTCGGACCATTTATGATCGCGAAGTTTGAACGTGTAGGTAAGACCGTCGCCAGAAACGGTGTAGCTCTCGGCCGCGCCGTAGACCGGCGATGCAGTGGCGTCCTGAGTCATCAGCCCCATGAACATGTCGCCGATGATGTTGTTCTCCCACTGGCCCGAGGCCTTGTGTGGGTCGATGGAGTCCGGCTCCGCACCATTGCCGCGATCAAGCGTGTGCGGGTCGAATGAAGCCCTGCGGCGCGCATCGTCGGAAGGACCGCGCAGCGCGTAGGCGGCGCCGCCGACGGCAACGACGGCGGCCCCGGCGCCCATCAGGGCCCGGCGGGTCAAACTATTGCGATTGCCATCCGCCATGAGCGGCCTTCTCCGGTGAAAGCATCGCACTCGGACGCTCGATTCCGTCCGAGCCATACCATATCATCGCCTAACGCCGCCCTCTGCGGCCTAGGTCAACGCGCTATCACAACACAGTAGGGTGAACGAGATATGAACCTGCTTGCATCGCGAGTAACGTTGTCTGTTTTGATCGCTTTTGCCGCACCCGCGCTGGTCATGCCTGCCTTTGCAGGGCCGCGGGACGATGCGCTGCAAGCCGTCGGCAAATGCGCAGCCATCGCCGAGGACAAGGCCCGTCTTGCCTGTTACGACCAGCTAGCCACACAGATTAAAAGTGCGTTAGCAACTCCGCCAACCGCGGTTGCCGAGAATAAGCCGCCCACGAAGGAAGAACAGGAGTCGTGGTTCGGCTTCGATCTTGGCGGGCTATTCGGTCCCAAGGAGGTGCCACAGACAAAGCCGGAGCAATTCGGTCAGGAAAACACCGAACAAGCCAAGGCACAGCAACAACAGGCCGAGACCGAGGGCCTTGTCGTGGACAGCATTTCGGCGGGCGTCACGGAATATGCCTTCACGCCGTTTGGAAAATTTGTCGTCATTCTCGACGACGGCCAGGTGTGGAAGCAGATCGAGGGCGATTCCGATCTGGCGCGATTCAAGAAAACGCCGACCGACAACAAAGTCACGATTTCTCGCGGCTTCATGGGCAGCTACTCGTTGACGATCAACGGCAGCGCGAAGGTCTACAAGGTTACGCGCGTAAAGTAGTTATTCGGGATCGAATTCAGCCACGAAGTGGCCGGGGGCCACTTCCTGGAGTTGCGGGCGATACTGCTCTGCGTCGGCATCGTCGATCATGTGCGACTTCAGAAATGCAAGCTGCGCGCGTGTATCGAGCGGCGAGGCGAGTTCGCTCACCAGCCGATCATGCGATTTGGAGCGTTCGGCCTTCGGGTCCGGGGTCAGCACGGCCGAGATCAGCGCGCGGGTGTAGGGATGGCGCGGGTCTTCGTAGATTGCGTGGCGGTCCGCCAATTCCACGATGCGTCCCAGATAAAGCACCATGACGCGGTGTGAGACCTGCCGCACGATCGACAGATCGTGGCTGATGAAAATCAGCGACATGTTGAATTCGGCCTGAAGCTTGAGGATCAAATCCACGATCTGGGATTGTATTGAGACGTCCAGCGCGCTCACGGCTTCGTCGCAGATCACGAGTTTTGGCTTGACGATCATGGCGCGGGCGATGCCGACGCGCTGGTTCTGGCCGCCTGAGAACTCGTGCGGATAACGGTTGATCGATGCCGGCTCCAGACCGACATGTTGCATCATCGCGCGCACTTCCTGGGTGGCTGCGTCGGCCGACAATTCCGGCTTCAGCGAACGCAGTGGCTCGGCGATGGATTCGCCTATCGTCATGCGCGGATCGAGGCTCGCCAGCGGATCCTGGAAAACGATCTGAAATTCCTTGCGCAAAGCGCGAACTTCAGCGTCATTGGAGAACGTCACGTCGCGTCCGCACCACACGACTTTGCCGTCGGATTTCGGCGCCAGCTTCAGAATGGCGCGTGCCAGCGTCGATTTTCCGCAACCGGATTCGCCAACGATCCCAAGTGTTTCACCTTGGCGCAGTCTGAAACTGACGCCGTCCACTGCGCGCAGCGGTTTGGTCTTGCGAAACAGAAATCCTCCGGATCGGATGGGGAAATAGACTTTGAGATCTTCCACATTGAGCAATTGCTGATCTGCGCTGATCGTGGAAAGAGGCGAGAGGCCCACATGACCCTCGCGCATCGGCCTGTCGAGGCGGGGCATCGCATCGAGCAGCGTCTTTGTATAGGTGTGTTTGGGACGGTAAAAGATTTCGTCGACCGGTCCCGCTTCGACGATTTCGCCTTCGCGCATGACCTGCACGCGGTCCGCCATCCCGGCGATCACGCCCATGTCGTGCGAAATCATGACGATGGCAGTTTTCAGCTCTTTCTGCAGATCGCGCATGATGTCGAGAATCTGCGCCTGCACGGTCACGTCGACGGCCGTTGTCGGTTCGTCCGCAATCAGGAGATCTGGGCCGCAAACGGTCGCCATCGCGATCATGACGCGCTGGCGCGTGCCGCCGGAAAGCTCATGCGGATATTGATCCATGCGCTGGCGCGCTTCGGATATACGCACCAGATCGAGAATTTCGAGCGTCCGCTTTTCCGCTTCGCCCGAAGAAACGTTCTGGTGGGCACGCAGCGCTTCCATGATCTGCGCACCCACCGTCATGTGCGGCGTGAGCGAGGTCAGTGGGTCTTGAAAGATCATGGTGATGGTCGAGCCGCGGATCTTGTTCAGCCTGTTTTGCGAGATGTTGAGAATCTCGTCGCCGCGATACTTGACGCTTCCGGTGGCGCGGCCGTTGGACGCCAGAAGCCCCATCGCGCCGAGAAACAGCTGGCTTTTGCCCGATCCGGACTCGCCCACCACTCCCAGACATTCGCCTTCGCCCACCGCCAAATCGAGATTCTTGACCGCGTGCACTTCGCCATCCGGTGTGGAAAAGCGAACGTCGAGATTACGAATTTCAAGGATCGGGGCCATGGTCAGCGATCCTTCGGATCCAACGCGTCGCGCAACCCGTCGCCGATGAAATTGAAGCAGAAGAGCGTGATCGCCATAATGGCGGCGGGGAACACCAACGTCCATGACGCGGATTCCATTTGATCCGCGCCGTCCTTGATCAGCACGCCCCAAGACGTCAGGGGCTCGCGGATACCCAGGCCGAGGAACGAAAGGAAGCTCTCCGACAGGATGACGGTGGGGATTGTGAGCGTGACGTAGACAATCACGGGTCCCACCACATTGGGCACAATGTGCTTGCGGATGATGCCGAACGTGCCGACGCCGGCGGCGCGCGCGGCTTCGATGAACTCTTTTTGTTTCAGCGAAAGAGTCTGGCCGCGCACGATACGCGCCATAGTCAGCCATTCGACCGCGCCGATGGCGACAAACAGCAGAAAGAAATTCTGCTGGAACACAACCATCAGGATGATGACGAAGAAGATGAAGGGCAAGGAGTAGAGGATATCGACGAAACGCATCATGAATTCGTCGAGCCGTCCGCCGATGTAGCCCGATATCGCGCCATAGGTGACGCCGATGAAAAGGCTTACGAGCGTGGCGGCAAGGCCGACGGCCAGCGAAATTCGCGCGCCATAGAGGATGCGCACGAACAGATCGCGGCCCAAATCGTCGGTGCCGAAGATGTGCAAGCCGCCGGCGCGGCACATCACGCTCTCTTCCGGCCACCAATCGGGAGCGCAGGATATGTGGTCGTAGTCCACGGCATTGTAGGCGTAGGGCCAGAACAGCGGCACAAAGAGCGCCATCAAGGCAATGATCCCAAGCAAGACCATGCTGGCAACCGCCGCACGGTTCCGCAACAGGCGGTTGCGCGCATCGACCCAAAGGCTGCGGCCTTGAACGACCTGCGCCCTCATCATCACTTCGGCGTTTTGGATGCTGGCCCCGGTGGCGATCATTGATCGTATCTCACGCGCGGATCGAGCACGGCATAAAGAAGGTCAGCCAACAGATTGAGAACGATAATGAAGGCGGCGTAGTAGATGACGACACCCAGAACCAGTGTGTAGTCGCGATTGAGCGCTCCGTTGGTGAAGTAGCGTCCGATGCCCGGAATGCCGAAGATCGTTTCCACCACCAGCGAGCCGGTCAGGATCGCCGCGATCGCCGGGCCGAGGTAACTCACCAACGGGAGAACAGCCGCGCGCAAGGCATGACGGAAGACAACCAAGCGGTTCGGCAACCCTTTGGCGCGGGCCGTGCGCACATAGTTGGAACGCAGCACCTCCACCATACTGCCGCGAATGAGGCGGGAAACGACGGCGATTTGCGGCAGGGCAAGCACGATCACGGGCAGGATCATGTTGCGCACGGCGCCATTGTTCCAACCGCCCACCGGCAATGACAGGTCGAGCCCGAACAGACTGACGCCGTAGACGCCGAAGATCAGGGTCAAGATGGGCGCGGTCACGAAGTTCGGAATCGTGATCCCGAACATCGCGACCGTCATGACGCTGTGGTCGGTGATCCGGTTTTGGTTGAGCGCCGCGATCGTGCCCAAAGTCAGACCCAAGAGCAGCGCCAGTGCGATCGCGCTCAACCCCAGTTCTGCACTCACCGGCAGTCCATCAGCGATCAGCTGGGAAACGGTGAAATCCTTGTTCTTGAACGAAGGGCCGAAGTCGAGGTGCGAGAGTTTGCCCAGATAAATGAAATACTGCTGGTAGACGGGTTTATCGAGATCGTAGGCGGCCTTGATGTTGTGCTCGATTTCCGGGGGCAGGCGGCGGTTGCTGTCGAACGGACCGCCCGGCGCAATCCTCATCATGAAGAAGCCGAGCGTGATGATGATAAAGAGGGTGGGTATTGCGCCGAGGAAGCGCCGGATCGCGTAGGAAAACATCGAACTCGACTGATCTCCCTCGCGAACAGCGCCGAGAAACGCGCGCCAAAGTCTGCGACGCTGGGAACGATGTCAATGCGAAGCGACGCCATTCCCGGCAGCAGATGACACCTGCCTAGCATCCGATTCCCAAAAGATGCGTAAACGCTCGGTTAGACGAAATATAGAATCGAGTTCCGGCTCCTTCGCTCCGTCGGGCAGGCGAGGCCAAGAAGGCTCGGGGCGACAAACGAAGGACTCGAGCGGGGTGATTCGCGGCCGGACTCTAACCAACGCTAGGCAGCTTGAGCGTGTCCGGTAGCAGGCGCTCGAAAGCCCGCGACGCCACCAATTCGTGCACGGCTTCGATGGAAGGTGCAAAGAAACGGTCGCGTTCGAAGCGTTTTGCGCAACGGCGCAGGGCGCGATGGGCTTCTTCCAGGGGCTGGGAGCTCTTCAAAGGCCGCAGGAACTCGATGCCTTCCGCAGCGGCCAGCAATTCGATGGCGACGATCCGGCCGGTGTTCGCGTTCATCTGTCCAAGGCGGCGGGCGGCGAAGGTCGCCATGGAGACGAAATCTTCCTGGTTGGCAGAGGTCGGCAAGGAGTCCACAGAGGCCGGATGGGCCAGGGACTTGTTTTCCGAGGCCAGCGCGGCAGCCGTGACATGGGCGATCATGAAGCCGGAATTGATGCCGCTTTCCGAAGCCAGAAACGGCGGAAGATCGCTTAGGGAGGAATCGATAAGGAGCGCGACGCGGCGTTCGGATATCGCGCCCATCTCCGCGATGGCGATGGCGAGGCCGTCGGCCGCGATCGCGACAGGTTCGGCGTGGAAGTTGCCGCCGGAAAGCACCGCGCCGTCGTCGAATACCAGCGGGTTGTCTGTCGCGGCATTCGCTTCGATTTCAAACACGCGGGCCGCATAGCGCAGCATGTCGAGGCACGGTCCCAGCACCTGGGGCTGGCATCGGATGGAATAGGGATCCTGCACGCGCGGACAGTTTTCGTGGCTATGACGAATTTCGCTCCCCGCCATCAAGGAACGAAGGACGGCAGCGGCAGCAATCTGTCCGGGCTGCCCGCGAGCTTCGTGGATGCGCGCGTCGAACGGCGTATCGCTGCCCTTGATGGCATCGGTTGACAGCGCGCCCGCGATGAAAGCCGCTTCGATATTCGCTTCCGCCGCGAAAAGATTGACGAGAGCAAGTGCGGTGGAAACCTGCGTGCCGTTCAGGAGCGCTAGACCTTCCTTGGCGCCGAGTTCGATGGGTGCGATCCCCGCACGCGCGAGCGCGGCAGACGATTGCATGCGCTCGCCCTGAAACTTGGCCATTCCTTCGCCGATCAGCGTGGCCGACATATGGGCGAGCGGCGCCAGATCGCCCGAAGCGCCGACCGATCCCTGCTCGGGGATTTCGGGCAACACCCCTTTGTTCAGCAAATCGAGCAAGCGCTCGACCACCAGGGGCCGCACGCCGGAAAACCCCCGCGCAAGGCTCGAAACTTTCAATGCCAGGATCAGGCGCACGACATTGTCAGACAAGCTCGGCCCAACGCCTGCCGCGTGCGACAGCACCAGATTGCGCTGCAGATGATTGAGCTCTTCGGACGGAATGCGCGTCTGCGCCAGTTTTCCAAAGCCGGTATTGACGCCGTAGATCGCGCGGCCGGAGGCGAGCGCGTCTTCGATCGCCTTGCGCGAACGCGCGATGGCGGTCCACGCCTCGGCTGTCAGGGCGACGGGACCGGCGCCTTCGCAAATCGCGCGCCAAAGCGAGAGTTTCGACTTGCCGGGAACGATTGTGAGCTGCGCCATGTACCTTGCAACGGACTGAGACGGCCCACTTTTCACCTTCTGCGCGATTCGCCGCAAGTCCCGGCGATTTCGGCGTCTTGACCGCACCGCCTGTCGCAAGGATCAGTTCGTCCAAACGCCATTCCTGAAAGGAACATTCATGCCTTTGCCGAAAGTGCTGGAGGGACGCTTGCGCCTTCCCGTGATCGGATCGCCGCTTTTCATCGTCTCGGGGCCCGAGCTGGTGATCGCCCAGTGCAAAGCGGGCATCGTCGGCTCGTTTCCCGCCCTGAATGCTCGCCCCGCCGATCAACTGGAGCAATGGATCGTCCGCATCAAGACCGAGTTGGCGCAGTTCGAGAAGGAGACTGGAAGAAGGCCGGCGCCGTTCGCAGTCAACCAGATCTGCCATTCCTCCAACGATCGCTTGGCGCACGACAACGAAGTCTGCGCCCGCCAGGAGGTGCCCATCATCATCACCTCGCTGCGTGCGCCCAAGGAGGTGGTGGATTCAACGCACTCCTATGGCGGAGTGGTGCTGCACGACATCATCAACATTCGCCACGCCAAGAAGGCGATCGAAGAGGGTGTCGACGGTCTCATTCCGGTATGTGCTGGAGCCGGCGGCCATGCCGGCGTGATCAGCCCGTTCGCGCTGGTCGCCGAGTTGCGCACGTTCTGGAAAGGCACGATCGCGTTGTCGGGATCGATCGCCAATGGACGCTCGGTCCTGGCCGCACAAGCGCTGGGCGCCGATCTCGCTTACATGGGCACGCGCTTCATCGCCACGAAGGAAGCCAACGCCCCGGCCGTTTACAAGGAAGCACTGGTGGAAGCGGCCAGTGGCGGCGACATCGTCTACACCAATCTCTTCACGGGGGTGCATGGCAACTACTTGCGCTCTTCGGTTGCGGCATCGGGATTGGATCCCGACAACCTTCCGCAATCGGACAAGTCGAAGATGAATTTCGGCTCGGGCGGCAACACCAAGCAGAAGGCCTGGCGCGATATCTGGGGCGCGGGGCAGGGCGTTGGCCAGATCGCGGACGCGCCCTCGGTGGAGGAACTGGTGTCGCGTCTGGAAGCCGAATATCGCGAGGCAAAACGCGCTTTGGCGGCCTGAAGTCTAATACGTGAACTGAAATCTTGCATTTAGGGGGCGGGACTCTTAGGTTCCGCCCCCTTCGATTATGTGGCCTATATTATGGCCCTTGGGCAGTCGTAGCTCAGTTGGTTAGAGCGCCGGATTGTGGATCCGGAGGTCGGTGGTTCGAACCCACCCGACTGTACCAGTCTGCTCCCGCAAGACAACGACCGGCGGACTGCGACGCCAAGTGCGCCGCTAGAAGCTGGAAATTCGAGAACTCACATTCTCCTGCCCCGCCCATGCGCATTTTTCCAAATTGTTAGATCGGAAACACGGACGCGAATCCGCCGCCAAGGGTCCTGAAATTCGTCGTTTGGCCCTGATAGATGCGTGCTGCGGTGATGAGAATTGCGCCGTCATAGACGTAGAGTCTGACGTCGACTTTCCGCGGTTCAGGCGTCCCGTCGATTAGCACCATCCTTTCGCTGGGTGTAGCGAGGACCTGCGCCACGCACCCGCCGCGCAGGATTTCCGACCAGACTCCCTTTGTCAGCTTGTCGCCGCGATAGACAGCCTTGCTCCCGTAGCCGGAAGCCGGTTTGAAGAAGAGTTTCCTTCGAGTCTCCCAGAGCAACGTCGCATTGTCTTCGCTTACGATAACGGTTCTCGGGACAGAGGTGAGGGCCTTGAGCGACTCCGATGGCAGTCCCCATGAGCCTAGCGTTGCCAGGTCGGAGAACAGCGTCATATTCCGCTTGTCAGCAAACAGCGCATGGATATGCGGGTTTGGCGTCACGACGACCCGGCCGTCCAAATAGGCCGCTCGCAGGGCGCTGTGACCCGGAGCCTCGAGCGAGAAATCGACAAGGCGGTTGTATACGAGGTCGATCGGCGCGCCATTGAACGACAGCGTGCCGTTCTCATAGCGTAACTTGGCAGGATCAGCGATGACCGCTTCGATGCCGTTCGCCGCAAAGAAGCGCTGCGCGAGGACAAACTCGGGATAGAGATATTGGTCTTGCGGACGGTCATCGATGATCGCGATGCGGCGGAGCCCGCTCGATCCAGCCTGCAGACGCCATTCGTTTCGGAACATCGCCAGCACGCCGTCATCGAAGTGCGCCGCCTCAAGTTCCATCAGCGCGCGCTCGACGGCCGCGCAACAACCGCGCTGGGCGTCAACCAGCAAAGCGTTGAGGAACGCTCCACCTGCATTGGTATTGACCTCAATCAACTTTGGGCCGTCGGGAGAGAGATGAAAGTCGTAGCCCATGAATACGCCGCGCGGGCCAAAATCCTGAGCGGCGATCTCTGGCGCCCAGCCAAGCACCGTCTGAGGATATCCGGGCAGCCGGGACGCGTCTTCGATGGCACGGACAACGGCGTGCATCGCGGCGATCTCGGACTTGGGCAGGAACACCGGCACATTCGAGAAAAGGTTTGGCCGCGAAAGAAGGTGCCGCGAATAGAATTCCGAATCGGCAGCCTTTTGTTCGATTGCAGCGCCGAGGAGATCTGCGTCCAAAGAAATGCAGAAGCATTCGCGATTGAGCTGATCGCAGAGCGGCGAACCCGGCCCTGCTTCCAACGTGCAATTTGGGGCGGTCATGACGGACGTCCGGCGTTTCACTGCTTACGCGGCCTGTCCGGGCCGTGGCAGCCAACGAGAGAGGATCAATGGTACCAGTCCGAAATCTCGCATCATCGAGAGACAACGGTGCGCGCTCGGGGCGCGACACCGGCACGGAGCATCGCGTCGCCGGCCGAGAAATTTGGCTCGACGAGCCAAAGGCGGAGCAGGTGCCGCCTTCTCTCCGGCTCCGGCCAGTCTTCATATTCAGTGCGTTTGTGAAGTATTGCGGCGTTCTTCAGGAATTGCATGTCGCCCGGCTGAAAACGCATGTCGAGGTAAAGGGCTGGATCGTTCGCGTTGCGCTCAATGAAAGTGATCGCATCCTGCTGCCCGCGCGTCAGGCGCGGTGCATGCATGTGCTGCTGACTTTCGCGGATGTACCAGGGAATGAAGAACGTCCTCAGCCGATCATCGTCAAAACGGCAGAGAGGCAGATCGAACCACGGCTTTGCGCCGGGGCTGTGCTGACCTTGGGTGTCAAAGGGAAAGCTTTGGAAGAGGATCGGAACCAAGTCCGGACGCTCTTTCAACATCCGGTTGAAGATCGATGGCGAACTGACGATGCGGCTGATGCCTCCTGATTTGGCGGCTTTGAGGCAGAACAGACCGATAATGTCTGCGCCGTCCGTGTGAAAGTCCTGTTCTGCACGCGTCTTATAAAGCCGGACGCCATAGTCCTTGGGATTCGCGCCTGTATCGCGGTTGTGACCGAGGAAATCACCGTCGGTGTTCTGCGAGACGGCGCGCCCCATATGAAGACCGATGCCCCAATAGGCGCCGGCGCAATCCTCTTCTGAGTGTTCCGCAACCGGGAATCCTTTGATCAGGATGAAACCCCGGCCACGATCAAGCTCGCTGAGCCAGTCGAGGATGCGGGGACCCAGCTTCGGAAGTGGAAAGTCATCGCGCGTCCACTGATGCATGTCCGCGTTTCTGCCGCGTGCGTGCGCAAGCGCCGCGAGGAGCTCCGCGACGTCCTCTCGCGTAAATCGATAGCTCCATTCCAGGGAGGATTTCATATCTGATTCAAGCCAGGCGTCGGGCGTTGTGATTGGGCGCATGGCCATTTCAGCCGCTACATGACCGAGCGAATTCGCCATCACGCATATTCCTTTCGGTTTGGAGTGGCATCGATGGCCTCGCCACAAGTGCCGCGGCAACAATCCTTCAGCAGATAGTCCATGAGAGCCTTCATTGCGGCCACGTCGGCCTTGTAGACGATGGAACGCCCCTCGCGTCTTGAGTTCACAAGACCTGCATGCGCGAGTTCCTTGAGATGAAAAGAAAGCGTGGCCGGCGCGACACTGAGTGTCTCGCCGATTTCGCCAGCCGCGAGACCGCCTTCGCCTTCATTTGACGAGTGGGCGCGTACAAGAGCCCGAAAGATCGAAAGACGCGTGTCCTGCGCAAGCGCTCCAAGCGCTGCAACGGCTGGTTTCATTTTCATATTTCGACAAATATAGAAATATAGGCTACGAGTCAACACCAGAATTCGGCTCGGTCGGGCAGCCCTATACTCTGCATTGCGCCCGCGTGGATGTGGAGAGCACCATAGTGAGCTTTGGAGATGATGCGACACGACAGTCGAGAGCGACGCTCTCAACCACCGTGGCTCGCGGATTCGTCAACACGTACATCCGGAGTGCCTAGCGGGCACGGAGCAAAAATCCCACAATTCCTGGCTTTAACGGCGGGTACCCCAGTGTGGTGCTCCGGCCCACCTTCGCCTCGGTGAGTATAGTTGGATTCCGCCGGTGATCGGTACCAGTCGCTGGCAAAGCGGTCACCGACCTCACGCCGTCTTTCCCATCGGACCGCGCAGCGTGCGCAGGACACCGATCGCCAAGAGCGCTCCGGCGCCGGTCAAAGAAAGCGCAAGCAACGTATACATCCACGGCGCGCTCCAGTTTGGCGACAGCAGAGCGAGGTTGACCGCTCCCCACAGTGCCGCGAGGGCGGCAAGCCAAGGCTGATAGCGACGCACTCGGAGGGGATGGACAAAAGTGATGGGAGCGAAGGTCAACGCCGAGAAAACGCCGACGACGATCACACCTGCCATCTGTCCCGGCCGCAGTATGAAGAGATAGAAGGCGATGACGTTCCACAGGGCCGGAAAGCCCCGGAAGAAATTGTCGGCAGTCTTCATGTCGGTTCGCGCAAAGGTATAAAGCGACGAGAGCAGGATTGCCGCAACAGCGATCGGTGCATACGCGGACGGGAGCAGACCGGCGCGATAGATCAGGATCGCCGGCACGAAGACATAGGTCAGATAGTCGACCACGAGGTCCAGCGTCGTGCCGTCGATCCCCGGCGTCCGCTGTGTCACGCGTGCCCAGCGCGCGAGCGGACCGTCGATGCCGTCGACGATCAGCGCAGCCCCCAGCCAAAGCAGCGCCAGCCGTGGGCGTTCCTGCTCGACCGCCAGGAAAGCAAGGAACGCGAGCACCACGCCGCTCGCGGTTAGAGCGTGTATCGCCCATGCGACGAGAACGGGGATCGGCTCCGGCCGTGTGGGCGAGGGTGCGCTCATGCTTGGTTCACTCCCTCTCGCCGGGGTTCCACCAAGACAAGTCATGCCATCGGAGTGGATAACTTGCAATTGCGGGCGCGCTGCCGCTCTTTTTGCAGCGTCGCTTGCTGCCGCGAAGCGGTCTCAATGTGAAATGATCAGATTCAGGCGCAGCGAAAGGCCGGAGGACATGTGTAGGCAAATTCTACGCTGTTCTCGACACCTGTGCGAGCGGTCGGCGGCTCTAGTTTCCTCCGCGTTCGGCAATCTCACCCAGGACGCCGCACAGTGTCACTTCAATGAGTTCGAGTCCGCTCTGCCTACTTCAACGCATATTCACGCCTCGTGTCGCCTATCACCGACGTGAATTCAGATTTTGTTGGCAGCGTCCGAGCGGCTCTTCGCGTGATCGATGAAGGCTCGCAGCTTCGGCATCATTTGATGGCGGCCCGGATAGTAGAGAAATACTCCCGGCACTGTTGGCGCGAACGGCTGCAGGACGTGTACGAGTTTTCCCGCTTTTGTCGGTCCCGCAGCGATCGGTTCAGGCACTTGCGCCAGACCCATGCCTTCGATGGCCGCGCCAAGCAAGGCGGGAAAATCATTGGCGATCAGCGGTCCCGAGACGATTGCTTCGACTGTCTTGTTGCCGTTGACAAAGGACCAGGGCGCGATCGACCCGTTCGAGCGGCGCATGCGTAGGCAGGCATGCTGACGCAAATCTTCGATGCGCTCCGGCCGCTTGCTGCGGCGTAGATATTCGGGGCTGCTGACGACCACGAACGGGAACGGCGGCGTCAGCCGTACTGCGATCATGTCGGCGGCGATGAACTGGCCCAGCCGGATGCCGGCGTCAAACCCTTCGGCCGCGAGGTCGATCAGCTCCTCGCTTGCGGCGATCTCCACCTCAACCTCGGGATAGGCTTGGCAGAAGGATGCGATCAGCGGCTCCAACAGGATTGGCACCACCGCGCGCGGCACCGAGAGGCGCAATAGTCCGGTCGGCCTCTGTCCCAGGTCATGCGCGACCGCACTTGCGGCGACGAGCTCCTCGAAGGCGGGCTTGGCGCGGGAAAGGAACCGCTCGCCGGCTTCGGTGAGGCCGACGCTGCGCGTTGTGCGTATGAAGAGCGCCGCGCCGATGCGCGACTCAAGGGTGCGGATCGCCCAGCTGATCGCCGACGGGGTGACTCCGAGTTCAGCGGCCGCTTTGCGAAAGCTGCGATGCTGGGCAACGCTCAGGAACGCCTCCACGCCATCGAGCGCGCCCTGCCTGACTGTGAAGTTCTGCTTCATACCCCCTCGACATTATCGCCAATAGTCGCACGCAGAAAGTGTCGGTTGATTGAAGACATCACCTAAGGAGAAACGCATGACGCTCGAACTGAAGCTGCTGGTCTGGTCGGCGGCGCTGGCCTTGTTTCAAATGCTCATCGCCCTCTTGGCCGCGATAGCGCAGGTTGGGCTTTTGCCGCTCGTCGGCAACCGCGGAAATTTACCGGCTCTTGAGGGGTGGGCAGGTCGCGCACAGCGAGCGCACCGCAACATGTTGGAAAGCCTGATTGTCTTCGCGGCACTTGTGCTCGTGGCGCAGCTTGCAGGCAGGACCAACGCTGCGACGGCGCTCGGTGCCCAGTTGTTCTTCTGGGGCCGCCTCGCCTATGCGCCGGTTTATGTCATCGGAATTCCGGGACTTCGTACTGGCTTGTGGGGCGTTTCGTTCGTCGGGTTGTTGCAAATCCTCTTGCAACTTTTGTAGGCATCGAACCGCCAACCGCGGAATTTCAGCGCCGTCTGCCAGACGCCGCGTGCAACTCCAGGAATGCGCGTGTCGCCTCCCTGGACCGGCGAGCGATTTCGCCAGCCGATGGTGTCTTTTCGACCCGCATCAAAAGGCGCGAGAACAGATCGCCCCAGAGAAGCGAGCTGAAGAGCGAAGCGAAGTGCTGGGGATCGCCGGTTGCAAGCAGGCCCCTGGCCTGCGCCTGGCTCATAAGCTCCACCAATGCGCCAACATTGGCCTGCCGGCCTTCGCGGTCCAGAATGGTTGCGAGCTCGGGGCTGTGTTGGGACTCCGCGATTACCAGCCGGTGCACCGCAAGCACATGCGCATGAGTAGCGCCGGTCAGGAGCGATGCGCCATAGGCCTCCAACGTTCGCGCCAAAGCATTGGGATTGGAGATGTCGGGCGCAACCAGGGGAACACGCATCCGGTCGGTGCGTCCGCGAATGCCGGCCGCGAACAGGGCCGCCTTGTCTTCGAAGTAGGTGTAAAGCTCCCGCTTCGAAACCTTCGCGAGCGTCGCGATCTCGAGCGTGCTTGTGCGGTCATAGCCGGCCTTCAGAAATGCCTTGAACGCGGCGTCGAGAATGCGTTGCCGCGTGGAAGGGTTGCCCGACGCTTCACTTTTTTTTGAGCGCCCCTTCTTATTCCTCACATTGGACCTCTTGTTATTGGTACCATGAAGTACCATCTTCGGCAAGAACTGGAACCGAGCGGTACCGACCTTCCATGTCCAATCATGTCGTCACGCTCACCAACGTCACAAAGACCTACCAGGTGGGGGCGGAAAAGGTCCGCGCGGTGCGTGGAATCACGCTTTCGATTCCCGCGCAACGCTTTACCATGATCGTGGGTCCATCGGGCAGCGGCAAGACCACGTTGCTCAACCTGATTGGCTGCATCGACGCGCCATCGAGCGGCGAGGTGGAAATCTCCGGCCGCAACGTCGGCCATCTGAGCGATAGCGAAGTATCGGATTTCCGGGCCGCAAAGGTCGGCTTCATTTTCCAGAGCTTCAGCCTCATTCCGGTATTGTCGGCCTACGAGAACGTGGAATATCCGCTTCTGCTTACCGGCGTCGGCGCCAGGGAACGGCGACGGACAGCGCTTGCGATGCTCGAAGCGGTGGGATTGACGGCCCAGCGCCACCAGCGGCCGAATGAACTCAGCGGCGGACAAAAGCAGCGGGTCGCAATTGCACGCGCGCTGGTCAAGCGCCCGGCCATCGTCCTGGCCGACGAACCCACGGCCAACCTCGATTCGCAGACCGGCGCAAGCATCATCGCGCTGATGCGGCGCATGCAGACCGAATCCAGTACGACCTTTATCTTTGCCTCGCACGACGATCACCTCATCTCGCATGCGGACGAGATCTTCACCGTCCGTGACGGCGAACTCATCGAGAGTGCAAACGCATGATGCTCTTCAAGATCGCTTCGCGGAGCATCTTCCGCAACACGCGGCGCTCGCTGACAACGATGCTTACGATCGCGATCGGTACCGCCGCCACACTCATCTTTGGCGCTTACACGACCTTCGTATTTTACGGCATAGAGACCTCGACCGTGGAACGTCTTGGGCATCTCACCGTATATCGCCAAGGCTATTTCGATTTCGGCTCGGGCAATCCGGCGATCTGGGGCATTGCGCACTACGAGACGGTGTTGCAGCAAATATCGAGCGATCCGGTTTTGTCGTCGCTGACAGTGATCGCGACACCGGTTCAGTCGTTGGCTGGCATCGTCGAGAGCTCCGCAAGCGACGAATCCCGAACCTTCCTCGGCACGGGGTTCGTTCCGGCCGATCGCGATCTGATGAAACACTGGGACGAGCATGGAACCGCGCTCCTCCGTGCGAACGGGACGGACTTCGATGCCGCCGATTCTTCACAGGGCATCGTCGGCGTCGGACTTGCACGCATCCTGGGGCTCTGTGCTCCGCTCAAGCTTGGCAATTGCCCGAAACTGCCGACCGGCGCGCCTTCAGACAAGGCCGCGTCGGCCGATGTCGCCGCGCTGCCGTCGCAAAATTTCTCCGATCTGGTGGCGCGCGACACGGCCGACGATCCGGCCACCGCGAACAAATATGCGCGCATCGATCTTCTGGCGGCGACGGCCGGCGGAGCGCCGAACGTCGTCAATCTTGCGGTCCGCCATGCCGAACCGCAGGGCGTGCGCGAGCTCGACGACGCCTATGTCGGCATGCAGCTGCCGTTGGCGCAGCAGCTCGTTTATGGCCGCGGCGAGCACCGCGTGACGGGAATTGTCCTTCAGCTGCATCGCACTGAGGACATGCAACAGGCGCGCCGGCGCCTGGCCGAGATCTTCGCGTCGCGCCATCTCGATCTCGAGGTGCGCGACTTCGCGGAACTCAATCCGTTCTACACCCAGGTCGTCAATCTGTTCGGCGGGATATTCTCCTTCATCGCCGTCATCATCGGCGTGGTGGTTCTGTTTACTGTTTCCAATGCGATGGGCATGAGCGTGGTCGAGCGCACCGATGAAATCGGCACCACCCGCGCACTCGGCGTCCGGCGCAGCGGAATCCGGCGACAGTTTCTCCTGGAGGGCGCGATGCTCGGGTTTCTTGGCGCAACGGTTGGAGTGATCCTCGCGCTTGCTGCCGCGTACTTCGTCAATCGCGCCGGCATCAGCTACGTGCCGCCGGCGCAGGCCGAGCCCGTCCCTTTGCGGCTTTACATGTTCGGAGCGCCCTTGTTTATCGTGAAGGTGTGGCTGACCCTGATCGTCGTGGCGACCCTGGCGGCACTGCTTCCCGCCAACCGTGCCGCGAAACTCCAGATCGTCGATGCGCTCCGCCATGTTTAGAACGCGCGTAGGATTGTTCGCCGCCCTGTTGCTCTGTCTTTCTCCGGCGGCGACACGGGCAGAGGACGCGCAGGCGATCGTGGCGAAGGCGGACCAAGTGCGCAATCCGCAGCAGCCTTTCCGCGGAACGACAGCGTTGACGGAATATAAATCCGGCCAGCCCATCAACCGCAACGTGCTCTTGATCTTTTCCAAGATCGATCCGGCGACCCACCAATTCTTCAACCTGGTGCGCTACATCGATCCGCCGCGCGACGCGGGCAAGATGGTGCTGCTGGGTCATGTCCTGTGGTTCTACGATCCCGCATCGAAGACGAGCGTGCGAATCTCGCCCCAGCAGCGTCTGACAGGCCAGGCCGCAATCGGCGACGTTCTTACCGCCAATTTCGCCATCGACTACACGGCCACGCTCGACGGCTTAGAAACCATTGCGGACGCAGACCGCGTGCAACGGCAGACCTGGCACCTCGACATGAAGGCGGCGAGCGAGAACGCAACTTACAACCGCGTGGAATACTGGGTGGAGCAAGGGTCTCATCGGCCGATCAAGGCCAAATTCTATTCCGACAGCGGACGGCTTCTGAAAATTCTCTACTACCGCAATTTCTCCGAGCGCCTCGGCGCCGAACGGCCCGGGGGCGCAGTGATCATCGATGCCGTCGATTCGTCGCTCGTGACCACCGTCGAATTCTCGGACTCGAAATTTCAAGACGTCCCCGACGCGTGGTTCCAGCGGGACTACCTCCCGCACCTGAACGTGCAGTAGCGCGGGTTCGATTCGACGAGGAGTGCACTCAGATCCATCGACGACTATTCCCGGGCGCTGGAAACTCTTGCCGATCCGCAAGGCGGCGAAAAACTGGGTCATTTGCGGCCTCCCTGTTGCGGTGGCTGTTTCTCTTTCTTGCAATCGCGCCGCGGGCGCTCGCCGCGGACGACGATGACCTGGACCGCATTCCGGCGAACCTTCCGGCGCCGGCCGTAAGCGTGCAGGGCGATCCCAACACGCAGCTCATGCTTCAGGAAGATTTCGAGGTGGCCGCGCTGCGCTCCGATCTCATCGTACCGCCGCCATCGCTCGGGCCGCGCTGGGAGGAACGCCTCTTCTTCGATGCCCGGATCAGGCGGACACTTCTCGAAGGCGTCGAATTCGTTATCAGCGACCGCTTTAACCTACGCGCGGAAGAGCATCTTCGATTCCCCGATCACGAAGACGTCCGCAACGACCTGCGCGAAGCCTATCTCGCTTGGACGATTGATCCGGAGACCTTCTTGAATGTGGGCCGGTTCAACCTCAAGAGCGGTGTCGCGCTCGGGTTCAATCCGACCGACTTCTTCAAGACTCGCGCAGTCGTCGAACCGCTGTCGGCCGATCCCTCAGTCCTGCGCGAGGATCGTCTGGGAACACTGGTGCTGATGGGCGAACACCTATGGATGGGCGGGTCGCTCACGGTCGCCTTCGCGCCGCGGCTCACCGCCAAAAGCGCGATCTACGGCAACGCGGCGCTGCCGAGCTTTAATCCGATGTTCGACCGCACGAATGCGGTCAGTCGTGCCCTCGTCAAGGTCAGCTTCAATCTGTCCGACGATTTAAGCCCGGAGCTGCTGGCTTATTTCGAGGACGGGCACGCGCGCTTTGGCGCGAACCTGACCTATGGGTTTGGCCAGAACGTGGTGGGATATGCGGAATGGGCGGGCGGAGAGCGTGCGAACCTCGTCACCGACGCGATCGCCTACGGCCGTGCGACCGGAACGATTCCGGCCCTCGCGCCGCAGCTCTTCGCAACCGATCCGGCGCGCTTCTTCCGGAACGACCTGTCGCTCGGCGCATCCTACACGACGGACTCCAAGATCACCTTCAACCTCGAATATCACTTCCACCAGGCAGGTTTTTCTGCAAGCGACTGGCGCGATTGGTTTGCTGTGGGTGCGTTGCGTGTCGCGCCGCTCGATGCCGAGCTCTGGTACATCCGTGGCTACGCGGCTGACCAGCAGGAGCCGCTGGCCAGGAATTCGCTCTTCCTGCGCGCCGACCGGCAGGACGCGTTCATCCCCAATCTCGAGTTGAGCGGGTTCGTGAATCTCGACTTGCGCGATGGCTCGGCGCTCGCGCAAGCCAACGCCGGCTATTACCTCTCGCGGCAATGGACCATCGGCGCGCAGGCCAGTGCGACCTGGGGCGGCAAGCGTTCCGATTTCGGCAGCCTTCCCGGCGCGGCCACCGTATTTCTCAGTGTCAGCCGATATTTCTAGGAATTCTCGCCATGCGACGAGAACGGGGATCGACTCCGGTCGCGCGAAAGAGCGGGTGCGCATGCTCGCGATTCATCCCCTCTCGCAGCGGCTCAACCCAATGCGTCATGCTGGTCATGGACCAAGCTCCTCAGCGTTTCGGCAGACCGGTTATGCCCAGCGTCGCGCGCAGGTCGGACGTCTTCATCAGCTTGCCGTCGCGCATGACGAGTTCGACTTGTCTCAGATCGCCGATGTTCTTCGACGGATCGCCGTCGATGAGCGCAAGTTCGGCGAGCTTGCCCTTGCTGATCGAGCCCGTCTTGCTCCAAAGGCCGTAGACGTGCGCGGGGTTGCTGGTGGCGGTCGCGAGCGCTTGCGCAGGAGTGAGACCCGCCTCGACATAGAGCTCCAACTCTCGGATCAGTTCGAAGCCCGTGCCGTCCGTGCCGGCCAGAACTTCGATGTGCCGCCGGTTCAATTCGGGGATCAACGCCTTCAGCTTGGCGAAACTGGCGCGCATCGACTCGCGCGACAATTCTGCGGTGGGCGCCATCGCGCTGGACAAGAAGCCGCGCGAAAACTGCGAGGGCAGAGTGTCGGCATAGGGTGCGTCGGCGGGCGGATAAGTACCGCGCTCGGGAACGTAAAGGTCCTCGAAGGTGACAAGAGTCGGATCGACGGCGATGTGGCGTTTGGCCAACTCGTCGAGATAGGCCGTCATCGCCTTGGAGTGCAGATCGACGTCCTTGGCGAATTTCCCGGTGCCGATAAAGCGGTTCATGCCGTTGGAGGTCTTTACGATGTCGTCAGGCATCGCCTGCATCATCACGAAATTGATGTGCGTGATCTCGTCGTAACCGGCGCGCACGGCGTCGAGCGGGCGCATGCCATGCGGAATGTGGCCATGGATATGCAGACCGAGTTTATGGGCGAGATCGGCCATCGGCTTGACATAAGCCGGATCCAGCGAGCCATAGAGCTTGATGCCGAAATAGCCATTGTCCTTGGCGCGGCGCACCGCGGCGAGCGCCTCGTCCAGGTTGTGGACGACGACGGCGACCTGCGCGGTGTAGGGGCCCGGGCCGTCGATCAGCAACGACGGCACGATGCGTTGGCCCAGCAATTGGCCGTCGTCTATGCGCTTCTTGCGCGCCATCAATTCTTCCGGCTGGTTGCCGGGATCGCGCACACTAGTAATGCCGGAGGCAAGCAGGAGCGGGCCGGTCGAGTCGTCGCCGTAGTGCTGATGATTGTCCCACAAGCCCGGAATCAGCGTCTTGCCGGCGCCATCGATGATTTGCGCGTTCGCAGGCGCCTTCATCTTTTTCGCTGAGCCGACCGACGTGATAATGCCCTTGTCGACCACGACCGTCATCGCGTTGAGGAATTTGCGCGCGGCGGAATCGTAGAGTTTGACGTTTTTGAAGACGACGGGGCCGGAGGGTGTCTTGGCGATCGCCGCCATCTGCGCCGGCGCGAGTTTGGCAAGCGCGGCGTCTTGCGCCTTGCTCATTTCTTCGCCGGCTTTCTCCCAGCCTTCGGGCAAGAAACTAAGCACGCCGGCGATACCGAAAAACTGGTTGCCGTCCATCCAGATGGGAAACGGCGAAAGGCCGAATCCGGTCAACGCATAGGCGATGACCGCCTTCTTCTCCTTGCCGTTGGTGATCTCCAGCGTTGTCAGCGGTGCCATGGAACCGCGGCCTGAAGGCAGCAGGTTCACCGAATGATTCGGCGCCTTCATCATGGCGTCGATGATGAAGGTGAAGGAATCGAAGGTTCCGCCGAAGGTTACATACTCAAGATTGGCCGTGAGCGGGCCGGAGGCATGATCGACCGGGCTCGTGAACGTGTAGCTGCCGTTCTTCGCCTCATAGGTTTCCGCGGCATCGCCTTGCGGTGTAAACCCGCGCACTACGAGACTTTCCAGCGAGCCGTCGGGCGCAAAGCGGTTTTGTTCGTCGAACTCGCTGACGAAACCGCGCAGATTGAAATCCATCCGCGACCACTGCGTGCCGTCCGGCGTGGTCCAGAGAGAAACCTGTCCGTGCCGCGCGTCGCCGCCGCTCGAAGTGATGGTCCAAACTTTTGCATCGGCAGGCGGCTTCGCAAGTTTATCGACAGTCGTTTGCGCGACAGCCGGAATGGCAATGAGCGTCGCACAGAGAATCAAGAGCTTGCGGATCATGGATTTCCCCTGGGTCACGTCGTAGAGGGCGGAAAGGTAGGATATTGCCCGCACTATTGCGTATTGCAGCGGGCGGGCCAATTTTCCCCATTCACGTTGGCGTGTCCAAGCGCGCGAACCGTTTCAGAAGTCTGCGAAAAACCGCCACATGGTTCGTGCTTTCAAACATTGCAAACGATGCGTACCAGCCCGGCAGATTGTTCGCCGAGATCGGACTCAGGCGGCACCGGTTGTCATCGTTGCAATCTTAGGGACAGGGTCCACCCACAACCTTGGACCACATGGCCTTCCCGTCGCGGAGCCGGCCTACGGAGGCTTGCTGCGGATATCGGGTAGCGGCATTAAGCAAATGATTCGGCTGCAGACTTGGACAAATGCGCTCTTCGAAGCGTGCCCCAAGATCTGTCCTTGACGACAATCGGGATTGTCTGGCTTCGTGGATGCCTCGGATTGGCGGTGATGGGATCGATTCGGTTATTCGCTCTGCTTTGCCTGGGCCTCGTCGCGAGCGGCTGTGCGTCGACGGGCGGTGTTGATTCGCAGAACGATCCCTACGAGACGTCCAATCGGCAGGTGTTTGAATTCAATCAGAAGCTCGACGAGCATGTGGCCCGGCCTGTTGCCGTATTCTACAGCCGCGCGGTGCCGCGTCCGCTGCGAAGCGGTATCCACAACGTCCTCGCCAATCTCGCTTTGCCGCTCACCTTCGTGAACGACGTGTTGCAGGGAGAGGCCAAGCGCGCGGCGCAGACCTTCGGCCGCTTCACGTTGAATTCGACGGTTGGAATAGGCGGGCTATTTGATCCTGCAACACGTGCCGGCATACCGGTGCACACGGAGGATTTCGGCCAGACGCTGGCTGTCTATGGCGCGGATGAGGGCCCCTATTTGATGCTGCCCCTCATCGGCCCCGACAATCCTCGCGACCTGGTTGGCCAAGTCGCCGATATTTTCCTCGACCCGTTCACCTATGTGAGCTACCGCAGCGACGTCTATTGGAACGGTGGAAGGGCGGCGCTGGATGTCGTCGATAGCCGCGCCAGCAATATAAAAACGATAGACGCGATGGAAAGCACATCGATCGACTACTACGCCACGGTGAGAAGCCTTTATCGCCAGAACCGCAACCAGGAAATCCGCAACGGCAAACCCGATCTGGACAATCTTCCGGATTTCTAGCGCCCACCGCAGATGAACAGATGCTCCAGAGTGCAATTGAAACCGTGGTGCGTTGGTGTAGTCGTCACGCGGGCGCGGTCGCACTCTCTTTCCTCGTTGCCGCCGTAGCCGCAATCCTGTTCGACATCAGCGCCTTCAAGATGAACAGCAATACGTCCGACATCGTCTCGCGCACCGCGCCTTGGCGCCAACGCGAGAAGGCTTTCGATGCCGCGTTTCCCCAGTTCAGCGATCTCATCGTGGTCGTCATCGATGGCGCGACGCCCGAGCGGGCGGAACAAGCCGCGCAAACGCTTTCGACGGCTCTCCAAGGCCGCAAAGACCACTTCCTCTCGGTGCGTCGTCCGGGCGGCACTTTCTTCGCCCAGAACGGCATTCTTTTTCTTTCGACGAAAGAGGTCGAAGACCGCACGAGCGAACTCATTCGCGCGCAACCGTTTCTGGGCGCGCTGGCCGGTGATCCTTCCTTGCGCGGCATCATGACAAGTCTCTCCACGGCGGCACTCGCCAGTCAGCACGGCGCACAAAATCTTGTCGACTTGAAAGGGCCGCTGAGGACGGTGGCCGTCACTCTGAACGGGGTTCTATCCGGCAAGCCGAGTTTCTTGTCTTGGCGCGCACTCGTAACGAAGACAAAAGCCGACAAGCGGGAATTGCGGCAATTCATCGAAGTCAAACCGCGGCGCGACTTCGGCTCGCTTCTCTCGGCGGCTGCGGCGATGCGGGAAATCCGAGATGTCGCGCGCAGCCACGGCCTCGTTCCGGAACATGGCGTGCGGGTGCGCCTCACCGGTGATGTTCCGATGCAGGACGAGGAATTTTCGACTCTCGCCGAGCGCGCGGTTCTTCTTTCCACGCTGATGATGGCTGGCATCTTGTTGATGCTCCGCCTGGCGGTCCGCTCGCCAAAACTGATACTCGCCATTCTCGTCACGCTCATTGCTGGGCTGGCCCTCACAGCCGCCTTCGGGCTGCTCGCGCTTGGCGCTTTCAACGTTATCTCTGTCGCGTTCATCCCTCTGTTTGTGGGGCTTGGAGTCGATTTCGGAATTCAGTTTGCAGTCCGCTATCGCGCCGAGCGTCATGCGCGCGATGATCTCAAGGAGGCGCTCGCGGCAGCGGGGGCGGGTATCGGCGGGGTTTTGACACTGGCCGCCGCGGCCATCGCCGCCGGATTCTTCTCCCTTCTTCCCGCGGGATACGCCGGCGTTGCCGAGCTTGGCCTGATCGCGGGCGTGGGAATGATCGTGACCTTTGTTCTCAGCCTCACGCTGCTGCCAGCCTTGATTGTGTTGCTCGGGCCCGGCGGAGAGCCGGAGAAAATCGGCTTTTCCGGCCTAGCCACTGTGGATCGCGCGATCGCCTCGCATTGGCGGTTTATCGTCGGGACCGCTGCCGCCCTGACGGTTCTCGGCCTTGCGGCAATTCCCGCGCTGCAATTCGACTTTAATCCGTTGGACCTGCGCAGTCCCAAGGTCGAATCGGTCGCGACGGCTCTTGATCTGATGAAAGATACCGAGACCTCGCCAAACACCGTCGATGTTCTAGCGGCGGACTTGCAGGCCGCCGATCGCCTCGCCGCACGCTTGAAGACGTTGCCCGAAGTTTCCCAGGTGCTCACCGTCGACAGTTTCATTCCCGATGGTCAACCCGAGAAGCTTGCCGCGATCGCGGATGCATCGATGCTGCTCGATCCCACGATCAACCCCTTTGTAGTGAAGCCTCCGCCCAGCGACACGGAGATGGTCGCAAGCCTGAAATCGACCGCGCGTGACTTACGATCGGTCGTTTCTACACCCGCCGCGTCGTCCTTCGCGCGGGACGCATCACAGTTGGCCGCGATTCTGGACCGTCTCAGCTCTGGGCCTGCATCGCTGCGCGCGCGCGCAAGCGACGCGCTCGTTCCCAGCCTGCAGACCATGCTTCAGCAGGTGCGGACCCTGCTGCAGGCGCAGCCGGTCACGCGAACCTCGCTCCCCCAAGAGATGGTCGAGGATTGGGTCTCGGCGAAAGGTCTCTATCGCGTTCAGGTGACGCCGCGGGGCAATTCCAACGACAATGCCGTTCTCAGACGCTTTACCCGGGCCGTTGCCACAATCGCTCCCGAGATCACCGGTTCCGCCGTGATCATTCAAGAGACCGGCAAGACCATCGTGCGGGCTTTCATCGTGGCAGGTATCTTGTCGTTTGTGGCGATTTTCGTCTTGCTGTTGTTCTGGCTGCGCAACACGACGGATGTCCTACTGGCGTTGGTACCGCTTTTGCTTGCAGGGCTTCTCACTCTGGCGATCAGCGTCATGTTTGGGCTCCAGCTCAACTTTGCCAACATTATCGCCTTGCCGCTTTTGTTCGGCATCGGGGTTGCATTCGATATCTACTTCGTAATGGCTCGGCGTTCGGGCGCGCGTAACCTGTTGCAGTCGCCGCTGACACGTGCGGTGATATTGAGCGCGGGAACGACGGCGTGCGGTTTTGGCATGCTTTCGCTTTCCAGCCATCCGGGAACGGCGAGCATGGGTCTGCTCTTGATCGTGTCGCTGGGATGGATCCTAGCGGTGGTCTTGCTGCTGTTGCCCGCGCTCTTCGAGATGCTTGCAAGGCGCCAAAGTTAGGGCGCAGCTGAAGCTTTCTTTGTGCCTTTCATCAGCGAATCCGCCAGCTCGTTGAGTTTCTTCGAAAGCGCGCTCGCTCCGCCGCTGGCGACGGTGGAAGCATATTCGGAGCGCCGCATCGCCAGTTCGCTGGCAAACCCCGCCAGATACACATCGATGATTTTCCAGGTCGGTCCGGATTGCCGCATGCGATAGATAAGCGCGACGGAATCGCTTCCGGGAGAATTCAGTTTGGTCTGCACCAGTTTGTCGCTACCGCGCACCAGCACATTGGGATCGACCGTAAAGCTCTGGCCGCTGAACTTGTCGAAGTTGGCCGCGTAGTTGGCAATCGTCATGCGGCGGAACGCGGTCGTTAGTGCTGTGTGATCGGCATCGCTCATTGCCGCCCAAGCCAGCCCAACGGTGAATTGCGTCATGGCGCGCAGATCGAACGCTGCATCGATCGGCGTTTGCAATTGGTTGTATCGCCCGGCGACGCCGAGCTCGGGTCCGCGCTTCATGGCGCTCAAGAGAGCGCCATAGAAGGATTCGATCTGGCGCGCGGCTGGATCGACCGCAGCGGGTGCTTCGGCGGCGGCCGGCAGTGAACCCGACAGCGCCACAATGATGGAAAGGAACGCAACCTTGAAGAACGTCATGGAGCCTGTCTTGCGATTGCCGATTTCTTGGGCGTTTCGAAGTTATCATTGGCGTCGCTCGGCAAGAAGCTCTGCGGCAATTCGCCGTTAACGATCCTGAGTTCGACGCTCGCCGCCTTCAAGCGCCCCTTCTCGAAGTTATGGCGCGCAAGGCGAGCCTGCCGATGCCAAGCGTCAAGACGCCGCGCGATCTCTTTAAGTACAACCCTTTGCAATTTCTGCCGCAACATCCGGCTTCCTTTGGGCGAGGACGTTTCGGATGTTAGCGTCCGTGTGCCGGGCGGCGGGCGCTTCTGCGATGAGTTTATCGATGAACTCGACATAATCGTGGTTGAAATATGGCCGGAACGTCCTCCAGGCCATGCGCGTACCTGGCCGCGCCAGGCCGCTTCTCGTGGATGTTACAAATCCTTTGAAAACGTCGTCCCGCCAACAAGCCATGCCGATGCCGATAAAGCGTATCTTCAGCGTTCTGAAACAGGGCTTGCGACATGGCGTTGAACTGAAATCATTGCGTGACCGTAAGATCGTCCGCTCCCGATTCACATTTGTGGAACGCCTCAGCAAGTTCAGGTGTGGGTCTGCTTGGCTCTAAGCCCGCAATGGCACAACGGCGGCGGAGGTGATTCCCGCAAGCGCCGCGCGCAGACGCTCCACATTCACAGGCTTTCGCAGGACGGGGACGCTCGCAAAACGAGTATCGATGTTCTCCCGTCCGTAGCCGGTCATGAAGATGAAGGGAATACCCCTGCCGGTGAGAAATTCGGCGACTTCATAGACCGGTTCGCTGCCGAGATTGACGTCGAGAATGGCAGCGGAGAATGTGTTCGCTTTGGCGACCTTCATCGCGTCGGCGACGCGACCGCAAGGGCCTACGACGTCCACACCGATCTCGGTCAGAGCGTCCTGCATCATCATCGCGATGAGCGCTTCATCTTCCACGAGCAACACGCGCTGGCTCCCGCGCGGAGCGGGCTCGCTCGGTTCGAGCCGATAGGGAGGGCTTGAAGCTTCGTTTTCGCTGTCCTCATTCGTTGCCATTGTCAGCGTGCAGTGCAGACCTTCTTTCCTCCAATCCAGCGATACTGTTCCACGCAGCTGGGTTTCGACTGAAGCTCGGATCACATGCATGCCAAAGCCGGTTCTGCTTGGTGCGGTTACCGGCGGGCCACCACGCTCCAGCCAATCCAGGGCAACGGACTCCCCATATCGCTCCCACGTCACGTCGAGTGTTCCGATGTCGGACGAGAGCGCCCCATATTTCGCCGAGTTTGTCGCAAGCTCGTGCAAGACCAGTGCAAACGATTGTGCCGCGGCAGGTTCCAGTTTGATGCTGGTGCCGTTGAGCGTCACGCGATTTGGCCGCTCCGCGCCATAGGGTGCGAGTTCGTCCTCGACGAGACTGTGTAAGCTCGCGCCCTGCCAACGCGATTCCGAGAGCAAGGTGTGGGCATGCGACAGCGTGGCGATGCGGCCTTCGATCGCTTTGACATAGGCGTCCGTCGTCGGTGCTCTCGTCAATCTCACGATGGATTGGACCACCGAAAGAGCATTTTTGGCGCGATGGTCGACTTCGCGCGCGAGCAAGGCGTGGCGCTCTTCGGCGCGCTTGCGCTCGGTGATGTCCGCCGTTACGCCGCTCATGCGCAGGAGCTTTCCCGCGCCATCGAAACTCGCGGCAGCAGTCACCACGCACCAGCGGGCTTCGCCGTCGGGCCGGATAAAGCGCGCCTCCAGTTGAAAGGATTGCCGGCCGGCAGCGCTTTCCCGCAACAAGGCTTCGAGCTTCCCCCAATCATCCGGATGCACCAAAGGTCTCACGGTGGTAGCAGATATCTGAAATGTCATGGGATCGACACCGACGATGCGGCAATGTTCGTCGTCCCAGTGGAATTGTCCTTTTTCCAGATCCCAGTCCCACGCGCCCATTTGTCCCGCTGCGAGCGCCATGCTGCGGCGGCGCTCGCTTTCGACGAGGCGGCTGTTGGAGCCTTCCAATTCGGCGGTGCGTTCGGCAACCCGCTGTTCAAGTTCGCGATTTAAATCCTCAAGCTGGCGTGTCTTGCGATAGAGCTCGGCGAAGACGTTCACTTTTGCCCGAAGGATTTCGGGGACCACCGGCACCGGCATGTAGTCGACGGCGCCCATTTGATATCCGCGCAGGCGGTCGTCGTCGGCCAGATGAATTGCGGAAATGAAGATGATCGCCATTTTCTGAAAGCGTGGATGCTCGCGGACCATGGCGGCCAGCTGAAACCCGTCGAGTTCGGGCATGCAGACATCGACGAGCAGAACGGCAATCTCGTTCTTGAGAAGGCATTCCAGCGCTTCGCGCGCGGACGATGCCTTGATGAGGTTTTCTCCCAGTTCCGCCAGCATCACTTCATAGCTGATCAGCTTGGCCGGCTGATCGTCGACCAGCAGAATGTTGACTTTATCCGCTCGCCCCATGGTCATCTCCGTTCAACGGTGCAGCCACATGCGCAGGGCAGAGAGAAGCTGTTCCGTGTTCACCGGCTTTGCGAGATAATCGGATGCGCCGGCCTCAAGACATTTTTCGCGATCGCCTTTCATGGCTTTCGCGGTCAGCGCAATGATGGGAAGACGGCGATAGGCGGCGTTCTGACGGATGGCTTGCATCGTCTGATAGCCGTCCATCTCCGGCATCATGATATCCATCAGCACGATGGCGATGCCGGGCGTCGACTCCACGAGCTGAATCGCTTCATTGCCCGTCGTCGCCGTCAGCACGCGCATGCCGCGACGTTCCAGCACACTCGAGAGCGCGAAGATGTTTCGTGCATCGTCGTCCACCAGAAGTACGGTTCGATTGACAAGATCTTCATCGGAGCTGGTGAGGCGCTCGAGCAGGCGCTGCTTTTCGGCTGGCAGATCGGTGACGATGCGGTGCAGGAAGAGGGACGTCTCGTCGAGCAGGCGTTCCGGCGATTCCACGCCTTTGACGACGATACTGCGCGCCATGGTGTGGAGCTGGGCGTCTTCCTCCGCCGAAAGCTCGCGCCCGGTGAACACGATCACGGGCACATCGGAGAGGGTGCTGTCCGCTTTCATTCTTTCCAGCACTTCGAAGCCGCTCATGTCGGGCAACCGCAAATCCAGAACGACGCAGTCGCAGGGATCTTCCGACAGGATGGAAAGGGCCTTTTCACCGGTATCCGCCGAAACGATTTCAATATCGTCGGAGCCGAGCAGATCGCTCACGCTCACGCGTTCCGCTTCGTTGTCTTCGACAAGAAGCAGCCGCTTGCGGCGCGGGCTTGCATAGTCCTTGATCTTTCCGATCGCATCCGACAGGCCCTGGCTTGTGGTCGGCTTGGTGACGAACGAGAAAGCGCCGCTCGCCAAACCATGTTGACGGTCTTCGTCCAGCGTGACGATCTGCACGGGAATATGCCGCGTGAGCGGGTTCTGTTTGAGCTGGCTGAGCACTGTCCAGCCCAGCATGTCCGGCAGGAAGACGTCGAGCGAGATGGCGGTAGGCTGGAACTGCTTGGCCAGTTCGAGCGCGTCGCCGCCGCGCATGCCAAGCAATACTTTGAAGCCGTTGTCGCGCGCCAAATCGATCATGATGCGCGCGTAGTGAGGATCGTCTTCCACGATGAGCAAAATGGCATCGCCCGGCTGGATCGCCATACGATCATCCGGAATCTGCTCGACGGCCCGTTCCGGCAGAGCGGCCACGAAATCCGCGCGATCCTGGATCATGCTGCCATCGGTTTTGAGCGACGCGCGCCACGAGCTCGCCGGGCCGACATATTTGACCGGCAAGTAGAGCGTGAACGTGCTGCCCACGCCCGGCATGCTCTGCAATTGGATTTCGCCACCCAGCAGATTGGCCAGCTCGCGACAGATGGCGAGACCGAGGCCCGTGCCGCCATATTTGCGGCTCGTGCTGGCGTCGGCCTGTTGGAAGGCCTCGAAGATAATTTTCTGCTTTTCGACCGGAATGCCGATGCCGGTGTCGGCGACCTGGAAGGCGACAACGGCGGTGGCTTGATTGAGCACGGGATGTTCCGGACTCCAGCCGGACGTTTCGGTGGAGACGCTCAAGCGGACTCCGCCATGCTCGGTGAACTTGAAGGCGTTTGAAAGCAGGTTCTTGAGGACCTGCTGCAAACGCTTGGCGTCGGTCGTGATGTTGGGTCCGATCTTGGGATCGACATGCAGTTCAAAGCCGAGCTGGCGCGTCTCCGCTTCGTGACGGAACGGCCGCGCTATGGCATCGAGCAGGCTCGACACGAACACGTCTTCCGCATCCACCGTCACGGTGCCGGACTCGATCTTCGAAAGATCGAGGATGTCGCTGATGAGGTTGAGCAGATCCGTGCCGGCGCCGTGAATCGTCTTGGCGAATTCGACTTGCTTGGGTGCGAGGTTGCCGTCGGGGTTTTCGGAGAGCTGCTGGCCGAGGATGAGAATGCTGTTCAGCGGGGTGCGCAGTTCGTGGCTCATATTGGCGAGGAATTCGGACTTGTACTTGGAGGTGAGCGCAAGCTCGGCCGCTTTCTCTTCCACGGCACGACGCGCTTGTTCGATTTCCTGGTTCTTGGCTTCCACTTCCACGTTGCGTTCGGCGAGCTGTTGCGCCTTCTGCTCCAGCTGTTCGTTGGTTTGCTGCAGCTCGCGCTGTTGCATCTGCAGTTCGGTGGCGAGCTGCTGCGATTGCTTGAGCAAGCCTTCCGTCTGCATGGTGGCTTCGATGGAATTGAGCACGATGCCGATGCTGGCGGTGAGCTGTTCCAGGAAGGCCACTTGCAGATCGGTGAAGGCCGATACCGAGGCAAGCTCGATCACCGCCTTGACCTGGCTCTCGAACAGCACCGGCAGGACGATGATGTTGCGCGGCTGCACCTTGAACAGCGCCGATCCGATCGGAATGACGTTGTCGGGCAGTTCGTTGATCAGGAGACGATGTTTGTCGGTGGCGCATTGGCCGACCAATCCTTGGCCGAGCGGGATGCGCGGCGGATGGCGCTGGGCGCCGTCGTCTGCATAGGCCGCGAGCAGGGAAAGGCCCGGTTCCTCGTTACTCGACATTTGATAGATGACGCCCTGCTGCGCGTTGACGAGCGGCGTGAGCTCGGCCAGCAACAAGCGGCCGACGGTGGAAAGATCGCGCTGGCCTTGCAACATGCTGGTGAATTTGGCGAGGTTGGTCTTCAACCAGTCCTGTTCGGTGTTGTGATCGGTGGTGAGGCGCAAATTGCCGATCATCGTATTGATGTTGTCTTTGAGTTCGGCCACTTCGCCGCGTGCATCGACCTGAATGGAGCGGGTGAGATCGCCCTTGGTCACGGCGGTGGCCACTTCCGCGATGGCGCGCACTTGCGTGGTGAGATTGGCGGCCAAGAGATTCACGTTGCCCGTCAAATCCTTCCAAGTGCCCGCGGCGCCCGGCACGTTCGCCTGGCCGCCGAGGCGGCCTTCCACACCCACTTCGCGCGCCACCGACGTCACTTGATCGGCGAACGTCGCCAGCGTCGAGGTCATGTTGTTGATGGTTTCGGCCAGGGCGGCCACTTCGCCCTTCGATTTCACCGTGAGGTTCTGCTTGAGTTCGCCGTTGGCGACGGCGGTCACCACTTTCACGATGCCGCGCACCTGTTCGGTCAGGTTCGCCGCCATCACGTTCACGGTGTCGGTCAAGTCTTTCCAGGTGCCGGCGACGCCGGGCACTTGCGCTTGGCCGCCGAGTCTTCCTTCGGTGCCCACTTCGCGCGCCACGCGCGTCACTTCGGACGCGAAACCGTTCAGCTGGTCCACCATGGTATTGATGGTGTTTTTCAATTCGAGAATTTCGCCTTTCACGTCCACGGTGATCTTGCGCGAAAGGTCGCCGCGCGCCACCGCGGTTGTCACTTCGGCGATGTTGCGCACCTGGGTGGTGAGGTTTGCCGCAAGCAGGTTCACGTTGTCGGTCAAGTCCTTCCACGTGCCGCCCACGCCCGGCACCACCGCCTGGCCGCCGAGGCGTCCGTCGGTGCCCACTTCGCGCGCCACGCGCGTCACTTCGGCGGCGAAGGAGCGAAGCTGCTCCACCATGGTGTTCAAGGTTTCCTTGAGCAGCAGGATTTCGCCGCGCACGTCCACCGTGATCTTCTTCGACAAGTCGCCGTTGGCGATGGCGGTGGCCACTTCGGCGATATTTCGCACCTGCGCCGTCAGGTTCGACGCCATGAAATTCACGTTGTCGGTCAAGTCTTTCCAGGTTCCCGCAACGCCAGGCACTTGCGCCTGGCCGCCGAGTTTTCCTTCGGTGCCCACTTCGCGCGCCACGCGCGTCACTTCGGACGCGAAACCGTTCAGCTGGTCCACCATCGTATTGATGGTTTCCTTCAGCTGCAGGATTTCGCCTTTCACGTCCACGGTGATCTTGCGGCTCAAGTCGCCGCGCGCCACCGCGGTGGTCACTTCGGCGATGTTGCGCACTTGCGCGGTCAGATTGCCGGCCATCGAATTGACGGAGTCGGTCAGGTCTTTCCACGTACCAGCCACGCCCGGCACGTTTGCTTGTCCGCCGAGGCGCCCGTCGGTGCCCACTTCGCGCGCCACGCGGGTCACTTCGCCCGCGAAGCGGTTGAGCTGGTCCACCATGGTGTTGAGCGTTTCCTTGAGCTGAAGGATTTCGCCGCGCACGTCCACGGTGATCTTGCGCGAAAGGTCGCCGCCGGCGATGGCGGTCGCCACTTCGGCGATGTTGCGGACTTGCGCGGTCAAATTTCCTGCCATCGAGTTCACGGAATCGGTCAAGTCTTTCCAGGTGCCCGCCACGCCAGGCACTTGTGCTTGGCCGCCCAGCTTGCCGTCGGTGCCGACTTCGCGCGCCACGCGCGTCACTTCGGCGGCGAAGGCGTTCAACTGGTCCACCATGGTGTTGAGCGTTTCCTTGAGCTGAAGGATTTCGCCCGACACGTTCACGGTGATCTTGCGCGAGAGGTCGCCTTGCGCCACCGCCGTCGCCACTTCGGCGATGTTGCGTACTTGGCCGGTGAGGTTCGAGGCCATCGAATTCACCGAGTCGGTCAAGTCTTTCCAGGTGCCGGCGACGCCGCGCACGATCGCTTGGCCGCCGAGCTTGCCTTCGGTGCCCACTTCGCGCGCCACGCGTGTCACTTCCGACGCAAAGCCGTTCAGCTGATCGACGGTGGTGTTGAGCGTCTCCTTGAGCTTGAGGATTTCGCCCTTCACGTCGACGGTGATCTTCCTCGACAA
>JACQDN010000067.1 GCA_016201105.1 Pseudomonadota bacterium
GGCCGCCATCTTCGCGGCCATCCTTCCACAACCCAGCCTCAAGACGCTGCGTGAAAATCTTGGCGCCCTCAAATATCGCTTGCACGAGTCCTCGCGTCGGCGAACGCCCCAATCCCTACAAATCCTATGTTAGCGCCTATGTCCACAAGGGAGAGGTAATTGATGCGTCGTGCCGTTAACGAATTTGCCAATTTAACCTAACCGCGCTGCTGCCGACACCCCAGGATGCCTCGTATTTCGATGGGGCGGCCCAGCACCATTCGGCGGCCGATTTGATTTCGTCGGTGGATGTTGTTCGGCCGGGCGGCGGCATTGATCCGGTCACGCGTAGCGCAGATCTTCAGTTCGGCCTTTGCGCTCGCGATTTGCCCCGGCGCGCCCGCGTTCGCGTCCGATCGGTATACGATCAAGCAGGTGCGATGGGAGGAAGATTACTCCTATCTCGCCGCGCCGGATGCGAAACCACGAGGGCTTGAGCGTCTCAAATATATTCCGCTCTCGGCAGACGGCACGTTCTGGCTGTCGCTCGGCGGCGAAATCAAAAACCGCCTCGACGTCATCGACAACGCGCAGTTCGCGTTGCGCTCCCAGGCCACCTACACCGTGTATCAACTTCGCACGCTGCTGCACGGCGATCTTCACATCGCAAAGTGGTTTCGCGTTTTCGCCCAGTTCGGTTACTTCGACGAGAAGGGCAGAAAGCCGGCTCCCAGATCGTACGACATCAGCGCCGTCGACCTGCAGCAAGGTTTTGCGGACGTCTCCCCGGCGAGCTTCGCGCGATTGCGCATCGGCCGGCAGGAATTGCCTCTGGGCGATCTACGGCTTTCCGACCTTCGCGACGGCTACAATATCCGGCGCAGCTTCGACGCGGCGCGCGCCGATCTGCAAATCACCAATCTGCAACTGACAGGCTTCTGGGGTCAGCCGGTTCTCAACCGAAAAGGTTTGTTCGACGATCGTGCGGCAAAGGGAGAGTCGTTTTACGGCGTCTACGCGACGTTGGCGGGGCCGGCCCTGTGGGCAAGCGTCGACGCCTATTGGCTGGTGCGCGTCAAGCCGAATGCCGTCTTTTCGGACGGAACGGCCCGCGAGCGTCGCGACACGTTCGGCGCGCGGGTCTACGGCGCGCTCGGCGGCTGGGACTACAATGTGCAGGGCCTGGTGCAAACCGGCCGGTTCGGGACCGGGCGCATCCTCGCTTATGCGGCAACCTCCGATATCGGCTGGACGGCGACAGCATGGCCGTGGACACCGCGGCTTGGCGTTCGCGCCGATTTCGGCAGCGGCGATCTCAAGCGCGGCGACAACGTCCTGAACAGTTTCGACGCGCCATATCCCAACACCTCGTATCTGTCGCTGACGAGCGCCTATTGGCCGGGAAACGCGTGGTCCCTCTCCGCCATCGGCGTCGCCAAGCCGGACGACAAGACGACGGTCTATCTCGGCGCGCAGTACATGGCGCGCGCGTCAACGCAGGACGGATTCTATTATGGGCCGGAATCGCCGATCTCGCTGGCGGGTAGCGGCGCGCGGGGATTGATGACCGAGGTCTACTCCCGCGTGCGCTGGGAGCCCACGCTTCATTGGACGCTTTCGGGAACGATGCTCTATCAGTTCGCGGGCACCGCGACGCGCGCGGTCGGCGGCAAAAACGTGGCCATCGGCTCGATGAGCGTCGACTGGCGGTTTTGATTTCAAGCTCAGTGGGGTTGGGGTGCTCGATTTCAACAATTCGGTTTGGTGTGGAGACTGCCATAGAAGGTGTCGTGAATGTTTGTCGGAGATGTCGCTAGTTGTCGCGGTGGCGTTACTTCCCCATCTTCGAATATGTCTCGCTCGTGGCGATGATGACATGGTCTTCCACGCTGTTCTCGCGATGGATGTTCGCCGTCGCATAGTCGTCGGACGTCATCATGTCGAGGAAGGCGGCGCGGGAGGGATAGCGTACCAGCACGACATAGTCCCAGCGCGCGCCCTTGAGATCGCCGAAAGAGACGGCTTCCGCGTTTCCTGCCCATAGCACGGTGCCGCCGCGCGCCTTGATGAGCGGCATGGTGGCTTGGCTGTAGCGCAGATAAGCGTCGTATCCGCTGCCGTTTCCGTCGGCCGCACGCTCGCGAAAGCGCACGAGGTTCACCATCACCACCGGACCTTTGTCGGGCAGACTTTTGACGAGCGCTTCGTTGAGGGCATGGGGTGGCGTGGGCATGGCGGTGGCTCGGGTGGCATCTACTCCTAGTCAGTATATCGAAAAGATCGGAACAGATATCGAGTGCTCAACGGGGATGACAGGGCCCCTCAAATCTCCACCATCTCAAAATTGCTTTTGGCGAAGCCGCAGGAAGGGCAGACGAAATCGTCCGGCACGTCTTTCCAGCGTGTGCCCGGTGCAATGCCTTCTTCGGGCAGGCCGTCGGCCTCGCTGTAGAGCCAGCCGCAATTGTTGCACTGCCAGGTTTTGTAGCCGGCCATCACTGCATCGTGTAGCGGATGGGAACGCTCTTGGGCCCGCAGACGAAGTTGGCTTCGGTGCGCCGCGGTTCGCCTGCCAGCTCCACCTGTTTCAGCCGCGGCAGCAGCTCTTCCCAGAGAATGCGCATTTCCATGCGCGCCAGATGCTGGCCCAGGCACACATGCGCGCCGTAACCGAAGGCAACATGCTTATTGAGCGTGCGGTCTACTTTGAAGGTGAAAGGATCTTCGAATACGTCCTCGTCGCGGTTGCCCGACGGGTAGGCGAGGAACAGCCAATCGCCTTTCTTGATGGCGGTGTCGCGCAATGTCGCATCCACCGTCGCCGTGCGCATGAAGTGTTTGACCGGCGTGACCCAGCGGATGCTTTCCTCGATGAAGCCGGCCATCAGTCCGGTGGTGTCGTGCTTGAGCTTGGCAAATTGCTCGGGCGCTTCGGCCAGCGCCCACAGCGCGCCGGCCGTCGTGTTCGAGGTGGTGTCGTGGCCCGCGCTCGCCACGATGATGTAGTAGGACATCGCTTCAAGTTCGCCCAGCGGCTGGCCGGCGATCTTGCCGTTGGCGATGACGGAAGCAACGTCGTCGCGGGGTTGTTCGCGGCGGTCCTTCGTCATCTTGTTGAAGTAGGTCACGAAGTCGGCCACCGTCGCCATGATGGCTTGCAGCGCCTCTTCCTCGGTCATTTCGGCTTTGCGGTTGCGGTTGGTGTCGGGATCGGCGGGGCCGAACAGTTCCTGCGTCAGGCGCAGCATGAAAGGCTCGTCCACTTCCGGCACGCCCAGGATCTCCATGATGACGTGCAGGGGATAAAGAAACGCAACGTCGCGCGCGAAATCGCACGTGCCGCCCTTGTCCGCCATGCGATCGACGAAGGATTTGGCGATCTCGCGGATGCGCGGTTCGAGCTTCTTGATGTTCTGCGGCAGGAAGTAGGGCTGCGTCAGGCGGCGGTAGTTGCCGTGATCGGGATTGTCCATCTGCACCAACGAACGCACCAGATGCGGCGAGCCACCCATCATGGCGCGCACGCGCTGATCGTTGGCTTTCGAGGTGAGCACGGTCGCGCGGTCGCCGTTATGGTAGAGATCGTTGTTGCGCTCGACTTCCAGGATGTCGCGATTTTTCGTGACCACCCAGAACGGATCGACACCCTCAGGCTCGGCGACGGCAAGCGGCATTTCCCGGCGCAGCCAGGTGAACGCATCCTGCATCGGCTTTTCGGCGGCATAGGATTTCGCGTCGACGATCGCTTCGACGATATTCTGAGGGATGCGCATGAGAGATGTCCTAAATGGCGGCCGCCGAGGTTAGCAGCTTTGCCGCCGGCGCAAGGATATCTCTGATTCAAATCAACATCGCCCAGCGCGCCGGTTGCCCGAGCGTAAAGGCCGTCAATCGTCAGCGCCGTTTTCAGTCCCCGGACTGCACCGTCCGTTGCCAGCCGCGAAACCAATGCGGGCGCATCGCACGCTCGATCATTGGCCGCGGCGGGCGAGTTGCGGTATCGGCCGCGCCGGAATCCATGGCTTCGCGCGAGGAGCTGCCGAGGGTGTAGGTGCTGGAGACCGAGCCCTGGCCGGCATTCGCGATCTTTGTGACCTGGATACTGTTGCCGCTGTGGATCACCGACACGTACGAATAGTTGTTCGAGCCGGTTTCGGACACCGCCACGCGCTCATCCGCATGCGCGGCTTGCATTGCGATGCCGAGGGCCAAAGCCGTCATCGTCAAAAGCCTGCCGTTCATGACCTGTCTCCGGTGCCGAAGGATTGAAACCGGCCGTCGCGATAGTCGAGTTCGCAGCGCGCGGTGCGTTGCCTGGTGTTGAGAATCATCGTTGCGCGGTAGGCGTCGTGACGGTCGAGGTTGAGCTCGGTCGCGGTCACCGTCTGTGCGCCGGACGAGTCGATCTCGAACTCGCCTCCCTGGTTGACGCTGGAGTTCCCGCCGGCGCCGATCTTCTCAAGCGCGAACGTGTAGTCGCCGGCGCTGCCCGGTTTTCCGGACACCGTTCCTTCCAGATTGACGCCGTCTTGCGTGGCACTGGCGCGTATCTCGCACGTGGGTGCCGCTGTGCCGTCGCGTTCGGCGTGCGCGAACGTGGCAAGGCCGAGTGTTGCAAGCGCTACGCCGACGGACAAAATCTTTGTGTTCGACATGGACATCTCCCGAGAAAGCGGGCGTGTGAGAGGCGAAGGTCATCGCCTCTCACCGCGTCGCGTTTCTAGTCGCCTCCCTGAATGATCACGCTCGTATTGCCGTCGCCCACCTGATGGGTCACGGCATTCTGGTTGCTACCGACCTGGATGGTGGCCGACGTGTTGTTCGACCCCGACTGATCGGTGAGCGCGCGGTTGTTGCTGCCGATCTGGGCGATACCGGAGGTGTTGGAGCGTCCGGTCTGATAGGTCGCCGCGGCGTTGTCGACACCCTGCTGACCGGTGACGGCATAGTTGTTGTCGCCATACTGATCGGTAAGCGCGCGATTGCGATTGCCGAGCTGCTGTTGATAGAGGTAGTTCCAGCGGCCCTGCTGGATGGCGCGCGAATAGTTCCGGTCGCCGTTCATGCGCAACGTGCCTCTGTTGTTATGGCCGTTCTGCACGAACGACCCGGTATTGTCGTAGCCGTACTGGTAGACGGCTGCCGAGTTGCCGGCATAGGCCGGGGTAAAACCGGTTGCGGCCAAAGCGGCCAGGACCCCGGCGACTGCAAAAACGCGTTTCATTTTTCTTCTCCCGTTTTGGACTGCCCTATTGGTTCGTCCGGTTGACGGGAGAATCTCTAGCGGAACGAATCTATTGGCCGGCTGAAGCAAGCATTCACGCGCCATTCAGACTGTTCATCCGCGCCTGCTTCGCCAGCCTCGAAAGCACGAAGAAGTGGCGGAAATGCTCTGTTGGATCGATGGGCGCCGTTGCGATGCGCGATGTGATGGTGAAAATCGGAAGCGATCCAAGCAGATCACATGCGCGTGAGACGAAGGGTGTTCTCAAGCCGCGGGCGCCGGCGCCAGATCCTTGACGGAAAAACGTTCCAACCGGCCCTGTGGAATCCAGACGGTCATGCAAGTGCCTTCGCCCAGTTCGCTTTCCAGGGAAATGCGCCCCTGAAGGGCATCGACGAGCCCCTTCACGATCGGCAGGCCGAGGCCGGTTCCTTTTTCGGCGGTCGTTACATCGTGGCGGGCCTGGCCGAAACGTTCGAAGACGCGGGCATGATCTTCCTGGGCAATGCCGATGCCGTTGTCGCGCACGCCGAACAGGAGGCCGCCATACCTGTCCAGGTGCGCGAACGCTTCGACTTGGCCGCGTGGCGGGGTGAACTTGATGGCGTTGGACAGCAGGTTCAGGACGATCTGCTTCAGCGCTCGCGAGTTGCCCTGGACGCATGGGAGCGCCGGCGCGATCGTGCGAATGAGCGTCACCAGACCGTGGTCGGCGCGTGGCCGCACCAGCGCCAGACAGTCGTCGATGACGGCGGCAAGATCGACGGCCTCGTCGCTCTTTTGCGCGTGTCCCGCTTCGATTTTGGCGAGATCGAGCAGATCGTCGATCAAACCCAGCAGATGCGCCCCGGACTTGTGGATCATCTGGGCGTATTCCGCCCGCCGGTCGGCGAAGGTATCGATCGACAGCAATTCGGAATAGCCCAGAATGGCGTTCAAGGGCGTGCGCAGCTCATGGCTCATATTGGCGAGGAACTGCGACTTGGCGGTGTTGGCTTCGACCGCGGCTTCGCGGTCGCGTTCGGCTGCTTGCCGTGCGGCGTTGGTGAGAGCGAGTGCCGCAAGAGCGCCCTCGCGCGCCGTCTCCGCCGCATCGCGCGCTTGGGCGAGATCTTCGCTCAGCGCTTTCAGATTGTAACGGCTGTTGACGAATGCGTAGACGGACGGAAGCGTCACCAGCGTCGAAATCACCAGGGTGACGAACGGTGTGTAGCCGGCGGGATCGTGCAACAATAGGATGCTGATCGCGTAGTCGATCACCATCACACACGCGATCAGCGTCGCCGACCATAACGCCGTCATGGTCAGTTTGACGCGAAGCATCGCGGCAGTCTGAGGGCCTCTGAGCACGCCTTAGACTAGGCTCAGTTGGTTGCCGACGTGTTACGCAAGGCTACAGTGGGCGAAGCGCGGCACGCCTCGGCGATCGCAACCCGAGATCGAAAGGATTTGTTAAGCCTGTCGGAACGAGGCCAACCACTCACTTTTCAGGGCGAGATCACCACGACATCGGCCGTCATCGTGGCGCCCGCGCCGTGATACTGCACTTCGACCGTTTCTCCGGTCTTCAGATCGCCGACGGTCGCCGGATTGGTGCCGCGGCGAAATTGCGTCGTGCGCGAGATCTCAAACGTATGCAGTTTTCCACCCCACCAGCATTTGAAACGCGACTTGTTGTGGGCGACGAATTTGACCTTGCCGGTGCCCGACAGCTCTGCAGCCATCATCGGCGGCGGCGGCATGGACTTGTCCATCGCAGCAGGAGCGTCCGCGCTCGGACTGCCTTTGCCGATGCCGGTGCTGTCGGCGAGGGCCGATGTCAGTGCGGGAAGCGCACTCATGCAGAGCACTCCGACGAATGCCGCGGCCGCATGGGATCGTTTCATGCTGGTCTCCAATTTCTTCTTTGTTCGGCGACGGTCACGGACAGTCGGTGGACTTTCCATTCGTATCGGTCGTGCCGGTGCCAGGCGTGACATTTCCAGGCGTCCCTTTGCCGATGCCGGTGTCGGTCGTCCCGGAATTGGCGGTCGTCGGACTGCCTTTGCCGATGCCCGTATCGTTCGTTCCGGAATTATCCGTCGAATCGCATTTTTTGCCGGTGTCCGTTGTGCTCGTCGAGTCGGAATCGGCGAAGCTCGCCACGGGCAGAAGAAAAGCGGAAACAGCCAATGAAGCGATAATGAATATACGGTTCATGTGATAATCCCCAAACCCTGCAACCAAAGTCTACAGGACGAAGCTGGCGCAGTCACCCGCCAAATCCACGGGGCCATTCAGGGGCATCGGGGTATGTCCTGTAGACGTGACCTGCGCGACCGCTGTTGTTACCCTCATAGGCGTGTCGAACGCAAAAGACGATTTGGGTGAACCAGCGCCGCCGGGGTGCTTTTTTAAACTCCTGTTATCCCTGCCGTGGACGATCGCATGGGTCGAGTGGTTTGATCCTTGGGTCACTTCCATGGCGACTTGGCTCATGCCCTACATTGGGTTCGATTGGGCTCAGGCCTTGGTGCTGATCGTTCCAGCCTTTATGGCGTTCTGCGGATGGCTGGCAACGATGAAATTGATCGCGATGATCTTCGAGATCGAAGATTGGCCGTACGGAAAGTCCTAGTCTTGTCGCTTCAATAGCTGAGAATTGCGAGCGTGCGATGGGCCCAGTCTGGTCGCACTCCGCTACATGGGATAGAATTACTCGTCCGGGACTCCTGGGTTGGGCGCCCCTCATTCCATACGATTGAAGAGGCGGATGGAGCGATTTCTCCGCGCGCTGCAAGCAAGACGGATCGACCGCATCGCGGCCGGCTATGCCGTCGCCGGCTGGGTGCTGGTGCAGGCGGCCTCCATCGCGGTGCCGACCTTCGATGCGCCGGCCTGGCTGCTCAAGACGTTCATCATTTTCGTCCTGCTCGGCTTTCCTATCACGCTCGGCACCGTTTGGTTCGCCACGCCGCATCTCGCCGGCCGCGCGGCGAGAGGAGAGCGGTTGAAGCCCATTCACGCCACTGCGTTGGCGCTTGTTGCCGCCGTCATTGTTTTCGTGGCGGGCGATCTTTCCTACCAGCTTGCTCACCTCTTCGCAGGAAGCACGGTGCAACAAAAGGCAGCGGCCCCGTTTGCGCCATCGCACGCCTCCATCGCGGTGCTGCCGTTCGTGAACATGAGCGGCGATCCCAACAAGGAGTATTTCTCCGACGGCATCTCCGAGGAATTGCTCAACGATCTCGCCAACACGCCGGCGCTGCGCGTGGCGGCGCGCACCTCGTCCTTTGCCTTCAAGGGCAAGAACCAAGACATCAAGCAAATCGCCCGCCTGCTCGGTGTGGCCTCGGTGCTGGAAGGCAGCGTGCGCGAGAGCGGCGAGCATCTGCGCATCACCGCGCAGCTGATCGACGCTGTGAACGGCTATCATCTGTGGTCCAAGACCTACGACCGCGATCTGACCGACGTTCTTGCCGTGCAAGACGAGATCGCGCGCGCCATCACCCAGGCGCTGACCCATGCGTTGCTGCCCGCGGCCCGCGTGGGGTCCTCGCAGAAGCCGACGGCCATCGATCCTGAGGCCTATCGCGCTTATCTGCTGGGCCAGCACGAGATGGGGCCGCGCACGCAAGAAGGCGTCGAGAACGCGCTGGCGCTCTTTGAGAAGACGACGCAGCTTGCGCCCAATTTCGCCGAAGGGTTTGCGGCGCTGGCGCGCGCCCAGATCAATACCTCCGAATATCACGCCGAGCGCACGGACCTCATTCCGGCGGCGCATGTTTCGCTCCAGCGGGCGCTCGAGCTCGATCCCAACAATCTGAACGCACTGGCCTCGCACCTGGATCTGGCGCTGCACCGGCTCGACTGGAAGACGGCGACCGCCGATGCGCGCCGCATGCGGGCGCTCAATCCCAACAGCGCCACCGTGCTGCACGAGATGTTCCGCTATTACCAGATCATGGGCTTTCCCGACCTTGCGCTCGACACGGTGCGCAGCGCCGTCATCCTGAGCCCGCTTTCCATCGTCGACCGCTTCAATCTTGCCGCGGCGTTGGTCCACAATGCGCGATATGCCGAAGCCGCCGCAGCCGCTCGCGCGGCACTCGCGCTGCAGCAGGACAATCCCATTGCGCTATCCTATCTGTGCACCGCGAGCGCGCACAGCAACGATCTGGATAGTGCCGGCGCCATCGCCGCCAAGTTCGCGTCCATGCCCCATCAAGAAGTCTCCGCCCTCGGCTGCCAGTTCGACATCGCCGTGGGCAGCGGCAATCACGGCGAGGCGCGACGGCTCGCCGACGATCTTTCCAAGAAATACGCGACCGGTGATTTTTCGGCGACCGATGTCGGCGACAACTATGCCGTGGCCGGCGACTATCCCAATGCCGCCAAGTGGCTCGCGCGCGCCTACGATCTGAAGGAGTTCGCGCTCTACACGATCATCTACGATCGCGCCATCGAGCCCGATTTCTTCCAGACCCCGGGGTGGAAGAAGCTGTTCGCCCGTCCGCTGTTTCAGGATTGGCAGCAGGCCCACGATGCGCTCGCCGCGGAGCTTGCGGCGAAGCATTAGCCGGTCTCGCTCTCGACACCGCGCGGCGCTCATGAAACGCTGGTGTCGGGTAGGGGAGGGGCAGATGAAACGTTTGGTTCTGTGCGCCGCTTTGCTGGCTTTGGCCGGTCTTGTCTCGGCAAGTCTGGTTTCGGTCGATCCTGCGCAAGCCGCGAGCCATGCGAAGAAATCAACTGCAAACAAGCCGATTGTCGACAAATCCGCGCCAGAAACGGCGCAACAGCTTTCGCTGACCGTCTACAACAACAATCTGGCCTTGGTGCAGGATGTGCGCCAGATGAATGTCGCCGCAGGGCGTTCGCGGCTTGAGTTCAAGGGTGTGTCGTCGAACATCCGGCCGGAAACGGTTGCGCTGAGCGGCAAGGGGCTCAGTATCGTCGAACAGAATTTCGACTACGATCTTTTGACGCCCGCCAAGATGATGGAGAAGGCGGTCGGCAAGCAGATCCAGATCGTCCGCACCAATCCGGCTACCGGTGCGCAGGCCACCGAAACCGCGACCGTGCTGTCCGTCAACAACGGCGTGATCCTGAAGATCGGCAATCGCATCGAAGTGCTGCGCGACGACGGCATTCCAACACGAGTCGTATTCTCCAGCATTCCGGAGAATCTGCGCGCCGAGCCGACGTTGTCGGTGACCGTGGATTCAGCTGACGCCGGTACGCGGCAGACGACACTGAGCTATCTGACGACAGGGCTCACCTGGAGATCGGACTACGTCGCGCTGTTCGACGAGAAACAAGGCACCATTCGTCTGCAGGGCTGGATCACCCTGACCAACAGCTCCGGCACCAGCTTCAAGAACGCCAAAACCCAGCTGGTGGCGGGCGATGTCAGTTTTGCCGACAGCTACGACGACCAGGATTGGCAAAGTCGGCGCAGTGCCAACGTGAAGGCGGGCACGATGCAGAACGATCAATCCGCGCTCGGAGACTACTACGTCTACGACTTGCCGCTACGGGTGACGGTTGCAAACAGCCAGACCAAACAGGTGGGATTTCTCGATCTGCAGGGCGTGAAGGCGGACAAGACCTATGCTGTCGAGGTCGACGGCTTCGACAGCATCTCCACGCCAATGCATGTCGATTCGATCCTGATGGTATCGTCGATCGCCAAAGCGCTTCCGGTAGGAACGGTGCGAATCTACATGCGCGATGTGACGGGCGAGCCGAAGTTCATTGGCGAGAATCCTGTGGCCCACGCGCCTGCCGGATCGGATCTAGCCATCAAGCTGGGACAGGCCTTCGACGTGACAATGCAGGCGACTTTGGTCTCCAGCGAAAAAGCGCCCAATGACCACACCCGCGACTCCATGCTTTACGCCTTTCACAATGCGCGGGCGGTGCCGGTCACGGTCAATCTCAAACAAGGCGGACTGTGGCGCGGCGGACGCGTCGTGGACGAGAGTTTGAAAAGCAAGCGTCTCGACGCCGGCACGCTGCTCTGGGCGGTCCCCGTGCCAGCCCACGGCGATGCCACTCTGACGTTCACCGTCGATACCGGCGGCTGAAGAATGGACGCCTTGCGCGGCATCGCGGCGCTGCTTCTGGCGCTGGGTTTCTTGAGCACGGCGGTGATGGCCGATGTGATCTCCGAGCGCGCCGACAGCGTTACGGTTACGAGCTATCACAGCTCTTCGCCGGACACTGCGGAGTTGATGAAGCTGAATAGCGTCGAGGCCAGCGAGGAGGGGTTCACGCTGGTCAACGAGACGCGCAGCGTGGACTTGCCGGCGGGCGAGACCGTCATCCGCTTTCGCGGCGTCGCATCCACCATCGTGCCGCAGACTGCCGACGTCGAAGGCTTGCCGGCGGCGCCACTCGAGCGAAATTTCGACTACGATCTGTTGGGGCCCGGTTCGCTCGTCGCCAAATCCATCGGGCAAACCGTGCATCTGATCCGCGTCGATCGCAAGACGGGAAAAGAAAGCGAACAATCGGCCATTGTCCGCTCCGGCCCCAACGGCGTTTTTCTGGACGTCGGCGGCAAGATCGAAGCGCTGGATTGCAGCGGCCTTCCCGAGCGGCTGGTCTTCGATCAGATTCCCGAGGGCCTCGCCGATACGCCGACCTTGTCGATGCGCGTCGCGGTGCCGGAGGCGGGGCACTACACGCTCAAGCTGACATATTTGATGACCGGGCTGCAGTGGGCTGCGGACTATGTCGCCCAGGTCGCGCAAGATGGCCGCAGCGTGCATCTGACAGGTTGGGTCACGCTTGCCAATGCGAGCGACACAACGTTTGCCGGTGCGCCGACGGAGGTTGTGGCGGGCCAATTGGCCACGACCGGTGACGACAAGCCTGTTCGTGTGCAAACGCTCGAGCGAAGTGCGCAATGCTGGCAAACCGATATCGATTGGGCGACTTACGCGGCCGTGGCCGCACCGCCGCCACCGGACCAGCGGCCACCCGGAGTTGAAACGGTGGTTGTAACGGCCGAAAAGCGCAAAGAAGACGTGCAGTCGGTACCACTCGCAGTGAACGCATTTGCTGGTATCGACCCGCGGCTGCTCGGCGACTACAAGCTTTATCCCTTGCCCGAGCCCACCACGGTCGCCGCGCGCCAGATCAAGCAGATCCAGTTTCTCGACCAGTCCGACGTGACGGTGCAGAAGCTTTATGTCTACTACGCCGATACCGATTTCGAGTCCGACACGCCTCCCGCGGCACAGGTGATGTATCGCTTCAAGAATGACGTCGCTTCGGGCCTCGGAAAACCTCTTCCGGCGGGAAACTTCGCGTTCATGCTGCAGATCCGCGATCGCGATCCCTTGTTCGCCGGGCGGGGGCATATCGACGACACGTCCGTGGGCGATCCGCTGGAAATCATCTGCGGCGGGGCCATGGATATCCCCGTCGAACGGCGAAGGATCGAATCCAAGACTCTCGGCAAGGGTGAAGCTCAGCGCCGCAGCGACACGTTCGAATATGTCATCAGCAACGACAAGGCGGAGGGGATCCAATTCGAACTTGGGCAATCGCTTGAAGGGGATGGCTTGCGGATTGTTTCTGAATCTCAAACCCACGTCACCCGCGCCAGAGGGGCGATCTGGAGTTTTTCGCTCAAGCCTGGTGAGCGTGCGACGCTGCGCTACACGGTCGAATATTCCTGGTGAAGACACGCTGGGGGTCTGCGGAATCTTTTTTCATCACGCCCGCCTTGTGCGCTCGATGATCTTGCGCGGCTGGTTGAGGCACGTGAGAAGACCGAGCTGGATCAGTTCTTCGACCCGATTGCGATCTTCCATGGCGACGCGCTCGCGATAGAAGGCGAGGGCCGCCTCCCGTCCTTGCATCACCACGTTGCGCGCTTCCAGATGAAAGGTGCCGATGGCGGCGACGATGTCGTGCTGGCCCCACCATTTGTCGGCGAAGCGCCCGAGCGTGACGTATTTCATCCAGAACGTGTCGAACCCGCAGCAGGCATAGTGCAGCACGAATTGGCGTGGGCTGAGTAACGCAGTGGCGGCGCCCATCGCGTGCTTGAAGCGATGCACGCCCGCGGGGAGCAAGCCGTCGGCTGCCAGGCGCACCGCCGCTTTGCCGTTGTTGTAGAAGTGGAAGAACGCGGGCCGCAGCTGCGGCACCGTCTCGACGGCTTGGCGCATCTGCGGCGTGAGCCGCGCAAGGTCCACCGGCGGCTTGAAGAGGTCCACCTCGCGGAAGAAATCGTCGATCCCGTCGCGTTCCGGCACGGCCTCGAAGTTGAGATAGTTGACCGACTCAACCGGTGTTTTTGTCATGGCAGCGAAATGTTCGCCGACGCTTTCATCCGGCGTGAAGAACAGTTCGTCGGCATCGATGCTGAGGAGCCAGCCATAGCCGCGGCTGCGCGCAAGGCTCATCGCATATTCGACGTTGAGCAGCTGGCGCGACATCACCTCGCTGCCGGTGGTCGCGCCGTATTGCGGATAAGAGGGCAATGTCCGCCACGCCTCTCGCAGCGCCCCATCGTGCGCGATGGCGGTCACGCCCGGCATTGCGCGGGCGCGGGGCAGGTCGGGATCGGCGGGATCGTCGAAGATCAGGAACAGATGCGCAAAGCCGATGGCGCGATGATAGGAGACGAACGAGTCCAGCACCGCCCCCGCATTGCGCAGGGTGGTGACAATCGCGGCCGCGTTTTGGGATGAGTTCGCCACGGACTTTGGGTTCTTTGCGGTCAAATCGTATTTCAGGTCCGTACGTCATGCCATAGCGCAGGTATCACAGGGAGTCATTCGCCGGGGCCACCGGGTCGAATTGCCTTCAGTTAGTCCGATCCCGATTTTGGATTCGGTTTGTTGTCGCTCCTCTTGCACGCGACTTCCACAAGGCCCGACGCAGGGCCGCTGTAGGATCGCCGATTGCGCACGATGTCCATGCGCCTGCGAAAAATCTTTTGAGCTTTTCTGAGGGTGTCCGAAGCCTTCTGGCGCGCGGCGGCAAGGTCGCCGGCTGATGTTTTGGGGTTGGACTGGATGCGCATTTCCGCCATGGCGGCTTGGTCGGAATCGTTGGTCGCTTGCTTCACGTCAGGGCTCAGCAACGCTTCCTCGCGGACATATAGGTCCAGCATTCTGTTTGCGTCGATGAGCCGTTTTGCCGCCGCGTTTCGTTCCGACGGGCTGGCGTTCTTTCCGCATGCCGCCTTGCGATAGTCCGCGTAAGCTTTCGTAGCGGCTGCCTCTGCAACATCCCCATCGGCCTGTGCCCGTTGCATGGGTGAATTGGATGAGAGCGCAGAAGAAGGTGCCGGCTGCGGTTGAGTCGCGGATTGTTTGGCATATGCGGGAATAAAGAGTCCCGTCATAGTCACGGCCGCCGCCACGCACGCGACCGTCAGCACTATCGAAATTCTTCTCGGATGCATGTTCCGCCCCCGCGAACCAGGCGACCAACATATACCGCCAGGTGGAGCGTTGTCTGATTTTTCCCCCGACCTTCACAAGATCGCGCTCCTTTTTCCTCGGCCATGTGGGAGGGGTTGTCTTCCTCTGTGCCTGCCTTGCTCTTTTTCGGCGCGCCACCCTATATCTTCGACAACGATGCCAGGTGCAACAGTGCCTTGCGGCGTGCCGCGGGATCGCGAATGGCCAGATAGGCGCCGATGAGGGTCTGGATTTCCGCCGCTTCGGCCTGTGCGGCCTTGGAAGTGTTGCGCCGCGCTGCAACCGAGTTGGCCGTGAAGTTCGCCATGGCAATCGGCGCGAGATCCTTGAAGGCTTCTATCTCCTCGAAGAAATAGGCCGGCGAAATCTTCATGAGCCGTGCGATCTCGAGCAGCGTGGATAGCGCCGCGCGGTTGGTGCCTTTTTCGTATTTCTGAATCTGCTGGTAGCTGACGGCAAGCTTCTCGGCGAGCGCCTTTTGCGAAAGCCCGTGGGCCTTGCGCAGCTCGTGAACCCGCCGCCCGATATGCACATCGATGGAGGTGGTCGGCCGCTTGGGCATGGCGGCACCTATTCCGCGGCTTCTGGACGGGCGATGGGCGAGACGTCCGGCATGTTTGCGGCGCGCGCCCGTGCGATCGCCTCAGCGAACGCTTCCCGCCATGACGGATCGGGAGCAACGAACTCCGGTGCGAACCAAGGCATCGTCTTGGGGTCGAAGAGCTTCGTCTTCAAGAACTTGAGCATCGTGCGCACCGGCAGCTTTAGCGCGCGTTCGCGGTGATAGCTGGCGAACAGCTTGACGGAAAACCGCATGCCGATATCGAGCGGCACGAAGCTTTCGTCGGCCAGCGTCACATAAGTCGGCATCAGCGCGATGCCGATGCCGGCATGCACCGAGCGGGCGAGAAAGGCACTGTGGTTGGTGAAGAGCGAGGTCGACTTGACGACGTTGTCGCCGAACCACGCGGCCCAGGAGCCTTTCGCAACGAGATATTGCGACTGGTCCATCAAGCGATGATGGACGAGATCTTCCGTCGAAGCAGGCTTGCCGTGCTTGGCGATATAGGCCTTGGACGCGAACGGGACGAAATGCACGTTGGCCAGAGGCCTTGAGATCTGCGCCGGGTCCGCCGGCTCATGATAGTGCAGGCGGATGTCGAAGACTTCGTTGCGCGGCGCGCTCAAGTCGTGATCGAGAATGACCTTGAGTTCGATATTGGGATGAAGATCGAAGAACACGTCGAGGAACGGCGGCAGCCAGTAGTTGGCGAGGCCGTCGCCCAGCAACAGGCTGCAATCGCCTTCAATGCGATGCTCCGCGGCGCGGGCTTCGCCATGGGCGCGCGATAGAGCGGAATGGGCGGAGAGGGTGTGGTTCAGCACGCGCTCGCCTTGATAGGTGAGAACCGTGCCGGTGGGTCCGCGATCGATCAGCCGCACGCGCAGATCGCGTTCCAGCCGATCCAATCTTTTGCTCACGGCCGATTGCGTGGTGCCCAGTTCGGCGGCCGCGCGCTTGATGCTCGTTGTCTTGGCCACCGCCAGGAAATAGCGGAAGTCGTCCCAGCGTCCGCCTTTGGGCCCGCCGTTGGGCTCGCCCTTGGGTCCGCCTTTGCGTCCGCCTTTGGGCGGCGAGCCCTCATCTTTTTCGGAATAGGTCAATTCTGAATCTCCAGCTTCCTTGGCGACCGCCGTGGCTGCCAAGCTGCCCCAGTATTAACCACGGGTTGCAGAGCGGCCAGCCTCCAGTCGGGCCACCGCAGCCCGATGTTTTGCGGGGCGTGCGGCATGGATACCAAGGAAATCAAGGTATTAGGCGCGCGATCCTTTGGCCGGCAGTTCGCCGTCGCCCACCCGGACGGCGGCGAAATGTGGGTGCGGCCCCCGAAGATCGAGGAATTCGAAGCGCTGCACCGCCTCCTTATTTCGGAGATATCCCCCGATGCGGGTCCGGTGGAGAGCATGCGATCGGTCTTTGCCCGCAACCCGGATTCTTTCTGGGTGATCGATCGCGCGCTCGGCGCGAGCGCGCCTCTGCTTGCAGGTTTCTACGCGTTTCTTCCGCTCACCGACGAAGGATGCGAAGCGCTGCAGGCGGGTACGCTCGACGGCCGCAATCCTTCGCTCGATCTCATCGCAAAAACGGGCGAACGTCCGGGCGGACTTTATCTCTGGGCGGTGGTGGCGCGGCACATTGCCAAGCGCATCAATCCTCTCATCACGCTGGCGATGGGCGATCTCTATCGCGGCGTCACGGTCTACACCAAAGCCGCGACGATGGGCGGCGTAAAGGCGGGCGCCGAACGCGGCTTTGCGCCCATGGGCGGCAGCGGTGACGAACCGGGGACGCTCCTGAAGCTCGAAGCCCGTCCGCGGCGGATCAAGACAACGACCGCCACCAACGGCGAGCATTTGCAGATGGCGTTTGCCATTCGCTCCGCCGTCTTCATGGCGGAACAAGCTTGCCCCTATCCCGAAGAGTTCGACGGCAACGATTACTGTGCCACCCACGTGGTGGGCTTTGTCGACGACGAACCGGCCGCCACCATGCGCATCCGCTACTTCGCGGGCTTCGCCAAACCTGAGCGGCTCGCGGTGTTGCCCAGGTTTCGCGGCACGCACGTCGCCAGGAAGGTGATCGAAACCGGCGTCGAGATCTGCCGGCGCAAGGGTTACACGCGGCTCTACGGCCATTCGCAGATCAGACTTCTCGATTTCTGGGCGCAGTACGGCTTCAAGCCGCTGCCGAAAAACGCGCCGTTGATCTTCTCCGACCACGAATATGTCGAGATTGCCGCCGACATCGAACCGCACGAGGCGCCCATCACCATGATGAGCGGCGCCTATGTGATCCTGCGCCCGGAAGGCAAGTGGGACGACACCGGCGTGCTGGACCGTTCCGCGATCCGTCCCGTCACCAATCCCCATTGAAACCACCGCGTCAAGACAAGGAAGAGTGCTGTGAAGATGAAGAATTCGAAGAGTACAGATTGCCTGACGCTGTGGCTCGCCACAGACGCAAAGTTGGTGAGGCTCGGCAGCGCTTTGCGCGCCGCCGGCATGCGCGCGGCAGCGCGCGAGATCGAAGCGGTGCGCACCGCGCTCGCGCGCTCCGTGGAACGCGTGCAGGACAAGGCCTATGCCGCGGTGGTACGGGAACGCGGCGCGTAGGTTTTGTCTTTGCCCCCAACGCGCGAACTTCGTTGCGCTCGCTGGCGATGACGGATAATTTCGAGATCGCGCGATCTTCGAGGACGTCCACGCATGATTCAAGCTTCCTGCCATTGCGGCGCGGTCCATATGCAGATCGAGACGCCGCCGGAGACGGTGACGGATTGCGCCTGTTCGATCTGCCGGCGCAAAGGCGCGCTGTGGGCGTACTACTCGCCCAAGCAGGTGCGCATCGCGCCACCGTCGGGCGCGACCTTCATCTATATGTGGGGCGACAAGGAAATCGAATTCCACACCTGCAAGACCTGCGGCTGCACCACGCATTGGGCCGCGGTCGACAAGACGCTCGACCGCATGGCGGTAAATGCGCGGTTGATGGAGCCGCAGGTGCTGGCGCGAGCGAGCGTGCGGAAGATTTTGGGGCCGGGATTAGCGCGCTCCTTTCCTTGAGGATTGGCCCGCAGACTCCATTCAATTGATATAGTATAGGGCATCAAATGATATTGTTGATATAGTATACTATATCACACATTGACTTTTCGGATATACTATTATATATCATATGTTGCTTATGATATAGTTTAGGACATCATGCGGTGACGCCCAGGTCCATTCCCGGCACGCTCAAACGGGCGCGCGAACAAAAGATGTTGAGCCAGCGTGAGCTCAGCGGCCGCATTGGGCTGCCGCAAGCCCAGATTTCCAGAATCGAAAACGGAACGGTCGATCCCAGATTGTCGAGCCTGATCGAAATCGCGCGCGCCTTGGATCTGGAGCTGGTGTTCGTTCCGCGCGCCATCGTGCCTGCCGTCGAAGCGCTGAAGCGGGGCAGAAGCGGCACAACCGCCGCCATCCCCGCTTACAAGCTCGACAGCGAAGACGACGATGGCTGATGTCTCCATCCTCGATGTTCGCCTTCACGGCCGTTCGATCGGCGCGCTGACGCGCCTGCCGGACGATAAGAATCTCTTTGCCTTCGATCGGACCTATATCGAAGATCGCGAACGCGCAGTGCTGAGCCTTTCCTTCAAGGACGCATTCGGCGAACTGATCGCCGATGTGAAGCCGACGCAAACGCGGGTGCCGCCGTTCTTCGCCAATCTCCTGCCAGAAGGGCCGATGCGGGATTATCTCGCCGGACGCGCCGGCGTGAATCCAGCTCGCGAGTTTTTTCTGCTCTGGGTGCTCGGCCGCGATCTTCCCGGCGCGGTGGAAATCCGCCCCATGGACGGCGAGAGTTGGCCCGATGCAGCGCGTGCGCAGTTGGCTGGAAATTCGCAGAAAAGAAAATCCGCCATGCGGTTTTCGCTGGCGGGGGTGCAGTTGAAGTTCTCGGCCGTTAAAAGCGCGCGGGGCGGGCTCACCATTCCCGTCGACGGCACCGGGGGCTCGTGGATCGTCAAACTTCCCTCCACTGTCCACGACGGTGTGCCAGAGAACGAATTTGCCATGATGGAGCTCGCCCGGCGCATCGGCATGGATGTGCCGCAGACGGCACTTGTTCCGCTCGGAAGCATTGAAGGAATGCCCGAAGGCATCGAGCGCGCCGGCAAGAACGCTTTCGCCATCCGCCGTTTCGACCGTGGCGAGAACGGCGCACGCATCCATATCGAAGATTTCGCCCAGATCTTTGCGCTATATCCCGACAAGAAATACGAGCGGCTGAATTATCGCAACATCGCCGAAGTGATCTGGACCGAGATCGGCGAAACCGGCATCGCCGAGTTCGTCCGTCGTCTCGTCTTCAATACGCTGATCGGCAATGGCGACATGCATGCCAAGAACTGGTCGCTGATCTATCCCGACGCGCGCCATGCGGCCCTGGCGCCGGCATACGATTTCGTGTCGACCGTCGCCTACATTTCCGGCGACAAGCTCGGGCTCAACTTCGCGGGCTCGAAGGACTTTGAATCGGTGAGCGAAGACCGTTTTCGCCGTTTCGCCGAAAAAGCGCGGCTGCCTGAAAAACTGGTGATGGATACGATGCGCGATACGGTCCAGCGCTTTGCTTCGGCTTGGGGGGATAAGTCGCAATCGGCAATGGCGAGAAAATTGAAAAGCGTCATCGACGCCCACCTCAAGCGTATTCCCATTTACGCCGCGCCTGCTCGGCGTTGAGACTCAATTGATCGACGGATGGGCCCGCCTCGCAGCAAAGTTCTGCGATCGTAGCGGTGCGAGCGGGGTTCGGCCATTCGCTCATCGCCGTGCGCGCGGGAGCATAGTATTGGCGCAGGCCCAGGCGGCGGGCCTGGGCGCGCACGTCGCGGTCGTCGCCGTGGCAGAAACCGCCTTGCCACACCGGCACGTGCCAGAGCAGGCGCGCGAATTCCTGCGCGAAGCGCTCGCTGTCTTCCGCGTTGGGACGATCGCGTCCTTCGGCGCGCATGCGGGTGACGACGCGGTCACGGGCGAGATGGCGCGCGCCGGAGAAACTGGGCTTGGAGAGATCGAACGGTTTCGCGCTCAGCTTCATGTTCGGTGCACCCGGCCGCTCAACGCATGCGGGCTCAGCGCCGTGCGTCTTCGAGAAGGGTGACGAGATCGAGATCGGAAGGATCGTTCTCCTGCGCGCCGCCGAAAAAACCGCGCCAATCGAATTCGCGCACACTGCCGCAATCGGCCTGGGCGACGACGGGGCAGGTGGGATGGGCGGAGAGCGCCACGATCGTCCAGCGCTCGCAGCCGCCGCCGCGCTTGCGAGGGCACCAGATCTGACCGACGCGGAAATCGCGGACAGGCGCGAGGGTGGGGCGGGAGGCGAGGGCGGCAGCTTGCATGGGATCCTCCGGGGTACGGGTGTAGAGAGTATTGCGAATATCGCAACCAATCGCAACTATGAATCCGGGACCGGTGGCACGTTGTGAAAGAGAAAGGGTTCGCGCGGAGCCGCGGAGTTCTTATTCCCTTTCACCCCTAAGAAACGTCATGGCCGGGCTTGTCCCGGCCAGGATCACCGTTGCAGATCGTGATCCTGGGTGGCCGGCATAAAGCCGGCCATGACGGATTGGTTGGAGCGGAGAACTGTTCCTCCGCGGCTCTGCGTCTCCGCGCGAACCATTTTTCACGTCTCGCCGCTGCCGACGATCCGGTGCATGGCGATGAGGCTCGAGGCCTTGATCTCAAGCTCCTTTTTCGGATTGAACTGGGCCAGCACGATGGTGTGCGAGGTGCGGCGCACCAGCTGCTTGATCAGCGCGCGCGGGGCGGTGTGGCCTTCGACGCGAATCTGGAACACGCCATAGCCGCCCGGCGACACCGGGCGCTTGGGATGCACATAGATCAGCTCGCCGGGATTATAGCGCGGCACCATGCTTTCGCCGACGACATAGAGCGCGTAGGCGTCTTTCACGTCGGCGAGGAAAGGCGGGCGCGGCACCAGTTCGATCACTTCGCCGTTCCATTCCACCACGCCGTCGCCGCCGCCTTCGGCGGTGCCGAACACGGGGATGGAATCGCCCGAGCGGTAGGCGCGCGCGGGTTCGCTCGCCTGGTGCAGCGTCGGGCTGTCTTGCGTTCCGAAATAAGCGGTGATCTTGGGGATCTCCGACGCTTTGATCTGGCGCGTATCGTTCAGCATGCGCGTGACGGCGGAAGGATGAAGCCCAAGCGCGCGCGCAAGTCCCGTCTGGGATTTCTCCGGCAATTCCTTCAGGCGGTTTTTGATCCAGGTCGAATCCATCGCCAACTCACTCTCGGCTTCTCTGGCGGCTTGCAACTCTCTCACGAAATCCATGACTCCACCTTGCGATTATAACAACTTCACTCTTGTCATTGTATTGCTATTATCGCAATATCGCAACCATGATGGGTGGGACACGAGGGAGCCGCGCCAAAGCGGCCGCCAAACCGGGCAAAAGCCGGCAAAAGGGAAGGGGCCGATGATGCCGCTCGTTCGCCGCCAGGCTCAGCTCAAGGAATTTATCGCCGCGCACATCGCCAAAGGCGAAGGCGCTCCCTCGGTCGAAGAAATGCGCGTTGCGCTGGGGCTCAAGTCGAAAGCCTCCGCGCATATCGCGCTCACCAATCTGGAACGCAGGGGCCACATCCGCCGCACTCGTCATTCCAGCGCGCGCAACGGCTGGGCGATGAAACGGGCCATCGAAATCGTGCACGAACGCCACGCCTGTCCCCATTGCGGGAGAGACGCCGATGCGTGAGCGCGCAACACAACGAATTTCCGAGATCAGGGGAACGGCAAAGGCCAATCTTAAGTCAGGAAGAGCGGGCGTCTTTGATCCCACAATGCACGGCGCCGCCCCTGAGGGTGTCTCCCCACCTCACACGAAGGCGCCGTGCGCCCCGCTCATTCCCTTTCTCGGCGGCCGTATCGGCCAAAAAGGTTCACGCCGGAGCAACTGGGAGGAAGGCGAAGAAACGGGCGAAAGTCAGTCGCACCAAACGTGGCGCTGGAAAACGAAGCGCATTTGCAATGTCTCAGGTTGCTACAGGAGTCTGAAGAAAGGTGAGTTCTTCTGCGCCGCCCATCAGGCCAAGCCGGACGTGCGCGACGACGGCGCGCTCAAGCCCATTCCGCTGTCGCGGCTGATGGGGAGACGCGCCTGACGTGGCGCGCATCCGCACCATCAAGCCGGAGTTCTTCCGCCACGAAGAGCTTTTCGCGGCGGAGAAGGAAAGCGGCCTGCCGCTGCGGCTCGCTTTTGCCGGCCTGTGGACGGTGTGCGATCGCGAGGGCCGCTTTCGTTGGCGGCCCAAGGCGCTGAAGCTCGACATTCTTCCCTACGATGACGTCGATATAGAGCGGGTGCTGGACGAACTGGCGGCGCGCGGTTTCGTCGCGCGTTACGCGACGCGAAGCGGAGAATGCGGGTACATCCCGTCGTGGTCGCGCCATCAGATGATCAACAATCGGGAGGTCGAAAGCGTTCTGCCTCCACCGCCCGACGCATCTTTCACGCGTGAGGCACGCGTGGCGCACGCGTCGTCCACGCCTCTTGTGCGTGCGCAAGGGGAGGGGAAGGGAAAAGGAAAGGAAGGGAATCCATCCTCACTTCGTTCGGATGGCGCGCGAGCAAGTGCGATTTCACGTGAAACATATCGCGGGACACCGCTTCCTCCCGACTTTCCAAGCCGGCGCGAGCGCGATGAGGCGCAGGCGTTCTGGCGCGACAAGGGCAGGGGCGATCTCGCCGAAGCCGTGAGCGATCACGCCGCGCAGTTCCTCGATTACCACGCCGCCAAGGGCACGCGCTCAAAGGATTGGGCGGCGTCGTGGCGAACCTGGACGCGCAACGCGCTCGCCTTCAACCGGAGACCAAGCCATGGCGCAGCAACTGGTGCAGGCGTTGCTCGCAAGCCCACCGCCCACGAAAATTTCCTCAAAGGCGCTGCGATCTTCGCTGGCTTCGAGCTTGACGCAGATGACGAACGCGACGGCGATGCGCGAAGTGCTGGACGATCCGGCGAAGATGCGCGCGGCGATCGAGGAAGCACGCGCCAAAGCGGGGCCGGCGCTGACGCAGGCGCAATTGGCGGCGCAGCTGGGGCGGCTGGCGCTGCACTACTGGCGCCCGGATTTCACGGCGGAGCATGTGAAGTTGATGCTGGCGGACTTCTTCGCCGATCTGAATGGCGCGACGGAGAGCCATGTGATTGAGGCCTGCGCGCGCTATCGCCGCAACGCGAAGAACGCGTATTTCCCCACGCCCGGCAAACTCTACGAACTGGCGAAGGACGACATCGCGCTGCGCCGGCGCACGCTGAGCGCGATCGAACGCACCGAGCGGCTGCTGGCGGCGGAGATTTGCGAGGAGCCGCAAGAGCCGCTCATCGGCCTCACGCCGGAACTGCTTGCGCAGATCGATGCGATTTTCGAGCGAGAGGAACGGGAGAGGTAGCGGTGATGCAAGCTCAGATTTTCTCCCACTCCAATTCCAACTCCAATTCCCATTCCCAAATTCCGTCATGGCCGGGCTTGTCCCGGCCACCCAAGATCACCCATGCGGATCGTTCCGCGCGAACCTGTTCGCATCGAGATCCTGGGTGGCCGGCACGGGGGCCGGCCATGACGGATGTGGGGAGAGGGATTGAGGAGTAAGAGTGAGCAAACGCACCAAACGCAAAACCCGCGAAAAATCGCTCGCGCTCCCGCATCCCGGCCATGGCGGTTTCGCGCCGGTGCTGCAGGAGCCGCGCAATCTTTCCGCGCAGGAGCGCGCATGCGGCGACTTCGCGCTTGAGAACGTGAACATCGACCGCCTGCGCTGGCTCTGCGCGCGCAAATGGATCGACCAGCATCACTACGAAGCGGGCGTGCGGCTGCAGCGCGATTGGGAGATGGCGATGATCATGCCGGTGGCCTCCAGCGTCATCGTCGGCAGCGGCGGCGGCACGCAGCTTCCCGGCGACGCCAAAGTCGACGCCATGAAACGCCACGCGAGCGCGATGGCGGCGCTCGGCGCGCGCGGCCGGTCAATCGTCGAACTGGTCGTGCTCGGCGAGGAAGGCGGCGTCAGCGTCGAAAAAGCGGCGGCGATTTTGCGGCTGCATCCCAAGCGGGCGATCGAGCGGCTGGTGTTCGCGCTGGACCTGCTGGCGGAGCATTACGGGATGGCGGCGCGGGCTGGGCGGCTGCGGTGAACCTGTATGGTGTCGCCAGTTCGCTACGATAACGATTGCCCGCGTCGTCGATCAATATGCCTTGAACCCAGGGCCACGCGGAATCTGCGGGCGAATGTCTTGGGTCAGACGGGGTATGGTGCTCCCATCACCGGGCCCTGCGCATCAGCGCCAGCGGTCTGCGGGCTTCTTCAGGTAATTGGAAAAAATATAACCCCAAGGAAGCAGGGGAAAGAGGACAATGACCGGCGCGATTTCGAAGAATGATCTGCTTGTGTCGGCGTCGACCTGGTTGGCAGCCCACAACGGCAGCGCGATACCCAAGAGCCAGATCATCTTCCAGAGCAGCTCGTAGACCATGAGCGGCAGCATCTTGAGCGGATATCGGATTCCGACAATCGACAGGAGCGCGAGCGCCAGAAGGAAGCTGTGCGCCACTGCGCTCGGTTGCGTCCAATGTGCGTGATGAAGGAACGCCGAAAACTGGATCGAGCCCTCTGCGGCCGCAAGGACCGCGTAGAGGGCGCGCAGAACGTAAAGTCGCCATAAGGGTACGGCATCACCGGCGCCACTGCCGCCTGAGACCACATCCCTGTCTGCCGCCGCGCCGTGCACCCGTGTCATGTCCGCCTCCTTTTCGGCTCGTGATCGGCTTTAGCGAGCCTTCCGGGCCGTTGCATGTCCGTGAAACGACCACTCAGACTCAGGTTCGCGCTCCACGCAAATCAGGACACGACAATTAGGACACGACCGGGGACGCCGAGAATTTTGCGGTAGGGTTCGCTGCGCTTTTCTCCCATGTCCACGCTTGCCGGACGATGATCAAGGTGCAAACAGTCTCGATCGTTGCGAAGAACAAGTACTCGGGCAAAGCAGGCGTGCTGCCCCATCCGGCCAGCGGCGGAACGTAGGTCAGGAAACCGTTCACGACGGTCACGATGACGCCGGCGGTGATATTCGCCAGCCGGTTCGCTCTGAACGGAAGCAGCCGGCACGCCACAATCATGGCGATGGGGATTTCCATCAGGACCGCCGAACCCATCAGAGCCCATGGCGGGAGATGCACGTGAAAATTCGGCGTGCCAATGATATCCCAGAGGGCAATAACGTCCGCATAAAGGTAGTTCAATAACGCGAACAGCCACAGGAGAGACAGCCGCTCTTTAATGTCGTGCATGTGAGCCTCCTTCGGAAGGATGAGGGAATGTTTGCGTTGTGCTCCCGCGCAGTTTGGGGCAGGGATTGATTTTCGAGTATGTCATTTGCGGTCGTACACTTGGACGTTCCTGATCGGCGTCCCGTTTGGTGTCGTGCCGATGGTTGTCGAGGTGAGCGTGTTCAAATCTCCTGCCATGACCTCGGTCGTCGTCCCGATGGGTTTGCCGTCGATTTTGAGCGTGCTTTCGATGGTTTCGGCACCGACATATCTGCTCGACGCCGTTTCGCCCGGCATAGGCCCGGCGATGGAATAGTCGGCACCGTCATTGGCATAGTTGACTTCGAAGTGCGCAACCTTGCCGTTCTGCTGCGTCACGTCGATGATCGTGTCGAATTTTCCATTGCCGATCTCTCTCGTCGTCACGGTGACGGCGGCGGGCGCAGGACCCGGGCTGTAGCTTGACCTGGCCACATCCAACACCCACGTCCCGGCAAAGGGGTCCGCCGCAAAGGTGGGCCCGATGGCCATGACAATCGAGGCGACGCCGGCGGCGCATCCCAACACAGTGCTCCTCATGCGTATCTCCCTTGAGTCCCTGAGGCCCACGCGAACCGCGAAGCAGCCACTACTCGACCGCTTTCAGGATTTTCTCGACGCTCGCCATGCGCGACTTGATTTCCGCAAGCTCGCTCTGGATCGCCGACAATGTGGCCGCATTGCCCGATTGCGCCGTCACCGCGTCGGAAGCGAGCTTGCGATAGGAGTCGGTATGCGCGGCATCGGCGCCCGCCACGGCGGAGGCCTGAAGAAAGCGGATGACGAAGACGAGGATGATCGTTCCGAGCATCGCGCCCACGGTGATGAAATAGATGGATGTCATAGTGTTTCCTTTCACTTCCCGGAATCGGTGAGAGACTTAGCGGCCTGTGCGATGGCCCGTGGCGTGAGCTCGAATTCGAACTTCGCCACTTCGAAATAGTTGAGCGCCTTGCCGTCGGACGAGAGCTCCAGCCTTGAGGTCACGAGCCCGGCCTCCTCGAGTTTCTGCAAGTGCAGATGGAGCAGCGGACGGCTGATGCTCAATTCGCGCGCCAGCTGGCTGACATAGTTGCGCCCGTCGCGCGTCAGCGCCGCCACGATCCGCAACCGGTGCGGATTGGCGAGCGCCGCGAGCGCGGCCAGCAGCTGGTCCCCCATCAGGGCCAAGTAACAGCTCCATCAGACATATGTAAGAGATAACTTACACATGATAGATGAAATTTCAAGGGCCTGTTGGGCGAATTGTTGAGACGCGGAAATTTTTGCGGATTTTATGGGGCTTTTTGGCTCTGAAGCGAGAATAGAGTGACGCCATACATATTACCCGAACTCAAATCGGTGCGGACGATCGGGAAATGTTTATGGCGTCACGCAATTTCGGTCTCCCCAATATGGCAATTTCGACCTTCCCCGGAATCTTCCATTCTCTGCGGGAATTATCGCAGCGCGATTTCCTGATATTCTGGCGACATGAGGTGGGCTAGGCTTGCAAATTCTCTCGTCGCCGGGCTGGCCGTAATCGTCACGGCCCTTGCTTGCGCGACTGCATCGGCACAACCGCGGCACTTGAAGCGCCCTCCCTGCGACGTGTTTGACGAGGACCGTTACGGCGCCTGCATATTGGCGCTTGCCGTTTCTCACCCCCTTGAATGGCATCGCGCCCGAGGCGACGACGTGGTGCGCATGGTTATAGCCCACCCCAGCATGATCGTTCCGGACATTCTGATCGTGGAGATCGTTCATCCCAGAACCGGAACGGACTGGATGACTTTGCGCGATCCTCTGGATCTGAAAAGTCATCGCACTTATCACCTCGATAGCAGCCTTTTCTCGACTTTGCGGACCGATCTGGCCAAACGCACGCGCAAGGTCACGCCTCAACAGCCCGGGTACATGAAGGTCTCGGACAAGGCGAATAGAGTGACGCCATACATATTTCCCGAACTCAAATCGGTGCAGACAATCGGGAAATGTGTATGGCGTCACGCAATTTCCTGATCGTCGAATTGGTCGTGCTCGGCGAGGAAGGCGACGTCAGCGTCGAGAAGGCAGGCGGCGATTTTGCGGCTGCATCCGAAACGCGCCATCGAACGGCTGGTGTTCGCACTGGACCTGCTGGCGGAGCATTATGGAATGGCGGGAATTAAGTGCGCCGCGTTCGCGTGAATATCTAGATATTACAATAGGATAGTATATGCGGAGAATAGGTCTGATATTCTACGCATAATTTGCAGAGAATATATTGCCTCTGCGGAGACCGGGGCCTATAATCTCCGCAAAAGGTGCTTAGATTATGGTCCACTATATCCATGAACGCCCCGACTGGCCGGGCTTTCGCCGGAACAGCGAGCGGCTCGCGGAAAAGCTCGCATCGGTGCGCCATCGCCAAGGCCGGCTGCTCGGCCGCATGGAAAGCCTCGGCTTCAAGCCACGCAACGAAGCCGCGCTTCAGGCGCTGACCGAAGAAACCGTTAGGAGCAGCGAGATCGAAGGAGAGATATTGGATTCTTCGGCGGTGCGATCGTCACTGGCACGCCGTCTCGGCGTCGACATCGGCGCGCTCACGCCGGCCGACCGCAATGTCGAAGGCATCGCGCAGGTGATGGTTGATGCGACGAGGAATTATACCGCGCCGTTGACGCGTGAACGGTTGTTCGGCTGGCACACCGCGCTCTTTCCCACCGGCTGGAGCGGTCTGCGCAAAATTGCCGTGGGCGCCTGGCGTCCGCCGCAATCGGGCGCGATGCAGGTCGTATCTGGTGCACCGGATCACGAACGGATTCACTTCGAAGCCCCGCGTGCCGAACGGATCGATGCCGAAATGGATGCATTTATCGGTTGGTTCAACGTCGGCCAGGAAAATCTCGATCTCGTCCTGAAAGCGGCGATCGCGCATTTCTGGTTCGTCACCATACATCCTTTTGAGGACGGCAACGGCCGCATCGGCCGCGCGCTCGCCGATATGATGTTGGCGCGATCGGAGGAGAGCGAGCAGCGCTTCTACAGTATCTCTGCACAAATCTGTAAAGAGCGCGACAGCTATTACGACCATCTTGAAGACGCGCAAAAGGGCGATCTCGACCTCACAGAACATCTGCTCTGGTTTTTGGGATGTCTGGAGCGTTCCTTCGACGGCGCCGAACTCATGCTCGCTGATGTGCTCCGCAAGGCGAGATTCTGGGAATTGCACGCAGGAGAATCATTCAACGAACGTCAACGGTTTGTCATCAACCGCCTGCTTGATGGATTCGAGGGAAAGCTCACCTCATCGAAATGGGCGAAGCTGACCAAGACCTCGCAAGACAGCGCCGGTCGCGACATCGATGGGCTTTTGACCAAACGTGTTCTGATCAAAGAGCCGGCGGGCGGCCGAAGCACAAGCTATATCCTCGCGGCCACGCCGCAGGACGTCGTCATGCACGCACGGGCACCGCGAAGGCCGCGCCGGTAAATGGACCATCGGAAGACAAGCCCTTAGCTTCCACCGCATAATCATCGCCATGGAAAGGGGTCTGTCCCATTTCCTATTTCCCAAATCGCCCGTCCACCCGCTTGCACTTCGCTTCGGCGTGGCAGGTGTGAACTCAAGGCACGCCGTAGCTCTTAGCGGAGGCGGCGAGGGAGAGGAGATTGGGATAATCGACTCTGAGCTAACTTCCGTAAAGAAACGTCCGAACGCGACATCGCATGCGCTCGCGGCGCGGAGGGGTTTATGTATGCTGTCCCCCTATGACGGTGAGGTCATGTCAGCCATGAAGAGGGCGACGCGCCAGCCGCGCCGGCGCCGCTCGCAAGCCGAACGTCGCGACGAATCCGAGCGGCTGCTGGTCGAGGCGACGCTCAGGATCGTGGCCGAGCGGGGCGTCAGCGCCGTCACCTTTGCGGAAATCGGAAAGAAGGCGCGTCTGAGCCGTGGTCTGGCCACGCAAAGATTCGGATCCAAACGCGGCCTGATCGAGGCCGTCATCGCCCACCTTCATCGCAAGCGCGAAGCGATCATGGAGGCCCAGCACATCGACCAGATGCCGGCCATGGACGCGATCGCGCTTTATATCGACTCCCATATCCGCAGCCTAGAGAGGGAGCACGACGGCTTGGCGTATTTCATGCTGCTCGCCTCGACCGTCGCGGACGCCAGCGAGCCGCGCGCGCTCTTCGCCGCTTCGCACGAACGCGTTCGCGTCTGGCTGCGCGGCCTGCTCGCGCGCGGGCAAGCCAAGGGTGAAATCTCCCGTGACATCGATGCCGATGCGAGCGCGCTGATGATCGGCAGCTTGCTGCTCGGCGTCAGCATGCAGCGTCTCGCCGATCCATCGACCGATCTTGAGTCCATTCGCGCCACGACAATCGCCACGCTGAAGCGCGCTTTCCTGCCGGCCGAAAAACCTGCGGCTCGTGATGGCGCCACGCTGCGCGGCCGCGGCGCGATCCGGCGTCACTGATTCAGATCAATTTCGCTGCAAAACATATTTATTTGTCGAGTAGCCAATAAGTTCTAGCCTCCGCATCAGCCGCACGTCGAAGCGGCCCCGATGCAGCGAGGCGGCCCATGGCTGGTCCAACAAAAGAATACGACGTCATCATCGTCGGCGGCGGCATCAACGGACTCGCGGCGGGCGCCTATCTGCAGAAAGCCGGCCTCAAGACGGCGATCTTCGAGCGGCGCGACGAGTCGGGCACCTTCTGCTCGACCGAGGAAGTGCTCAGTCCCGGCGTGAAGCTGAACATGCACGCCTCGCTGCTGATGCCGCACTACGGTCCGGCCTATGTCGATCTCGAGCTGGAGCGCTTCGGCCTGGAGCCCCTGGCCCCGCCCGATTCCAAATACGCCTATTTCTATCCGTTCCTCGACGGCAACGCCGTGTTGTTCTCGCGCCGCGACGCCCGCGAGACCTATGAGGCCTGGAAGCGCATTTCGCCGAAGGATGCCGAGACGTATCGCAGGATCGCCAACTTCTTCGGCCCCACCGTTCCGCTGATGGCCCACCAGGGCTACATCACGCCGCCGAGCGATGAAAGTTTCCTGGAATTTCTGGAGGCTCAGGGGCACGGAAACGTTCCGGTCCTGCCGAAGGACTGGATGTGGATGACCGGCTTCGAATTCGTCGACGCCTTGTTCGAAAACGAACAGATCAAGCTGGCGGTTCTAAGCTACGCCGGCACCTCCGGACTCGATGTCATCTCCAGCCGCTTGTCCGGGCCGCTCGTGGTCTTGAACTTCCTCACCATCTTCACCGCCGACGGCGGCTACACCGCGCGCGGCGGCAGCCACGATCTGGTGCACGCGCTGGTGCGCTGCTTCGTCCATCATGGCGGGCGGATTTTCTACAACTGCCCCGTCGAGAAGGTGATCGTCGAAGGCGGCGAGGCCAAGGGCGTGGTGCTGGCGAGCCGCGCGACGTTCGCCGATGCCGCGTTCACCGCCACCAAGGCGGTCATCAGCGATGTCAGCGCCAAGCCGACCTTCTTCAAGCTGATCGGCGAGGAGCACCTGCCGCTGCAGGCGCGCGTTGCGCTGAAACGCTTCGACTATCGCGGCTCGAGCCTGTTCACGAACTACTACGTGATGAGCGAAAAGCCCGATTTCGCCTGCGCGCGGAAATTCCCCGAAACCAACAACACCTATGTCTATAACTTCGGCGCCGAGACGATGGCAGACGCCGAGCGCCTGGTCAGTTCCGTGATGCTGCGCGACCAGCCGCCCGATCCGCCGGTCGTCTGGGGCGCCGCGTTCAACTATTGCATCGCCGACCGCACGCAGGCGCCGCCGGGGCAATACACCATCCTCACTTGGGCCAATGTTCCCTACGAGCTCAACACCTTGGGCGGGCCCGCCCAATGGGACGAACTGCGCGAGACCTACGCCGACAAGGTCGAAGACGTCCTGGTGCGCTATTTGCCGAACCTCAAGTCCGCGAAGATCGCCCGCTATGTGAACACGCCGCACGATTATGTGCGGCGCAATCCGCACTGTGGCGGCAACATGCATCCCAGCGGCTCGTTCACCGAATCGCAAATGTGGAGCTGGAAGCCGTTCGCCGGCTGCAACGAGCCGCACACGCCGATCGAACGCTTCTACATCTGCCAATCCACCGGCACGACCAACTACACCAATCTCGGTGCCGGCACGGTCGCCGCCAACGTGATCTTCGCCGACCTCAAGCGGGAAAAGCCCGACTGGTGGAAGGCGATGGCCTTCGACGGCGCCAAGACGCTGCTCGCGCGCGAGGGCGTGACCCAGCGGTTCACCGTGGATTGAGACATGAGTTTCCGCACCAACGCGGGAGGACGCTATGGCTGAACAGAATTCCTACGATATCGTGGTGGTCGGCGCGGGCCACAACGGTCTGACGGCGGCCGCCTACCTGGCGCGCGCCGGGGCGAAGGTTCTCGTCGTCGAGCGCCGCCACGAGACCGGCGGCGCGCTGGTGACGGAAGAGTTCTCCGGCTACCGCTTCAATCTTCACGCCAACTACATGCTGATGCTGGATGTGGCGCCGCCCTATCGCGACCTCGGGCTCGAGGAGGACGGCTGCGTCTACATCCGCCCGCAGGTCGAGGCGTCGCTTTTGAAGAAGGACGGCGATGCGATCACGCTCTATTCCGATCTGGAGCGCTCGGTGCAATCCATTCGCCGCTTTTCCGCGAAAGATGCCGAGCGTTTCCGTGAAGTCTATCTCTCCTACAAGGAGATCGCCGACGCCTATCTGATCCCTTCGACCTATGGTCGCCCCGTCGGCTCCGCTCAGCTCGCCGCCACCTACATGGAGAGCGAGTTGGGGAAGAGGATTCTCGAAATCACGGAGATGACGCCGGCAGAGATTTGTGCGAGCTGGGGCTTCGAGACGCCGGGGTTGAGCGCGCTGCTCCTCTATCTGATCTGCATGTGGGGCATCGATCCCAAGGAATCCAATTCGAGCTATCTCGTTCCGCTTTATTTCAACCGGATGCTGAATGCGACGCTTGTCAAAGGGGGCTCGCACCGTTTGTCGTCGACCTTGCAGAAGGCGGGCATCCTGGCCGGCATGGAGGTGTGCGAGAACCACGAGGTCAGACGCTTCATTGTCGAGAACGGCGCGGCCAAGGCCGTCGAGATCGCGCCCACGGGCTGCGAGGGGCCGATCCGGCGCATCGAAGCGAAGGCGATCGTCACCTCGACCGATCCCGTCACCACCTTCGGCCAGTTCATTCCCGAGCCCGAACTGCTCAAGCGTTCGAAACTCTGCGCCAACACGGCGCGCAATTGGGAATGGGAACAAAGCTCGCTGTTCCTCTGTCATCTCGCGCTCAGCAGGAAGCCTCACTTCAAGGCCGAGGTCGCCGATCCAGGCGTGGCGACCGCCTTCATCCGCGTCTTCGGCGTGGAGACGCCGCAGGATGTGATCCGCCACATCAGCGAAGTGATGGACAAGCGCCTGCTGCACGATGTCGGCCACGTCACCTTCACCACCGATGTGGATGCGGGGCAGGCGCCCAGGGAAACCGATCCCGACGGCGCGGTGTGCCGCCTCGAGGCCTGCGTGCCTTACGCGCCGGCCGACGGCGACTGGCGAGAGATCTCCAAGCGGTATGGCGACCGCCTGATCGCGGCGTTCGCCCAACACACCACCGACTTCGATCCTTCGAGCATCGTTCGCCGCTACGACTACACCCCGCTCGATATCGAGATGAAGATTCCGCAGATGAAGCGCGGCTCGTTCAAGCACGGCGCGTACATCATGACCCAGATGGGTTATTCGCGCCCCAACGTGCAGTGTTCGTCGTACAAGACGCCGATCGACAACCTCTATCTCTGCGGCGCCAGCACCTTCCCCGGCGGCATGATCACGTTCGGCGGCGGCTACAACGCCGCGAAAGTCGTCGCACAAGACCTTGGGCTGAACGTGTGGTGGACCGAGCCGGCGTCGGTCACCGCCGCCCGCGAAAAAGGATTCCTGCTGTGATTGTATGGTCGCGCGGCCTGGGCCGGCTGAGACTTCCCCTGGTGCTTCCGGCGGCGACGCTTCGCGTCACGTCCCATGAACTCACGATGGAAGGCGTGATCGAGCCGGTGTGCTGGAATTACGCCATCAGGCTCAGCCCGGCCGACCTCACCGACTTCCTCACGATCATGGCCAAGCCGCAGACAGCGCGGTTTCTCGCCGAGCGCGGCGGCCTTCTTCTGCCCTTCGTCTTCAATCTGCTGCGCCGCATTCCTGGCGTCGTCGTGACGTTCCTGTTTCGCAAGCGTGCCGGAGCGCAATCCGGCGAGGTGGGGTCCATAGCGGTAGCGCGTGGACGTTCGCCGTTAGATGGCGCGGCAATCAAGAAATCCGGAGACCAAGATGCGCTTCTGGTCTGAAGGCCTCGGCGAACGCCAGCTCGTGATGAATCTGGGCAAGGCCGCCATCAAGCGCCAGGGCGAGATCACGCTGCTGAGCGGCGTGGTCGATTCCCCAGCGCCGTGGGAATACGAGGTGAAAATTCAGCGCGAGGATTGGGCGCGCATTCTGCAAACCGCGGTCACGAAGGAAGCGTGCGGTTTCATCGCCACGCACACGACGCTTGTTCAACTCCTCGCCATGGCCTGGTCGATCGTCGTCTTTGTCATTCTCCTTGCCTGGTTCCGGACTGCCAGGTTGCTGGGCTTTGAGGCGGAACGCGTCGCTGTTCCAGGCGGCTCGCCGATCCCCACCGCGGCACCGGCGCTGAAGCGGAAATAGAGTCGGGAGCCGCTGCGCGCCGGCGACTCGATTTTCGTGGTTCGTGGCGGCGTTGCGAAACGTGAAGGGTTCACGCGGAGACGCGGAGGCCGCAGGGATGGCGAGCCTGAGTTGGTCGAATTCTCTGGTGCGTCGAGAATCCGGCTGGCGCGCGAAGCGCACCAACAAGATCACAAGAGTTCGGTGGTTGTCGATGAGTTCAAGCCTGTGCGATCTCCGCGGTGCGCCGCAGGCGCACCCGCGTCTCCGCGTGAACCCTTCACGTTTTTCTACATCTCGCTGCCGCCCCCGGTCGCATCGAGATCTTGGATGGCCGGGACGCGCTCCACATCGTTACGCGCCGCCCGGCCATGACGGATGGGGAGTTGAGGACTCAAAAAGATTCAAAGAAGAAAGATTATCCCTTTAGCGCTTCTAAACCGCCAGCGCCCTCTCGAGGAGTTCGGTTTCGGCGCGAAGGCCGAGGTCGCTTGCGCCGTATTGCGCAAACGGGGCCGCCGCGAAGCGGGTGCGGGCATAGAGCGAAGCAAAGGGCGAACCCGCCTCCACCAGCGCCGCCACGGCAGCCAACCGCGCCAGTCCCTCGCAGATATAGCGCGCGTGCCGTTCGGCGTCGCCCGCGCGCAGCCGCGCCTTGAGTTCGGACACGAACGGCGGGAGATCGAGCACTTCGCCGGCCGTCTTGGCCAGCCGGTCGATCGTGTCGCTGGCGGCATCGGGCTGGCGCGATGCGGCGCGCAGCACATCGAGCGCCATGACATTGCCCGAACCTTCCCAGATCGCGTTGAGCGGCGCTTCGCGATAGTAGCGCGCCAGGGGAAGTTCTTCGCTGTAACCGTTGCCGCCGAGGCATTCGAGCGCTTCGTAGACGAATTGCGGCGCCGATTTGCAGACGAGGTATTTGATCGCCGGCGTCATCAGCCGCAACCACGCGGCTTCGGCGCCGTTCTCGCGAAGATCGGAGGCGCGGGCAAGGCGGAAGGCGAGGGCGGCCTGGGCTTCCAGTTCGAGTGCAAGGTCGGCGGCCACGGCGCGCATGGCCGGCTGATCGACAAGACGTCTTTGAAAGACCGAACGGTTGCGAATGTGGCTGATCGCCTGCGACAGCGCGATGCGCATAAGGCCGGCAGAAGCGACGGCGCAATCGATGCGCGTCAGCTGCACCATCTCGATGATGGTGCGCACGCCTTGGCTTTCGGGGCCGATGCGCTGGGCATAAGCGGCGTGAAACTCCACTTCCGACGACGCGTTGGATTTGTTGCCGAGCTTGTCCTTCAAGCGCTGAAAGCGCAGGGCATTGAGCGATCCGTCGGGCTTAAAGCGCGGCATCAGATAGCAGGTCAATCCGCCCTCGCCCTGCGCCAGCACGAGGAACGCATCGCACATCGGCGCCGACATGAACCATTTGTGGCCGCTGATCTCGACGTGATCGCCGTGGTTCACGGCGGTGGTGATGTTGGCGCGCACATCGGTCCCGCCCTGGCGCTCCGTCATGCCCATGCCGATGGTGACGCCCGCTTTCTGCGTCCACGGCTTAAGCGACGGATCATAGTCACGAGAGAGAATCTTGGCTTTCCAAGCGGCAAGAAGGCTCGGCTCGGCCGCGAGCGCGCCGAAACAGGCATGCGTCATGGTGATGGGGCAGAGATGGCCGCTTTCGGCTTGCGTCGCCATATAAAGACGCATCGCGCGCTGGGTCATCGGCGCATGCGGCTCCGAGCCGTCATGCGCGGAAGAATGAATTCCGTAAGCGATGCTCTTTGCCATCAGCGCGTGATAGGCCGGATGGAATTCCACGCGATCGATCCGGTTGCCTCTGCCGTCCAGCGCGCGCAGGCGCGGCGGGTTCTCGTTCGCGATACGCCCCAGTTCGAGCGTTTCGGCCGAGCCGAAGTCGCGGCCGCAGAGAGACAGCGACTCTTCATCCAGCCCATAGCGCTTGGCCGCATCGACCAACGGCCGGTCCGCACGAAACAAGTCGACGTCGGCGAAAGGGGGAGACTGGTTGAACGAAGCGTCTTCGAGAAACGTCTGCATCGCGCTCCATCCTTTACGCTGCCGCTTCCGTGAAGCGTGCGCCCGGCCGGCGGCCGTGGCAAGCGTGACGCGATGCTTGAGTCGGAGCGCTAGCCCGCCAAGGCCTTGGTGTAAGTCGCCATGTCGAAATAGTCGCGCCAGGTTTTGATCTTGCCGTCCTTCATCTCGAAAACCCCGCAACAGGGAAGAGTCACACTCTTGCCGCCGACCGTGGTTCGATCGACGCGCTCGGCGATGACGACGTCGCCGTGCGACACGAGGTTGAGGATGTCCCACTGCGTCGCCGTCCAGCTTTTCAGGAACGCCGCGATGAAGCCGCGCAGGTTGTCGCGTCCGGCGACGGGCGCGAGGGGCATGTTGTGGTAGACGCCGTCGCTGGCGAAGAAATCCACCAGCTCATTCACGTCGAGCCGCGACCATGCCTTGATGAAGTTTCGCACGATCTCTTCATTGCTTACCATGAATATTCCCTTCCTCGCCGCTGTTTCCGTCTTTAAGCGGACTCCACCGCATAGTCGTCGCCATAGAACTTGGCTGTGCTGCGAGTGTGGAAGGTGATGGCTTTGACCGGCTCATATTTCGGCGCGCCCAGGCCGGGCAGCACTTCGAGGGTTTCGTCCTCCCACACATAGACCGCGATCGGGAATGAGACTCTGGCTTTGCTCAGGTGCGAGCCGTCGGCCGGTTTGCCGACGCGATGGGTCGTCGACGGCAGGCGGTCGTTGGTGATGCGCTGCATGTAATCGCCGGTGTTGATGATGATCGAATTCTGCGGCGCGCGCAGGCGCACCCACTTGTTGCTGCGATGGTTCCAGATCTGCAGGCCGTCGAGCTTTGGCGCCGGCAGAATCGTGAACAGATCGACGTCTTCATGTCCGAGCAGGCGCCCGGCGCCGGAGCGTTCCTGAGCGGCCGTTATCGGCGGGTAGTAGTTCAGGCGCATGCCGAAGTTGGTGCCACTGAGTTTGCGGTCGTAGACATGGGGATCGCAGCCGAGGCCCTGGAACATCGCCTGCGCGATGGGTTTGAACAGCGCCTCGTGCGCAAGAGCGAGGCGACGAAACTCCCGCTCGTACTCCGCCCGCGGCCAGTAATCTTCCGCGCGCCAATCCTCCGCGAGCAACGGCGCGTCGCGATGCTGGGGCCCGTTGTTCTGGGGCATATCGAAGGCGCGCCTGCACCACACCCAACCCTCCACTAGGTCCGGATGGATGTCGCTGGTTTCCTCCAGCGGAAAGTAGCCCTGGCTCACCGAGCCGTGACGCTTGGCACGGAAGCGCATCTTCTCGGCGAGCGATGTCGAGGTGAACAGCTCGAGCACGGAATCATGGATCCGATCGTAGAGCCCCGGTTCGACACCGTGCCCGGTCAAGACGGCAAAGCCGATCTCCTGCAGCGCGCCGGCGAAGGCTTGCGCAAAACGCGCTTTGTCTTTCGCATCGCCGTGCAGAAACGGGCCGAGATCCAGCGTGCTGATCCGGGTGTCGTCGTCGAACTGGTCGCTCTCATGTTCGGCCAGACGATAGGTATGCGTCTTGCGCACCTGATCGTATTTCGTGAAGTCCTGGTTGAGAGCAGTGGGATCGGCCATGCCGGAAGCTTAGCGCGCGGAGTGGATTTTTTACAGAGCCTGAATTCGGTGACGGGAGCGGTGTTCCGCACATATTTCCCCATTGTGATGTCCGGTTCTCATTCGCGGCGGACGGCGCAACTGGTATCGTGCCTTCCAACTCGTAAGTGGGGGTGAAATGGATCTTCGCCGCGTGCTCATTCGAGGATGGTTGCTGCTCACAGCAATCTGGACGTTGTATTTTCTGCATCACGCAATCGCCAACTGTGAAAGTTTTAGCGGCCGGGACGCTCATCTACTGGATGCGCTCCCAAAGTTTGGGATCGGCCCTGTGCATGGCAGCGATGGCCTCAGCCAGACCGTCCATAGGCAAGCGGACAGTCGGCTGCATGCCGTCATGGCCGGGCGGAAACTCCAGAGTCGCCTGAGACGCCGCAACCAATAGAGTCTCCTGATCGACGGAAAAGCCGCTCAACGCCGTGCAACCGTCCTTGTCGGTACAACCCACGACAGGAAGCTTCACGCCTTGATCGCCGAGTTCGAGCAGCACGGTATCGCCCTTTTTGGCCAACGGCGGCATGCGAATGATCATCGCTATGCTTCGACTCAGGCCGAGGAGGCGGAACGACACGGCCATTACAGCCTGTTCCGGATTCTGTTTGCTGTGAAAGATCATCATGACGTGACAGCGACCCATCGTAACCGGTCGGACCGCAGTCCTCGCTGGCGGCTGGGCGGCTATTGCCGATAGCGGCGTAGGGGTATCTGGCTTTGCGCCCGCTGTGGTGAGCGACGTAACCGGCTTTTGATCCGCCGAGATGGCCGGCGCTGCACTGGGTGTGGAAATCACAGTTGTTGGGGCGGGCGGCGAAGGGGAATCTGCCGGCTTCTCGGGTTCGCTTAGGATCATTGCCGAGCTTTTGCAATCGAGTTCCCAGGTCGCGACCTTGAGATTCCCAACCCAGCCGGCATGGATTTGTAAGAATGATGTATCCGTCGACGGAGGGCGGACAACGGTGTCCCTGCCGCTGCTGCAATGATCGGTACAACCTATCTTGGGGGCGGCCGCCTCGGAAGGGGACGACGAGAGCGTCCAGCGAACGTTGGTCTGCCACGAGACCTCGACCGGCGCGCCGTTTTCAACGGTGGAACGGTATTTCCACGTGTACGCGCACTCCACAGCGGCGTCGTCGAGCTCCTGATTGCCACTCGATCCCACCACCGAAACGTCTTTCACACGACCTTGCACAGTGATCGTGAATTGCAAAAAGGTGGTACCTTCGATGCCGGCTCGCACAGCAGCAGCCGGGTATTCGCAATTATGGGATGTCCCGATCGTCGTCGACGCTTCGGGTGGGGGTGCGGTCACGGGCGGCGGCACATCGGCTACACCCATGAGCAATACCAAAAGTGCTGCCAGCATTTTTCACCCCGCTGCTGGACTATAACCCGAGGCCCAAATTAGGAGAACTGTCGCAATTCAGAATTCGGCGGAAAACGGGGATAGCAAAAGCTGAATCGGATTGAAAATGGTCTTTAACAAGGTTTTTGTTCCGAAAGCATCGTCCGCACCACGACAAAGATTCCACTTGGTGGTAACGCTCATGATTCGCATCATCTCTTCGGACATCGGAGTTCGTGGGACCATGGCCAGTCTTCAAGGCAAGAAAGTCGTCGTCATTGGAGGCACGTCGGGAATCGGGTTCGCTGTCGCCAGCGCTGCGCATGATGACGGCGCCCAGGTGATTGTGGCCTCCAGCCAGCAGGTGAAAGTCGATGGCGCCGTGAAACAGCTCGGCGCCAAGGCCAGCGGCTCGGCGCTCGACGTCAAGAACGAGGACGATGTGAAGCGCTTCTTCGGCGATGTCGGGCGCTTCGATCATCTGGTGTTCACCGCCGGCGATTGGGGCGGGGGCACGTTCGGCGGCGGGACGTTGCAGGAGATGGATCTGGCCGCCGCCGCGCAGACTTTCGCGGTGCGCTTTTGGGGCGCGTTGGCGGCGGTCAAGCACGGCTGCGCCCGCATCGCCGAAGGCGGATCCATTACGCTGACGGACGGGATTATCGCGCATCGGCCCATGAAAGGCGCAGCCGTCGCCACCGCCATGGCCGGGTCGATCGAGCATCTGGTGCGCGGGCTTGCCTTCGATCTCGCGCCGGTGCGGGTCAATGCGGTTTGCCCCGGATTCGTTTTCACCGAACGCGCCAAATTGTATCCGGAAGAGATGCTCAAACGTTTCACCGCCACGCTGCCCCTGCCGCGCAGCGCCACGCCCGCCGAAGCGGCTGAGGCCTATCTCTACTTGATGCGCGGCGGTTACACGACGGGGCAGGTGCTCATCGTGGACGGCGGGCGTTCTCTCGTTTGATGCGATTTTTTCGATGGAGCGGGAAAAACACCAGTTCTACGGCTACGCGTTGACTTCTTGCGCGATCGCGGGGAACACTTCCCACAGGGTCTGGGTAGCCGCATGGCGATCGGAGTCTTTCGTCTTTGTTTCAAGGCCGGTGCGCTCGTTGCTGCCGCGATGCTGCTTTCGACGCACGCCTTCGCGGTCGGCGAAAGAGAAACCGTCACCATCAAGTCCGATAAGCGCAACACCCCGCCGCCCAAGGTGCGCACGATGCCGCCTTCAAGCATTCCCGTCGTTCAAGCGCCCATAACGCGCATCGATCCGGTGAACGCCAATCCGAAAGTTGGTTTCGGAGCCAGCGGTGGGCCCGGCGGCCAACTCGGATTCCAAGGCGGCGGCAACACCGGGGTCAGCCGCGCCGCGAACATCGACACGGCGAGAGCGCCTCCCCCCGGCAGCGGCACATCGGGGCGCTGATTTCGCCGGGAGCATCTCGTATTGTCGGCTCAGCGATAATTCTCATAGCGAGTCCTCATGAGCCTTACAGACTTGGCCTCCCTGGGCAGCTTCGTCAGCGGTGCGGCGGTTCTCGTCTCGCTTGTCTATCTCAGCCTGCAGATCCGGCAGAGCACCAAACATTCGCAGGCGCTGATTCAGCAGGGCCGCGCCGCGCGGATCAGCGACACCTCTTTGCGTCTGGCCGAGTTGCGCGCCGATGACGGGCTCGACAAGTGCTTTGAAGGGTCGCCCGATGTCAGTCCCAAGGATCTCGCTCGTTTTCTTTTCGTCTGCCGCTCCATCTTCGTCAGCGCGGAGGATTCCTATTTCCAGAATCTGCAAGGCTTGCTGGACAAAGTCGCGTTCGAGAGTTTCGAGAGTAGCGTGAAAGCCGGCATGGCGTCACCCGGCATTGCAGCAGGATGGCTTATGACCCGCGAAATGTACGAGCCGCAGTTTCGCGACTACCTGGACCGCACCATGGGCGACATGCCCGGACGAGCGTCTCCCGAGAAGCGTCGATTGGCGAACTGGAAGGCTGCGATCGCGCAGGTCACGGGCGAGACGTAGTCACGTCGCGCGCCGTCTCCTGCTTTGCCGCTCTCACTCCGGCACCAGAAAGTTGAACGGCTTGCCGCGCGAGGCGGGATTCCAGCCGGCGTCCATGGCGCGGCGAATGTCCGCCTCGACGGCGCGCGGATCTATCTTGGGGCGTTCGGGAACATGCGCCATGCCGCTCGGCTTCTTCTCGCCGAACGGATATTCGAGGATCAGTTCGCGGCGAGTGCTTTGCGCGAGCCGAACGAGGATGCGCAGGCCTTGATGGCCAAGGTCTGTGGTGTATCGCGGTTCGCTGCGGCGCTGCCAATAGAGCTCGAAACCGTCGATGGTGACGGCGTGCCGATTGGACTGCTCTTGCCGCTTTTTCTGACCGCGCATGATTCACAGCTCTTCTTCCGGGCCGTCTTCTAGCTCGCTTTGTCGTCTCCCGCGAGCGCGAGGACAAAAATAGCGGGGCGGTGCGCCCAATTTCTCCAAGATCGCGGTTGCCCGCAGGTTCCCGCTGTCGGGTCTGTCGTGCGTTATCGATTCGCGTACGGTCAAATACTTAGCGCCGCCACCCCTGAAATCCGCGATACTACGCGTTGATTGTTGATGCTCGCCGTCGATCCGTTGTCACAGAGTTCAATGCGAAAGCCGTGGCGCTCGATTGGGCGGTACGCTGCGACGATGCCCTGATATTCGACCATGCCGAGCTGACCGCTCTGTGCAATTTATGGCTCAGCAAGGTGCAAGACGGCCGGCTTCCGTCGCGCGAGCAGTTCGATTTGCGAACCCTCAAGACCTTCGTGCGCAACGTCTCGATCATCGAGCGCGTCGCCGACGAGGGGCCGCGCTACCGGTTTCGCCTGCTCGGCACGGACATGGTGCAGGTGTTCGGCGAGGTCACGGGAAAGCTACTCGACGATGTGGTTCCGCCCGAGCGGCTGGACAATTGGAATGCAGGGTACGATGCGGTTCTGGCTTGCGGCCTGCCTCTGCGCTTCGTGAGCCACTATCGCATTCCAAAGGTCGATTACCTCACGGGCGAAAGCTTCACCGCACCGTTGCGCACGGACGAAGGGCCGCCACGCACGATCCTCGCGGCCACGTTTGTGAAGACGAAGCAGAGCACGACGCCGCCGTGGCAAGACAAAGCGGACGGAAGAACGTGAAAGTTGAAGGGCTTGCCGCGCGAGGCCGGATTCCAGCCGGCGTCCACGGCGCGGCGAATGTCCGCCTCGACGACGCGCGGATCGATCTTACGTTCGGCCGGCGATCGCTTCAGTCGCCGGCCAGGGAGAAGCTGCGGCTGGTTTCAATGCGATGAGCCTTCAGCCCATCCCACACGCCGCGCGCAGTCTGCACACCTAGGGCAAGGTGGGACGGACAGCGGCAATCGCTCTTGCGCGGGGTTGGGCATTGCTCGATCAACCCGGCGATGGCGGAAAGCGTCGCCACCGGAACGCGGTATCCGGTATGCCGTGTCGCTTCGGCGCCCAAGACACCGCGGCGCGACTCCTCATAAACCGCCAGAGCACGGCAGCCGCAATTGGCGCAGCTTACGATCTGCAGCGCGATCTCGTCACTTGACGCATCGGCCGGCAATTCGATTGCGGGGCCGACGACGAGCGCATGGCGCGCGCAATCTGGACATAAAAGGCGACTCTCGCTCATGCACGGCACCGCGCTTTCCAATGCGACTCCGCCTCAGTGCGGAATCGGAATCTCCGGCTTGGTGTCGGACTTGTCGTTGTCCGGCTCATCGCTTTTCTGGTCCTCGCGCGACGGGCCGCCGGTGTCGCTATTTTTGTGCGTCGTGTGGGGCTTGGGTTTGGCGGTCGATTTGTAGTTGTCCATGTAGAGCGGACTGTCTTCGCTCAGCCCGCGCTTGTTGCTCGCTTTGGATTTGGGACTTTTCAGCGGCGGCGGCGGTCCCGGCGGCTCCACGCTTTGCGGCGGTTGCACCAGGCAGGTGCGCTCGCAGACGTTCAGCGCCCGCGCATAGATCTGCATGTCGCTTTGCAGCTTGCTGATCGAATGTTTTTTCGCCCAGGCGTCTTTCAGCTCGTCGATGATGTCGTTCACCTGATCCGCCAGCGATTTGCATTTGGCGCAGCTGGTCACGACGTGATGCGGCTCGCGGTAGGGCGGTGGATTGCGATCGTTGGGACCTGGCGGATATGGCGGCATCGGTGGTGGGGGAGGCGGCGGCGTCACCGGGGTTTCGCAGGGCGGCAGCTTGTAAAGCGCTTCGAGCCAGTTGAGATCCACTTGACGCCGTTCTTCCAGGGTCTTCTGCGCGGTATCCAATTGCTTGATTTCGGTCTGGAGTTCGGCGATGCGAGGCACGCCGGCGTCGACGCCGCCGGAGAATTTCTGGTGGAAGCCGGCATTCGAATATTTTGTTTCGAGGGTTTCGAGTTCGCTCTCCGCTTTGATGATTTGCCAGGAGACCGAATCCGCCGCGACGTGATTCACCGCGATGTCGTCGTTGTACCATTCCACGGCTGCATACCAGGCTTCGTTTCTGCAAATGATGCCTTTGGTCGAAGGCTCACCCTTGTGGTTCATCGCAGCATCGTAGGCGGTACGATCCCAGGCTTGCGCGACCACGACGGATGCGGTGACGATGGCCGCCACGACAAAAAGCCATGCAATGGTCTGGAACCGCCCAACAATCCAGGCAGGAATCCGAGCAGCGGTGATTTTCATGGGCGCGTCCCCGGCCAGGTGACGATCTTGGGGGCAGCATAGGTCCGGCCGCGGCGGCTTCACAATGCGGCGGCGCGAACGGTTTTCGGATAACGTGCGCTGCCCACCCTAGGAGCGGCACGGGCGTTGGGCCGCCGCGTTCCTCCGGTCGATGCGCTTTGATAGTTTGAGAGAGGCCGATCGCCCGCTTACATATATAAGGACAATCATGCGCTTTGTGGATGCCGCGGAAATCAGGCGCGTCTTGACGTTCCCGCTTCTCGTTGCCGCTCTGGAAGCGGCGCATCGCCGGCCCAAGATCGAAATCCAGGATGGTTTCCTCGGCGGCGAAAACGAACTCTATTTCGTGCGCCACGCTCTCGATCGCGGGCGGTTCATGGCGAGCAAGCTGATTACGAGCTTTCCCGAAAATCCCGCTCGCGCGCAGTTGCCCGCGGTGCAGGCGGTCTGCGTCATGTTCGATGGCGCAAACGGGCGTCCGCTCGCGGTGCTGGACGGCACCGAGATCACCTATTGGCGGACCGCGGCAGACTCCGCGCTTGGCGTGAAGCTCCTGGCCAATCCCGAACCCACGACGTTGCTCGTTGTGGGAGCCGGCGAGATGGCACCGAGATTGGTTCGCGCGCACAAAGCGGTGCGGCCATCGCTTCGGCGGGTGCTGATCTGGAATCGTAGTGCGGAAAATGCGGCCAAGGTCGCCTCTCTTCTGACGCAGGAGGGGATTGCGGCGGAGACAGCGGACGATCTCGATGCGGCAACGCGCACCGCCGACATCGTCACGACCTGCACGCGTTCGCATGCGCCGCTCATCAAAGGCGCGAACCTGAAGCCGGGCACGCATCTGGATCTCGTCGGCGGCTACACGCCGCAGACCCGCGAAGCGGACGACGAGGCGGCCCGGCGCGCGCGCGTCTTTGTCGATCGGCGCGAAACCGCTTTTGCCGGCGTAGGAGATATCCTTGGGCCCATCGCCAGCGGCGCCATTCGCGAGAGCGACGTGCTCGGCGATCTCCACGATCTCGCAGGCGGGACGATCGCCGGGCGAACATCGTCGGCGGACATCACGATGTTCAAGAATTCGGGAGGAGGGCATCTGGATTTGATGACGTGCGAAGTAGTACTCCACGAGATCGGGCAACTGCGCTGAGCGGCGTTGCCAGCGCGTCGTCAGAAATTTAACGATATGATACTCATGAATTCCCGTTACTCCTCAGCTCGGTCGTGACGTCGGAAATGTGTATCATATCCCCACTGCTCATTCCGGCTTTAGGACGCTGAGGCGCAAATGAAGGAACGCAAGTCATGATAAAAGAAGAAGACGTGTTGGCCGCATTGGACAAACCCCGCGCCGTTTATTCGCTACAGCAGCGGCTCGACCCCAGCAACAAGAGCACCGACGCCCTGCAAGAACTGTTGATGCGTATGCGAACCGAGAGAAAAGTGAAGTTCGACATAAAGACCGGCAAATGGAGTAAAGCGTGAGGCCAGATATTTCTTGGGGCGTTCTTTCGATAACGGGATATTCGTTGTGCCAGTAGAAACCGCCGCCAATATTTTATGGATCGGCTGGTATACAAGTTGGATTGTTTCGGCTTTTTGGTCCGCGGAAACAAAAAAGCGAATGAGACCCGGCGTTGGCGGCCTTTATCGCCTTGTAGCGATGACCGGCTGCCTGTTCCTGTTCTTTCCGTTGAGCGCCGGCACGCCGCTGTTCGGAGCGGCCAAGGTAGGGGCCTATACGCAAAAGCTTTGGCAAAACCCGACATGGGCTGCTTGGGGCTTGCTTGCCTTGATTGCAGGAGCGTTCGCGTTTTGTTGGTGGGCGCGGCTGCACTTGGGAAAATTGTGGTCCGGCTTCGTGAGTCTGAAAGAAGGACATCATGTCGTCGATACGGGACCATACGCGCTCGTAAGGCACCCCATTTATTCGGGCGTGTTCTTCGCAGCGCTGATGACAGCGCTCTTGCATGCCACCCCGGCAGCTTTGCTTGGTTTCGTCCTCATTACGCTGGGATTTTCGATGACCGCCAGGGTCGAGGAACGTTTCCTGCGCGAACAATTGGGCGCCGAATCCTATGACGCCTACAGTAGCCGGGTACCAATGCTGGTCCCGAAGGTTTGGTAGCTGCGTTTGTGCCGTGGGATGGTCGGGACATGACGCACATTTCCTCGGGCGCGGGTTCCAGGCGATGGGAATATGTATCGGGGAATCCGGGGACGGCTAACATAGCCTCCAATTGTCTCCGCCTCCACCGGGTGCAAAACTTCGACAATGAATTAGACGTCCCGCGTTTCGGCACTTCGCAAAGCGCATCGAAAAAATCGCCGCCGCGAGGGCCGCTTAGATTTCGAAAGAAAAAGAGCGAGGCGCGTTTCCTCGAAGGCATTCTTGCGCCAGCACAAGGGCCTTCGCGTCACCCACCGCGACCTCCACGGCAAGGGACCGACAAGGATCCGTCCTCCAAATCGTTCAATTGCCCGATACGACAATATCGCCGCGTTGCACCGCGGCACTTGGCAGTGTCTCGAAACGGCCGGTGGAGAACCTGTCCTGGACGCCGGTGATATCGATCACCGCGACGCGGGCTTTCAGCTCGCCCAACACTTCGGACGTCGCGGGATCCGTGATCTGCTTGGTCACATGCTCGACCGCGAGTTTGTCGCCGACCTTCAAACCGGCGACACTGCCGGCGTTCACATAGATGGTATCGCCGTCGATGTCGGCGATCTGAGCCTCCCAACGGCCGCCCGAAACGATCTGCACGATCTTGTTCACCGCATCGTTCATAGCTCCGCGCGTGGCTTCACCCAAAGGCGTATTCCAGAACGTGCTGTCGCCGAACGAGATTCCCTTGTAGTTGCCGGTAAATCCGAAGCTGGAATTCGAAACGTCCCTGGTGACGACGAAGGACCCGATCACGGCCATAGTTCTTGCACTGATCACTTTGAAGTCGATGGCGATTTTTCCCGCCGTGTGCGACATCGATAGCGTGTTGTCGAACGCGCCGCCGATGCCTCCGATCCCCGCCGACGTGCCGCGCGACTGGCCGAACTCGGTGACCATGCCGCTCACCGCATATTGCGCGGGGATCACGTGGCCGGACGGAGCGACAATCTGGCCGCTCTCCGCAAGGCTCTTGGCCAGATCGTGTTCGCCTTGCAGTGTTGCCGCCACGCTGCGATCCACAACGATGAAGCGCTCAGATTCGGTGAGGGCCGTTGTCAGCATCGCGGACAATCCGGCTGACACGTCCCACCCGTTGGGATCGTTGGAGATGGGTCCGCTTGCCTGGATTTGATCGACGAAGATCGATCGTCTCGGTCCGGCGATCTGTTGAACGGGTCCGGTGAGAATTGTGATGGGGGACTTTTCCGCCGCGTGCGCGGCGTCAAGCGCAAGGGTCAGGCAAAACGAGATTGCGAGACAGATCCACGCCAACCAGCGTACCGGAGTCAGTTTCATCGCATGCTCCCAGTTCTGTGCTCGATCGACCTCTTCTTTGCGCGACGCAATCTGCACCGGAACACAATATCACCAGGCGGGGGCAGCGTGACCGACAAAGACGTGCAACCAGCGTCAAACAATATTGCGCACCCTCCGGACTTGGACTGTCGTCCAGGCGAGGGCGGTTATCGTCCGCAGACGGAATTTGCTTGACGCCGCAGACACATGCGTCCCGCATTGTCGATGCGATGACTTTTTGTCATATGTTTGCGCGTTCATCTAAGTTGCCAGACCGCGCTGCAACATAAGTCGCGGTCCCGGAGGCTTCACATTGTGAAGCGTATGGGACCGAACTAGGATTAACGCGGCTCTGACAGCGGCGTCACTCAGCCATTGCAGATGCCGAGGGAGATCAAGCCATGCAGTTCAAGTTAACGGATTTTGTTGTGTTGCTTGCTGCGACGTCTGCTTTGACCGGGGTCAGCCTTGCCACGTCGAGTCCGGTGAGCGCCCAGACCCAACAACCCGCCACGACCTCGCCGATGGCCGCCCAGTCCAAAGATATGATGCAGTCATCGCACATCGCGATGCCGCATTCGAGCTTTGGAAAGCTAAAGGCAGAGCTTGCGCGTTCGCAGGATCCGACGAGGAACGCGATCCTTCAAGCCGCGATGGATAGGTTGCAAAAGAGTCATCCGGGTGGCGCGGCGAACGACAGATGGAGCTTCAGCCTCGTGTTTACTTTGACTTGGGGCAGTATGGCCCAAGTCCCAGGCAACGGCACTATCCACGATTGATTGGGATTTCAGAAACGGACCGGCAGCCGCGCGCCGCAAACCTAGGCGCGCGGCCCGGGCATTCGGATCGCGAGATGTTCGGCGTATTCATTGTGAAGCTCACAGGCTTCTGCAATCTGAATTGCTCGTACTGCTATATGTTCAACAGCGCCGACCGCAGCTTCGAGCGCAAACCGAAATACCTGGACCGCGACGTCGCCTTGGCGGCGCTGCGGCGCATCGGATCGCATGTCGGGCGCGGCCCGACGAAGAAGGCTTCGATCGTTCTTCACGGCGGCGAACCGACGTTGTGGCCGCTTGAATCGTTTCAAGCATTCTTTGACGAGATCGAGCGGCTGCGCGACGGCGGCATCGCCTGCGACGTTTCCATGCAGACCAACATGTGGCAGCGGCCGAGTCGCGCGCTGATGGAACTCTGCCGGCGTCATCGCGTCGGACTCGGAATCAGCCTGGACGGCCCGCTCGAGATCAACGACCTTTACCGCCAGGATTTCGCGGGCCACGGTTCCTACCGCAAGATCATCGCCAACGTTCAGGCGTTGCTCGATGAGGGTTACGGCGACGTGATCGGCGGTTTCTTGTGCGTCATGCAGCCGGCGATTGCACCGGCCGCGTTCGTGCAATGGGTCGCGGGTCTTCCGATGAGCCGCGTCGATCTGTTGTGGCCGCTCCAATTCAACAAGGTCCATACGCCGTGGGCCGCCGGCGGCGAAGCGCCGTACACCAGAGATCCCAAATACGGAAAATGGGCCGAAGAGGTTTTCGAGGCCTGGTGGTCGCTCGACCGCCCCGACATTCATATCCGCATGTTCAACGATGCCATCGAAGCGCGGTTGGGTGGCGGGCGCTCCACCGACATGATGGGCGCGCTGGCATTCCATTCGCTCGTTATCAACACGGACGGCGACATCGAGATGTCCGATTACTTTCGCACCTCCATCGATGGCGGCTGTGCGACGGGATATTCGGTGCTGCGCGACGATCTGGAGGCGGTCGCCCGCGATTCCAGGTTCGCCGCTATGAAACGAGCCGCTGAAACCGCGCCCAGGCGCTGCCGTTCATGCAAGCATCTGGGAATCTGCGGCGGCGGCACGCTGGCCGGACGCCTCGACGCAGCGGGCAACGTGACGGCCGAGCCGTCTGTGCTGTGCGCCGACCATATGCGCCTCTTCGACACCATTGCCAGGCGTGTCGACGAAGCGGTCGCGGCCTAACGCCATGAAGCTCGACGGCGGCGAACTGCGAAACGTGCTCGGCGCTCCGGCGCCGCAGGTCACCGAGGCGCTCCTGCAATCGTCCGCGCGCAAGGCGTTCGATCATCTCAATATGGTGCGCGAGGTGGTCGAGCTCGCCGAAGGGCTGGAGGCGCACGCCGTGGCGCTGACGTCGCTTTGCTACGATATCGCCATCCGCGGCCCTGAGAGCGACGAACGCTTGCGCTCTCCGGCTTTTCGCGCCTGGCTCAGCGGCTTTTCGAGCATCGACGCGTGGTCGGCGGACAATCCCACGCTCGCGGCTCAGCTGGCCATGATCGACAACATGCGCTTCAGTCCGCTCGCCGACGGCGATTGGGAGGGAAATTTCGCCGTGCACGACGGCATCTGCGCCGGCTGGGATTGCCGGATTGCGCTTGGCGGCTTGCCGACGGGAAACGTGCATCTGGAAAAATCGGGCGCGCGCATTTCAGGGACGGTGCAGGGGAAAGCACCGATCGTTTTCGATCTTGGCGAAACACGCGATGTGCGCATCTTGCGCGCGCCCTATTTGCCGGATTCCAGCATTGCCGTTCGCAACGATCTGCCCCTGTTCAAGGTGCGCGTGCGCGAGGAAGCCATCTACACCAGGCGGGCGGTCGAGTACGGCGACTATGACCCGCGCGAGGCCTCGTACGGGCCTTTCGATTGCGAGCCCTTCCTGCAGACCGCTTCGCTGCTTCGCGACGTCTGGCCCGAGGAATACGAAGATTGGAAGAAGACCCTTCGCATCGTCGTTCCCCGCAATGTGCCGCAGGGCTGGAAGATGGAAGGATTTACCGTCGGCTCCTATCAGGGCGCCTGCTGGATCGGCAGCCGCGCCTTTCCGGAATTGCTGGATTCGATGGTGCACGAGCAAAGCCATATCAAGCTGCGCTATGTGCAGGAGACCTGTCCGATCCTGGAAGACATCCAGCCGGACAAGGCGTTTGCCGTCGGCTGGCGCAAGGATCCCAGGCCGCTCGTCGGAATCTACGAAGGCGTCTATGTGCACCTTCATGTCGCGGAAGCCTTGCGCCGGGTCGTCGAGCGGGAAGCCGTGGGCGACGAGGGGATCGAGAACTGCCGGGCACGGCTCGACGAATTGCTGGTGCAGATCGTCGAAGCCAAGGACGTGCTGTCACGGCACGCGAAGTTCACGCCGGAAGGCGAGGCATTTCTTTCTTGGGCGAGCGAAGCCGTCGCCGACCATTCCCGCTTTGCGGCGGACACGCAGTGAGTCGGACAACCGCGCGACGGTGTCTCGGGCACCTCGGCGCAACGTCCTCTATGCGGATAATCGGTTGCACTCGCGGCATATTCCCAATCCAGCAACTTATATTTGTGTCAAATGCTCGGGGTTCGCTCCGATTTTGAGCGCCTCAAAAGCGCTCCTCGGTTCGGTGCGGCCAAGGTATCCGGCCTTTTTCGCGAGCCGCCAACGTACATTTATGAACGAACTTCCGGGCGGTGTTCGAGTTCCGCCCATTAAGAGTTGAGAAACGTCAAAATCGCGACAGTGACATCGGCATGCTTTCTCGCGCGTCGGAAGATTGATATCTTACCTCCTGGGCTGGGGTTTTGGGGGGAATGTCAGTCGGCCGTTTTCGAAGTTGCGACGAAAGGAGCTATTCGATGGGCGCGTTCCAACCTGTACGTGCAACAGTCACACATCGTCATCAATCACGCTGGAGTTTGTGCGCTGCCGTCCTGGCCGCAATGGCCGTGTCAGTCGCGGCCGGATCGCCGTCCCGTGCGGCGACCCCCGTGCGCGTGCGCACTCACGTTACCGTCAGACAAGTTCAGTCCGACCCGGGTGTTCAACCCTTCTCCCAGTGGCGAGCCAGATTTGTCACGCTCATGCATCCAAGGCTCAACATCAATACGTTGAGGCTTCAAGCAGCGTCGGGCGCCACGGTTCCGTTCTGGACGTCGCTCGTAACCTCGCCGGTCGACGGATTGTCCTACACGACATCCATGGTAGGCGCCTCACCGTTCGCGACAACGACGAATACAAATGTCACCTACGCGCCGATCGTTCTTCGTATCCACTTCGGCCGCAATGTGGTGCTCGATCCCACCCGGCCGGACTGCAGCGATACCGTAGCGATTTCGTCGCGGTTCTTTAGCTCTCCGCTGTTCCAGCCGTCATCGCTCACGTCCAATGGCGTCTATGTCGGCACTGTCCAGCTGATCAGCGGTTATCAACGGGCGAATTTCTGGACAAGCGTGTCGAGCAGCGGTTACGGAGTGACACTGGTCGCGTCAGGCGCCCCGATAGTCGTCGATGTCAACGCGCCCCTCGGCTCCAGGGTTTCTTCGATCACCCTGCAATGCGGCAACTCCGTCAAAACCGTCAAGCTCGGGCAAATCGATATCAATCGATATGACAGCCTGATCCAAAGCGTGATCTCGAGATACTCCAATGCATCGCAACTGCCCGTGGTTCTGACCTACAACGTGGTTCAGACAATCAGCGGCTCTTGCTGCGTTCTCGGATATCACAATGCGGTTCCGGTGAGTTCGGGTACCCAGACCTATGCGGTAGGCTCTTACATCGATTCCGGGATCTTTTCCGGGGTCGACGATATCGTGGTTTGGTCGCACGAGTTGGCCGAATGGCTGGACGATCCGTTTGTACAAGCCTCCGTTCCAGGCGGCGGAAACGACGATCTGACACCTGCCTGGGGTCATGTCGGGCAAGTCTCGGGCTGTCAGAACAACCTGGAGAACGCCGATCCGCTGAGCGGCACGGAGTTCGCTCTCTCCGGCGCGGGCGGCTTTGTCTACCACTTCCAGGATATTGCCTTTGAGGACTGGTTTTACCGTACGCCGGCGCAAGGCACTCGGGGCTTGTTCTCGTTCACGGGTGACTTTGCGACGGATGCAGGCGCCGTTTGTCATTGACTGGATCAACCAAAAATCCAGCCGGATCGAGCGCAGGGACGGTTAACCGAAGAGGATGAATTTACAAAGCAGATGCAGTCGAGCATCCTTGTTTGATGCTTGAGATCCGGAGCGGCATTGCTGCACGATCGCTGTTGGCGCTGGCGGTTGCGCTTCTGGTATTGGGCCAGCGCTCCGCGATCGCACAGGGAAACAGAACGCCTGCGCTGCTGACAGGTGTGTCTGTTGCCGCCGGGCAAGGGCGCGCAACGCGCGTAATTCTGACATTCAGTCAAGATGTGCCCCAGTACTCGGTTGTCTCAAACGATTCGCAGCACGTCGTCATCGGGTTCGAAGGCACCGTTCGCGCGCAGCAAGCGGTTGCTCCCATCAACGCGCAGGGGGTTCTCGGATCCATAGAATTCGATCAAAACGCCAAAGTTCTTTCGCTGTCGTTGATCGGAACCACAACATTTCATGTAGCGGCGATACCGATTAATTCACGTACCTTGAGCCTGTCTTTGACTGCGATCTCAAACGTCAAGGCCTTCAAGGGATCGGTCACGGAAGCAACGCAGGACGCTGTTCCCGCCCGTGTGGATTGGAAGCGCGGGGGTTTTGAAGTTGTGCTGCTGAAGTATGCTGATGTGAGCGAGATTGTGGGTATCCTGACGTCGTCGCAGGATGTCAGGCCGAATGACAACTTCAATCCTCAGGAGCCGGCGTTCGGGTCGTCCGGGGTCAACAACTACGGCAACACCGGGGTTTCGACGAGTCTGTTTCCGGGCAGCGGAACGCAGACTGCGCCTGCCGAAGAGCAAGCCCTGGGTCAATCGATCAACGAAGACATTGGCATCGATCGCCGTTTGAACGCGATCATCCTGCACGGATCGGCCGCCCATATTGCGCAGCTGAAGGCGATCATCGCCCAACTCGATGTTCCTGTAACCAGCGTCGTGCTGGAAACCGTTTTCGTCGAACTGACCGAGACCGGGGCGCACAATGTCGGACTGGATTTCAACAACAGCAATTCGCAGATTGCCGTTGTCACCTACGATGCCGGCTCGTTCAATCCCAACAACTTTGGAACGGCTCGCGGCCTGGTCAGTGCGTCGCTGCAAGCCGCCATTTATGCCCAGGTGAAAGAGGGCCGGGGAAGGATCATCTCCAAGCCGCGGATCGCGGCGCAGAGCGGTTCGTCGGCCAAGATTGTGACGGGTGATGCCTTGCCGATCCTGACGGCCATCACACTGTCGGGCGTCAATGGCGTGTCGCAGCAGGTTCAATATGTGAATGTCGGGGTCTCGCTGCAAATCGCCCCGCGCGTCAGCGACAACGGCGATGTTACGTCCCATATTTTCTGCGAAGTCTCGAGCGTGACCGGCTACAGCCAAGGTTATCCCACGATCAGTCAGCGCGAAGCCTCGACATCGGCCACGGTCAAGGATGGCGAGTCCTTCATCATCGGGGGGCTAAGCCAGGAGAACAAGCTTTCCAGCAACAACCGGGTGCCGGGTCTGGGAGATATTCCTCTCATCGGCGATCTTTTCGATTTCGACTCGGGAACGTCCTCCAAGACCGACCTTTACATCGTCGTCACGCCCCACATCGTGCACGGCCGCGATACCGCAGCCACCGACATAGTCAAAACCGTGCCTTGAAAACCTCTGCACCGTCGTGGTCACCTGCGGCATGCTTCGAGGGCTGGCGTCGCTCCTCCTTTTCTCTTTGGCGTTGGCCTCCGCTCCCGCGGCCGCCGATTTGCGCCCGCTTTGTCCTGATCGTCCGGGCAAGGGCACGTCGGCCTGCACCGGCGATGAAGGTTACTTCCAGATCGAGAGCGATGTCTTCAACGAGACCATCGAGCGCTCCGGCGGCATCAATTTCGGCATCAATGCCGCCACGCCGCGCTCGCAGATCTATGTCGGTGTTTCGTGGAGAGTCTGAAGCGTTAACGGCACTTCGAGATCGTGAAATCGGCAAGCGCTGCCCGCTTGGCCGTCACGTAATGATATTCGTAACGAAAGCCATCCTCTTTGATGGTGCGGGCGGTATCGGCGTTGGCGCAGAGGCCGCTTTGAATCCGCTGCTCGATCGCTTGCGCGGAGAGCGTGCCGCGCGTGGTGTCGATGACGTACCAGTAGGTCGTCTTGCCGGACTCGTATTTCAGATTCACCAGCGTCGTGACGTCGTCGATCTTCAAAGGCAGGCTCTTCTTGGCCTCCGTTTCCGAGGCTTTCAGATCGCGCGCGAGGTTGGGGCCTGAGAATTCACGGATAAGCAGGCTGCTGCCCGCCACGACGATCAGCACCGCAACAGAGATCAGAATATATTTCCGCGTCTGCGACATGGTCCCTCGCGACGTTTGGTGTTTACGGTGTCATCGTGTTGCCGAATATGACGGAAATTGTTATCGCCGGCGCCCGCCTACGCTAAAGCTTCGGCGGGTCAAGAGATACTCCTTGTCCGCCGAAGCCCTGGCGTAGGCGGAAGCATTCGCGCCAGCGAATGGGAGGTCAAGGGGATGACAAGTGTATCGTCCGCCGCATTCGCCGGAACCGCTCCATACAAATAGAAAGGCTTCCATCATGAAATACCGCAAGCTCGGTGCAAGCGATCTCAACGTTTCGGAAATCTCGCTCGGCTCGTGGCTGACCTACGGTGTGGGTGTCGAGCGCGATCGGGCGGTGGCCTGTGTCAACAAGGCCTTCGATCTCGGCATCAATTTCATCGACACCGCCAACGGTTATGGCCGTGGTGCGGCGGAGAGCTTTCTGGGCGAGGTGCTGGCCGGACGGCCGCGCCAGTCTTATGTGATGGCGACGAAAGTGTTCTTTCCCATGACCGCGACCGACAAAGGCCTGTCGCGTGCACAGATACTTAAGCAGATCGACGCGTCGCTCAAACGCCTACGGCTTGACTATGTCGATCTCTACCAATGCCACCGCTACGATACGGAAACACCGATCGAAGAAACTATGCAGGCGCTCAGCGACGTCGTGCGCCAGGGCAAGGCGCGCTACATCGGCTTCAGCGAATGGTCGCCCAAGAATATCGAGGACGCCTTCGCGGTGCCGGGGACCGTACCTTTCGTTTCGAGCCAACCGCAATATTCGCTGCTGTGGCGGCGGCCGGAGGAGAAGATCGTTCCGCTTTGCGCCGCGAAAGGCATTTCGCAGATTGTGTGGTCACCGCTGGCCCAAGGCGTGCTCAGTGGAAAATACCAGCCGGGTGCAAAGGTGCCACAAGACACGCGTGCCGGCAGCGACAGCATGGGCCAGTTCATTCAATCCTGGATGACGCCGCGCGTGCTCGAAGCAGTGCAGAAGCTGAAGCCGCTCGCACAGCAAGCGGGGTGCACGCTTTCGCAATTCGCGCTCGCCTGGGTGCTGCGTGCGCCGAATGTGACTTCCGCGATCGTTGGCGCGAGCAGGCCGGAGCAACTCGAAGAAAATGCGCAAGCGTCAGGACTCACAGTGGATCCCGCGCTCTTGCTCCAAGCCGAGGCGATCGTAAAGGGCGTGGAACGCGGCGCTTAAGCCCGCGATTGGCGGGCCCGTCGAATTGATGGCATGCTCAAGGATAGTGGCGTGCGACGCCGACGGATTCTTCTTCGGCGTCTTCGAGGGAGATTGCCATGAATTTCGTGTGGCGAATGGCACGCATTCCGGCACTTGCGGCTTTGATATGTGCGTTGTCGTTCTTTGCGATCGGCACAACCGGCGCCTACGCCCAAGAGAAAAAGACCGAGCATTGCCGCACGGCGGCCGACGATGCGGAACTCGTCAAACTCGAGACGGAGCTCGAAAATCTGCGTACGCACCGCCAAGTGCTGGAACACCTGAAGCACGATGCGGAAGAGGTCCTCAAAATCGCCAAAGACGATGACAAGTATTTCGACGAAAAGCATCCCGATATCGACGGCAAGTGGGCCAAGCACAAGGCCGACCTACAAAAGGGGATTGACGATCTGGCTGCCCTGCTGAAGGAAGACGCGGCCAGGACGAGCGAAGTGGAAGCCCGGATCAGGGTGTTGAAGGCCATGAAGCCTTGTGCGCCCGGCAGCGAAACGCCTCCTCCCGTCGGTCCGTCGACGGCGACGCCGCCCGTGCCAGCGCATCCCTGCCGCACGCCCGAAGACGACAAGAGGATCGACGCCCTGAACGTGAAGAAGGCGATCTATCAAAAGGAGTTGAGCCTTGTGAACGGCTGGATCAAGTCGCTGATAAAGAGCTACGTTAAGCTCAAGCAGAAGGGCGATGCACCCCTCGAGCTGGCGAGCGTGGACAAGCAGCTCACGTCCTTTCAAAATCTGCGCTTCTATCTGGAAGTCGAGATCGGAAATCTTGGCGCACAGATCAAAGCGTTGCAGGCCCTCAAGCCATGCCCCGAAGAGCCCAAGACCACGCCGCAGCCGACCCCGCAGAGCGGGGAGAAACCTCCCACGGGCGGCAGCAAGACAACCGCGCCCAAGCATCCCAAGAAGCCGGTGAAACACGGCAAGCGCGCCGTGACGGAAGACAATCCGCTCTACGAAGAGCATTACACGCCGCCGCCGAGCACCAAGACCAAAACGCACAAGAAGAGCGGCGACGACACCTCCGGCCCGTCGCGCGACGACGCCGACCGGCAGACGGACGAACCGTCAAACGACAACGCGAACCAACCGGAGATTCCGATTCCGCACTGAGGTCGAGACCCCACGGTGACACGGCGCTTTCGCTGCCCGCGATTGGCGCCAGCATCAATTTAGTGCCATGTTGAGGGATTGCGCGTCGTGCTCCGCTCACGGCTTGCCCGCGACGTTGTGTTCGAAGGGGACTTGCTATGGCCATCGCATCGCTCCGTCACGCCCATTCTGACGGCCCCGTCAAATCGAATTCTGCGCTCTTCAAGCGAGCGGTGCGCGCGGTCGTATTCGGCGCGCTGGCCAGTGCGTTTTGTTTCTTCTCTGTTGGAATAACAGACGCGCATGCGCAAGCCGGACAACCCGCCGTCAAATGCCGCACCGCAGCCGACGACGCCGAACTGGCGAAACTGGTGAAGGAGCTCGACAGCCTGAAGGGCCACAAATGGCGGCTGGAAGCGCTGAAGGCGGAAGCGCAGAAACGGCTCGAAGGCGATAAACAAGACAAAGAATATTTGCCCTGGCCGCGCAAACAGGAAGATATCGCACAGGCCGATGCGCGCATCGAACAAACGACCAAGGACATCGCCATGCTGGACGCGGCGCTGAAGGAGAACGCGGCAAGGATGAGCGAAGTGGAAGCAAAGATCGCCGCGCTGAAGGCGCTGCCGCCCTGTCAGGGTCCGTCCGCCGGTCCGGGTCCAGTGCCGCCGCCGGCCGCCATCCCTCCGTGCCGAACTGCGGAAGTCGATGCTCAGATCGCCGCATTGAAGGCGAAAAAGGAGCTCTATGAGAGAGAACTGCGGCTCTTGGGACGTACGATAAAAACTTTAGGCAAGCGCGTCAGCCCTTTACGAGATCCCCGGAATTATAGGCCCGAGGAAGAAAACGGCCTGCGAGCCCTCGACAGGCAGCTTACAGAATATGAAAGGCAACGCACAATTCTGGAGGCGGAGATCGCCGCGCTGGACGCTCAGATCAGAGCGCTGGCGGCGCTCAAGCCCTGTCCCGAAGAACATTGGACGACGCCGCAGCCGCCGGGCGTGGAAAAACCTGTCGTTGGCGGCGGCAAGACAACCCCGCCCAAGCATCCCAAGAAGCCGGTGAAACACGGCAAGCGAGCCGTGACGGAAGACAATCCGCTCTACGAAGAGCACTACACGCCGCCGCCGAGCACCAAGACCAGAACGCACAAGAAGAGCGGCGACGACACCTCCGGCCCGTCGCGCGACGATGCCGACCGGCAGACCGACGAACCGTCAAACGACAACGCAAACCAACCGGAGATCCCGATTCCGCATTAGGGAAGGTAGAACGAGTTGATTTCTGAGAGGACTTCGCCATGGATTTCGCCGCCGCGGACCTGCATCTGGCCATCGCGCATCATCTGCTGGTCTTCGCGCTGGCCGGCATTCTCGCGTTCGAGATCGGAGTGATCCGCGCAGGCATGACGGGTAAGGATATCGTGCGCGTGGGCAGGGTGGATTTATGGTACGGCATTCTCGCCGCCGCGATCGTCCTCGTCGGATTTTCGCGCGCCATATTCGCCGCGAAAGGCTGGGCCTTCTACTCCCACAACATGTTCTTTTGGGCGAAGATCGCCACCTTCGCGGTGATCGGGCTGTTGTCGATCGCGCCGACGCTGGTGATCTTGCGCTGGCGGCGCGCCCTTAAAGGCAATGACGCGTTTGTGCCTGAGGCAAACCGGATCCGGCGCGCCAGGCGCTTTCTCTGGCTGGAGATTTTGCTCTTCGCGCTGCTGCCGGCTTTCGCTGCCGCAATGGCGCGCGGCTACGGGATGATGAACCTTTAGCGCTTTGTCTTACCGCTTTGGCGGCCCCGATGTTCCAAGCGAGGCCCGATAGCGCGCCAGAAGCAGTCCCCCGGCAAAAAAGAATGGGAAACAGAACGCGACGATCAAAGGCGGAACACCGAGTGTCGTCAGGTCTTCGTCACCGACGGTCGCGCCCGCCGCATCGGCACAACGCCATCGCACATTTCTCGACTGAACGGTTCCCACGACGGTACCGAAGCTCCGCGTCGTCAGCGCGGTGTCGGAGGGACAGAGCACCGGGTCTGCAAGTGTGGCCGCCGTTTCCGGCAGCATCAACGCAGACACCGTTCCCACCGCGGCCGATGGAATCCAGGCGAAAGCGAAAACCATGAGCGCTATCTTGGGAGTGAGCCGCATATGTGCGCCTCAAGACGAAGAGAAATATCCTCAATGGCCATAGAGCTTTTTCGCGTCTGCCGGACAAAGCGATTGAAATTCGATGTCGGCGACCTTCGTCTTGGTGTAGTCGGCCTTGAACGCAACCGCGGAAATCCTGCAGAGGCCGGCTTTTTTTACGTCCGGCACATCGAGATAACCGAAGTCGTTCAGCTTCAGCAGCGCCGTTGCCAATGACGGATCGACAGACTTGAGCTTGAGTGCAGCAAGCGCGGTCTTGTTGGCACGCGAACAATCGCGCTCCACGCCGGTTTCGATCTGGCGCGCCCGCTCGGGCGCGTTGTCACCCTCTTCGCCGGCCCAATGCAAGCATGCGGCGATCGCCTTGCGCGCGGTGTCGGCCACAGCCGCGTCGCTCACGACCGGTTTCGCGGGTGCGGCACTCGACGATGCGCTCGACGCAATCACAAAAGCCACGATAAGCGCGCGCGTGTTCACAGTTTGAATTCTCCGCTCAGCGTGCCTTTTGCGGGTTTCGGTTCGTCGAATTTGAGCAAACTGACCGGTTTCACCGGATCTTTCGCGTCCGGCACCATGAATTCGATGGACATGCCGGCATCCGATTTTCGTTCGTAAGACACTTGGACCTGGTTCTTGCCTGACCGGAGTACGCAGTGCGATTGGGCCGCCGTCTTCGGCATTTGCGCACAGATCGGATCGTTGATCCGAAATAGACGTACCGACTCGCTTTTCTGCCCGACGAGCCCCAGATCCGTGCCATTCACTTTCACATGCAGAGCATAACCGTAGCTCATGGAATCCATCGAGACGTTAGGAGGAGAACTCGCAGCGGCCGCTTCGCCGTTGGCCAGAACGGATGAAAAGGCCAAACCGAGCGTCGCGGCGACGATGGCGCAGCGAGACGCGAGAGAAAGGCGGGGTGTTGCACTTGGCCTGATGAAGCTGAGCCGCTTCAGCACAGCGTCGGTGTCGAACATGGAAATCACGCGATACCCCCCGGGAAATCCGCGACTGACGTTCAGTATACGATGAAAAGCGGACCGGTGGAACACGGCGGCATAGTCCGCCGGTAGGCACGGTAGCGCCGCAGGCAGCGCATGGTTGCTGACCCAAATCAATGACTTCAAGCGTTGCCGCCATTGTCATGGCCGTTCGCGTCTGGACGCGCGATCCAGCCAGGTGCAGAGGAGCAGCGCCATGACTCACATGTCGAAAATCAAGACCGGAGGCGATCTCTTCGCCGAAACGCTCGCAGCCGCCAACGTGCGCCACGTTTTCGCGCTGCACGGCGGGCATTTGGAGGCTTTGCTCAAGGGCTGCGTGGATAACGATATCGCGCTGCACGATTTCCGTCATGAATCCTCTGCCGGCCATGCGGCGGACGCCTACGCGCGCGCCACCGCCACGCTCGGTGTCTGCGTCATCACCGCAGGTCCCGGCTTCACCAACGCGGTCAGCGCCATTGTCAATGCGTATCTCGATTGTTCGCCGGTGCTTTTTGTCATCGGCGCGCCGCCGCTGCGTGAGCTGGAGACCAATCCCCTGCAAGGCGGCTTCGATCAGATCGCCATGGCGACGCCGGCCGTCAAATGGGCGCACCGCGTCACCAACACGGAGCGCATCGCGGAATTCACCGCGATGGCCATCCGCAAAGCAATGACGGGGCGGCGCGGTCCGGTGCTGCTCGAATTGCCCATCGACGTGCTGCACACGCCGATTCCCGCCGAAGCGGCGACCGCGGCGAGCGGACTTGATGTGCATCCGCGGCCGGCGCCTTCACCCGTCGAAACGGCGGCGTTGCTCAAGCTGCTGTCGGAAGCCAAACGCCCTGTCATCATCGCCGGCGGCGAAGCGCGCTTTGCCGATTGCGGCGCCGCCTTGAAACAGTTCGCCGAGCGCAGCGGCATTCCCGTGTTCGCCAACACCCGCGGGCTGGGCTTGCTCGCCTGCGATCATCCGCTCAGCGGTCATTCCGCTACCAATCTCGGTGCGCTTGCGCTCACCGGAGGCGAGCCGCCCGATGCGGTGTTGCTGCTGGGCGCGCGGCTGGGGCTGTTTCTCGGCGGGCGCGGCGGCCAAGTGGTGCCGAGCGCGGCGCGCTTGGCACAGATCTATTCCGATGCCGGAGAAATCGGGCGCTTGCGCGATGTCGATGTCGCGATCGCCGCCGATTGCGGCGCCGCGCTCGACGCGCTGCTCGAAGCCTCTCGCAACTCATCGTTTTCCGTCGACAAAACCTGGGTCAAACGCGCCGTTTCCATTCAGCATATGGCGGCGCAAATTTATCCCACGCGCGAAGGCAAAGGCGGCATTCATCCCTGGCATGCGGCGGCGGCCGTGATGGCGGCGGCGGGGCCGGAGGCGGCCTATGCCTTCGACGGCGGAGAGGCCGCAAGTTGGGCGGGCGACTGTGTGAAAGTCAGCGGTCCGGGGCGCGTGCTGAGCCACGGTTATCTCGGCTGCCTTGGCATCGGTCCGGGCTTCGCCATCGGGTTGCAGACCGCGTTTCCCAAACGCCGCGTCGTGCAGGTCACCGGCGACGGCGCGATGGGATTCCATCTGCAGGAATTCGATACGATGGTCCGCCACAAGTTGCCGATCGTGACGGTTGTGCTCAACAACCATGTCTGGGGTATGTCGATCCATGGCCAGCAAATCATGTTCGGCGCGAACTATAGCGCCATTACCCGGCTGGGCGAGACGCGCTATTCTTCCGTGGCCGAAGGCTTCGGTTGCCACGGCGAATACGTCACGTCCTGCGATGACATCGCTCCGGCGATGGAGCGCGCGTTCAAAAGCGGCAAGCCCGCTTGCGTCGAGATCGTGACGGATGAAGCGGTCATCCATCCCGTGACGCTGTCCATGCTGGGAAAGGCCGCGGAGGGCTCGCCGGACGTTGTCATTCCGTATTACGAGAACCTGACGAAGCCGGGATAGCAGAGTAGAAATCGGCGCGGCCTCGACGTGGTCGAGGCAGCGCTACTGTTTCAAGTCGGCACGGCTCCTATTAACGACCCGCCGTTAGCGAATAGGTCGTCGTCTGCTTCTTGTCGTCGGTCACGGTCCAGGTGTCGCCGACTTTGTGCTCGTCGATCTTTGCACAATTGGGGGCGGCGGGGGCTCTAGGTGCTGGATCGGTCTGGGCAAAGCAGGCAGTGCCGGCGTCTTTCCACGCGTAGGTGCCCTTCAGCACGGAGCCGTCGGCCATGTGCTGTTCCCAGCTCATGTCCTGATTCACATAGGCCTTGGACGTTTTGCCGTCCGGCGTGGTGATGCTGACAGTGTTTGCGTACATATTTGCAAATGGGTCGGCGTGCGCCGTTCCCGTCATGAGCAATGCGGCAGCGGTCGCCAAGAGGATGCGTTTCATTTTCGATGTCTCCCAATTGGATATCGAAATCCGTGCACGAACGGCGCGGCGATGGCGTGGGAAGCCTAGCAAGGTTCCAACAGACGAGAAAGCTGAAGCGGCCGTAAATTTCGCACTCCACGCGTGCGTCATGGTAGGCTGACGCCAAATAGCTGGCAGGGGGACAAGCATGTCGCTGGAGCAAGCGGCCTATCTCAGTCAGATCATCGGCGCGTTCGCGGTGCTGGCGTCGCTGCTGTTTGTCGGACTGCAGATCCGCCAGAACACGAAATCTCAGAAAGTCGTTGCGGTGGATTCCCTGTCGGCGGCGATCGCGGCCATCAACGTACCCGCGATGGAGTCTCCCGAACTCGGCGAGGCGCTCGCAAAGGCAACCCACAATTGGGCGAGCGCGAGCCGCGAGCAGCGCATCATCGCGCACTACTTTCTGTTTTCGTATTTCAAGCTCGCCGAGAACGCCTGGTACCAGCGCAGGGCGCATGTCCTCGACCCGGAACAATGGGCGGGCTGGGAAACGATGATGCGCACTTATTATCACACGCCCGGCGTGCAAAGCGTCTGGTGGCCGCGCCGCCGCAATGCCTATTCGCCTGAGTTCCAGGTCTATCTCGCAGGTACGGCCACGCCGGAAGAGATCGGGAGTCTGAACGATCTTTTCGACAACGTCGGTATAGGGACGTGAGATCCCTAGTTGTTGGCGGTCGGCGCCTCGGCTTCGGTAAGAACTTGCATCAAGTAGGCGTAGTAAGGATCGTCGTGCGAGGCGTCGCGCAAGACCGTTTCGACGATCCGGCGCGGTCCAGGTTCAAGCCTGAGTTGGCGCAGACAACGCTTGCGGACCCAATCGAATTTAATGTCAGTCATGAGCCCCTCGTTCCACCGCCGGAAGATATCTTCTATTGAAGGGCTTGAGGCTGTGACTTGCAGGGCGAGTTCGCCGTGACTGGCGGTTCGCGCTTGTGGCACCAATACGGAGTGACTAAGCTTTCAGACGTGCCGGCCTTTTTCTCAGTAGACCGCGGTTTCACTTCACAACACATCAACAGGGGGACTACCTATGCGCAAGCTCATCCTCGCCGCTGCTTTGGTAGCAATCGCAGCGCCTGCCGCCGCGTCCGACCAGACGGACATCGCGGCCGTCGTAAAACAATACAACGCCGAGTTTTCGCCAAAGTTCTGCGCGCCGCAGGCGTCGATCATCGACGACTTCGGTCAGCATTTTTGGCAGGGCGCGACCGCGTGCGCCGATTGGTTGACCAGCTTTGCTGCCGACTCGAAAGCCAACGCCATCACGGACGGAATCGTCAAGCCAGGAAAACCGTGGCGCATCAAGGTCAACGGAGATCGCGCCTATGCTGTCTATCCCTCCAAGTACGATTACAAGATGAAGGGCAAAGCCGTGCACGAGACCGGTGTATGGACGTTCGCGTTCCAGAAGCTGGCGGAGGGGTGGCGCATCACAGGTTGGGCTTGGGCGCAACATTGACAGGTGCGGCCTCCGGCTGAGTTAGCGCTTATTCACAACTACCGCTACCGCCTCTCGAACGCGTACGCGCGCTCGAGGGGCCGTAAGCGATATTCAGTCGTGAGACAGAGGCCCTGGAAAGAAGAATGAGGTAGTCGATGTCGACTCATTGGTTCGAGAAGATCGCGGATATCAGGAAGAAGCATCGCCTGAAGAATACCTACACCGAGACGATGGATAAACTTTCCACGCTCGATAGAGCCGCGGTGTGGATCACCGGCCATGTCGGCACCATGGGATTCTTCATTCTCATCGGCACATGGACGGCATTGTGGCTCGGGTGGAATTTCCTGGCGCCGGAGCGCCTCAGGTTCGATCCGCCGATGGGATTCGTGTTCTGGCTGTTCATTTCCAACATGATTCAAATTCTGCTCATGCCTCTGATCATGATCGGGCAGAACATCCAGGGACGCCACTCCGAGGCGCGCGCCGAGCATGATCTGGATGTCAACATCAAGGCGGAGCAGGAGATCGAAGTCATCCTGCACAATCTCGAACGGCAGAACGATTTTCTCATCGCCATGATGGAAAAGCAGGGCATCAAACTCGACGAAGTGCTGAGCCGGGCGGCCCGGGAAGCGGCGGAGGGCGGGGCGGGGTCATAACCGCTGCGTGGAAATCGGTTCTGCCCGGGCACCGGCATGGCTATAGTCGTGCGTCGCGAATGATCGTGGAGGCGAATGTGCCCGCGAAATTGGCCGTTGTTCAGAAGCCGCCGGTCCTGCTCGACCGCGAGAAGACCATTGCGCAGGTCCTGGCCTCGATCGAGGAAGCGGCCGGCGAAGGTGCAACCCTGCTGGTTTTTCCAGAAGCTTATGTACCCGGCTATCCAAGCTGGATCTGGCGGCTGAGGCCCGCGGGCGACATGGGCGTTTCGAGTGACCTTCACAGCCGGCTGCGCGCGAATGCCGTCGACATCGCGCGCGGCGATCTCAAACCGATCCAAGACGCGGCGGTCAAGCGCGGCGTGACGATCGTACTCGGCATCAACGAGCTCGACAGCAAGTTCAGCGGCACGACGATGTTCAACACCGTCGTCATCATCGGGCCGGACGGAACGCTCCTCAATCGCCATCGCAAGCTCATGCCGACCAATCCGGAGCGCATGGTGTGGGGCATGGGCGATGCTTCGGGCCTGCGCGTCGTGGAGACGCCTGCCGGCCGCGTCGGCGCGCTGATTTGCTGGGAAAATTATATGCCGCTCGCCCGCTACGCGCTCTACGCACAGAACATCGACATCTATATCGCGCCAACCTGGGACGCGGGCGAAAGCTGGCTGGCCACGATGCGCCACATCGCCAAGGAGGCGGGATGCTGGGTGATCGGCACGGCGACGGCGATGCAGGGCCGCGACGTCGGCGAAAACGCCGACCTCAAGAAATTGTTCGAGCCCGACGAGTGGGTCAATGACGGCGACGCGGTGGTGATCAAGCCAATGGGCGCAATCGCCGCCGGACCGCACAGGCGCGACAAGAGCATTCTCTATGCCGAAATCGACGCTGAAGCCGCGCGGCGCGCACGCCGCTCGCTCGATGTCAGCGGACACTATGCGCGGCCTGACATCTTTTCGCTGTCGGTCAACCGCAAGCCGCTTAGTCCGGTCGATTTCGAGGACTGAGCGCTGACCTTTCCGGTCTCGGGTGCTGAGACATTTTGCGACAAAGCCGACAAACTCTCGTGGCAAGTTTCGGCGAAACTCGCCTTTGTGCGATCTGGACAAATTATATCGGAACTGATATAACCATGAAGGCAGTTTCTTTCGAAGGAGATTCGCTGCACGCAATTCGGCTTTTCCCGGACGGTGCGCGACGGGAAGTCGGTTTTTAGATCGACCGGTTGCAGCGAGGCTTGGAACCGGATCATTGGAAACCGATGAGGGCCATAGGGAGGGGCGTCCGCGAAATTCGAGTCGTGGACACGACCGGAGCATTTCGCGTGATTTATGTCGCAACGTTGGCGAACGCTGTTTACATACTCCACGCCTTTCAGAAGAAGACCCAAACGACCTCGAAGCGCGATCTGGCGCTTGCCGTCCAGCGATATGTGAATTTGATGCGGAGAGAAAGATGACCAAACAACGAAGATTTGCGAGTGTTTGGGATGCCATTGAGAGTTCGCCCGCGCAAGCGGCGAACCTGAAGGCGCGCTCCGATCTCATGATGGCAATCCGCAAAATCGTCGATGGCTGGGACGCAACCCAGGCCGAGGCGGCAAAGAGATTGAGAATCAGTCAACCTCGCCTCAATGATCTTCTGCGCGGACGGATCGACAAGTTCAGTCTTGACGCGCTCATGAACCTTGCGGCGCAAGCCGGTCTATCGGTGCAGGTGAGAATTCGTCGCGCGGCCTGACATCTTTTCGCCGTCGGTCAACCGCAAGCCGCTTGGTCCGGTCGGTTTTGAAGATTGATTCCTCCCCCGTTGTTACGGGGGGACGAAAGGGATGTTCACGTCTCCCCAAATCCCTCGCGCAAAAACACCTCGGCATAGGCGCAGTGCATCGCCACACCGCGGGCCATGACGGATTCATCGATCGTCATGCGGTTGGAATGCAATCCGCAGCAGGTACGGAAATCGCCGCCTTCCGGCGTCGCGCCAAGCATCACCATGGCGCCGGGCACTTTCTGCAACACATAGGCGAAATCCTCGGCGCCCATGATGGGCGAGGGGATGGTGAGCCAGCCGCCGTCGCCGAACAGAGACACGGCTGCGGCTTTGGCCAGCGCCACGGCTTTCGAATCGCACACTGTCACCGGAAAGCCTGGAATGATCTCGGCTTCGACGGTCGCGCCATGCGCGGCGGCGATGTTCGTGGCGATGCGCAGCACGCCGTCGCGGGCGAGCGCGCGCGAGCTTTCGGAGAAGCTGCGGATAGTGCCTTCCAGTTCGGCGGTTTCGGGAATGACGTTGTTGGTGGTACCGGCCTCGATGCGCGCAATGGTGATGACGACGGGATCGAAGGCGGGAATGCGCCGCGTGACGAGACTCTGCAGCGCGGTGACGATCTCGCAGGCGACCGGAATCGGATCGAGCGCCAGATGCGGCTGCGAGGCGTGGCCGCCTTTGCCTTTGACGGTGATCTCGATGCGATCGGCGGCAGCCAGCAGCGGCCCGGCGCGTCCGCCGAATGTGCCTTTCGGCACATTGGGCGAGACATGCAGCGCGAAGGCGGCGTCGGGCAGGGGATTGATGATGCCGTCATCCAGCATGTAGCGCGCGCCGTGATGGCCTTCTTCTCCAGGCTGGAACATGAACATCACCGAGCCGGCCAATTCTTCGCGCCTCGCGCAGAGCGCCTTCGCCGCGCCCGCGAGCATGGCGGTGTGCGCGTCATGACCGCACGCATGCATCGCGCCGTCGTCAGTGGAGGAGAAGGCGAGCCCGGTCTCTTCATGCATCGGAAGCGCATCCATGTCGCCGCGCAAGAGGACGGTGCGCCCGTTCGCCGGACCGCGCAGCAGCGCGATAAACCCGCTCGTCGAGGGCCCTTCGGAGATCTCGAGCGGCAGGCCGGCGATCGCCGCCTTGGCCTTGGCGGTCGTCTTGGGATTGTGCAGGCCCAGCTCCGGCTCCAGATGAATGGAACGGCGCAGGGCGATCATTTCGGGCAGCAACGCTTCGCCGGCGGCGATCCAGTCGCTGGGGTTCAATCGATCCATTGGTCTGATCCTTATAGCTGGCAGAGCGTTCCAACTATTGCACGAATTTCGCGCCCGTCTCAGCGCGTCAATCGGGGATATTTGTCCCAGCTGCCGGCGCCGGCGAGATAGGTTTCCAACGCCAAACTCCGCGTCTAGATTGTCAAATGCACCAAACATATCGAACAGTATTGCCATGACCCCCATCGTCCTTTGCGCCGACGACCACGGCATCTCGCCCTCGGTAAGTGCGGCCATCGCCGTGCTTGCGAAGGAAAAGCGCATTTCGGCGACGAGCTGCATGGTGGACTTTGCAGAGCCCAAGGACTGCGATGCGCTCAAGCCTCTGTTCGATACCATCGATGTCGGGCTGCACATCACCTTCACGGTGACGCGCCCGCTCATGGTGCTGATGCGCGATGCTTATCTACGCCGGCTCGATCGCGCATGGATCACGAGCGAGGTCGAGCGTCAACTCGATCGCTTCAAGCAGCTGTTCGCCCGTCCGCCCGCGCACATCGACGGCCATCAGCATGTGCACATTCTGCCCATCATTCGCGATGCGGCGCTGGAGGCAGCTGAGAAATCCGGTGCTTATTTGAGAGTGACGACAGACAGTCACCCTCAAGACTTTAAGTCAGCCAGTCTATCAATGATGTCTCTGGAGCTGGCCAGGCGCGCGCGTGAACGAAAAATTCCCATCAATACGGCCTTCCGCGGTACGCGGAGTTTTCGGGAGAAGGCTTCGTTCCAAACGCTGTTCAAACGCATGATCGACGGCGCGCCGGCGGGCGCTATCGTCCTTTGTCATCCCGGCCTCGTCGATTCCGTGCTGGAAGGGCGCGACGAAGTCACCGCTGCGCGCGAGGAAGAATTTCGCTATTTCAAGAGCGAAGAATTTCCGGCCGATTTGGCGGCGGCTGATCTATCGCTCGCGCGATTCAAAGACGCGGTCGCTAGCTCTCCCGCCCGATGATCCGCCCGTCGCGCGTCACCGCAAATTTCGCTTCTCTTCGCGTGAAATGCGTCAGGAACAGCGCGCTGAGCCAGGGCGCGATGGAAGCGATATCGCGCAAGGGCAGAAGCGCCAACGAGCGAAGGCCGGCGCGATCCTTCGCGCCCAAGACCAGGAAAGCGGCGGCCGAAGCGAACCGGATCGCCAATACCGCGGCGAATACGCCAAGACCCATGGCATCGAATTGCCTGAGCGCGGCGAACAAAAGCGCAAAGGGAACGGCCTTCAGAAGCGGCAGCGCGAGAAACCCCGCGAATTGCACATAACGGGCGTTCTGGTCCCAATAAGTCTGATGCTGCCACCACGCTTTCCAATTGGGCAGGTCGATCATCGTATCCACGAACACGGGAAGCAGCGCATTGCGAAGGCCTTTGGCACCGATGCGCCGTCCCATCTCCGCGTCTTCCGCCAGATAGTCGACCAGCGCGGCAAAGCCGCCGATGGACTGCAGCGTTTCTCGGCGAATGGCCGTCGACGCACCGAGGCACGCATTGGTCAGTCCGACCGCGCGAGCGACAATCAACTCGGGTAGGAAATCGACGTTGAAACTCAGGAGCTCCAATTTCTCCACGAAACGCCGCGCGCAGGCGCCGCGATAGAGCGTGCACGCCGCGCCGACCTTTGCGTCGGCGAGCGGCGCCACGATGGTTCTCAGGTAGTCCGCTTCCACGCGGATGTCGCTGTCGCTGATGACGAGCACGTCGTGTCTCGCCGCTGGAAACGCGGCCACGAGATTCTCCACCTTGCCATTGGCCCGCGGCGGCGTGTTTGAGATGCAAAGACTGACGCGGCTTTCGCCGAATTCGCGCACGATCGCGCGCGCGGCGGGAATGGCCGGATCGTCCATGCGCTGGACGGCAAGCACAACCTGATAGTTGGGATAATCCTGGAGACACATGCTGCGCAGGTTTTCATGCAGGTTCTTGTCGGCGCCAAACAGCGGTTTGAGCACGCTGACCGGCGGCAGGAACTCCGCGGCCGGCCTGGCGCGGGGCCAATGGAGCCAGACCAGCGCATGGCTGACAGCCACGAGCGAAAACAGGCTGCCGACAACGATCGGCACGGCGAGCGCAAGCTCGGCCACCTGGAATGGCGATGGATAGACGTTCATACGATTGCCGCTTCGACCCGGCCCCGGTGATTATACCGGTGGTTATACTCCGGCCCTCAAAGAGGTTAGCCAGGGCCCAAAAGGGCGCTTTGCCGCGAGGACAATGGGAGCGGCCGAATCTGTCAAATCGGGCCGGTCGTCCCGCCAATTCAAGAAAAGTCTTGGGAACGCAACGGGATGCTCCGCGTTAAGCTCCGCGAGGGAGGGCGTTTTGGTCCAAAGCAACCATGCCCAGCGCGCTCAGCATTACCGGAACCGGGCCGAGGAAATGCGCGTGATCGCGACGACCATGAAGGATCCCGGCGCGCGCGAGGCAATCCTGCGCTTGGCGAGTTCCTACGACAGCATGGCCGACAGCCTGCACGCGATCAGCGCGATCATCGAGCGCTTTACGCCGCCGTCTCACAGTGACACGCCGCCGCCCGCGCAGCAGCGGCGCGAGTAGGTCACTGGTTCAACCGAAACGACGCGAAGAACGTCTCGAGCGCGGCTTTCTCGGAATCGCTCGCCTGCCGGGTGTACATCGTCTCCACCAGATAAATTTGCGGCTTTTCGGTTTCGACTATGATGACGACGCCTTGCCCAGCGGCGCCATGGTTCGCCGCTGCATAGGTGAAATACATCGCGCGATGGCCATTCACCAGCTCTGTGTGTGAAGAGGTGATGGCGGCGGGTAGCCCGTTGACGAAGTTGTCGCGCTCCAAATTCAAGGTCCCGTCCACATCCAATGTCTTGGTCACGCTGAACGTGTCGCAAAAAACAGCGGCCATGAAGGTGCGCTGTTTTCCAACCGTTACGGAGATGACGCGCGAAATAATATGGTCTTGGGCGTCTCGTTCGGAATCGATCGGGGCCGAGACGGTTGGCGTCTCGGGAAAATCCGCCGAGAATTTGAGTTCGTCGGACGCGTAACTCTCCGCCCGCGCCGCCGCGGGCGCGAGCAGCAGGCACAGGGCTGCGAAAACAGCGCAGCACAGCTTCATCCCCCATACCCGACGCAAGCGTGACAGCGTGAACCGCACGGACTGCCGGCGCCCGCTAGGTGCAAGCGGTGCCGTTGGCTTCGACAATGGCGCTGGCTTCGGTTTCGAAGTCCTCATCCCACTTCACCCCATCGGTCCATACGCTGCCGTTCCAGAACATGATGCCGGCACGATCGTCGTTGTCGCAGTACACGTTGCAAGCGCTGCCGTCGGCGGAGCACCCGCCGCCCTGGTCATTTTCCGTGTAGTAGGCCGAGGCAGGCGAGGCGACGAGAAACATGACCGCCACGCTTGCTAGAAAGATTGTCTTCATGAGAGCCCCCTGAGAGCAAACCTTCCAAACCAGCATACAGAGATTTCGGATAAGCGGCAGCCGCCAAGCTTTGGCGGATCTGGTAGTTAAGGTCATTTCCAGGCACGGCTCGAACGAATCGCTGGTCGTCCGCAACCAAAGAAGAGGGAATGCCGCGTCGATTCGTGGTAATTTCTCAATGGAAAAAAGAAGAGGCGAGGCACATGGACGATCAAGGTATGATGGCCGCCGTTGGCGGGGTAACCGTTCTCATCGTTATCGCGATTTTGTTCGCGATATTTCTGATTCCGGCAATCTTGATCCTGCGCAAAGCCGGTTACAGCGGTTGGTGGGTTCTGCTCTATTTCATTCCGCTGGCCGGGTTCATCGGTCTTTGGGTGTTCGCACTCGCCGATTGGCCGGCGCTGAAGAACAAGAGCGCGAGCTAGAATCTCGCGCTTGACATTAGGCCGGCTGGGAGGCATCACATCTCTACGATGTGAATTTGCGCCTCGAGACCTTCGGCGCCGAACGTCGCTTCCCAAAAGATCATCAGCCCAGGCTTCGATCACTCGAGTCCAGCCCCGTATCGACTCAGCGAAAGAAGGGCTGCATGCGGCCGCCCGGCGTGCAAACGTTCGGGCGGCTGGTCTCTTTCGGCATTACCTCCCCCCGGGGGAGGTCGAAATTTGCCAAGCAAATTTCGGGTGAGGGGAAGCCTCACCATTTGCGCTCTATTCTTACCCCTCACCCGATGCGCTTCGCGCGTCGACCTCTCCACCCGCCTACGCTTCGCTTCGGGGTGGAAGGTACAAACTCAAGCCGCAGCTTTAGCGAAGGCGGCGAGGGAGAGGTGATTGAATTCGATTATGACGCCACGCAAAGCTCGCACTACAAGCGCCAAGCCCGACAAGGTGATGCGCGACGCGATTCTGTTCGCGCTCAACCGCGAGGCGGAAGACGCAAGCGGCGCGCCGGCCACGAAGCTCTCGCTGATTGCCGATCGCCTCGTGGACAAAGCCGTCGACGGCGATATGGCTGCGATCAAAGAAGTGCTCGACCGCACGGACGGCAAGACCGTGCAAAGCGTCGATGCCCCGGCGCAGGCGCTGGAGGATATGCTTGAGCGTCTCGACGCAGCGCGCCCTTGAGTCGTTGCGCGAAGACCTTCCGCTCTTCGCAGCCCAATGTTTGAAGATCAAAGCCAAGTCGGGCGTTATCGTTCCGTTCCGCTTCAATCGCGCGCAGATTTACGTGCACGAAAAACTCGAAGCGCAGCGCCAAAGAACGGGCCGCGTGCGCGCGATCCTTCTGAAAGCGCGCCAGCAGGGCTTTTCCACCTATATCGCCGGACGCTTCTTTCACCGCACCAGCCTCAACAAGGGCGTGCAGACTTTCATTCTCACCCACGAGCAGGAAGCGACCAACACGCTGTTCGCGATGGTCGACCGCTTTCTTGCGCACACCGCGCTCACCCCTTCGCTCGGCGCGGCCAACGCGAAGGAACTCAATTTCGACCGGCTCGACAGCGGCTATAGCGTCGGCACCGCCGGCACCAAAGCGGTGGGCCGATCGAAAACCGTTCAACTGTTTCACGGCTCGGAAGTGGCGCATTGGCCGAACGCAGAAGCGCATTTCGGCGGCGTGGTGCAAGCGGTGCCCGAGCTCGAAGAAACCGAGATCGTCCTGGAATCCACCGCCAACGGTGTCGGCGGCGAGTTTCACGCCCGCTGGCAGCAGGCCGAAGCCGGCATCGGCGACTATCAGGCGATCTTCGTGCCGTGGTTCTGGTCGCGCGAATATGCGCGGGCCCTTGAACCCGGCTTTGTGCTGGACGACGAGGAACAGGAATACGCCGCGCTCCACAAACTTTCTCTGGAGCAGATGGCGTGGCGGCGCGCCAAGCGTCATGAGCTCAAGGATCCGTTGCTCTTCATGCAGGAATATCCCGCCACCGCCGCCGAAGCGTTCCAATCGACGGGGCACGACGGGTTCATCAAGCCGCTTGCCGTGCTGAAGGCGCGCAAAACGGTGTGCGAGGCGAGCGGACCGCTCGTCTGCGGCGGCGATCCGGCCCGCTTCGGCGACGACCGTTTCTCCATCGCCTGGCGGCGCGGGCGCAAGCTCGAACGGGTGGAGAGCCGCTCCAAACTCAGCACCGTCGACGGCGCCAACTGGATCAAGCGCATCGTCGATAAGGACCGGCCCAAGAAATTTTTCGTCGATATCGGCGGCATCGGCGCCGGTGTGATCGACATTCTTCAAAGCTGGGGCTCTCCTTACGATGTGATCGTCGTCGGGGTGAACTTCGGAAGTCCGCCGCAGGACGCCGAGCCGGGTGAGGGCGGGGGGGCGCGCAACCGCCGCGCCGAGATGTGGATGCGGAGCCGCGATTGGCTCCTGGATGAGCGTGGCACGGATATTCCCGACAGCGACAGTCTGCAAGCGGACGCCTGCGCCCCCGGCTACAAATACGACATGGACCAGCGCGTGCTGCTTGAGAGCAAACAGGACATGCGCGCCCGCGGGCAACGTTCTCCCGACGAATGGGACGCGGTGGCGCTGACCTTCGCAGAGCCCGTGAACGAGACGAGTGCGCCGGCGAGGCTGGAGATTCCGAATTACGGGATCGTGTGAGCGTCACGAAAAAGAATGATTCACGCGGAGACGCGGAGACGCGGAGGTATCGAGTCTCCGGTGCTCGCTGTGTGAAGTCTTTGCATTCTTGTTGGCGCGCAAAGCGCGCCGGCCCAATGTCGAATTCTGTGCTGTGTTCCAAGTTAGAAAAGAACTCCGCGTCTCCGCGCCTCCGCGTGAATCGTCTTTCGTAAACACACAGACGCATTGAGAAGAAACTTTGGCTATGAACCTTTCCGACGACAGCGTCAGCGACGACGAGATTGTCAAGCTCGTCGCGGGCGAGATGCAGCGTGGCGTCGGGTTCGGGTTCTCCAACGATGCCGATCTGCGCTCCGACCGTGAGCGGGCGCTCAATTATTTCAAGGGCGAGATGCCCGATGTGCCCTCGTTGCCCAACCGCTCCACCGCGGTGACGAGCGATGTGGCCGATGCGATCTACTCCATCCTTCCCGACCTGATGGAGATCTTTACCGGTGGCGACGATGTCGCCGCGTTCACACCCCGAGGTCCGGAAGACGAAGAGGCCGCCCAGCAAGAAACCGACTACGTCAACTTCGTCGTGTTCCAGCAGAACGACGGCTTTATGACTCTGCACCGCATGATCCAGGACGCGCTCCTGGAGAAGGTGGGCGTCGTCACCTTCTGGTGGGAAAAGAATTTCGAGATCACCGAAGAAGAATTCGAAGACAAGAGCGAGGCCGAGCTCGGCCTTGCCATGCAGGCGGGCGAGGTGACCGATCTCGTCATCGCGCAGGATGCGTTCGGCGCGCCCACTTATTCCTTCTCCTTGCGCAACACCAAGAACCGCTCCGCGCCCAAGATCCAGGCTTGCGCACCGGAAGATTTCACCATCGCCGCCGACGCGATATCGCCTGCCTCCGCTACTTACTGCGCCATGCGTTCGCGTCCGCGCGCGCAGGATCTGCTCAACGATGGCGTCGATGACGACATCGTGGAAAAGCTGGCGGCGCCGTCCGACAAGGATGAAAGCCTGCGGCTCGCGCGCGACACGGCGGGAGAATCGCAACACCAGGCTGGTAGCGACGACGGCAACCTGCGCAGCGTCGAGATCGTTGCGCATTTCCTGCGCCTTTACGACGAGGACGCCAAGGCCGTAAAGCTCTGGCGCATCGTCACCAATGCCGACTGCACCGTGCTGGTTGAGCGCCCCGAACAGATTTCGAGTCCTCGGTTCGCCACCGTCACGCCCTATCCGGTGTCGCATCGCTTTTACGGCCGCTCGGTCGCCGATCTGCTGCTGGAATTCCAGCGCATCAACACCGCGCTCACCCGCACGCTGCTGGACTCGGGCTACTTCGCGCTCAACCAGCGGCTCGTCGTGGCGATGGGCGAGGCGAACGACTATACGATTTCCGATCTGCTAAGGAACGAGCCCGGCGTTCCGATCCGCGCCAAGACGGTGAGTGCGGTACAGCCGCTTGCCTCAGGCGCGCTCTCCTTCGATGCTTATTCGGCATTGGAATATTTCGCGACGCGCGCCGAACAGCGCACCGGCGTCGTCAGGAACGCGCAAGGACTGAACCCGGATACGTTGCACGATACCGCGCAAGGCGCTCTCGCGCTCATGACCGCGGCGCAGAAGCGCGTGCGCATGATCGCGCGCATTTTCGCCGAAACCGGTATCAAGGACCTGTTCCTCGGCGTGCATGCGCTGATCCGCGAGCACGCCACCGCACCGCTAAAAGCGCGGCTGCGCAATCAGTGGGTCGATATCGATCCCTCGTCATGGGGCGAGCGCTTCGACATGGCCATCGAGATCGGCCTCGGCGCATCGGGCCGCGCCCAGGATGTGGCGGCGCTCGGCCAGGCGTTGCAGCTGGAATCCCAGATCGTGCAGGCGCAAGGCGGAGCCTCCGGCCCCATCGTGACGCCCAAGAACGCCTACAACTTGGCGCGCAAATTCTATGCGCGACTGGGGCTGAAAAACGTCGAACAATATCTGAGCGATCCGGGCGATGCGATCCCGCAAGCGGCCCCTTCGCCGGACGTGCAGATCGCGCAGATGCAGATCGAAGCCCAGCGGCAGATGTTCACGCTGCAGGCCGCGGCGGACGCGCAGGCCGCACAAGCCAAAGCCCAGCGCGAGCAGGCGCAAGCCGAACGCGACCTTGTACTCGCCCGCGAGAAGATGATGCTCGATGCGCAACTCAAGCGCGAAGAGATTGCCGCGGAGCTGCAGGCCAAGCGCGAACAGTTTGCGGCGGAGCTGGGGTTGAAGAGAGAGCAGATGGTGACGTCTCCACCCTCCCCTTGAGGGAGGGTCGAAATTTGCGAAGCAAATTTCGGGGAGGGGTCATGCTGTGTTCTTAAAGGTAAGCACTCGAGACAGCCGAGCATTAACTCCCATATTCACGGCATGACCCCTCCCCGAAGCGCTTCGCGCTTCGACCCTCCCTCAAGGGGAGGGTGAAAGAACCGATCCATGACCGAAGCCCTCGCCGCCCGCCGCGAATACGAACAGACCGAAAGCGCCTTCGCCAAAGTGCGCACAGCGATGGTCGAGCGGCTGTTCAAGACGCCGGTTGGAGCCGGCGAAGAGCGCGAGCGTCTTTATATGAGCGTGCAGACGCTGGATGCCGTGCGCGAAGCGCTGATGACCGCGATGACGACAGGCGAGATCGAGCAATACGTCGAAGAGATCGCGGCGGGAGGAAAAAGTTAGCGCACATTTTGCCGCCCCCGCAACGCGGGGGAGGTGGCGTGAGCCGCGAAGCTGCGAAACGACGGTGGGGGTAAGTCAATCCGATCCCTCGCGACAACGCTGCCACCCTTCCCCCCTCCGTTTTGCTCGCAAGTGCTTGCAAAACACCTCCCCCGCTGAAGCGGGGGAGGAAGCAATAGGTGATCCATGCTCCAACCTGACGCGACAGCGGCAGACAATAGTCTTTCCATCGATCGCGCGGCCGCGCTCTTGGACGAGGCCCCGATCACGGAAGAGAAAGACGACACACAACCAGATTCCTCCGCGGTCCCAACCGCGGAGGAGAGCGGCGAACCGGATGCAGATCCGGCCATCGTTGCGGATGAGAATGCGGACGAACCGGAAGCCGAAGAGCTTTCGGTCATCGAAGCCCCGCATTCGTGGGACGCCGAATCTCGGGCAAAGTTCGGCGCATTGCCGCGCGACGTTCAGGAATTGATCGTCGCGCGCGAGAAGGAGCGCGACGCGGGTCTCTCCCGCGCTTTGGAAGAGACCGCGCACAAAAGGAAGGAAGCCGAAAGCGCCGCATCCAGAATCGGTCAATACGCGACCCTTCTGGACCAGCTGCTGCCGCAGGCCAAAAACCTTTTTCAGGACCGCTGGGCGCAGATTGATTGGGCGCAGTTGCCCGACGCGATCGGCGCCGAGGAAACCCTCAAGCTTCGCCTGCAATACGAAAACGAGCAGCAACAGCTCGGCCAGTTGCAGCAGGTGCAGCAGGTTCTGGACGCCGAGCAGTTCGGCCACTTCGTGAAAGCCGAAGAAGTCGAACTCGCCAAGCGTTCGCCCGAGCTTGGCGACACCAAGCTCGGCCCCGAACGCAAACGCGCTCTCGCGCACTACCTTGTGCAGCAGGGCGTGCCGGCGGAGCGTTTGCGCCTTCTCACCGCCTATGAAGCCGACATCGCCTACAAGGCGCAGAAATACGATGCGCTGATGGCAAAGGCGAAAGCCCCCAGCAACACGACGGGCAACGCCAGAGGCAGCACAGGCACCCAGCCCATCTCGCCCGCGCCGGCGCGCACGGCCGTCAGACCCACGGCCGCGCACCCGTCGCGTTCATCCGCAACCCAGGCCCAGCAGCAGGCGAAGGATCGCTTCAAATCGTCGGGACGCATCGACGACGCTGTCGCCTATCTCAACGCAAGGAACTGAATACATGGCAGCCCCCACCAATGCGGTTACGACGCTCGTCAGCTTCGGCAATCGCGAAGACCTCGAAGACGTGATCCATCGCGTCGCTCCGGAAGAAACCCCTTTCATCTCCAACATCGGCACATCCAAGGCGGCCGCGATCTACCACGAATGGCAGACCGAAACGCTGCGTTCGCCCTCCGCCACTTCGTCCATCGCGCTGGAAGGCAACGATGCGACGCAGTCGGCCGGCAATCTCACCAGCCGCGTCGGCAATTATTGTCAGCTCAACCAGGACAGCCGAGGTGTTTCCGGAACGCAGGAAGCTGTCGACAAGGCGGGCCGCAAGTCCGAGCTCAACCGGCAGAAGATTCTGCTCGGGCTTGAACTCAAGCGCGATCTCGAGATGCGCCTGATCGGCAATTTCGCGTCCGTCGCGGAATCCGGCGGCACCACGCGCAAATCGGCCGGCCTGCTCGGATGGCTGACGTCCAACACCTCGCGCGGCGCGGGCGGGGCGAATGGCGGGTTCTCCGCCGGCGTCGTTTCTGCCGCGACCAACGGCACGCAGCGCAGCTTCACGGAAAGCTTGGTGCGCACGGTGCTGTCGTCCTGCTTCACCAATGGTGGACGGCCGAGCCAGGCTTACATGGGCCCGGCACACAAACAGCTGTTTTCCCAGTTCACCGGCATCGCCAATATTCGCAAGGAGGTGACCGGCGCCAAGATGGCGACGATCGTAGGCGCCGCGGATGTCTATGTCTCCGACTTCGGCAATCTCACGCTGATCCCGCATCCCTACGGGCTGACGCGCGATTGCGCCCTGGTCGATCCCGACATGGCCGCCGTTGGCACGCTGCGCGGCTGGTCCACCGACCCGCTCGCCAAAACCGGCGACAGCGAGAAATTCCAGATCACGGCGGAGAAGACGCTGGTGATGCGCAATGAGAAGGCGCACGGCGTGGTGGCGGATTTGACGTAAGGCTGAGACCCTCCCCGTGGGAGGGTCGAAATTTGCGGAGCAAATTTCGGGGAGGATGTGGAAGGGAAGAGTTCAACTTTCCTGATCCTCCCCGAAAAATCCTCCGCTTCGCTGCGGATTTTTCGACCCTCCCAAGGGAGGGTGGTTCTTCAATTCACCGTCGGCGTCCCCTGTGGCGCGGGTGCTGACGCCTGCGCCTTATGCTGGGCGACGAGGTTGAGGATGCTCTTGGCCAGGTCTTCGGCGCGGTCGATTTGCATGTTGAGTCTTCCGACGACGACGCGGACGGGTGGGGCGCCGGCCTTGGTATAGTTCGCGCGCACGGATTCCAGCGTCATCCGCAACGAATTTCCGACGACAAAGAATCCCGTGAGGCCATCGGCGTAGATGTCGGGCGCGAGCGGGTTGTCGATCAGCGGAATGGTGGGGGTCTCTGGGGTGTTCGTCACGGGGATGAGTCCTTGCTGGTGAGGCCGGCAATCTAGCGGTGGATTTTGGCTCTGACCAACCCTCCCCTTGAGGGTGCTCGGGGCCTCACCCTCCCACGGGGAGGGTCGAAGCGCGAAGCGCTTCGGGGAGGATCAGGAAGGAGAATCTCCGTCCACATCCTCCCCGAAAAATTCCCTCGCTGTCGCTCTGAAATTTTTTCGACCCTCCCACGGGGAGGGTGTTTTCTAGAACACAGGAGTCTTACATGCCTTCCAAGAAAGACGCGCCGGATGGCGCACAAGTGACACCGCTTAAAGATGGCTCGGCCAATGGCGGCACCGTCTCCGTCCGCGTGCTTAAGCGCGGGCATGAGCGGATTTCCAAGGGCGGGATCGTGCCCGGCACGTTCCGCGACGAGTTTTATCGCCAGGGCGACGAGTTCGAGATCCCGCACGCCATCGCGAGCGCGCTGGAAGAGCGGGATTTTGTGGAGATTAAGAAGTAGCGCTTCCTCCCCCGCCATTGCGGGGGAGGTGGACAGCGACGCGAAGCGTCGCTGGACGGAGGGGGTGGCGGTAGACGCAAAAGTGGATCGCGATTGTCTTTCTGATTTCCCGCCACCCCCTCCGTCATCCGCACGCTGTCGCGCGCGTCTGACACCTCCCCCGCAACGGCGGGGGAGGAAGAGAACGACCCATGTCCCTCAAGCCTCTCTTCCGTTCCTCCACTGGGCTCACGCATTTTTGGCGTGACAATGGCGATGGCACGCAAGCGATCGTTTCGCGCCAGCCGATCTCGGATATCCTCGATCACAACAAGGCGCTTACCAACGAGAACGACGGCTGGTCGCAGGGCGGCGGCAGGATGATGCGCCGCTGTGCCTCCATTCCGCTGGCGCTGATCCTGAAGTGGAAGATCGAGGAGGGCTGGGACGCGTTCGATCCCGCCCATGCCGACAAGCTTCGCCGCAAACTGAACGATCCCGACTACGCATACCTGCGCACGGCGCATTGGAGAGTGTGAGTGCTGGACACCTACGCAAATCTGCAGGCGGCGATCGCAGGCTGGCTCAACCGCACCGATTTGGCCCCGCGGATTCCCGATTTCATTACCCTTGCGGAAGTTTATCTGGGCCGCACCCTGCGTGTGCGCCGCATGATCGGGCGCAGCGATGCCGCAATCGACGGCGAGTTCATCGTCGTGCCGAGCGATTTTGCGGGCGTTCTGTCCTTCGAGCTGAAAGACACTTCGCCCGTCGATCGTCTCGCGATCGCCGAACCTGACGATCTGGCGCAGAGGAAGTCGCAGACCACCGACCTCACCGGCAAGCCCGGCGTCTATGCCATCGTCGGCGGACAGTTCCAGTTTTTCCCGGCGCCGGATCAGAGCTATGCCGCCGAGCTCACTTACTACAAAAAGCTCGAGCCGCTGTCGGCCACGACAGCGAGCAACTGGCTGCTCGCCGACCATCCCGATCTCTATCTCTACGCCGCGCTGGTGCAGGCCTCGCCCTATCTGATGGACGACGACCGCGTGACGGTGTGGGCGGGGATTCTGGATCGGCTGGTCTCCGACATCCAGGACGCCGACAAGCGCGAGCGCTCAAGCCTCAACCTCGCGATGCCGAACAGATTTGCGCCTTAGAACAAGGAAGATGGGCACGCGGAGACGCGGAGATGTTGAGCTGACCGCGCGATATCTCCCAAATTGTCTTGGCGCGCGAAGCGCGCCGGCGGTCAATCGAATGGAAGCGAACCTAGAGTCAATATCTCCGCGTCTCCGCGCCTCCGCGTGAATCCTTCTTTCCAGTCTCGACGCCAGCACTCCCCCTCCGAGGTTGAAAATGTCCAAAGGCGATACGTTCGAAAACGATCTGCTCAAACTGATCTTCAACGCCGCCGCGATCGCGAATATCGCGGACAATGCGGCGACCTCTCCGCTCACCAATCTCTACGTCTCGCTGCACACCGCCGATCCTGGCGAAGCGGGCAATCAGACGACCAGCGAAACGACCTACACCGGCTATTCCCGCGTCGCGGTCGCGCGCGCCTCCGGCGGCTGGGCGATCACGGCCAATTCGGTAAGCCCGGTCGCCACCATCAACTTCCCGGCTTGTACCGGCGGCACCGCCACTATCACCTTCGTCGGCATCGGCACGGCATCGTCCGGCGCGGGCAAGCTGCTTTATAGCGGTGCGGTCTCGCCGAACATCTCCGTTTCCAGCGGTGTCACGCCGGCCATCACGACGGCCTCCACCATCACTGAGGATTGAGCCTTGTGGCCGATACCGGGTTCAAGCTCGCGACCGCGGGAGCCAGCGAAACACTTGGTGGATCATCCGCGTCCTGGGTGAACCCCGGCAACATCACCGCGTCGGACAACGCGCGCGCCACATCGTCCGTCTCGCTCACCAATACCAAGTTCACCGACTATCTTGTCGCCAGCGGTTTCGATTTTTCCGCCGTCGCGGCGGGCGCGACCATCAACGGCGTCGAAGTCCGCATCGAACGCAGCGCGAGCTTCAGCGGGCAGATCCAGGACAATCACGTCTATCTGCGCAAAGGATCGGGCGGGACGCTTTCGAGCGACAACGCCGCCGGTTCGAACTGGCCCACGGTCAGCGACGCACAACTCGTCTACGGAACGTCGTCCAGCCTCTGGGGTCTGACGCTCTCGGTCGCGGATCTCGCGAGCCTGCAGGTCCTGCTTTCGGCGAAAGCGACCAACACCGCCACGCCGCGTGTCGATGCGATCGACGTCCGCATCACCTACACGCCGCCCAGCGGAAATGCGTTCTCCATCGCAGGGACCGGCGCCGCGTCGCCGATCGGCGCTTCAACCGCGCAAGCCGCGTTTTCGAGCGCGGGGACCGGCGCGCAAAACGCAGTCGGCCGGTCGACCGCCTCGGCCACAGACGCGATCGGCGGGCTTGGCGCTGTCAACGGCGTCGGCGCCGCGCTTCGGACGCAAGGCGCCATCGCCGTCGCCGGGCAGGGCTTGCTTTCGGCGACGGGCCGCGGGAATTTTCTCGGGTCCGTTTCGATTGCGGGACTGGCGGCTGTTGCTGCGGCCGGTTCTCCGGCGAACGCGTTCCACCTGGGAACGGCTGCGCTGAGCGGAGTTGCGACCAGCGCCTTTGCCGACGGCTCGTTCGAGATTTGGCTGCCGCAGACTTTCACCCCGGAAGGCGGCGAGTTCGTCACCTTCTCAGATGGCGCGTTCTTTTCCGACGGCTCCAGCTTCGGCCAGGACGAAGTGTTGATCTGGACCCCGCAACAATCTGTTTCAGACGTTTGGACGCCGCAAACTCCCGGTGCAGAGTCCTGGAGCGACGCGGCATGAGGATTGATTTGTAATGGCCGACACAACCACCACCAACTACGCCCTCACCAAGCCGGAAGTCGGCGCCTCGGCGGATAGTTGGGGCGCAAAGCTCAACACCGATCTGGACACCGTCGATACGGTGATGAAGACCAACGAGACCACCGCCAACGCCGCTTTGCCGAAATCCGGCGGCGCGATGACGGGCAAGCTGAATACGCTTGCTTCCGCGTCGGGCGGGGCGGGGGTGAATGTGCCGCCGGGCGCGGCTCCGTCGACGCCCGCGAACGGCGATCTGTGGTCGACGGCGGGGGGATGGTTCGCGCAGCTGGCCAATGTCACCAAGCAGCTTCTCTTTGCCGGCGACGCCGTTGCGGTGGGCGCCGCGGCCGGCGGCGATCTCACCGGCACCTATCCGAACCCATCGCTCGCCAATACCGCCGTCACGGCGGGCTCTTATACAAATGTCAGCGCGACGGTCGATGCGAAGGGCCGCGTCTCCGCCATGACGAGCGGAACGGCGCCGCCGGCCTCGGCTTCCACAACGGAAATGGCCGCCGCCAGCATCACCACCAAATACGCTTCGCCTGGCACCTTGCGCAGCAACCCCTACGGCATTGGACATTGGGGCTATTGTGCGCTCGGATCGAGCCCTTCCACGATTCAAAATGTCGGCATATCGGTCACTTCGCGCAGTTCAACGGGCGTGTTCGTATTTTCGATTTCGCCGGCCCTTTCGGGCAGCGCCTATGCCTTGTTGATCACAGCTTGGGACACGGGCGGCGGCTCCGGAACGATAAAGGCGGCCGCGCAAATCTCTTCCAAATCTTCGAGCGGCTTTACCGTGACATTCAGAAACGATGCCGGTGGCGCGGTCGATCCCGATGAGTGCTTCGTCGGCGTCATGGGCAGCTAGCCAGTAGGATTCACCCTCCCCTGGGAGGGTCGACGCGCAAAGCGCGTCGGGGAGGATGCGGAAAGCGAGGTGTCGTCATCTCGAATCTTTCTTCCATGTCCTCCCCGAAAAACTTTCGCTGCGCTCAAGTTTTTCGACCCTCCCAAGGGAGGGTTGAGCCGATGCCGACCCTCCCAGGGTTAGTCACATTGCGCCGCGCTCGACCAGCGCACCTTTTATGCGTTCGAGGACTCCGTTCTGGTCCTGGAACAATTCA
>JACQDN010000014.1 GCA_016201105.1 Pseudomonadota bacterium
CCGTTTCGATCAACGCCGTGTCATGGCGATCGCGCAAGCTGTGCAGTCGATGTGCGCCGGCTTGTTTTTGCTGATCAGTCTGACCGCGTCCCGCAACGCCTCGCTCTTTTACGCCGTGCTTGTGCTGTTCGGCGCCGCGCGCGGATTCTCGGGACCGGCAGGAAGCTCACTGATTGCTTTTCTTGTACCGCCCGAGCGACTGCCGCGCGCCCTTGCGCTCAGCTCTTCGGCCTTCACGACGGCGGTCATCGCGGGCCCCGCGCTCGGCGGCTTTCTTTATGTGTTTGGACCGATCCCGACCTACTCGGTATGCTTTGCGGGATTTCTCATCTCTGCAGTTTTGATGGCGACGCTGGGCGGACGCAGAGTCGATCGCTCGACCGTCCATCACGCTAGCCGCCTGGAGCGGGTTGTGGAAGGCGTGCGCTACGTGCGCGATAGGCCCGTCATCCTGGGAGCCATCTCACTCGATCTTTTCGCGGTGCTGTTGGGCGGTGCGGTGGCGCTGCTGCCCGTTTTTGCGCGCGATATCCTGCATGTCGGTCCGGCGGGGCTCGGTGTGCTGCGTAGCGCGCCCGCGGTTGGCGCGGCATTGATGGCGTTTACGCTGGCGCGCTGGCCTGTCCAACGTCACGCCGGCGGGCGTATGTTCGCGGCGGTCGCCGTGTTCGGCGTTGCCACGATCGTGTTCGGACTGTCACGCAACTTTTATGTGTCGCTCGCGGCGCTCTTCATGACCGGCGCCTCGGACATGATCAGCGTCTTCATCCGTTCCGCGCTCGTTCAATATGCGACGCCTGACGCAATGCGCGGGCGCGTGAGCGCGCTGAGCATGCTTTTCATTGGCGCGTCGAACGAGCTGGGAGAATTCGAATCCGGCATCACCGCTGCCTGGTTCGGCACCATCCCGGCCGTCATCGTCGGCGGCTTGGGTACGCTCGCCGTGGTGGGGTTTTGGATGAAGCTTTTTCCTCCCCTGCGAACCGTCGATCGCCTCAAGGAAGTAAAGGTGCCGGAACCCGCGGCGGCTTAAGGCGTGACTGTGCCTGTGATGCGGGCTTTGGCGATGGCGTGCGCGGAAAGCCATGCGCCGATCTTGGCGCTGCCGTCCGTCACGGGAATCCTCGCATCGGGCAGCGCCCAAATCGTGAATTCATAGCGATGCGTTCCGGTGCCCTTGGGAGGGCAGGGGCCGTCATAGATCGCGTCCCCGAAATCGCTTGTCAGAACCCTCGCACCCTGGGGCAATTGTTTGGTGCCTTTGTCGAGCGATGCCGTGGCGACAGGCAGGTCGACCACGATCCAGTGCGACCATCCGTTCGGCTTCACGCTGGTGTCGATCACGGTGAAGGCGAGGCTCTTGGCTGCTTTGGGAACGCCGCTCCACGACATCGCGGGCGAAATATTGGATCCGCCGCAGCGCGGATAGATCTGCTCGCGCGCGATGGGCTTCCCCTGCTTGACGTCGGGACTCGTGAGATCCATCGCCGAAGCCGTGCCGCAAGAACCAAGGAGCGTGGCGATCATGATGATGGGAACAATTTTCTTCATTTCATACTCCCATGCGGCCCAGGCGCCTTGCAGCCTATCGCGTTCGCGGCAAGGTATTGTATCAAAGACGAGTGATCGGAGGGACCGCGTGACATTGCAGGTGATCGGAGCAGGATTCGGGCGCACCGGAACGTTGTCGCTGAAACTGGCGCTGGAACAGATCGGATTTGGGCCGTGCTATCACATGATGGAAGTGTTTCGCACGCCGGGTCACGCGGAAGTCTGGCAGAAAATCGCGCTGGGGGAGAAACCTGACTGGAACAGCCTCTTCTCCGGATACCGGGCAACCGTCGATTGGCCGTCCACTTATTTCTGGCGCGAACTTGTCGCGGCCCATCCTAAAGCGAAAGTGGTCCTCACGGAGCGCGATCCTGCGAGCTGGTACAAGAGCATGTCGCAAACCATCCTGGCGGCCATGCAGCGCGGCGTCGACACCGGCCAGGAAAATCCCGTTGCGCGCGCGCAGCAGGAGATGGCGCAGGTCATCGTGAACGAAAAAACGTTCGGCCGCCGCTTCGACGAAGCGCATGTGCTGGATGTCTATCGCCGTCACAACGAAACGGTGAAGCGCGAAATCCCCGCGGAGCGCTTGCTGGTTTACGATGGCCCACAAGGCTGGGAGCCGCTGTGCCGGTTTCTGGGTGTGGCGGTGCCGAAAGAGCCGTTTCCCAAAACCAACTCGACGGAAGAATTCCGCGTCCGCGCCAATCTCTGATTGGCTTGCGGAAATCTAGAAACGGTAGTTCAGCGAGACAAATCCGCCGTCGGGCGTGACGATCGCGCCGGCATTGAAATCGCGCGGCGGGTTGTAGCGATCGGTGATCAGTTCGTTGAACGCCCAGGAGATCCCGGCGCTCGCCGCCACGTCCCACCAATGGTGCTGGTCGGAGGCGACGCGCGAATAGCCGACGAAGGCGGCCGCCGCATAGGCCGGCACTCCATATTGCCAGCCATAGCGCTGCCACAGGAATTGCGCCGGTGCAAAAGCCAGTGCCGCGGTATCGGAGGGAAAGGATTTGTTGTCGCTGCCGTCGGGCCGCTCTTCATGCACGACCTTCTTGAGAAGGAATGCAGTGCCTACGGTTGCGGCCGTCGCCACGGTCATCTGCAGGATGCCGTCCCAATCGCTCTTGGTGGCCGAGATGGTGGCGGCCGTGATCGGCAGCGCGATGGCGACAATGGTTCCCGCACTTTCAAGACCGGAATTCTTGGCCTCTGCGGGGGTGCCGGTGATTGCGAAAATTGCCGAGGCTACAAGGCATGAACAGGAAAGGCGGGAAATGGCACGCATGAAACTTGAACCCCCGTCGCGATGGCCGTAAGCGTAGCCCGCGCGAACTAGAAGCTTCGCTCCAGCTTTCGTCAAGCAGGTCACGACATGGGAAAAGTCCATCAAACCGCTGAAAGCGCTCTTCAAGATGTGCTCTTCGACGGCATGACAATTATGAGCGGCGGCTTCGGCCTCTGCGGCATTCCGGAAAATCTCATTGCCGCGCTGCGCCGATCCGGCGTGAAAAACCTCACCGTCATTTCCAACAATGCCGGCGTGGACGATTTCGGCCTTGGGCTTCTGCTGCAGACGCGACAAATTCGCAAAATGGTCTCGTCTTATGTGGGCGAGAACGAGACTTTCGAAAAACAATATCTTTCCGGGGAATTGGAACTGGAATTCAATCCGCAAGGAACGCTCGCCGAACGCATTCGCGCGGGCGGCGCTGGTATTCCGGGTTTCTACACCAAGACCGGAGTGGGCACGCTCATCGCCGAGGGCAAAGAGCACAAAGAGTTTGACGGCGAGACCTACGTTCTGGAACGCGGATTGAAGGCCGATCTTTCCATCGTCAAGGCGTGGAGAGGCGATGCCCAGGGCAATCTCGTCTATCGCAAGACCGCGCGAAATTTCAATCCGATGATGGCGACGGCGGGCAAGGTGACGGTGGCCGAAGTCGAAGAACTGGTAGCGGTCGGCGCGCTTCATCCCGACGAGATCCACACGCCCGGCATCTTCGTGCAGCGAATCGTGCATGGCGCGACGTACGAAAAGCGCATCGAGAAACGCACGGTGCGGGAGAGCTGATATGCCCTGGACACGCGATGAAATGGCGAAGCTGGCGGCGCGTGAATTGCGCGATGGCTTTTATGTCAATCTTGGGATCGGCATCCCGACCTTGGTGGCCAACTATATTCCGGACGGCATGGACGTGACCTTGCAAAGCGAGAACGGCATGCTCGGCATGGGCCCGTTTCCGCGCCAGAACGAAGTCGATGCCGATCTCATCAATGCCGGCAAGCAGACCATCACCGAACTCGACCGCACCTCTTATTTTTCCTCTGCCGACAGTTTCGCCATGATCCGCGGCGGGCATATCGATCTGTCGATCCTGGGGGCGATGGAAGTGTCGGAAAAAGGCGATCTTGCCAACTGGATGGTGCCGGGCAAATTGGTGAAGGGCATGGGCGGCGCCATGGATCTCGTCGCCGGCGTCAAGCGCTGCGTCGTGATCATGGATCACACCGACAAGGCTGGAAAATCCAAGCTGCTCAAATCCTGTACGCTGCCGCTGACCGGCGTTCATTGCGTACAGCGCATCATCACCAATCTCGGCATGTTCGATGTCGTTGCGGGCGGACTGAAGTTCGTCGAACTTGCGCCGGGTGTGACACGCGACGAGATCAAGGCAAAGACGGAAGCGGCGCTGGTGAACTAGCGAAAGCTTGGAACTGTTTTAGCGCGTCGTCCCGGTCAAGCGTTGCGCAGCAACGTGTGTGCCGGGACCCATAGGCGCGATGTCGAAAAGATCTGCCCAAGCGATCCAACAGCGAGTTCATGGATCCGGCACGAAGGCGGGATGACGGTTTGGACGGACGATTTGCGCGTCTTCAAGCCCTGACGAATACGTCCACGCGATCCAGCGCGCCGCCATCGGAGGCCCCGCCCATCGCACGCACGTCGATGCGGCTGGAAGGCACGCCATTGTCGATCAGCAATTGGCGAATGGTGAGCGCGCGTTTCAGTGAGAGCCTGCGCGATTCCGAAGACTTGTCGCCCGGCGGTCCACCATAGGCTTCCAGCTGCACGCGCTGAGCGCCTGCGTCCAGCGCGGATGTCAGATCGTTTGCGAGCAGCCGGATGCCGTCCATCGCCGCCGGCACCAGATCGATGGCGTTCTTGCGGAATTTGATCTGGCCGTGTTTGGAAAGATTCGCACGGTTGGCGGACGACTCATTGTTCGTCAGCTTCTGCGCGGGCGGGGTTTGCACGGAGCGAGGCGGCGGCGTGGCGGACGCGACCTGCACCGTGGGTTGCTGCTGGGCCGGTTGTTGCTTGGTTGACTGCTGCTTGCTCGCTTGCTGCTGGGCGGATTGCCGCTGCGGCTGCGCCGCATTCAGCCGCTGCTGCTTTGCTTGCAGCAGGCTGAACGGTCGCGAGCCACTCAAGCTCAGGGGAATGGCGGTATCGCTGCCGGCTTCTTCTTGCGGCGGTGACGGCGGAGTAGCGGTCGCGACCTGTTTAGCGGGTGGCTGCTGGGGTGGCGGCTTCTGCTGATTGCGCGCAGGCTGCTTGGCCGGTGCCGGGGGGAGCGCACGCGTCGTGCTCATGCTGAGCGGAATGGTGGCGTCGGTATTGTCCTCTTGCGCCGGCGGCGGAGGTTGTGTCGAAGCCACCTTTTTTGCAGCCGGTTGACGTACGGCAACCGGCGGCGGCGCCAACGCCGGCTGTTCGCTCACCGGTGCGGCTGCCACATTGGTATTTTCAGGGTGCTTCCGTCTCGCATGCTTCTTGGGCAGATGGAGACGGACGATATCGCCAGTGCCGGGATAGGGCGCGCCGGGCTCCAGCAATTGCGGCACGACGCGGATGTAGTTGCCACCGGGATAGAGCAGCACCTTGTTGCCGCGCGAGACCGAAGGATCCACGTCTACGTTCTGTCCGGGATACATCGCTTGTTGGGCGAAAGCAGGCGCGGCACTCGCTCCGACGCCTGCCAGAGCCAGTATCAGCACCGTCTTGAGGGAACGGAATAAACGCATATAGCCCGATATTACGCGACTTCGACTCGCCGGGCGCAAGAATAGTGGCCGCCTGCCCCAGCCTCAACCCGAAGTCAGGAGCGCCTGGCCTCCTTGAGAAGTTTTAAGAATTGCGGATGGAGCGGCTCGTTGGAGGCAAGAACGGCGCCTGTTTCCAGCATGCGTGCGCCGCCCTCGAGATCGCTCACCACGCCGCCCGCTTCGCGCACCAAGAGCATGCCGGCAGCCAGATCCCACGGCTTGAGATCGTGTTCCCAGAAGGCGTCGAAGCGCCCGGCCGCCACATAAGCGAGGTCGAGCGCGGCCGAGCCAAAGCGCCGCACGCCTGAAGTGACCGCCATCACCGCGTGCAACTCCTTTTCGAAGCGCCCGTGATCGCCATGTCCCAGAAAGGGAATGCCGGTCGCGGCAAGCGAGGCCCTGAGTTCGCGCCGCGCCGCCACGCGCAGCCGTTTGTCGTTCAGATAGGCGCCGTGACTTTTTTCGGCCGTGTACATTTCGTCGGTGACGGGATTGTAGACGACGGCCGAGACCATCTGTCCTTCGCGCTCAAGCCCGATCGAAATCGCGAAATGGGGAATTCCGTGCAGGAAGTTCGTCGTGCCGTCGAGCGGATCGATGACGAAGCGGTGCGATTTGTCCGGGCCCTCGATGACGCCCGCTTCTTCCACCAGGAAATTGTAGCCGGGCCGCGCTTTCTGCAATTCGCCGACGAGGATGCTTTCGGTGCGCTGGTCGGCGACGGACACGAAATCGGCGGGCCCCTTGAGCGAGATCTGCAGATTTTCCACTTCGCCGAAATCGCGGATGAGCTTGCGCCCCGCCTTGCGCGCGGCGGTCGTCATCACGTTCAGGGCGGGAGAGAGGTAAGGCATTCATCATCCTTCGGGGCTCGTTTCACTCGCACCTCAGGATGACGTCATCCTGAGGTGGCCGCCGAAGCCTCGTGGTGGGCGGCAGGCAATCCTTCGGAGCGGGCCCCGAAGGATAACGCTAGTTACTCGGCGCGCCGCACGTAGGAGCCGTCTTCGGTGGCCACCACGACCTTGGTGCCGGCCTCGATGAACGGCGGCACTTGGATCTTCATGCCGTTTTCCAGCACCGCGCTTTTATAGGACGGCGCGGCCGTGCCGCCCCTCAGCACCGGGTCGGCTTCGGTCACCTCCAGCGTCACCTGTTGGGGCAGGGCGATGCCGATGGGTTTGCCTTCATAAAGCTGCACCAGCGTCTTCATGCCGTCCTGAAGGAATTGAGCCTGGTCGCCCACGAACTCGGTGGAGAGTTCGATCTGGTCGTACGTTTCCATGTCCATGAAGGTCAGCATGTCGCCGCTGGAAAAAAGGAACTGGAAATCCTTCTTGTCGAGATAGATCTCCTCCACCGTTTCGTCGGAGCGGAAACGCTGGTTCAGCTTGGTGCCGGTGGTGACGTTTTTGAGCTCGACCTGGTTGTAAGCCCCGCCTTTGCCGGGCTTCACCTTCTGCGTCTTCACCGCCATCCACAGTGCGCCCTCGTGCTGGAGCATGGTGCCGGGACGGATTTCGTTGCCATTGATCTTGCTCATGCGATTTTGGCCATGGAAGGTGATGCGTCCTTTCGGGCGCTGATTTCTGGTCGGTCGAGTTCAAAGAGCGGGCGGGTGATAGCAACTCGGCGCCACAACCTCAATCCACCCTCCCTCGGGCTACCCTCCCTTGGGAGGGTCGAAATTTGCGAAGCAAATTCGGGGAGGATGTGGAAGGAAGAGCTCAACTTTCCTGATCCGCCCCGAAAATCCTCCGCTATCGCTGCGGATTTTCGACCCTCCCAAGGGAGGGTGGCTGCGTCAAAACAGTTTGTTGAACTCTCGCACTGCCGCTTGTGGGCCTTGCGGATGGTTCCACACGCCGGCGCTGACCGCGAGGAAATCCGCGCCAGCGTCCACCAGCGGTTTCGCGTTCTCCACCGTGATCCCGCCGATGGCGACGCAAGGCACCACCATCACTTCGCTCCACCATTTGAGCAATTCGATATCGGCCTGTGTCTTGGCCGATTTGGTCTCGGTGGGGAAGAACGCGCCGAACGCCACATAGTCGGCGCCGGCTTCGGCGGCCTCCATCGCCAGGTGGCGAGAATCGTGACAGCTCACGCCCACGATGGCCTTAGGTCCTACAAACGCACGCGCTGCGGCATAGCTTGAATCTTCTTGTCCTATGTGCACGCCATCGGCACGAAGCTCACGCGCGAGATCGGGGCGGTCGTTGACGATGAACGCCACCCCGCGCGCTTGCGCGATCGGCATCAGCGCTTGCGCGGCGTGGCGGATCTCGTCGTCGGACACATCCTTGAGCCGCAATTGCAGCGACGCGACATCGCCGGCGCTCAGCGCGCGCTTCAGCGTTTCGCCGAACGCTTTGGGATCCAGCTTCGAAGGCGTGATGAGATAAAGGCGGCAGCGATCCGTCACGCCGCCATCTTTTCGAGATCGGCCTTCCATTGGCCGACCGCGGCAAGGCCGTTCATCTTCGCGCGGTGCCGGAAGGCGGCTTGTGCAGCCGGTACGTTCTCCATCTTGCCGCTCCAAGCCTTCTGCGGGGCGGCTTGGAGTGCGCGCCCATAAGAAAAGGTGAGCGCCCAAGGCAGTTGGGGGTGGGCCGCGTTCATGGCATTGAGATGGGCGGTGGCCGCTTCATCGGATTGTCCGCCGGAAAGAAACGCGATTCCCGGCACCGATGGAGGCACGCAGCGCCTCAGCACCGTCACGGTTCTCTCCGCGACTTCGCCGACGCTGGCCTGGCGGTCGCACTTCAATCCCGCGATCACCATGTTCGGTTTCAACACCATGCCTTCGAGCACGACGTTGGCGTAGTAAAGCTGCTGGAAGGTTTCCTTCAGCACCCATTCGGTCACCGCGGCGCACGCCTCGATATCGTTGTCGCCGTCCATCAGCACTTCCGGTTCCACAATCGGCACGATGCCGTTTTCCTGGCACAGCGCGGCGTAACGCGCCAGCGCGTGCGCATTCGCATTGATGCAGTTGTAGGACGGCCGCCCATTGATGGGATCGTAGGTTGCGCGCCATTTGGCGAAGCGCGCGCCGAGCTTGTGGTATTCGATCAAGCGCTCGCGCAGGCCGTCGAGCCCTTCGGTCACCGTCTCCTCGTTGCTGGCAGCCAAAGGCTTTGCGCCCGCATCCACCTTGATGCCGGGAATGGCGCCGGCCTGTTCGATCAGCCTCACCAGCGGCGTGCCGTCCTTGGCTTTCTGACGGATGGTTTCGTCGTAGAGGATGACGCCGGAGATATTGTTCTTCATTGCATCGGAGGTGCGGAACAGCAGTTCGCGATAGTCGCGGCGATTGTTCTCGGCGTTTTCCACGCCGATCTTGTCGAACCGCTTCTGGATGGTGCCGGTCGATTCATCGGCCGCCAGAATCCCCTTGCCCTTCGCCACCATGGCTTTGGCGATCTTCGCCAGTTCCGCGTTGTTCATTTCTCTTTCCCTTCAGGCCGCCCATTCGATTGCATGAGCGCTGCAACGCCCGGCAGTTCTTGTCCTTCGAGCCACTCCAGAAACGCGCCGCCTGCGGTCGAGACGTAGGAGAAATCATCCGCAACGCCCGCATGGTTGAGTGCGGCCACCGTATCACCGCCGCCCGCGACGGAGAGCATATAACCGGCCTTGGTCCGTTCGGCGACGAGTTTGGCGGCGGCGACCGTACCACGATCGAAAGGCGGGGTTTCAAACGCCCCGAACGGCCCATTCCAAACCAACGTGTCGGTCGTCTGCAACCGGTTCTTGAAGGCCTCGATGCTTTTGGGGCCTACGTCCAGGATCAGTTCGTCATCGTGAACATCGCGAACGTCGGCCGTGCGGTGTTTCGCCTGAGCCTTGAATTCCTTGGCGACCACGACATCGACCGGCAACAGAATGGCTGCCCCGCTTTCGGTCGAAATATGGATGATCTTGCGCGCCGTCTCCAGATGATCGGGCTCGTACAGCGATTTGCCGACCTTGATGCCTTCGGCCGCCAGGAACGTGTTGGCCATCGCGCCGCCGATAACGAGCGCTTCGACCTTCTGCACGAGATTTTCCAGCAGCGCGATCTTGGTGGAGACTTTCGCACCGCCGATCACCGCCATCAGCGGCCGTTTGGGATCGCCCAGCGCCTTTTGCAAATGCGTGAGCTCGTCCGCCATCGCAAGGCCGGCGGCGCTGGGAAGAAAATGCGCAATGCCTTCCGTTGTGGCATGCGCGCGATGTGCGGCCGAGAACGCGTCGTTGACGAAAATGTCTCCCAGCACCGCGACTTCTCTCGCAAAAACGGGATCGTTGGCTTCTTCGCCGGCGTGAAAGCGCGTGTTTTCGAGAAGCAGAACGTCGCCGTCTTTCATCGTGACGATCGCCGTTTTGGCTTTCTCGCCCACGCAATCATCTGCAAACGCCACACCGCGCCCCAGCGCTTTAGCAAGCGGTGCGACGATGGGCTTGAGCGACATCGAAGGCACGACCATGCCCTTGGGCCGGTCGAAATGGGAAAGCACGATCACTTTGGCGCCGCGTTCGGCAAGCGCGCGAATGGTTGGCGCCTGGCGGTCGATGCGCAGCGTGTCAGTGACGACGCCGTCTTTCATGGGCACGTTCAGGTCGGCGCGCACCAGGACGCGGCGGCCTTTGACGTCCAGATCGTCGATGGTGCGAAAGCCGGTCATTGGCCCAAAAACTTCAAAGGATCAAATCAGTTTTCCCATCGCCAGGGCAGTATCGCCCATGCGGTTGGAGAAGCCCCATTCGTTGTCGTACCAAGCCATCACACTGACGAGCGTGCCGTCGATCACCTTGGTCTGGTCCAGCGCAAAGCTGGAGGAAGCCGGATCGTGGTTGAAATCGTGGGAGACCAGCTTCCTGCACGGTCGTAGCGCGCTTGGCGACGATCTTGAGATCGACCAGCGACACATTCGGCGTCGGCACGCGAATCGAAATGCCGTCGAGCCTGCCTTTCAGTTCCGGCATCACCAGGCCGATGGCCTTCGCCGCGCCCGTGGACGTCGGGATCATGGAGACAGCCGCTGCGCGGGCGCGATAGAGATCCTTGTGCAGCTGATCGAGCGCTGGCTGATCGTTGGTGTAGGAATGCACCGTCGTCATGAAGCCCTTGTCGATGCCGACTATGTCGTGCAGCACTTTGGCGACGGGGACGAGGCAGTTCGTCGTGCAAGAGGCGTTCGAGACGACGACGTGATCTTTCGTGAGCTTTTGATGGTTCACGCCGTAGACGACGGTGAGATCGACGCCGTCGGCGGGTGCGGAAATCAGCACGCGCTTGGCGCCGGCTTGAAGATGGGCGCTGGCCTTTTCCTTGGAAGTGAAGATGCCGGTGCATTCCAGCGCGATGTCGACAGCCAGTTCCTTGTGTGGCAGCTGCGCGGGATCCCTGACCGCGGTGACTTTGATCTTCTGGCCGTCGACGATCATGTGCTCGCCGTCGACTTTCACGTCGCCCGGAAAGCGGCCGTGGATGGAGTCGTAGCGCAGCAGGTGCGCGTTGGTCTCGACCGGGCCGAGGTCGTTAACGCCGACGACGGCGATGTCCTTGCGCCCGGATTCGTGGATCGCGCGCAGCACCAGCCGTCCGATGCGGCCGAAACCGTTGATTGCGACGCGAAGGGCCATGACCAATCTCCTACTGTTTCAACGCCGCGCGCGCAGCTTCCGCGGCGGCTTGCGGCGTAATGCCGAAGTGTTTGTACAAATCCTTCAGCGGGGCACTGGCGCCAAAGCCGTGCATGCCGATGAATTTGCCTTTGGGGCCGATGAAGCGATCCCACCCGAACGGGCTAGCCGCTTCGATGGCGACTTTTACTGTGCTCGGCCCCAGCGTGCTCTCACGATATGTTGCCGCTTGTTCCTCGAACAATTCCCAGCACGGCATGGAGACGACGCGCGCAGGTGTGCCTTCGGCTTGCAGAATATCGCGCGCCTTCAACGCTATTTCGATTTCCGAGCCCGTCGCAAGCAGGGTCACTTTTGCGGTGCCGTCAGCCGCGGCGAGTTCATATGCGCCCTTCGCGCACCTGTTCTCGTCGCTGTGCATGGTGCGCACGGTGGGCAGGTTCTGGCGCGTCAGAGCGATGAGGCTCGGTTGGCCTTTGCGCGAAAGTGCCATTTCCCAGCACTCCGCCGTTTCCACCGCGTCGGCGGGGCGGAACACGAGCAGGTTGGGCATGGCCCTGAGCGCGGCCAGATGCTCGATCGGCTGGTGCGTGGGTCCGTCTTCGCCCAGACCGATGGAATCGTGCGTCATCACGTGGATAACGCGTTGCCCCATCAAAGCGCCCAAACGGATGGCGGGGCGTGAATAATCCGAGAAGACGAGGAAGGTGCCGGAGTAGGGAATGACGCCGCCATGCAGCGCCATGCCGTTCATGGCCGCGGCCATGCCGAATTCGCGGATACCGTAATGGATAAAGCGTCCGCCGAATTTTCCGGGCTGGATCGCCTCCATGCCTTTGGTGCGGGTGTTGTTGGAACCGGTGAGATCGGCCGAGCCGCCGATGGTTTCACGCAGCTGCGCATTCACCACTTCGAGCGCCATTTCCGACGCTTTTCGGGTGGCGATGGCCGGTTTCTCGGTGCTGATCTTTTTCTTGAAGTCAGCGATCGCCGTTTTCAGCGACGCAGGAACATCTCCCTTCAGCGCCGTGTCGAATTCTTGCGCCGAGGCGTGAGCAATTTTGCGCTTGGTCCAGGCGTCATGCGCGGGCGTTCCGTTCGCGCCGATCTTGCGCCAAGCATCCATGATGTCGTTGGGTACAACGAAAGGTTCGTAGGGCCAATTGAGATTTTTGCGCGCGCCCGCGATCTCTTCCGCGCCCAACGCTTCGCCATGAGCTTTCGACGTGCCCGCGCGGGTTGGTGCGCCGAAACCGATGGTGGTGCGGCACGCGATCATCACCGGTCTGTCGCTCGTTTGCGCGGCGGAGAGCGCGCGCGCCACGTCGCCCGCTTCATGACCGTCGCAGGCATCCGTCGCCCAGCCGGCCGCTTCGAAGCGCTTGCGCATGTCGCCGGATTCGGCGAGCGAGGTCGGCCCGTCGATGGAGATCTTGTTGTCGTCGAACAGAACGACGAGTTTGGAAAGCTTCAGATGGCCGGCGAGTGAAATCGCTTCATGGCTGACGCCTTCCATCAGATCGCCGTCGCTGGCGATGACATAGGTCTTGTGATCGACCAGCGCATCGCCGAAGCGCGCGTTCAAGATCCGCTCGGCAAGCGCCATGCCGACGGCGGTGGCGATGCCCTGCCCGAGCGGCCCCGTCGTCGTCTCCACGCCTGCCAAGTGGCCGTATTCGGGATGGCCGGCGCACGGACTGTCGAGCTGGCGGAACCTTTTGATGTTGTCGAGGCTGATGCCCGCATAGCCCGTCAGATAGAGCAGGGAATAAAGCAGCATCGAACCGTGGCCGGCCGACAGCACGAAGCGGTCGCGGTCGGGCCAGCGCGGATCGGCGGCGTCGAATTTCAAGAACTGGGAAAAGAGCACGGTGGCCGCATCGGCCATGCCCATCGGTAGGCCGGGATGGCCCGATTTCGCGGCTTCCACGGCGTCCATCGAAAGCGCGCGGATGGCATTGGCGAGGCGGCGTGTGGCGGCTTGGTCGGGGGCGCCGGGCGACGCTTTGAAAGCGGTGTTCATCGCGTGTTCTGTTCCCTCTGGCGTGGGGTGGCCTTAGCGAGGGGGCGCCTCTCGCGTCAAGGGCCGAAAATGCAGATATCCAGCGGTTTTACACGCGCTCGCAATGACAAATCGAAGCGCTGGGCCTACGTTCGCGGCGATTCTGCAAAATGAGGTGCCAAATGGCGAGGCTGGACGCGGCAGGAGAACGGCTGAACGCGGCGCTGGAAGCGCTCGAAAATGCGGTTTTGCCTCTCGCGGAAGCACACGCCACGGTGGCCAGACAGGCGTCTGACATCGTCAGGCTCACCCAGGAACGCGAACAACTCTTGGCGCGCGTCGCCGAGCTTGAAGACGAGACCCGCGCGCTCGCCGGCCTGACCGAAGATGCCGAAACACGCATCGACGGCGCCATCTCCGAAATTCGCACCGCGCTTGGACACTAGGAGAGCCGCCCATGCCTCTCGTCAACGTCATGGTCAACGGCCGCGCCTACACCATCGCTTGCGATGACGGCGAGGAAGATCACTTGCGCGATCTCGCCAAGCATGTGGATGAGAAAGTCCGCGAACTTCTGGGAAGCGTGGGCCAGGTGGGCGATCAGCGTCTGTTGCTGATGGCCGCCGTGCTGATCACCGACGAATATTTCGAAGCCGCGTCCCGCCTGGAAACGACGAGCCAGAAACTCGGCGAGCTCGCCGGCCGTCAAGACGAAGAGAATGTGAATCTCGTCGATTCCGAACAGACCGCCGCAGCCTCGCTGGAAGCGGCGGCCAATCGCCTTGAAGATTTGAGTGCCAAACTCGCACGAGCGTAATCACCTCTCCCTCGTGGAGAGGTCGAAATTTGCAAAGCAAATTTCGGGTGAGGGGAAGCGTTGAAGAATTGAGCGCACTCCTCA
>JACQDN010000070.1 GCA_016201105.1 Pseudomonadota bacterium
CCAGCTCTGCGATCAGCCGCTCGCCGCCAAGCTGCTCGACCGTTTCGTACCAACCGTAATCAATCAGCGATTCGTGTGTCATCGCAGTGTGGAATCACAATCGATTCCTCTCCGCAACTGCTATCTTAGCGCCTATGCCCTCAAGGGGAGGGTTCAAAATCCCTTCGGCACTTTGTCAAAATGCGGATCGGCGAGTTCGTAGGCGGCAGACGCCGCCAGCACGCCCGCGTCGTCGAACATGCGCCCGACGATCTGCAAGCCGACCGGCAATCCGTCTTTCGAGAATCCACACGGTACGCTCGCGGCGGGCTGTTGCGTGAGGTTGAAGGGGAAGCTGAACGGCGTCCAATCCATCCAGGCGCGTCCGTCGTCCTGCAGCGGCGAAATCTGACCGACATTGAAGGCCACCGTCGCCAGCGCCGGCGTCAGGAGAAAATCGTACCGCTCCATGAAGACGCGCATCTGGCTGCCATAAACGCCGCGCGCGGCGTTGGCCGCGAGATAGTCCGTTTTGGAAATCTTCACGCCTTCTTCCGCCATCTTGCGCAGGCCAGGATCGAGTTGCACCTTTTTCTCTTCGGGCAAATCGCCGAGCAGGAATCCAGCGCCAGACCACCACAATTTCCGGAAGGTGTCGCCGGGATCGCCGCCCGGGGGATCGACCTGTTCGACATGCGCGCCCATCGCCTCAAAGCGTTTCGCCGCCGCGGCGACGAGCGTTTCGATCTCGGGGAGAATACGTTGCACCCAGCCGAGCCGCGGAGAATACGCGATGCGCTTGCCGCGCATGGCCTCTTCGAGGCCAGCCGAGTAGTCCGTCGTGTCGTGAGGGAGCGCGAACCAATCGCGAGCGTCCGGTTTGGAGATCACGTTCAGCAGCATGGCGCTGTCGAGCGCGGTGCGCGTCATGGGTCCGACATGCGCCACCGTGCCGAACGGCGACAACGGATAGGCCGGCACGCGGCCGAAGCTCGGCTTAAGTCCGTAGGTGCTGGTGAAGCTCGCTGGAATGCGGATCGAGCCGCCGCCATCGGTGCCAAGCGCAAGCGGCGCGAAACGCGCGGCCAATGCTGCGCTTGATCCACCGGAGGAGCCGCCAGGCGTCTTCTCTCTATTCCAGGGATTTCGCGTGATGCCGGTGAGCGGGGAATCCGTCGAGCCCTTCCAGCCAAATTCCGGCGTCGTCGTCTTGCCAATGAAGACAGCGCCGGCTTCGCGCAGCCGCGCGACAGTGGGCGCGTCGATGTCCCAGGGCCCTTTGGGATCGACCGTGAGCGAGCCGCGCCGCGTTGGCCAGCCTTTGGTGAGCAGCAGATCTTTGATGGCGACCGGAACGCCGTCGAGCGGCGACAACGGATTGCCCTGCATCCAGCGCGTTTCGGATTCTTCGGCTTGCATACGCGAGGTTTCGGGATCGAGATGACAGAAGGCATTGATTTCGGAGTCCAGCGCTTCGATGCGACCCAAGAAAGCTTCCGTCGCTTCCACCGGCGAGACGTCGCGTGTGGCGAACGCGGCGGACAATTCCGCGGCCGTCATTTCGTGCAGTTCTTTGGACATCTTTCCATCTCTCTACCCTCCCTTGGGAGGGTCGAAAATTCGAGCGCAGCGAGAATTTCGGGGAGGATCAGGAAATGAGTCTACGAGTCATCTCCTGCTGGCATCCTCCCCGAAAAATCCTCTGGATTTTTCGACCCTCCCGAGGGAGGGTGGATTCTAGTTCACTTTCGTCAGAGAAGCTTCATTTCCCTTCTCGATCAATTTCAATTTGCCGCCTTCGGTTTCGAAGATCGTCACCGAACAATTGTCGGGTGAGAACACCACCATGCGATCGTCCCGCACAGCGGCACCGGCCGCGACGTTGATGGCGACATAGTGCGAGAAAATGACGGCGTCTTCCGTCTGGCTCGCTAGTGCGGCCACGACTTCCTCGCGCCACTGCGCCAGATCGCGCGAGACATCGCGCCACGAACCCGCCATCAGCGCGCGCAGCCAGGTCGCGCGCTCTTCGAGCGTCATGCCCTTGGGCGAAGGAATTTCCGCCACCGCGTCTTCGATCACCGCTTCGCGTTTCCACAATTTGGATAGCGGCATGGCCGTTTCACGCGTGCGTTTGAGCGGACTGGAGAAAATCGGCAGCGGTCCAATCGGCGCAAGCTTTTGCGATACCGCATGCGCTTGAGCGTGGCCTGTCTCATCGAGCCCCGGATCCATCGATTCTCCGAAACCAGCCTGCGCCTTGCCGTGACGCACCATGTAGAGCTTTGCCATCTATGCGAACCGGAATTGGTTGGTGGGAGTATCCGCCGTCACCGTGCCGACGTGGCCCAGCACTTCTTCGCGCATCATCCAATGGAGCGTCTGGTTGTCGTCGAGCGTGTTGGCGAGGAAGCGTCGTCCGTCTTCCAGGCGTCCGACGACGATGCCGAAGCGCTTGGCTTTACGGTCTGTGACGACGGTGTAGGTTTCGATCTTGCCCCGCCCGTTTGGCTTCTCGACCAATTCCGGATGTGGCATGGCATCGATGTCTTTCTGATACGACTTGGGATCTTCGCGTTGCCAGCGACCTTCGAACGGTGTCGTCGAATAGATTCCCGCCGAATGTTTCGTCACGTACCAACCGTTTGCCGTGCACAAACCGAACTTGCCCGGCGCGGCGCGGAGCTTGTCCATCATGGTGACGATGGAGTGCATGACATAGTTGTTGCCGGCACCGCCGAAGTAGGGAAGCCCTCCGGTAATTGTGAGGCCGCGCAAGTCGTTAGGAGCTATTCCCAGCTCCCGGCAGCCGATCTCCACGGCACTGGGAAAACAGGAATATAAGTCTATAAACGCGAGATCAGAGACTGTTTTCCTAGCCATGGAAAACGCCTTCTGGCCGATCGTACGGATGGCAGGAGACGAGTGATAGTTCACGCGCTCACTCACGAACCAGATATCGCTGGCATCGCCGCAGCCATGCAGAAACACCCATTTCGATTCCGGGATCCCGAGTTCGCGCGCTTTGGCGACGCTCGTCATCACGACGGCGGCGGCCATGTCCACTTCGATCACGGCGTTCAAATATTTGGTGTAGGGAAAACCGACGAAGCGGTTCTTCTCCGAAGGTGTCGAGATTTCAGCAGGCGAGCGATAGGTCGGAAACCAGGCATGCGGATTTTCCGACGCCACTTTTGAGAACGGCGAAAAAAATTCACCGAGCCATTTCAGATGCGCTTCCGGCGAACGCCCCGCTTGGTCGCGCAGCGCGTTCTCGAACAGCGGATAGGCGTTCACCGGGAAGTTGAGCTTATAGGCGCGTTCGTGTTCGGTGGTCCCGGCGCGCTGCTCACCGATCTCTTCGGGATCGCGGCCCGGATCGCCTTCCTCGCCCTGCCCCCAATTCAGATTGAAGCCCTGCTTCATCGCACCGAGAATCGTGGCGATGTATTCCGCGCCCGCCAGCAACGCGGCGTTGCATTCGCCATTCGCAATCTGCTCGGCCGTACGATTGACCAGCCATTGCGGCGTATTTCCGCCGGTCGCGGTGTAAACGGCGTGGCGCGGCTTGGCGCCGAGCTTGCCCGCCAGCGACAGCGGCGGATTGCGGAACATGCGCTTGGGCAGACGGCCCTGGTCGCCCGGCGAGTCCGCGGTGAAGCGCACGATTGCTACGGTATCGAGCGCGCGGGTGACGGCATCGGCTTTGCCGGTATCGGCAAGCGCAAGCCGCGCCACCTTCTCCAGCATGGCGATCGGCGAAAGGCTTTCCGCCAGTTTTCCTTCGCGCGCCGTGCGTTGGGTGAATTGTCCGCCGCCCACAAGGATCGGCGTTCTGGGATCGAGCATCAGACGTGTTTCTCCGATAGAAAAAATCTCACGCGGAGCCGGACGCGGTAGGGACGCGCATTACTGCGCGCCCCCCGCACAGAACCGTACGTGCGGCTTTCCCGCATACGGCTCCCACCTTGGGTGTTTGACGGCGAAGCGTTGTTCAGGCCAGGGATGAAGGATACGGGGGGCGGGAAG
>JACQDN010000068.1 GCA_016201105.1 Pseudomonadota bacterium
CTATGCGTTCGGGCAGGCGTCATTGGCGCTGCCGAATCCACCCTCCCCTTGAGGGAGGGTCGAAAAATGTGCGCGCGTAAGCGCGCGAATTTTTCGGGGAGGGGTCATGCCGCGGCTTTGCAGGAAACGCGATTGACTACGTTCACGTTGAATTCACCGAACACGGCATGACCCCTCCCCGAAATTTCAAGCTCACTTCGTTCGCTCGAAATTTCGACCCTCCCTCCCGCCTACGCTTCGCTTCGGCGCGGCAACGAGATAGCTCAAGGCACGCCGTAGCTTTAGCGAAGGCGGCAAGGGGAGGGTAGGCTTGAGATCATCTCCGCGCGCGATCTTCCCGGTTGAAGCGGCAGAAGACGACGCGTGTTTTCCAACACCCAAAATAAAGCCGCACTTAGGAATGAAGCTGATTCAACTGGCGCGCAACAATGTCGTGATTGAGCCATAAGACGTGGCTCTTGGGGGCGGATGATTCGAAGAAAATCAGTGGTCCTGTGGCTTCGATCACAAGACCGCTCAGCAAGTCCGTGATCAACGCGCTGCGGTCTTTGTGCATTTGCACGATAGCGTCCGAGGTCGGGAGCATCAGGTCTGCCAGTGCCAAGGAATTGGGCATCGGCCATGCTGCGAAATCGCGAAGCCCCCGCGACACTTCGCTGTCGTGAAAGTCTGCAACCATTTGCAAGACATCTTCCAGAGAGCTGCCATCCGCCAGCAGATCGCGGCAGGCCTGCCATTGAGCTTCGGCCCACGGTCCGCCGCCTTCCTTTCTAAGGGCATGGAGAAGCGGGATCAGAGGCAACTCGACTCCCGAAAAAATGTCGGACGAATTGGTCCGGATTTCCGGGCAGTTGTAGACAGTGGCCTTGATGCCGTCAGCCCACGCCGTTTGAGCGATGCGTTCGAGTTTGATCTTGGCGTGGCCCTGCGTGTAATTGGTGTAGGTTTGCCATTGATAGCTTCCGCCGATCAGAATCGCTGTGCCGTGGTATCCATAAGCGGTGTATCGAACCTGGCCGCCTGAGCCTTCAACTCTGCGGCGGATCGAACCGCTTCCTTCGATGAGATGCTGAAAGGTATTCGCGGAAACTTCGTCGAAGTTCTGCAGAATCAATTTGCCAAGATCGCTGGCAACAAGTGCTTGTGAAGATAAAAACCGTTCGCCGCGGCCCTTGTATACGCGGTTCGCGATGGCCAGGAAAACTTTGGCGCGGGGTATGCCGCCGGCCATTGTGTGGGCGAAGAAAACGTTGCGGCCTTCACCGATCATGCCGTCAAGCGCGGACATAACGGCGCCAAGGGAGTTCTGAAAACGCCGCACACCCACCTGGCGGCATTTCTCAATGTGCGTCCAGTCAAGCCGGTCCTCCATCCAAGTTTTCAGCGTCATGGTCCCGAGCAACTCGGTGGGAGTAGGTTCGCCATCGGGAGCATCCAGATCGAAGCCTGCCATCAAAGGAACATTGATGATTTTTCCGCCAAGTCCGCTCTCCGCGCTTGCCAACTCATCGTCCGTCAGAGGGCGTAACTTGTTGGTCTCGTCCCGCCGACCCACGGTAATGCCGATGATTTGCATTCCGGCCTTGCGTGCCTCGCGCACAAGACCGTTGGCGTAGCCTCGTCCAAAAAGTTCGCCGAATAGAACGAACACATCGCCTTTGCGAAAGATGTTCTTCTTGGGGAGTTGGTGCAGGGAGTTGGGTGGAATCATGTTCGAATTATTGCTTTGTGATTGGCTTGCGCCGTAGCCGCGGAATTTTACGGTCAGGAAGCCCTCACAGTAAAATCGACCTCGCTCCTTCGCTGTGAAGGAGTACTTCAGTTTAGCCTTCCGCCCAGGCCTTGATGAGATGATGGGCGATGGCGACTGCCGGCGGCACGAACAGCCCGTCGGTGCGCTCGCCCGCAATCAAGGCACGCGCCTTGGATTTCTCCAGCCAGAAGGCTTCGGCGAGCTCGTTCTGATCCACAACGATGTCGCGGTTCTCAGCTTCCGCGAAACAGCCGATCATCAGGGACGAGGGAAACGGCCAAGGCTGCGTCGCGTAGTAGCTGACCTTGCCCGTCTTCACGCCGGCTTCTTCCATCAATTCGCGGCGCACCGCTTCCTCGATGGTTTCGCCGGGCTCCACGAACCCCGCCAGCGCCGAGAACATGCCGCGGGGAAATTGCTTGCCGCGCCCGACCAGGCATGCATCGCCCAATTCGGGATCAGTATGCGTCGCCAGCATGATGACCACCGGATCGGTGCGCGGGAAATGATCGGTATTGCAGGCCTCGCAGCGGCGGCGATAGCCGGCGTCGGCGAGTGCGGTCGCAGCACCGCAATTGGCGCAGAAGCCGTGGCGGCGGTGCCAATCGAGCATCGCCTTGGCTTGGCCGAGAATTGCGATGTCTTTTTCCGGCAAGCCGCCGCTCATCGCCGCCGAACGCATCTCGCGAAAATGTCCCAGCCCCGCCAGCGGACCTTGGCTCGCGGGATCGGGCGCCGCGCTCACATCAAGGGCGAAAAGCGCGTTGCCTTTTTCAAGGCCGAGCAGCACGCAGCACGCATCCGGGCCAACCAGTTTTTCCGCGAGCCCCGGTCGCAGGAACCCCGCTTCCAGCGGACCCTTCGCGTTCTCCGGTCCCAGCAGAAACGGATTGAGCTTCCACATCGGCAGGATCAGCGATGAGGAATCGCTCCGCTTGGCGGCAAGCCACGCCGCATCGGTACGCTTTTCGCTCGCACGATCGAGCGGATTTCCGGAAAAAGGGATCATGGGGGGTCCTATAGCATGGTCAATCAAACTTAGATCATCACCTCCCCCTCGTGGGGAGGTCGAAATTTGCGAAGCAAATTTCGGGTGGGGGGAAGCGTCGAAGAATCGAGCGCTCTTCCCCGCACTTCCCCCACCCGAAAAATCCTTCGCTGCGCTGCGGATTTTTCGACCTCCCCACCCGCCTACGCTTCGCTTCGGCGTGGCAAGTGCGAACTCAAGGCACGCCGTAGCTTTAGCGAAGGCGGCAAGGGAGAGGTGATTGCACGGCGCATGGCGCGCCCTTCCGCCTCATGCTACCCAGCCGCCGCATGATCACGGTCTATCTCGCTCTTCTGGTGTTGACCGCTCTGGCGGCGGCGAGTTTCGCGGTCTGGCCGATGCTGCGCGCGGGCAAGGGATCGCCGCGCGCCAAAGCGCTTCTGGGCGCCGCGACGGCGATCTTCGTCCTCGCCATCGGGCTGGGCGCTTATCTGGTTCTGGGTTCGCCCGGGCTCGCGGTTCGGACTTTGCAAGGTCCGCGCAGCGACGACATGGGCGGGTTGATTGCGATCCTTGCCCGCCAGGTGCGCGATGTGCCGAACGATCCCAAAGCGTGGATGCTGCTCGGCAAGGGTTACATGTCCCTCGGTGATCCCGGCGAAGCCGCCGCCGCCTTCAAGCGCGGCCTCGACGTGGCGACGCCGGACGAAAAATCGGCGTTCAATTCGGCCTACGGCGAAGCGCTGGTCCTCGCATCGTCGGGCATCGTCACCTCCGATGCGGAAGACGCCTTCAACGCCGCGCTCAAGTCCGATCCCAAAGATGTCGCGGCGCGCTATTATCTGGGTCTGGCCTACGCGATGCGCAGAGACAACCCGCACGCACTTGCGCTCTGGCAAAGCCTGCTCGCCGATGCGCCTGCCAACGCGCCGTGGCGCGGCGAACTTCTGGATCGCATCGTGGCGCTGAAAGCGCAAAGCGGAACGGCCCCCGATGTCGGGGCCATGGTGCAATCGCTCGAACAGCGCTTGCACGCCAGCCCCAACGATCCCGAAGGCTGGCAGCGCCTGGTGCGGTCCTACGCCGTATTGGGCGACAAACCAAAAGCGCTCGCGGCCTACGCCGATGCGCGCAAAGCGCTGGCGAAAAATTCTACCGCGCTCGCCACCCTCGACAGCGAAGCCCAAGAACTCAAGCTCAAGTAAGAAAAAAGAATGGTTCACGCGGAGGCGCGGAGCCGCGGAGGCACGGAACTCTTTTTCCTTGGAAACAGTTTGATCTGTCGTGCTGGCACGCTGCGCGCGCCGTTAAACTCCAATTAGAAGTATTTCGGCGCGCGCAGCGCGCCAGCTTTCATCGCCTCGCCAACTATTTCCACGTAAATAAGAACTCCGCGGCTCCGCGCCTCCGCGTGAACCATTCTTTTTTCTTCTTTGCCGCCACAAACGAAAACGGCGACCTTGCGGCCGCCGTTTCAAATCCATGGCTTTCGAAATTCAGATCGGAACGCTGCCCTGCCAGATCGGCCAGCACGTCGATTTTCCGTGCGCCTTGGTCTGGCTATAGAGCTTCATCTGCGCGTCTTCGGCGTTGGCGCCGCTGGCGCTCGCCATGTAGTCGGATCCGCCGGCGCACCAGACATAGAACTGATGTTTGCCCGGGGAATAGAAATCGGTTTGTGCGCTTGACGTGAAGTTCGCTGCCACCGCTACACCGGCAACGGCGACCAATACGCCGCCCGCTGCCGCAGCCAGAATCCGCCGCATCGACATTGTTGTTCTTCTCCTTCGACTGGCCCTAACCCAACTCAGTCTGACGTGCGGAAATGCCCCCGAAAGTCAGTACCGAAACGCGTACGCCGCCCCGTCCTTTTGGACCTGTTCACCCCGGCAGCGGCAAAACCCTACGACGAAAATGGACGCCTGTCACGCCTTTTTCCTGAGGCGTGCCAGCCTCTTACGAGAGAATCCATCTTAAGAATCAACGCGGCTCGAGGTTCCACCTTCAGCAAGAACCGCCGCTTCGATGGCTTGGGCGGCGGCTTCGACGGCGGCAGAATTGCTGCCGCGCACAACCAGTTGGGTGCCGAATCCGTCTTCCCGGTAAAAGGGATAGCTGCCGATCGCGACGCTTTGGTGATCCTTCTGGATCTGCGCGAGGGCGGCGGCGATGCGTCCCTCCGGCAGGCGCGTGCTGATGGTGACGGACTGGACCTGGACCCCGCGGGACAACCGGGGCGCGAGTTCCTCGAGCATCGCCCGCATGATCATGGGCACGCCGGCCATGACGAAGACGTTCTCGATCTGAAAGCCCGGCGCCGTCGAAACGCTGTTTTTCACCAGAGTGCCGCCCAAGGGAACGCGGGCCATGCGCTTGCGCATCTCGTTGAATTCGCCGGGCTTGTAGCGCGCGCCCAGAAGTTCCAGCGCTTCGGGATGGTAATCGATGTCCACTCCGAAGGCGGCGGCGATGGCGTCGGCGGTGATGTCGTCATGGGTGGGCCCGATGCCGCCAGTGGTGAAAACATAAGTGTAGCGGGCGCGAAGCGCATTCACCGCCGCCGCGATTTCGCTCTCTACGTCGCTGACCGTGCGCGCCTCTTTGAGGTCGATGCCCAGCGCGGCCAGGAACTTGGCGATGTAGTTGGTGTTGGTGTCCTGGGTACGGCCCGACAGGATTTCATCGCCGATGACAAGGACTGCGGCTGTGGGATTTTCGCTCATTTCCGCTCTTTGCCGCTCCCTAAGCAGGCCAATGTGGCATCACCGGCGAGGTCGGTGTAAGGAAAGGTTCAGACCGCCTACATTAGAAAACAAGGGTCTTGCAGCCGCAGCCTCAGAGCCGCAGCCAAAAGGCCCCAATGGGCCGCAAGCCCGAACGCAAGCTGGAAACGTACCTCTTAATCATGTCGCAGATGCCCGATACCGACCTGTTCGAAACCGCCCGCCGCGCCTCCATGGCGGTCTCGCTGCATGACGAGGCCGGTTTCGCCGGCATGCGCAAAGCCGGGCGCCTCGCCGCCGAAGTGCTCGATCTGCTGGTTCCCGAAGTGAAGCCCGGGGTCACCACCGAATACCTCGACAAACTTGCTTACGACTACGTGCGCGCCCACGGCGCGATCCCCGCGTGCCTGGGCTATCGCGGCTATCGCCACACGCTTTGCACGTCGCTCAATCACGTCGTCTGCCACGGCATTCCCGGCGACAAGCCGCTGCGCGACGGCGACATCGTCAACATCGACGTCACCGTCATCGTCGACGGCTGGCACGGCGATACCTCCCGCATGTATCCGGTGGGCGATGTGAAGCTGAAAGCGCGCCGGCTCATCGAGGTCACCTATGAATCGATGATGCGCGGCATCGCCGTCGTGAAACCGGGCTCGACCACCGGCGACATCGGCCACGCCATTCAATCCTTCGCCGAAGGCCAGGAGCGTTGCAGTGTAGTGCGCGATTTCTGCGGCCATGGCCTCGGGCGCATTTTCCACGCCCTTCCCAACATCGTGCACTACGGCCGTCCCGGTTACGGCCTCACCCTGAAGCCCGGCATGTTCTTCACCATCGAGCCGATGATCAATCTCGGCGGCTACGGCGTGAAGGTGCTGAACGACGGCTGGACGGCGGTGACGCGCGACCGCTCGCTCTCGGCGCAGTTCGAACACAGCCTCGGGGTAACCCCGACCGGCGTCGAAATCTTCACCCTCTCCCCAAAAGGCTGGGACAACCCGGCCGCGCTTTAATCAAGTTCGCTCTTCTTCGCGGTTGCAGACGTTCGCGACAAATCGCGACCACTGTTTTCTGGCGGTTGTGCCGAACTCGCAAGATCTTCTCCCAAGCAATCACCTCCCCCTTGCCGCCTTCGCTACAGCTACGGCGCGCCTTGAGTTCGTACCTGCCACGCCGAAGCGAAGCGTAGGCGGGTGGGGAGGTCGAAATTTGCGAAACAAATTTCGGGTGGGGGGAATGCGGAAAAGACTCAAGCGCGGAACGATAAACCGCTCCAGAGAACTGCGTCGCAACACTACAGACGCCGAAGGACTTCTATGGTGGAAGCTGCGCGAGCTGCACCAGCGCGTTGGATTGCACTTCCGCCGCCAAGTTCCGTTCCGTGGCTATATCCTGGACTTCGCGGAACACAGCGCTCGATTGGTGATCGAGTTGGACGGCTATCAGCATGGCACTGATGAGCACCGCGCGCGAGATATCGAAAGAGACGAAGTATTAAGTCGTGAAGGATACTTGGTTCTTAGATTTTCGAATGCAGATGTTTTCAGGGATTTGGCGGGCGTCGCAGAATTCGTCTTGAGTGAAGCCGTCAAACGCCGTTGTCCCATTACAATGTAGTCTGCAATCACCTCCCCCTTGTGGGGAGGTCGAAATTTGCGAAGCAAATTTCGGGCGGGGGGCAGAACAGAGCTCAAATACAGAGTTCAAATGGTGAGGCTTCCCCTCACCCGAAAAATCCTTCGGATTTTTCGACCTCCCCACCCGCCTACGCTTCGCTTCGGCGTGGCAGGTACGAACTCAAGGCGCGCCGTAGCTTTAGCGAAGGCGGCGAGGGGGAGGTGATTAGGTCGGCGAAGGCCTTCCAGAGCGCCCCTCTAAATTTCCTTCTCAACCCGTCTCAAATCCCCACCCCCACGACATAACCCGACAATATTTCGCCCAACCCTTCTTTATCGCCGCGCCCCTAGCGCTGACCATGTGCCATGGCTTCGAAATCTTCACGCGAGACCGGAACCGTCTCCGACATCTCGCAATCCTTCGAAGCCGAACCGCACTACCACGGCCATCGCGAACGCCTGCGCGGACGCTTCCTCAAAGCCGGCGCCGACGCCATGCCCGACTACGAACTTCTGGAGCTGGTGCTGTTCGCGGCGCTTCCCCGCCGCGACGTGAAGCCGCTGGCGAAATCTCTTCTCGCACGCTTCGGCAGCTTCGCCGACGTCATCGCCGCGCCGCGCGAACGTCTCATGGAAGTCGAGCGCATCGGCGAAAGCGTCATTGCGCAATTCAAGATCGTCGAAGCCGCCGCCTTGCGCCTCTCCAAAACGAGCCTGCTCGGCCGTCCAGTGCTCAGTTCCTGGAACGCGCTCGTCGACTATTGCACAGCCGCGATGGGACGAAGCCCGCGCGAGGAATTCCGCGTGCTGTTCCTGGACCGCAAGAACGTCCTCATCGCCGACGAAGTGCAGAACAAAGGCACGGTCGATCACACGCCCGTTTATCCGCGTGAGATCCTCAAGCGCGCGCTCGAACTCGGCGCCTCCGCCGTGATCCTGGCGCACAACCATCCCAGCGGCGATCCCACGCCCTCGCGTGCCGACATCGAGATGACGCGCGAAATCGTCGCCGCCGCCAAGGCGCTCAAGATCGCGGTGCACGACCACATCGTGGTCGGGCGGGGTGGGACCGTCAGCTTCAAGGCAATGGGGCTGCTGTAGCATCTTGAAATTATCCCAAAACTAGGATAGTCATGGCGCGACAATTGGTGATTGGCGAAAAGCCCCTGGTTTGGGTTGGATCGTGCAAGCGCGACTTCCTGGAGTTTCCCGAGCCCGTCAAAGGCGAGATGGGCAACGCGCTGGGTGTGGCTCAGTTTGGCGGCAAGCATTCATCGGCAAAGCCATGGAAGGGCGAGGGCCCCGGCGTTTTCGAGATCGTCGAAGACTTTGACGGTGACGCCTATCGCGCGATCTACACCGTGCAATTTGGAGAGGTCATTTATGTGTTGCACGCGTTTCAGAAGAAATCGCGCAGAGGCGTTCAGACCACGCGTGGCGATGTTGAATTGGTAAGGCAGAGATTGCGGGCAGCGAGACAGGACTATGAGACGCTCTATGACAAAGGCACGTGACCAGGAGCGCATTCGCCAGGAGCGCATTGGGATGACACGTGGTTCGACGAATGTTTTTGCCGATCTCGGATATCCCGATGCAGGAGAGCGGCAGGCGAAACTTCGTCTCGCCTATGCGATAAACCGCATCATCGATATGCAGAAACTAACTCAGATAGCGGCCGCACAAGCGCTTGGTGTAACTCAGCCGAAGGTCTCGGCCCTTCTGCACTACAAACTGGAGGGTTTTTCGGTTGAGCGTCTCATGACCTTTCTGACGGCGCTTGATCGCGATGTCGAAATTTCGATCAAGCCGAAGTCGCGCTCGAGACCATCGGGAAGAATCAGCGTCGTCGCAGTCTGACCTCCTCCGACAACATCGTCGTCGGCCGCGCGGGAGCGGCGAGCTTGCTTGCGGCAGGATTACGCGCCGATCACGTTAGGGCGCGCGTGGCCCGCCTGGCGGCAGCCGGCGAGGTAGATGTCCAGCACCGCGCCGGCATCCAGAACGGCTTCGACGTTTCCGCGATCGTCGAGATTGAGATTGGCGCCGCGGATCGCGAACCACACGTCGGTGACGATCTTGTTGGTCTTGGGAACGTGCAGCGTGTGGATCGAACCGGCCGGTTCGAAGAGATAGGACCCGGCGACGTTCACCTCGGGATACTCGAGATACTTCCACGCGCCCTGAATGGTGAACGCGAAGACCTCTCCCGTGTGTCGGTGGCGCTGGATGGTCACATCCGGCTCGGCGCGCAGGCGCACCACCCACAGGCCGGAATCGATATCGACCTGCAGAAGCTGGAACATCGCGCGCTCCTGATAGGGCACGAAGGGCAGATCATTTTCGCCGCGATGCAAGGCCTGCGGAAGCGGCATAGATTTTGGTTCAGCGCTCATGGAGCCTCCCGGTTTTGAGAATTGAATGCTTTGCGGCGCGCCAAAGCAAGTATCCGGGACAGGAGCACTATCCGTCGTCGGCAAGCGAGGTTATGGCGCGATGGAGCCTGGCAATGACTGCAAGCGCCCGTTCGTGGCCTTCGCGTTCGGGTTGATTTTCATTTTCACCTCTCCCGCTGGCGGCGGAGGAAGCATTGCGGGCGACAAAATGCTATCATTGCCATCGAAGTCGACCGCTCCGGCACCGTCGGATCGCGGCCGCCACCTTCCGCGTAAGTTTCCGCACATTCGCAAACTGACCGGGGTATTCCATGCGCAAACTTCGCAACGCGATCCTCTTCGCCGCCGCCATCGCCGCACTGCCGGCCGCGGCGCACGCCTCGACGCCGGCGCTCATCGGATCGAGCACCAAGGTCTGCCAGCTCACCGGCGAGACCGATTGGCTCACCAACCAGCCGACCGATGCCAAGACGCTGTCGCAATTCGGGCTTGACGCCGTCGATCTCGGCTTCCCCGTCGATAGCGCGCCGGGCCCGCTCTATCTTCTCTTCGGCGACGCCTGGCAGCCGCATCATCCGCCGGGAAGTCCGGCCGACGGGCCTCCCGACGATGCCCTCGGCATCACCGCCCGCACCGCGGTGCCCGATGCCAAGACCTGTCTCGACATGAAGCTTGCGATGGCCGCGCCGCAATTCTACGCCAGTCCCACGGTCGTTCCCCCGGTGCAGCAAGGCTTCTTCAACGTGCCGACCGGCGGCATCTTTCTCGACAAATCGTTTTATGGATTCTTCTGGATCAACCACTGCGTTCTTCCCACCGTTCTGGCACCCGATCCATCAAATCCGCTCAGCTTGCCCGCGCCCAATCCTCCCAATTGTTTCGAAACAACCGCCAGCAACAGCGTCGGCCGCAACGTCATCGCGCGCGCCACGCCGGCCGATCCGGTGACGTTCCACCGCATCGCGGGGCCGCCGGCGCTCATTCCGCTCCCCCCGGTCACCATGCCCAGCGGCTTTATCTATGTCAGCGCGGCCGAGCCGCCGCCCGACAAGACGCCGCGCATTCTCGTCATCGCGCCGCCGATCCCCGTGTTCGGCGTGCCGCGCTACCGCGCCAGCGTTCCCTATCTCGCGCTGGCGCCGCGCGCGACGTTTGCAAATCCCATGACGTGGAAGTTCTTTGCCGGCTTCTCGGCCGGAAACCCGGTATGGGTCACGCGCCAGCAATGGGAGAGCGGACAAAACGCGAGCGGCCAATGGGTGCCGCCGCCGGGCGCGGAGATTCTCTCGCCCGTTCCGGCCGGCGAACGCTGCATCGGCGAGCATTCGGTGACGTTCAACGCGGCCCTGCAGGCTTGGCTGATGCTCTACAATTGCGGGCCGTGGCAGATCGAGGCGCGCACCGCGCCGAAGTCATGGGGGCCGTGGTCGGATCCCATCGTGCTGCTCAGCCTCACGCATGATCCTTCCGTCGTCTGCACCATCATCATGAACATCACCGGCTGCGGCCCCAATCAGCGCAACTACTGGCCGGTGAACGGAAGCAACTTCATGCCCGGCTTCTTCTACGCGCCGTTCGTGATGAACCGCTACACGCAATCCGCGGTACCGGGCCCCGGCCAGACGCATGCGGCCACGATCTACTGGCTGCTGTCGACATGGAATCCGTACGACGTGATCGTGATGAAGTCGCAGATCGGACTCTGAAGCGCGATCCAAAAATCTTCCTCCCCCGCCGGTTGCGGGGGAGGTGGATTGTCCGAACGAAGTTCGGACAAGACGGAGGGGGTGGCGGTAGCGGAGAAATCGGATCGCGATTGTCTGTCGAATTTCCCGCCACCCCCTCCGTCATCTGTCGCGTGCGTCGTCGATACGCTGTCGCTATCGACCCTCGCCCGCAACAGCGGGGTAGGAAGCACCTGTAAGAAATCCCCACGCCATGCGACTACCATTTCCCATGAGGGGCGCAATGGGTCCGGACGAGCTGTACCGATCTGCGGCGGCTGAGTTCGGGCCTGCGATGGACCGGCTGGCGCGCAGCTACGAGGCGGATGCCGATCTCAGGCGCGATCTGCTGCAGGACATTCATTTCGCGCTGTGGCGAAGTTTTTCCACCTTCGCCGGGCAATGTTCGCTGCGCACCTGGGTCTATCGCGTGGCGCACAACACGGCCATCTCGGCGAGATTGCGCCAGCGCGGTCGCAAGGCCGTGCTGGTGCGCCTTGCAGATCTTCCCGAGCCGCCGGCAACGGAAGACGCCGAAGAAACGATCGGCCAGGCGCAGGCGGTGGCGAAAATCCAGGCGCTGATCCGCCGGCTGAAGCCGCCGGACGATCAGGTGATGCTGCTCTATCTCGAAGACCTCGACGCCGAAGCGATCGCCGACATCACCGGCCTTTCGCCGGGCGCGGTGGCCACCCGCATTCATCGCGTCAAGGCGTTGCTCGCGCGCCGGTTCAGGGAAGGAAACGCATCGTGAGCGCCGAGAAACCCGACATCAAAACCATCTGGCAAGCCCAACCGACGGAGGAGACCACCGTGACGCTTTCCCAATTGCAATCCCGTGCCAAGAAATTCCGCGCCCGCGTGCGTTCGCGCAATGTCGCGCTCATCATCTATTCGCTGTTCAATATCGGCGCCGGCGCGGCGCTGATCTGGGCCGGGCGTTTTCCCACCATGAAATATCCCATGCTGCTGATGATCGCGGCGCATCTCTTCGTGCTCTGGCAACTCGCCACGCGCGTGGGCAACCGCTCCATGCCGGCCGGTCTTCCCGGTCAGGCGGTGATCGATTTCCTGCGCCACGAGTTCGAGCGCCAGCGCCAGGCGCTGTCGCAGGCCTGGCTCTGGTACATCGCGCCCTTCATGCCGGCGTTCCTGTGGGAGCTTGGCATTTGGTACGGCGCCATCGCGGCGCACCCCGGCACGGCCGCGCATGCCTCCAATCTCAGTCTGTTCCAGACGACAGTCGTCAGCGCGATTCTATTTTGGGGCGCGGCGTGGCTGCTCTTCTGGCGCGGCGCCCGGCGCTGGCAGGCCGAGACGGACGCGCTGGATCGGCTGGGCGCGGAGTAGGGGATCTGGAGATCGGGTCGGGCTCGAAATCGTTTTTTCAGTTGTGACATTGAATGCGACTCCGGCCCCGATTTTCGACGCGCGCACCGCGCCCTAGCCGTGGGGGTCGTGGTCGGATCCCATCGTGCTGCTCGGTTACCCGCACGATCCCGGCGTCGTTTGCACCATCGTCATGAACGTCACGGGCTGCGGGCCCAAACTACTGGCCGGTGAATGAGAACGGCACGTTCATGCCCGACTTCTTCTATGCGTCGTTCGTGCTGAACCGCTATACCCAATCCGCGGCGCCCGGCCGGACGCATGCGGCGACGATCTACTGGCTGCTGTCAACGTGGAATCCATATGATGTGATCGTGATGAAGTCGGAGATTGGGCTGTGAAGCGCAGTTCGGGAATTGGGAGCCGGAGTCGAAATCCGTTTCAGCCGCGTGACCAATTGCGACTCTGACCCGACTCTGCCCTCGACCCGACGCTGCCCTTCCTCCTCGTTCAGTACTTTCGATAACCGCGTATAGCCTTCTCGTCGAGCTCTTCCGCCGGAACGAGCTTGTAATGTCGCTCGTCGACGACTTTCACTTCGTCGTTCTCAAGTGTCAATTCGAATAACGCGACGATATCGCCAGCCATGAATTGTACCGAAATCGCGCGGCACTTCACGCCCGGAAACTTTTCACCGCACATGGCGATGTCTTGCTCTGTCTGGACCACCGAAATCTGGTCGGTTCCTCCCTTTGCCTGAACTGGGATGACGTAGTGGCAACCGTTTGTGTCGATGCCGACATAAAGCTCGTCGATTTCGATCTGCCCGAAGCCGGCCACTGTCGTTCGCAGGTGGTTTTGCAGCGAATATGTCGTCAGACCGAGGAAGATATCGATGAGCCGATTGTATCGGACGATCGCGAGAAGCGCCTGTTCGTCGTCGAGGGCATAGGAGCCGATCAATTCCGGCGTGGCGTCCGGCACCTTGATCGTCACCAGCTCGGGACGCGGAACAATGCGATTTTCCCTCGCGAGCTTAAAGCGATAACGCCCTCTTCCCGCCAAACGAATGTGCCATTGCAACCCTCTGCCTTCGGTCGCGCGGATCGAATCGGGAAGAGATTTGCGCATACGGAAGCTATAGAGAACGTCGCCGACGTTATCGGGAACGGCGATTTTCAACTTGTCGGCCCATTCCTCGATTTCGGATCGTTCGAATTCGAATTGCTTCGATCCTTTCTTCCAATGAGCGAAAAAGATTTTTTCGATAATCGCGTTGTAGCGGCTTACCCGTCGTTTCTTAGGCCGCACGGCGCTCATCGGCTCTCTCTTTGGCATAGTTGCGGTCGCGCTTGGCGATCACCGAGGACGGCACACCGTAATACTCGGACGCCTGGGCCAGCGTCATCTGCAATAGCTTAGGGTCGCCCAGTGCCACGATCTCCTTCGGCGCGCTCGGACGCAGCCGCATCGCCTTGACGATTGTCTCGGCCACGGCGCGGGCCAGAAGCGGTGGCACCGAATTGCCGATCTGACGAAAGCCATGCCACTTCGTTACGTGAAAACGAAACCAGTCGGGATAGGAATGAAGCCGCGCCGCTTCGCGCACGGTGATGCAGCGATTGTAGAGATAGTGGATCGGGCGCGGCGAGGTGAACGCCCCATGGTCCGTATTCGTGCCGGCGCGCAGCGTGTTGCAGACGCCGTCGGGATCGAGTTTGTGGAATCGGCTGATCGGCTCGGTCTGCCCCCATTCCGCAGCGGCGAAGCGTTGGCGGGAAAGCTTGCTGTGATCTGCGCGCATGCTGGACGTCAGAACGTTGGGATCGTGCCTGCGCCGATAGCCGAAATGCGGCGCCTTGTTTCCGATCTCACGCAAATCGCGCGCGTACTTCGAAGGTGTACGAAGATCGGTGCGGACGCTGTCGTTCCACACCAAGTCTGCGAATTGTTCGGCGTCCGGAATGTCTGCCAGCGCTTCGCGCACCGTGACATGCGGCTTGGTGTCGGGATATATCGGAAGCTTCATACTCTTGCGCGCGCCCATCAGGAACAACCGGCGCCGGTCTTGCGGCACCCCGTATTCGGCCGCGTTCAACACCCGGTAAGGCAGCAAGACGTCGTAGTCTTTCGATAGCGCCTTCACGATCTCGTCGAGGAACGTCTTATGTTTGCCCAGCGTCAGGCCTTTGACGTTCTCGAATACAAAATACTTGGGGGCTAGCTCGCGCACGATGCGCACGTAGTGTTTGACGAGCGAATTGCGCGGATCGTCGAGCGCGCGTTGCCCGATCATCGAAAACCCCTGGCAAGGCGCACCGCCGAACACGACGTCGATCTGGCGCTTGCCGAAACCCGCAGCCTCGCGAATATCCGCGCCCGAAAGACCGGATACGTCACGGCATAACGTCTTGCACTTGGGGAAATTGAATTCGTGCGCCGCGCAGTGGACGGGGTCGATGTCGACCGCGGCGACGATGTCGAACCCCGCCTGCTCGAAGCCCAGACTTAGACCGCCTGCGCCTGCGAAAAGGTCGATCCCAATCGGCCGCATATCCCCGTCCCTTCCGACTCGAACATTTAGAACAAAATAAGAACTATCGATCGGAAAGCGATCGGTCAACCCAAAAAAGCGAGGATACGCCTGCGGATTGTGGATATGTCCTTGAGCTCGCACTGCCAAAGCACAAGCGAGCCCCAACCCAATTTCTCAAGCGCCTTGAGATTGCGCCAGTCACGCGCGCGGTTGTTTCTCATCTTGTCGCGCCAGAACGCGACGTTCGATTTGGGCACCTTCGCCTTCCGGCAGCGATGGCCGTGCCAGAAACAACCGTGTACAAACACCACCTTCCTGCGGCCCGCGAAGACGAGATCCGGTTTCCCTGGAAGGTCTCTTCCGTGGAGCCGGAAGCGATAGCCGAGCCGATGGACGAGACTGCGCACAGCCAGCTCCGGTCCGGTGTGTCGCGAGCCGACCGACTGCATGATCCGTCTTCTAACTTCAGGTGTGCGCGTATCTGTCATGAAAGCGTGCTGAACCAGTAGAACACCATACACCTTCGAGATCGCAGTGGACGCCCACATCGTGGAGAGTGCTCATGTGGCGAACTTCAAGCCTCGAATTGCCCTGGAATTCTCCCGCCGATCATGGCGTCATTACTATAGATTGGTCCAAAACCGGATTCGCCCAGGGGCACCGACCACACCATGCTGAAATTCGGCCTGCGGCAGGCGGGGATTTTTGCCCTTGGCCTTCTGGGCGCGCTGCTTCTGGCGGCGGCGATTTCGGCGTTGCCGGCCGGCAGAGCCGCGTATCCGGGCGCCTTTCTTCAGCATCTGCTGCATGTCGCCCAATTCGATTTCGGTGCCAGCGTCCTCACCGGCAATCCAGCGGTCGCCGAGTTTTCCGCCCGCATGGCCGCCACCCTGGAACTCGTCGGCAGCGGCGCGCTGATGGCGCTGTTGATCGGCATCCCGCTCGGCATCGCCTTCGGCCTGCGGCGGTCTTTGCGCGCCGCGGCGCCTCTGATCCAAATCGTGGCCGCCGCCCCCGTCTTCTGCGCAAGCCTGGCGCTCATCTTCGTCGCGGTGAATGTGCTGCACTGGCACGATCTGCACTATGACGGCACCGATCTCTTTCAGGTGCTGGCGGCGCGCGACCAATCCCAATTGGTGCACGCCTTTCACATCTTCTCGCTTCCGGCGGTGACGGTGGGCGCCGTCGGCGTCGCGGCGGTGCAGCTCGTCTTGCGCGGCGCGATCTCCGATGCCGCGGACGAGCCCTATCGCCGGAACCTGAAGCTGATGGGTCTTTCCGCCTTCGAGATCGAGCGCATCTATGTCGCCCCGCAGGTGGTGGCGCATCTCTTCGCCCATCTCGGCGATATCGTGCTCGCGCTGTTTTCCGCGGCCGCCGTTGCCGAATGGATGTTCGGTTGGCCGGGCGCGGCGTATCTGTTCGTGAAATCCGTCGCGCTGCATGACTGGAATGTCGTGGCGCTCATCCTTCTTGCTTTCACGGCCATAAAACTGTTCGCCGATTTCATCGGCGCGCTCAGCGCCCACGCGCTCGCTCATCCGGAGTCCGCGAGATGAGCATGGCGATCGACTCCCCGCATCTTGCACGCGCGCAGACCTTGCTCGCGGCCATTCGCACGACCGGGCTGATCGGGCTTGCCTTGATCGCCATCCTCGCCAGCCTCAGCGACGTGATCGCGCGCGCGCCGGCGGATCGCGCGGGATATGGCTCGGAATTGCAGTCGCCCTCCATGCTCTATCCCTTTGGCACAGATTGTCTGGGCCGCGACATGCTGAGCGAGACGCTGCATGGGCTGGCGGCCACCGCGAGCGATGCCGTGCTGGCGATGATCGTCACGCTCATCGCCGGCGGTCTTTCCGGATTTGTGCTGGCGCGCCTGCCGTTCGGCACCGGTTATGTCCCGCGCGGGATTGCCGGCGTTCTGGGATCGGTGCCGGCGCTGCTTCTGGCGATCCTGGCGGTGGGAATCTTGGGACGCGATTTCGCGCCTTATGCGGCGGGCCTTGCCGCGGCGCCGCTCGCCTTCGCGCGCGCTTTCGATCGCGCGCGGGCGCTCGGCGAATCTCCCCACGCCGAATATGCGCGCGCCAGCGGCATTCCCGTCTCCACGCTGCTGCGGCGCGATCTCGCTTACGAATTTCGCGATCAATTCATCGCCGTGGCGGCGCGTGCGCTGGCCGCCGTCACCATCACGCTTTCGACCATGAGTTTCCTCGGCTTCAGCGCGCATCGCGATCTAGGGCTCGTCATCGCCGCCGAACGCTCGAGCTATCTTGCTGCCTGGTGGACGGCTGCGTTTCCGGCGCTTGCGCTGCTCGTTCTGGTGCTCTTCGCCCGTCTCGCCGCCACGCTGGAAGAAGGCGAGCGGCCATGAGTGAAACCAAGGCCCTCATCGCCGTCGAAGGCTTGACGGTGTCGCGCAAATCCAACGCACGGCCTTTGCTGGAAGATTTCTCGCTTGCGATCGCGCCAGGCGAAACCGTGTCGCTTCTGGGCGAGGCGGGCTCCGGCAAGGATACGTTGCTCCAGGCTCTTGTGGGCTCGCTCCCACGCGGCGAGGAGGCAAGCGGGACGCTCAAGATTCGCGACGGCTCGGCCGACAAAATCGCCAAGCGCCCGCGCGAAGGCCTCCGCATCGCCTATCTCGCGGGGCCTTATGCCAAGCCGCTCAGTCCGCTGGCGAGCGTCGTTTCGCAGCTCTCCCGCGTGATCGCGCGAAAATTGAATGTGCCGGTTCCGGCCGCGCGGGCCGAATTCACCCTCGAACTGGAGCGCCTCAAGGGCGCGCCGCCGGTTGCGAGGTTTGAGAAATATCCCGGCGAACTCGATCCCGAAATTCTGGCGTGGGGATTGTTCGCGGCATGCTTTGCGCAGACGCCCGATCTGCTGATCGCCGACGATCCGCTGCTCGGTCTGGGCCCCGCGCAATCGCGCGCCCTGTCGCAAATCCTCATCGCCGAACAGAAGCGTCTGGGCTTCGCGTTGCTTTATGCGGCGACGGGCACCGATATCATCAAACGCCTGGGCGGACGCTTGATCGTGCTGCGCAATGGCCGTGTGGTGGAGGAGGGGCCGATTGCGCGCCTCGCCACCGATCAGGCGCACGCCTATACGCGCACTTTGTTCAAGGCGATGCCGCCGCTGGTGGCAAAGCCCGTACAAGCGCGCACGGGGCGCAGCGAGCCCGTGCTGCAGGTTCACGGTCTGGAATTTCGCCATGGCGTCGGCGCAACCGCTGCAAAGGAGAGCGTGACGTTCGAATTGCGCCGCGGCGCCTCGCTCGCACTGATCGGCGAAGAAGGCTCGGGCCGTCACAGCCTGATGCGCGCGGTGCTCGGCCTCGATCGCATGCAGGGCGGGCGCGTCATTCTCGACGCGGTCGATATCGGCATCCTCACCTCGCCCATGATGGCGCGGCTGCGCCGCCTCGTGGCGTTCATCTCCGGTGCCGACGACGCGCTCGATCCGCGCATGACGTTGTGGGATACCGTGGCCGAACCATTGCGCGCGCATGTGAGACTGCCGCGCAGCGTGATCGCCGACTATCGCGAGTCCGCACTCAAGCGCGTCGGCCTCGCGTCGCTGCCGGGCCGCCGGCCGATCGCGATGCTCTCGCCGTTCGACAAGCGCCGCCTGCAAGTCGCGCGCGCGATGGTCGGCGCGCCGCTGCTGGCGGTGATCGACGAACCCTTGCGCGGGCTCGATGCGTTTGCCCAAAGCGTCATGCGCGATCTCTTGCGCGAATTCCGCGAACAGGAAGGCCCGGCCTTTCTCGTCATCACCTCGGATTTCACCGTCGCCCAGGCGCTCGCCGAGGACGCCATGGTCTTCCACGACAAGAGAATCGTGGAGCGCGGCGCCATCGCCGACCTCCTCAAAACCCCCAAAGACGTACGCACCAAGCGGTTGATCGAGGCGGTGTCTGCTTCGCAGCAAGAGCAAAAGATTCCCTCTCCCCCTCCGGGGGAGAGGGCAGGGTGAGGGGGTTTCTCCGCCCCGCACTTTTTCAACGCTGTCACTCGCGTCGAGCCCCCCTCACCCCAACCCTCTCCCCCGCTAAAGCGGGGGAGAGGGAGATTCGTTGGTTTTTTCGACGCGGGAGCAACGTTTCCATCGCAAATCGTTTTGTTCTAGAACCCCCCCATGATCCCTCGTTACGCCCGCCCCGAAATGACGGCGATCTGGTCGCCGGAGAGCAAATTCCGCATCTGGTTCGAGATCGAAGCGCATGCCGCCGATGCGCAGGCCGAGCTTGGCGTCATTCCCAAAGAGGCCGCCAAAATCATCTGGGAAAAGGGCAAGAATGCCAAGTTCGATATCGCGCGCATCGACGCCATCGAACGCGAAGTCAAGCACGACGTCATCGCCTTCACCACCCATCTCTCCGAGATCGTCGGCCCCGAAGCACGCTTCGTGCATCAGGGTTTGACGTCGTCGGACGTGCTGGATACCTGTCTCTCCGTGCAGCTGACGCGCGCCGCCGATCTGCTCATCGCCGATGTCGACAAGCTGCTGGCCGCGCTGAAGAAGCGCGCCTTCGAATACAAGACCACGCCCACCATCGGGCGCAGCCACGGCATCCACGCCGAGCCCACAACCTTCGGCGTGAAGCTGGCGACGTTCTACGCGGAGTTCACGCGCGCTCGGGCGCGGCTGGTGACGGCGCGCGCGGAAATCGCCGTGGCGGCGATCTCCGGTCCCGTCGGCACCTTCGCCACCGTCGATCCGCGCGTCGAGGAGCATGTGGCCCGGGCGATGGAGCTCAAGATCGAGCCGGTCTCGACGCAAATCATTCCGCGCGACCGCCACGCCGCGTTCTTTTCCACGCTCGGCGTCGTTGCCGCTTCGCTTGAGCGGCTCGCCACCGAAATCCGCCATCTGCAGCGCACCGAAGTTCTGGAAGCGGAGGAATATTTCTCCGAAGGCCAGAAGGGCTCTTCTTCCATGCCGCACAAGCGCAATCCCGTGCTCACCGAAAACATCACCGGTCTGGCCCGCATGGTCCGCGCCTATGTCACGCCGGCGCTGGAAAACGTGGCGCTATGGCATGAGCGCGACATCTCCCATTCAAGCGTCGAGCGCTACATCGGACCTGACGCGACGATCACGCTCGACTTCGCGCTCAATCGCGCCGCTGACGTCGTCGAGAAGTTGATCGTCTATCCCAAACGCATGATGGAAAATCTCGACCGCACGCGCGGGCTGGTGCACAGCCAGCGCATCCTGCTGGCGCTGACGCAAGCCGGCGTGGCGCGCGAAGACGCCTACCGGTTGGTGCAACGCAACGCCATGCGCACCTGGGCGGGCGAGGGCGCGCTGCTTGATCTGCTCAAGGCGGACAAAGACGTGGTGAAGGCTGTCCCGGCGCGCGATCTCGAAAAACTCTTCGATCTTGATTTCCACACCAAGCACGTCGACACCATCTTCAAGCGCGTGTTCGGCTGAAATATCGCCGCCCGTCATCCCGGCCTTGTGCCGGGACCCATACACTCGCTGCGAAAAGGTTCAGTTCAATCTCCAAAACCGTGTTCCTGGATCCCGGCACTAGGCCGGGATGACGGAATGCCGGTTCATGTGACACACTGCCCCTGTCGAAGGGGTTCGGCATGCTCGCGTCCAAACTTGCGTATCGCGTCAGCCTGCTGGCGGCCGTGCTGATCGTTATATTGTCCGTATACGGACAAATACACAGCGATCTCACCCCCTGCGGCAAGCTCGCGGCCAACTACCCCACCATCCTTGCGTTCGAAGCGGCGCGCAGCGGCGCCGACCTGCAAGCCATCTTCGGCGATGGTTCGAGCGCCTGCCAAAAAAGGCTGGGAATAGCTCCTAACGCGTTGAATACGGCGGACAATTTCCTATTCATCCCGGCCTATGCCGCGTTCCTGATTTTCTTCTTTTTGGGCGCGCGTGCGCGCGATTCCAAACTCGCGGTGGTCGGGCTTTCCATCAGCGCCGGCGCCGCGCTCGCCGACTACGCTGAGAACGTTTGCCTGTTCCAACTTGTGGCGTCTCCCGACGCGCCATCGGCGTGGCTGCTGTATCTGCCGTGGGCGACGGGCGCGAAATGGATCGGCCTCGCGATCGCGGGCGTCATCGGCGGCGCCATTCTCGCCAAGCGCGGCGGCTTCGGGTATCCGGCGGCTCTGGCCTGCGCGCTCGGCTTCGCGATCGTCGCGCTGGCGATCTACGATCCGCACAGCTACGGCGCACAAATCTCCAACGGCGTGCTGCTTAGCTGGATCGTTTTCCTGATCGTCGACGCGCGGGAGTCGTTTCGTAGAGCGTAGAGTAGTTTCGCTGTGCTCCAACCCAATATCCCGTCATGGCCGGGCTTGTCCCGGCCACCCATGATCTCGATCAGCAAAGGCGATCATGGGTGGCCGCCACAAGGGCGGCCATGACGTTTGAAATTAGAAGAATGGGCCCGAACCAATCCTATGCCGCGCGCAGTTTGTAGCGCACCGGAAGCGCCTTCAATCCGCTGACGAAAGTCGATTGCACTTTGCGCGGCGCGCCCGCCAGTTCGATCGAATCCAGCCGCGGCAGCAGCTCCTTGAAGAACGCCTTGATCTCCATCTTGGCCATGTGCTGGCCGATACAGAGATGGGCGCCATAGCCGAAAGAGACGTGACGGTTCGGTTCGCGATCCACTTTGAACTTGAACGGATCGGCAAAGGCCTCTTCATCGCGATTGCCGGAAAGATAGAGCAGGATGAGCGACTGTCCTTTCAGGATCTTCCGCCCGCGCAGTTCATAGTCCTCCGTCGCCGTGCGCATGAAATGCTGCACCGGCGTCGCCCAGCGGATCATCTCGGTGACGGCACTATCGAGCAGGTCGGGATTGGCCTTCAATTTGGCGAGTTGATCCGGATTTTCGATCAACGCCCGCAGCCCACCGGCGATGGACGCGCTTGTCGTGTCGTGCCCCGCCGTCGCCACGATGATGTAGTAGGACGCGGTTTCGAGATCCCCGAGCGGACAGCCGTTCACCTTGCCGTTGGCGATGACGCTGGCCAGATCTTCGCCGGGATGGGCGCGGCGCTCCGCCGACATTTTGTTGAAGTACATGAAGAAGTCGAGAATCGTGTTGGTGTTGACCGTGCCTTCGTCTTCCTTGCGCTTCATGTCCGGGTCGGCGCCGCCGAACAATTCCTGCGTCAGCTTGAGCATCAGCGGCTCATCGCTTTCCGGCACGCCCAAAATCGACATGATGACGTGGAGCGGATAGTAGACCGCGACTTCGCGCACGAAATCGCACTCCGGTCCCTTCTCCATCATCTTGTCGACATAGCGCTTGGCGAGCTCATGCACGCGCGCTTCCAACTTCTTCAGGTTGGGCGGCATGAACCAGGCTTGCGTCAGCCCGCGATAGGCGCGGTGGTCGGGATTGTCCATGTCGATCAGGGTGCGGAACGGCGACACGCGCCCGGTCTTGGGATCGGGTCCGCCCCACATGCCGGCGAGATCCTTCTCGGTCTGAATGTTCATCAGCGTCGAGCGCGGCTCGTTGTGGAATTTGTCGTTCAGCTTTTCGATTTCCAGAATGTCGGCGTGCTTGGCGACCGACCAATAGGGGCGAAAGCCATCCGGCTCGGTCCAGTGCACGGGATCGGAATCGCGCAGCGTTTTGAACAGCGCGTGAATCTGCGCTTCGTTTGCATAGGTCGCGGGATTGGCGATGGCGTTGTCGAGAGCCTGGTCGCGCATGGTCTGGCACTCCAATAAAAAATGACGGTCGCGTCATAGTGTGACGGTTCTTGCAAACCGGCAAGACCGGTCGCAATTTCGCCTCACCGATCCCATTTCCTTCGCGTCAGCGGGATCGAGGGGAATCGTCATGCAACTCTTGTCGTCGTCGCGAATCTTCGCACGCATCGTGGCCATTGGAACTCTGGCAATTGGTTTAACCGGCTGCTTCGACCTCAGCCAAAAAATCTCAATCGGACGCGACGGAAGCGGGACTTACCAAGTCTCCATCGCGGCGCAGGGCTGGATGGGCGAGGCGCTCAAGTCCGACAAGAAGCCGGCCATGGACATGAGCGGCAACCACGCCCGGACCACGACGACGGACGTGAACGGCAAGGTCACCGAGACCAGCTCCGTCGATTTCAAGAATCTCTCGCAGATCAAACTTTCCGACGAAAAGATCAGCCTCAAGGTCAACAGCCGCGACTGGTTCGGCCTTGGCCCCAAGCACATCCACTTCCGCCGCACCTTCCTCGTCGATTCCGCGCGCAAGGATCAAGAGCGCAGCAATCCGTCGATGAACAGCGGTCCGACGGACAAGGAAGGCCAGCAGCTCATCAACAGCATGTTCGGTGACCACGAATATGTTTTCGCCGTCACCCTGCCGGGCTCCATTGAATACATCGCGCCGATACGCATCGGGAAAATGACGATTCAACCGGAAGTCACCGGCGACATCTATAACGGCCACACCATCACCTGGCGCATGCCGCTCTCCGCGCTGATGTCGGCCAAATCACTCACCTTCGACGTGGACTTCTCCGCCGTGGGATCGCTCGGCGACGCGCAGACGAGCGTGCAGGGGAGTTAAGTTTCGCTCAACCCTCCCTTGGGAGGGTCGAAATTTGCGAAGCAAATTTCGGGGAGGATGCGGAAGGTATTTCTGCACTATCTCGTCCTGATCCTCCCCGAACGATTTCGCTTCGCTTAATCGTTCGACCCTCCCGAGATTCTATGAGGGCGTGGATGGCGACCTGATTTGGTAGCAGACTGGCGAGCCTCACACGCACGACCGTAGGAGGTACCCCATGTCACACACTCAAGCGGC
>JACQDN010000007.1 GCA_016201105.1 Pseudomonadota bacterium
TCACCTCCCCCTTGAGGGGAGGTCGAAATTTGCGAAGCAAATTTCGGGTGGGGGGAAGCCTCAACACCGCGCTCTATTCTTACCCCCCACCCGAAAAATTCTTCGCTGCGCTGCGAATTTTTCGACCTCCCCTCAAGGGGGAGGTGATTACGATTTCTTGCGAAACACGAACACATGCACATTCCCCAGGCTGGGATCGTATTTGAGCAGGTCCAGTCCCGCCTCTCGCCCCCAGGCTTCAATTTCTTCATAGGTGTGAAAGCTGGCACGCGGGGTCATCATGTAATCGTAGAAGAAATTGACGCTGCCGCGCAGCGTGCGTTTTCCCGCCGATTTGATGCGGTGCACTGCGTAGTAGAGCGGAAAAACCAGCCCGTAGATCAAGGCGCGACCGAGCCAAAACCTTTCCAGCGAACGCAGCGGCGCGCCGATATAATTGTAGACGAAGTAGTAGTAGCCGCGGCGATTGTAGACGCCCAGATACATTGCGCCGCCCGGCTTCAAGATGCGCACATTTTCGACGAAAGAGCGATGGGCATCCGGCGTGTGGTGGATGACGCCATCGGAGACGACAAGGTCGAAGCCGTTCGATGCCAAAGGAAGCGCCAGATTGGTGGCGTTGAGGAAGGCGGCGGCCGGCGCGCGGCGGCGCGCCAACTCCAGGCTGTGAAGGCTGATGTCGACGGCCACGACGTTCATGTCGCGTTGCGTGAGATACATCGTGCCGCGACCGGGCCCGCAGCCAATCTCGGCGACGCGGGAGCCGTGGTGGCAATAGCCGGTCACAAACTCCACGAACGGTTTAGGCTGGGTCTTTTCGATATCCCGCTCATCTTCCTCCGTCATGAAATCGAACGGATGGCGTTCATAATGCGACGCCGTTTTCTGCTGAAGGCTCGAAGAAGCGCCGGGCATCCTAGGCAATGCGGGATGCTTTCGAGAGACCCACGGCATCGTCGAGCGCGAGCGCGGTTTGTTCAGCGGCCTTTTGCCAGGAAAAGAAGCGCCCCCGCTCCAAGCTCGCCTGGCTCAGCGCCTTCCAGCTTTCGGGCGAACGCATCGCCTCGCGAAGACGTGCGGCGAGGGCTTCGGCGTCATAGGGCGGAAACGTCGAGCCCGCGCTTCCCGTGATCTCCACATTCTCAAGGGTTTCGGCGACAACGATGGGCAGCCCGCGCGCCATGGCCTCGACCATGGGGAAGCCGAACGATTCACAGGTGGACGCGAACACAAACGCATCGAGATCATCGTAAAGGCCAGCGATGTTCGCGCCCGGCACCTCGCCGTGATTTTCGACGAAGGCGCCGATGCCCATGGAATCCGCCAAAGCGAGAACGCGCGCCGCCGGTGCGTAAGCGGGATTCAGCGTCAGGATCAGTCGCGCCGGATGTCCCGTATCATTCAAGAGGCGCACGGCGCGAAAGAGCGTCTCGAAATTCTTCTGCACGCCCCATTTGGCGACGTAACCGATACGCCAGGGCACGGACGGGACCCTCGGGTGCACCGAAGAGGTGTGATCGACGAGCCCCGGCCCGTGGGGTACGACGCGGATGGAGGAACGCAGGCGGCCCGTCGACGTCGCAATCGCATCGGCCAGCGCGGCCGTTTGCACGACCAGAACTTTGGCTTTGACGACAGAGCGCATGACCCAGCCGCGCTTTTGCCGCCACAGGACGCGCGACACCACCGAAGGCGCTTCGGCCCGCGTAAGCCGATCGAACTCGGCGGAGAAGTGGCCGGCATGCTGTTCCAGCAAGACGGTGGGGATGGCGAGCGGGCGGCGCGGCAGATAGTTCGTGAGCGAGAACAGCACATCGCAGCGCATTTCCTTCGCGATGGCGGGCAACTGCGCTTCGTACCAAGTGAGCACCTGCCAAGGCGAACGATCATCGAGCGCAGCAGCCACGCCCGCGATGTTTTTTCCCGCGATGTCCTTTAGAATATCGACAGGCGCAGCAACGACCCACTCGATATCCGGCCGCGCGACCCGCAAACCGGCGATCAGTTTGGCGAGCACGACAGACGGGCCGCCCTCCTTGATCGATGCCGCATTGACGAGGACCCTCACGCGCGATGGTCTTTCGCCCGCTGCGACCAGCCGAGATAGTCCCAATCTCCCCGGACAATCGCCTTGAAGTCGCTCAACGAATATTCGCGCGCGATATTGATGCGTGGAATTCCCATCGGATCCGCATTCGCGCGTACCGGCGCATGATAACCCGCCATGGCGTAGCGATAGCCGGCTTCCGCGACGAGGGCGCGCAAGTGCGACGTACTTCTGCCCCAGGTATAGGCAAAGAGATCGCACGGCACCGACAGCCTGCTTTCAATCTCCCGTTTCGAGCCCAGCAGTTGGCTACGCACGATGGCATCCGGCTCCACGGTCAAGTCCAGATGCTCCGATCCGTGCGAGCCCAACGTCCAGCCGGCTTCGCGAAGCGCCATCACCTCGTGCCACAGAAGAAAACTTTCGCCGGGATAGTGGCCCTTCGAGACGTCGGACGGCGTGCGCGTCTGGTCTCCCACCAAACCGGAGTTCAAGAAAACCGCGCCGGGAATTCCCAGCTCTTCCTGAATGGGAAAGGCGTTTTCGTAGATGCAGCGATAACCGTCGTCGAATGTGACCGCGACTTGGAGGCCGGGCTGTTCATTGCCCTGCAAGGCCTGTTCGAGCGTGACGATTCTCGCTTCGTCTCGAAGCCATGCCATCTGGGCGCGAAATTCGCGGTTCGTTATCGCCCAGGGGCCATCGCCGACTGCGTGATAGAGCAAAATCACATTGCGCGAGACGGGCTTGGGCCAAACACTCGAAGCGGCGGCCAATATGCGCTTTATTTGGAGCTTAGAGATCAATCGGAGCCAGTTCGAATACGGCGCCCGACAAGATCCGCGCTGACGTCAACCAACCGATCGCGTTCAATGAAAGATAGTGACGATTCCTCGGCACCCCTCTTCGCGAGCCCGGACGCAACACCCAAGGCGGACCAGAACAGCGCGGATTCTACCGAACCGGGTGACGACCACCACGCTTCGAACATTGATTGAACTATGAGGCCGGCGATGAACCCGATCAGAAGACTCAGTTCCACTCGCCCTTCGGAGTCGGGGCACCGTCGCAGTCCGCGAAAAAGTTCCGTAAAGATCGATAATATCGCTGCCACATATATCGCCAATCCGATCACACCGGTTTCTTCCATCACCGCAAGAACCGTATTGCCCTTTTCGCGCCCATAGCGATTGCTCGTCAGACTCCAGTCGAAACTCGTCGCCCCGGCAGACGCGCCGTACCCCAATCCTGCGATCTCCCCCTGCTCAGCGGCCACTGCTGAAATATCCCAAGTCTGTCGACGGGAGAAGAAGATATCGCTTCCAGATGTGCTCTTGACCACAACACGCTGATACACGCCACGTTCGATCTCCGGGGCAACCAGAAGCGCGCCTGCTCCCAATGCAATTGCAACGATGATGCTAGTAACCTGCTTGCTTTGATTGAGCGATAGAAAAAACGACAACGAGATCACCAGAGCGCACAAAGTGGCGGACCTGGAGCCGCTCATCCAAAGGAGCGTCACGAGCGCGCCAATTAAACTTATCGAAACCGTCTTGACCCAGGGGGGGCGATCGTTTCGGAAGCTGCGATAGGCAAGAAGTAGAGCGTAGGGAAGGCTGCTGGCCACTAATATTCCCAGGTAGTTGGGGTTACCTGTAAGACCTCTGTAGATTGTCAAGCCTTCGGTCTCGACTCCACCTCCACCGGGAGCGAAGAGCCCCGCGAACAATGTCATCAGCACGACCGGCAGGAGATAACCCAGTGTGTTCTCTCCCTTCCACGTCTGCACCCAAACTTGTCCGGCTGTCACAAAGCTTACTGCAATGATCATGAACGCCGTCGCCTTCATGAATGAAAGCAGGGGCACCAGCGACCACAGGGCGGTCAACAAGCACCAAAGGAAATAAAGCCCCAGCACCGGTCCAAACCGAGACGTAAACAAGAAAAATTGCTGACCGCGAAGAAGCAAAACACTCGCCAGCAGTGCGAGAAAGATCCAACGGGTCGATGTATCGAAGACAATGTTCAAATACTTAACACCGACCGCACTAAATGCGATCAATGTCAAAGAAAAAACAATACCGCCGAACGCAACGCGTTTCATGACAATGCCGACACCCAAGCGTGGGCCATGATCGAGGCTTGGCTCTGCAGGGTCCAACTGCCGATCAATCGCCGGGCGTCCTCACCCATCTGCTGCCGCACCGCGACATCTTTTGCCATGCGGTCCATGGCACCTACCAACGCCGCGATCGCTTCCGCGGGAACTATCAAACCCGTAACATCATCGCGAACCAAGTCGTCGATACTCCCGACACGATCAGAGACAATCACCGGCAATCCCGCGGCCATCGCTTCATTTACGACCAACCCCCAAGGTTCGAAATGGGACGGCAAAACGAAGACGTCGGCGAGATTATAGGCTTCCCATACTAGATCGTCTTTGAGATGCCCGAGATAATGTATTCGAGAATTGGCCGATTGAGCGTTCTGAACCAGTTTCATCAGCGATCCGCTTCCGGCGACCAGAAGGGTCACGTCGCCCCGCCCTGCGGCCAAGCGTTGAAACGCCTCCAATAAATCGACGATGCCTTTGTGAGGCTCAAGACGACCCAGGTAAAGAAACCGAGTCCCGACCTCTTCCTTGACATTGTACTTTCGCAGCGCCGCCGATTTCTTTTCCGGCGTAAATCGTGCCGAGTAAGCGCCGATCCCGCTCACGTCGGAGGTCATCTTGCCGATGCGAATGCGCATATCTTCGACACCGTAATGGCGCAAATACTCGGCCTGCCGGTTTCCAGCCGGTAAAAACACTTTCGGAAACTTGAACAATGTTGGATAGAGCGCGCTCTTGACCATACTTTTCCAGTTCGTCGCACCAACAGGCAAAGGCGTGTCGGTATCCAGAACAACGGGGATCTTCATCGTGGCGGCAGTTAACAGGGAACTTGCAAGCACTGGGTGACCCCAACCCGCAAGATGAAGGAGATCGTAACGACCGGTGCGCAACAGTCGCCAGACTTCCCGAACGGCGTCCAGAGAACTTTTGGGCAGGAAGCGATTGCTGGAATTTTTGGGGTTGAATCCCCAGTCCTGACTGAGGTTGTTTCCGATGTACAACACATCCAGCGAACCATTCCAAACGGTGCGCAGTTCCTCGACAAGCCTGACCTTGTAGGATGCGGGCTCCATGAACACAGCAAGAATTTGTGTGCGTTCGGCGCTTGGCATGGCGCTATCGATTGACATGGTCAACAGCACGGGCCCAAGGCATCCTCGTGAGGCCTAATTCGCCTAGAACGCTCACCAATCCACCAACCCGCCATAAACATCAATCAAACGCCGTGCATGGGCATCCCATGTAAACGCTTCTTTGACCATCTGGCATCCCGCCATCGCAATCTTTTGCATGTCCAAGCGTTTTCGAGGAATGGCAAGCAGACACGCCGCAAGCGATTGAGGATCGCGCGGTTCCACGAGAAGCCCGGTGACCCCGTCCTCGATGAATGCGGAGGGCCCCTGCCCCCGAACGCCAATCGTCAACAACCCGGAGACCATGGCTTCAAGATAAGCGATACCGAATGCTTCGCGGTAGGAAGGAAGAACAAAAACATCCGCTTCGCGCAATAGTCCGAACACACGGTCATGTGGTTGAAATCCCAAGAAAAATACTTTGGAATTCAACCCGAGAGATGAGGTCAGATCGACCAGCGAGCGAAATTCTTCGCCGCCGCCAATGATTGTGTAGCGCCATTCTTCGAACCCTGAGTTGCGCGCCGCCGCCAGCGCTCGCAAAGCAATATCGATGCCTTTTCCCTCGTTGAGATAGGATACGCTGACGAACCGAACCGGGTCTTGCCCCGAAAGTATGGGAAGCCTGTCGACATCCTGGGGAATGCGCACACCGTTCTGCACGACGCAGATATTGTCTTCTCTCCCGGCGAGTTCGGCAAAAACCCCTCGCAACGGTTCACCCACTAAGATTACTCGATCTGTCATGGCGAGAGCCTTACGAAGCATGGCTTTCTGGCGCGGCGCATGCAGGAATTCTTTGTCGGTATTCAAGCCATGGATCGTCACAACGCCGGGACACTTGAGTACTCGCGCGACGGCGACTGCAATGGGCGCCATTCCTTCCGTCTGCGCGTGAATCAATGAAGCGCCAGAGCGCTGAACCAATCCCTTGAGCGCGGGCACTACTCGCTTGCGCTGAAACCAGTTTGTCAGTGGCCGAAAGCTACCGCGAGGAAAGCCGAGGTAGCGCACAATTTGGACACTTGCCAATCCGTCGAATGCCGATGTCTCCAATACGCCCGCCATCCATTCCGGGGCGAACCGTGCGAGCCCGGGCGGGACCCATGGCCTGCAGACCAGGACGTGGACGTCAACACCCCGATGGGCGACGGCCATCGCGGATTCATAAATGTAGGACGCATTGCGATCACCGGGGCGATTGGGAAACCACGGAGTCAAAACTACGATTGCGCGCGCCCGCTTGGGCAAGGTGATGGCCGCCGCGCCGTCTTGTGAGTTTGCCACAACGCACTTCATCCGATGCTTAACACGCGAAACAACATCTCAAAGCGATGCGCCCAAGTATGCTGGGCAAGCGCCCGGCGACGTCCGGCCTCTGCGATCATCGTGCGCTCGTCTTCATGCTGAAGGTAATAGCGAATCTTGTCTTCGAGCTCAGCCTGTGTGCGCCAAGTTTCCACCTCTCGCCCGGGAATAAAGTGTTCGTCATAGCCGGGCGCCTCCTCGACGAGATAAAAGCCGCCGGCCATCGGCACTTCAAAATCGCGCAGCTTGATCTGCGTTTTTCCGGGTTTTCCGGGATCGTCACCCGCCATCCGCGTGAAGCCCAAATTGATCGACGAATGCCGAAACAGCGAAACGACGGCATCGTCCGAAAGACCTCCGACGCTCGCGACGCCATTCAAAATCGTTCGGGCCTGCGCTATCGAAGATTCGTCGCGGCGCTTCTTCAGGCGGCTGAGCAACGCGTCGCTAAGACTGCCAAAACCTTCTCCTCTAAGCCTCGGGCCGGCATAGTGGCGGATATCGGAAATGGTTTTTTCGAAACTATAGTCGGGACCAACTTCTCGGACCTGGTCCCATGACTTTCCGTAAACTGCAAGAGGGACGCCGTGGGCTTTAAGCGCGCCGAGGGCGCGCAGCCGATAGGCGGTCGGCGCCCCCAGAAACGTGACGGGCGCGCTGGGCCGAAAGTCGCCGGCGTTAGCGCCTGGTCTCGGCGGGGGAGCAGCCATCGGGAAATGCACGACAGTTGCGCCGTATCGCGCAAGGTTGTCCATATTGATTCGCTGTGCACAGAGGACACGGGTAAAGAAGCGGGCGGTGCGAATTTGGCGGTACCATTGGTTCAGCATATCGACGTTATAGTTCACCATCGGAATGCCGAGTGCTGCGAGCTGACGTGCGTGTTCGACTGTCAGGAAATCGTCGTACACATAGCAGAATATGAGATCGAGGCCGCCGGCGCGTTTCAGCGTCCGCACAAGATCGACTAAGGCTTGATTTTTTTTCTCGCGGCAGTCGCGCCGGGCGCGGCCATAGTACTCGCCGACGCTTGAACCATAAGAAAACTGCTTAACGTCGTGTCCCAACCGAACCAAGCTTCCCACAACATGGTGCTCGACCCAGCTTGGCGACTCAACAACCGTCAGAATTCGCATGGAACCAGTACAATCCGAATGCGCTCAGCGCCTGGCATCGAGCCAGGCGAGCAATCGTCCTCGCGCGTCGTAGGGAAAGTACTTTTTTCCCACCAACTCCACTTCTTCGCCGCCCATCTTCTTCTTGAAGGCGAAGGTTCCGGGATTGGCAACCGGGTCGATGCCTTCGAGATCGTAAATCGTGCAACCCTTGCGCAGCGCCCATTCGATCGCGGCCCATTGAACGGCCTCGCCCACGCTCTCTTTGCGAAATCGGCGATCCATGGCGCCCCAGAAGTAGTGCGCCGACCTTCCGCAGCGCATGATCAACGCGCCCCCCGCCATCTCGCCGCGACAGCGCGCGACAAACAGCGCCGCCTCCACATCCGCGCCCTGAGATTCCAGCAGCGACTCAATGATCGCGAGCGAGCCGGAGAGTTTGAAGCTTTTGGTTTCGCTGACTTCGACGCAGAGTTTATAGAATGCGCGAGCGTCTTGCGGGGACTTGCTTGTTTGCACCTCGATGCCCAATCGCTTGGCATTGCGCACGCCGTATCGCCACCCCTTGTGAAGTCGAGCCCAGACAGCATCCTGCCCAGCCGCTAGATCGACCCAAATTGTGCGCACCACCGATGCGCCCGCCGGCACGTGTTCGCCGGCACTCTTTGCCCGCCATTGATCGGTGACAAGCAGACGTGTTCCGATACGCCGGAGTTTGTTCTGCAATTCCGCCAGCACAGTGGACGTCTCCGACGCCAATCCGGTTGGTCCGCGCGGCGCCCAGTGGATCACTCCAAGGACCGGCACCGGGCGCTGTTCTATCCTGATCATCCAAACCGGCTTGGCATCACGCAGCGCCATCCAACGCTCGTCCTCCAAACCTTCCACTTTGCGCCGCGCGTCGCCGAACAAAGCCGATTGCAAAACATGCCCGCCCAGCTGGGCGAGCGCGGCGTCCCATTCCGTTGGACTCAGATCGCTTCGCCATTCAATTTTCGGAGAGCTGGAGGGAGGTAGCACCAATGTTCCTATGACCCTACCCGCCGGTCCACGAAGTTGATCGATGCGAGCGAGTTCATCAATCCTGCGTTTTCCGAAATACGTAGTAATACCATCGGGAGACAAACCGAGATCCGCGCCTGGGATAGTCCTCGGGATACGTCGCAACTTCGGAAAAGCCAAACGCGCCGACTTCCTCCAGCACTCTCACTGGGATCGCCATGTAGGTGTTCAGGCCACCATGCGCATGCAACAGCGCGTAACCCCGACCAGTCCAAAACGGTCGCATTGTTAGCCTTTGAGCCATTCGGAACAAATTCGCACCAATGGACCTCACAACACCTTCTAAGGTTTGTAGTGGAGTTCTTCCGGCACGTGATGGTCGAATAAAAATCGAGCTGGGGTTTGGAAGGGAGAAGATAAATGTTCCTCCGGCACGCAACAAACGATGACACTCCTGAACGCATGCCAGACGCTGCTTATCAGGATAGAGATAGCTGAGTCCGTTGAATGAAAATACTATTACATCAAACGAAGTGCTCGAAAGCATCCTCATATCTGCACCATCGAGCACCAGGAACTCTTGCTCAGGAAATCGTTTCCGGCTGGCTGCGATCATCTCCTCGGAATAGTCCGCACCAATATAACGGCGTGCTTTTCCTGCGAGGAACCCTGTCGTTCTGCCCGCACCGACGCCAAGATCAAGCACGTCGTCTCCGTTACAAATGTATTTCTCGTAGAGAAAGAGTTCACAATCCCGCAGTCCGTCCTTACCTTCGTATTCGGCGACCACGTCGGGGTTTCGAAATCGGCTCAAGTTGATCGTGTGACTATCCATCGAACCTGTATCCAAACGCCGTGATATCCCGAGCGTAGACTTTGCGCACAATTTCGCGCGTTATCGGTGTGTAATAGTCTGCATAGCTATCATGCCCGCTTGGGTTCACCACCGGCAGGGTAACGTTTTTTCCCAACCTGGCGGCGACTTTGGAGAAATCCTCGGACAACCTTTCAAATCTGCCGAGAAAATCCATCATGATGTCGTCACGCTCGTTCAGCACGTAGTGAGACTGCGGCAGGAAGTGCACCCATGACCGAATATTCTCCGGCGTCACCCAATGCAGCACAAAGTCTTCGAAGGTCTCGAATTTTTGAACCGTCTTCTGCGCCCATTCATGATCCCGGTCGTTCATCCCACCCGCTTGAAGATAGAAGTAGGTCGAAACCAGTCGGTCCCACGGGTTTCTGACAAAGGCGAACTTGAAATAGCTTTTGAACTTCGCAGGATTCGCACGCTGATACTCCGTATAGGGAATATGCCTCGAAGCCGCGCCAAACAGCGACTGCGCGATACCTGTTCCAGCAGTCTTTGGAATGTGTATGAATATGCATTGGTTGTGATTGGGGTAGCCGGCATAGATGCCGCGACCGCGTAAATCCGCCAATCGTACACGCCATTGCGCGGGAATCAGCTCGCGTGCATCCAGGCTCAATCTCAATTTTCCGCGTTCAAGTTGAATACGCCACTGCGGATATGACGGAGGAGGTCCAGGTCATCCTCGTGTAGTCCCTGCAGCAGGCTCGCAGCCAGGAAAACAGCGTACATTATTGCCAGCGTGACAGTCAGCGTGAATGCCCCGAGGGCAAATTTGGTAGCAAGAACTGCAAATCCAACCGCAATCGTTGCTATCGTCGGCAAACCCCAACCTAGGAACCTGCGGTTCCACCAATTCATTCCCAAGCGCCGACGAAGCAGGATCACGATTGCCGTATTGATAAATATATTTGCAGCCATGGATGCTGTCGCTGCTCCCAAGAGGCCAAATTTGGGAATGAGCGTGACTACAAGAACAGTTAACAGGAGGGCCGAAAGAATGTCTAAACGCAACGCAAGGCGTTCGAGACCGCACATCATCGTGACCGCACCACATGGACCAGACGCAAGATTGAAAAACTGTGCCGCAACGAAAATCCAGAGAGGTACAACGCCCTGATCCGCAAAGACCGGGCCGAACAGAGAAAGTAGCGGACGGGCGAAAAGCATCAGAAATAGCATCAGAGGCAATGAAGCGCGTACGATCCAATCCGTCATAAGGGCATATAAACTTTGGCGTTCTACCGAGTCGTTCCTACTCTGCGCGGCCGACAGCATCGGAGCGCCAACCATTAGAAACATTTGATTGAACACAACAGGCAGCTGCTGCAGCTGACGCACCACCATCAAAACTCCGACCGCGCTGCTGCTAATGAAGATGCCAAGCACGAAGCGATCGAGGCTGCCGGTTACCGCACTTAAAAGTGCCGCTGCGTAACAGACCATCGCGTAGCGTCGCCACACTGGAACGAGCGAACCGCCCGCCCCATTCTGCGTTCTGGGTAGCAATGCAAACTCTCGCCAAAGACCGTAGGCCATCCACAGAGTAGCGGACAGCGACGCGATAACCGTCGCCCAAATATATCCGAGAAGGCGCAAGCCTATCGAAAAGCCGATTACCGTCAAACTCGCCTTTACGACCAACGCAATGAATGAGGAGCCAATGAGCAGGTGGCGAACTTCTTGGAGCCCGCGCAACGCTTGCTGTTGAAAAAACGAAGCCAAACTCAGTGGAATCGCCAAGCAGATCACTGCGACTGCACCTTTGTGCCCGGCAATTGACGGCCACCATCGCCCGAGCGGATCAAGTAGGAGAAGAACCACCAGATAAGCAGCGATCCCCACGGACAAAGAAATCAACAAGCCGCCGCCCACCAATCGCCGAATATTGGAATACTCCCGTCGCTCGAGATATTCCGGAATGAATCGGACGGCAGTCTGCGGCAATCCGAAGGCTATAAGGCCGACAATAGTCGCAACGCTACCGTCCAAGAGACTGTAAATGCCTAGGCCTTCGGCCCCCAAAATTCTCGAGACGTAGATCTGTAAGGGCAGGCCAACGGCAAGCGTGAATATGTTGGCAGCTAGCACATAAAGCGTCTGCACACCCAGCTTTCTAGCTATCGGCCCGGACGGAACATCTGCGATGGAAGAGTTCAGCGAGGTTGGCTTAGGTCCCAGCCCGATACTCCTGCGGTTGGTCTGACGGCGTGATGTATACGAGAACTATTGAACATAACTTGTCAGACGATTGTAGATTTCATGCGGCCGTGGCTGCCTCAGCCATCCTGGCGTGCATCCTTCATAGGCGTCGTAAAGGTCAATATCTGTCGCAAAGCGCAAGTTGGGATACAAATTCAGTAACGCTTTCACAAATGTTCCCAGCAACAGACGCGATTCCGAAGCGCGGCCTGAAAAGCGTGTCAAATAGTTGATTGAATGGGAGCAAACCACGATCGGAAATCCTCTTTCAGCAGCACGCATTGCCTGATCTAGAGCTGCGGTGACGAGATCGAAACCCAGTAAGACCGGCTCGAAAAACACATTGCGCTGCAGGGTGAGCAATCCTTCCTCATCCATCAAGGCGCCAGTACCTACGGATTGCGCGACTTTGATGCCGAGTTTCCGCCAGAGGCGCATTGTCGTATCGTTAGCGCGATACCCTGGGGCGCATGTTGACTGGGGAATGCCACCGAACGTCTCGGCAAAAAGGTCTGCGCCTTTCGATAACCAGTCCCACTGATCTGTTTCAGATAAAAATGTTTCACCGCCAACACGACTCACCAGTGCAAAATTGTACTCAGAGGTCAGCGAGGCAAGATAGGGGATGTCCTGTTCGACCAATTTTCGGATGAGATCTCCGCGCGGCGACCTTTCTGATAACGACGCGACAAATTGCACGGGATTGAAATGGGTAAATCCATGCAGCGCCGGAAAAAACACTTTGCGCTCTATATTGCGTCGATAGACATGAACGAGGTGATCCTTCCATGGGTGCGGAAAACCATCTTTGATGGCAATCCACCGCAATGTCCGGAATCCTTCATTGCGCATTCGTTGCAAATCGGCATTCGCGAGGATGAAATTTGCAACGAAGCACGGTGAAACACCATCACGGTCATGAAAGCCACTCAACACGTCGCCGAGTGCCAGCACGTCGTTCTCGGTTTCCAGACCAAAGAAATCCCACGGGGAATTCCCGACAGGCAGGCCCTTGGATTTGAGCGTTTCTAAGGCCTGCAATGACGGAAGTCCGACACGTCCCCAATCGTCGCTTTGGAATACGACTGTCGGCCGTACCGGCGCTGGCGCCGTGAGAGTTCGGCGCAATGTGCGCAAACGCCGCCCGGCACGTCGGAAAATCGATGTCAATGAGCCCCCGCCCGTATCACATTCCGAAAACGAGAGAGTGCCGGGCGCAACTCATACTGCAGGGGTGGAATAAAACCGACAGGCTTACCTCCAAACCCCCGTTTGAAGTGCATAATGCCATCAATGCCCGCCGCTCCGCCGCCTCCGCCGAAGTCGAATTCGGTACAGCCAATATCCTTCGACCAGCAAATGGCTCGCCAGAGCGCTGGATGCGAAATCGGCAAACTTGGCGCACGCTCGACAGCGGACGCGCCGTAGACATAGTGGGCGCACAATCCAGCCCGCAATACCAGAACGCCTCCAAGAAGCACACCCCCCAGCTCGGAGAGAAATAGCCCGCCGCGATCATTCATCGACAACAACCGATTCGCCAACTCAATGAAATTCGTACGCGGGAGAAATTGAAAATTTCGCAGTTGTCCGCGTGCGCTGTAAATCTCGAAGAAACTCTTGAAATCGTCTTTGGACTTCGCCACGCGTACATGGATGCCAGCTCGCTCGGCGCGCCGTATTTCCCGGCGCGTAGATTTGCTCAGATTGGCGAACATAGTGTCGATACTTTGCGTGACATCGAGTCTTAATGTCGATTGCGATTCCACTCGGTCAACGCGCCGCCAACCTCCAGCGCTTAGCGGCAAATCAAAATCATCCACATCATCTGTGACCACCTGAGGGTTGATCGATAGCTCTACAAGTTTGTTCGCTCGGCAATACGTGAGGAGATTCGCAAGTCCCTCATTCATGGCCTCAGCGTTGGCAGCCACGGGCCCCTTCGGAATCGCCATGCTCCGCAATCCAGGGAACAAGCGACTGAATGCATAGTTCGCAATGCCATAGGCAAAGAAGACGGTGCTCGTATTGTGACGCAGAACAATCGAAGTTTGATCTATCCCCCCGCCCAGGCAATCGGCTCCACAAAATGCTGGGTCCTGGTAGGGGTTGGACATTCGCGAAGAGTCGAGAAATCGGCGAACGGATGACTGCACGTCAATAGGAAAATTGCAGAAGTCCTGGCTCGAGGTAAATTCAAGCACCGGTACCAACCGTCGTGCGGCAATCCTCGAGTACTTCAAGGATTCGAGCTTCCCATCGCGGTGCAATCACGTCCCAATTCCAATCCGCCGCCATGATTTTGCCGACCTCACCCATCCTCTTTGCAAGAGCAGGATCGCTCAGCAATTGACCCAGTCGCGCGAACAACTCGTCGTCGTTCCAGACGACAAATCCGTTACGCCCGTCGACGACTGTGGGCGCTTCGTAAAATCCGAAAACAATCTGTGCCAATCCTGCTGCCGCAGCTTCTTGAGTAACTTTGGGAACGCCTTCGCTCAGAGACGGCAACACGAGAATGTCCGCTCCCGAGAATTGACGCGCCAACACGTCAGGCTGCACTGCGCCTGCGAATTCGATGTTGCGCAACCCGCGATTCGCGATTTCGTGCTGGAGCGCCGCGCGCTCCTGTCCCTCCCCGAACCAGCGAAAATCCGCTTGCGGAAACCGCGCTGCCAGAGAGACAAACACATCCGGCCGTTTCCATTTGTTGACCCCGCCAGCGCAAATTACTTCGAGGCGAGCGCTCGCTCCCAGTTTTTTCGGCGTCCGCCATAATTCCAAATCCACACCAAGAGGCAGGACGCTGACCTTATTGCCGTACAATGCAGCGGCTTGGTGACCAAGGAATGGACTGATTGCAATAATGTGGTCGGCCATGGAGTAGACCCCTTCCATGCGCCGAAGCCGGCTCGAATTGACTTGCTGGGAAAATACAGTATGGCCTGCAACCTGAGAAAATCGCTGTTCGCGCAGGTTATCTCCCTCGAGTGCCAACAGTCCTTCCAGCGTTGCAATGATAGGTATTTTGCGGCCGGTCAGCGCCCTCGTCCTCAGAGCTAGCCAATCAACGCGATGATGCAAGCCTGGATAGAAAATCGCATCGAACGACCGCAGATAGGTCGTGAAGAATGCCAGACGCCACCACCTATCATTGCGCAACGAAATGACTTCGACGTTTGGATTGCTTGCGACAGCACTATCCGGTTCACCGAACGCAACAACGCTTGGGCGTACTTCCCTGTTTCGCCAGTGGCGCAATATGGCTTGTGTGTTCTTCGCCTGGGCATTGAAATTGTGAAGGTCGGCACTTCTGGCAAAGAATATTCTCTCAATATTTCGCATGGAAAACCGCGATTACGCCGTCACTCGCGCTGCCAAGTCGGTTCCGCGGACCAGACCAAGAAGTGCGCGCCTGTCCGAAAGAAACACCTCCCGCTTCTCCGAGGAATCGACCATGTCGAGAAATATTTCGCGCTGTGCCGGCCAGTGTAGTGAAACCTCGCGAAACGGAAAAACGACGTCGTCGTACTCGACGCTGTCGTCGACCAGTGTTGCTGGAACAATATTCTCGCAAAGCGCATCGAATAGGGTGGTCGAATACCAAGTCAACAAAATGCAAGGCCGATAGCAATCGATAAATTGCTCGAAGGACAACGATGCTGGCGTAAACTCAATACCATCGGCTTCACGCCATCGCTGCCAGTAACCGGATTTGTCTTGAGGATGCGTGCGTATCACTACCGGTATGCCCGCCGACCGCGCCCATTCGATGAAAGACGAGCAATGGTCGTAGCCTCGTGTCTGACCATAAGCGGCAGCAATTGCGACGACGCGTTCCGGTACAATTTTGCTCGCGCGGGCTTCGCGCAGCGCCACCGACGATCCCGGCAACCTTTGCTGAATATGATTTGCCTCGACCAGATCGAAACAAACAACTTTCTCGAAGTCAGGATATACGGTGCTGTGCCGCTGAAATCCATGCATGAAGTAGACCGAACTTACGCCCGCAACTGTCGCAGCGTGGGAAACGTAGCTGGCCGCGCTGAATGCAACTTGGTACCGTTGCCCGTTCGCCTGAATCAATCTGCGAAACCAGGCGCGGTAATAGACGTATTTAAACCCGTAAAGAACGAAGAAGGTAAGGCATCGTTCGGAGGAAAGACCTCGGTTCGATCGTGGGCTTAGTTCCAGCCAAGACTCGGCGACAACGGCTCTCCACTCACGCAAGAGCGATCTCAAGTCTATTTTGAGAACGCGCATAAACGCAGAAATATCGAATTCATCAAGGCGTTGCGACGGCAGCCCCGTCATTCGATCGAATTGAGACAGCAGGTCCGGCTCACGTAATGCCCCGATCCCGACAAATAAAGGTCCACCGCGGAATTGGGCGCCACGCACGACCATTTGGCGAATTGACAGTTGAAGGAGAAGAATCAGGCTTAAAATCGCAGCAACCGTCCGCGCAAGGCCTACCTTGGCGCTGACATCTAGTATCCGCGCTGCCAGCTTGCCCCAAGACCCACGATCCGGATCGGCTTGACCGACCTGAGCGCGAATGGCACCCGGCTGCGCGTACAGCCATCGAATTTCACGTGGCAGTTTTTGTATCGCGCAGGCCAATTGTTCGATCGGGTTTAGCGACAGGTGATCACCAAGCGGATGGAGCACAGGAACGAGCAGGCTTCGGTTGTGGGCAGAAGTTCACGACAAGTGCTGTGGCCTGTGACTCAAAACGATTTCCGCCAACTGCAGATCCAGTGGCGTGTCGATATCGATGCTGTCTTCCTGCGACATCATGAAGGGCATGGCGGGTTCGAGAAAAAATCCCTCCGCTCTGCGGCGAAAGTCATCGCTGCCCATCAAGTATATCGCCCCATTTTGCCGGTAGACCTTACCCAGGGCCTGCACCGGACGTCCCAGATCGCTAGCCCGTTCATAAGGTGCAAGGCAGCCGGTCTCGTCTACCGTCAGATACTTGGCTGGATGATGCTCCACTTCGCAAACGCTCAATGCGGATGCGAACTGCTTCGCGGAAAATAACTTGATGCAATCTGCAAGGTGCCGCTGCGTGCGCAACGGCGAAGTGGGTTGAAGCAGCACAAAATGCTGCGGATACCTTCCCTGTTTTTCCAGCATATCCAACGCGTGCAACACAACATCGCGCGAGCTCGCAGCGTCCGATGCCAGCCCAACCGGCCGCTCAATCACGCTCGCGCCGGCCGATCTTGAGACATCCGCAATCTCTGCGTCCTCGGTGCTGACGAACACAGATTTCACCAGCGGACAGTTGAGGCCGGCCGCGATCGAATAGCTGATCAAAGGTTTTCCCAGCAACAGCCTGACATTCTTTCGCGGCAGTCGCTTGGATCCGCCCCGCGCCGGGACGATTGCGATCAGCGAATCGAGAGAGTCAGTCACAATCGAATACGATCATTCTCTGTCGACAAACGATTTCTGCACGTCACGTCGCCAGACCTCCGGAGATCGCAACGCATGCATGAATTTCAACGCGCTTCGACCATCCCCGAAATACCCGGTCGAAGCTACGGGTCCCAACGTCAGCACCCGTTTGATTCCCTCGACGATCTCATTCGAATCGTTGCCCACCGAGATGATGGATTGGTGGGCAAAGCGACCTTTCTGACGAGTGCCGACATCCACACTCGGAACGCCAAATACGGGCGCCTCCCTCACGCCCGCGCTCGAATTTCCGACTATGAACCGGGCGTTCTTCAGCAGAGAGACAAAGTACTCGAAGCGCAACGACGGCAAGATTCTGAACTGCGGTGAATTCCGAAGGCGCTCATACGCCCCCAATATCTCAAGCGTGCCGCTGTCATTGTTCGGATAGATCACGACAAAATTTTCGCCGCTTTCCAATAAGGAGTCGACGAACTGGTTGGCATGGCGAGCAATGGCGCCGACTTCGGTCGTCACCGGATGAAAAATCGCAATCGCATAGCGATCGAATTCAATTTCGTACCGGCTACGAACCATTTCGAGCGAGGGGAGCGACTGAGACAGCATCACGTCTATGTCGGGCGAGCCGATCACGAAAATCGAATCGCGTGATTCACCCATGCGCATCAAACGTTGAGCGGCTGCTTCATTCGCAACAAAGTGAAGGTGCGCCAATTTCGATACCGAATGGCGGATCAGGCCGTCGATGGTCCCCGACAATTCACCACCTTCGATGTGCGCGGTGCGGATGTTCCGAATGGATCCGACGATTGCGCCGGCCAGCGCTTCCGGCCGATCGCCGTGAACAACGATCAGATCGGGTGGACTGTCGTGCACATAGCGTCCGAGGCCATGGATGGTATTGGCAAGCACCAAATCCATCGGTTCATCCAGAATTTGATTTACGTAGACGTAGGGATTGTCGAACCCACTATCGCGCACCTCTTTTACCGTGCGCCCATAGCGTTCCAACGTATGCATCCCGGTGACAAAAAGCTGGCATTCGAATTCCGAGTCCTCGCGAACGGCGGTCATGAGAGGTTTCAGCTTGCCGAAATCGGCACGCGTGCCCGTCAGGAATAAGATGCGCTTCACGTTGGCTTCGCTGCTATTCGACATCAGCCCAAGCAATCTGTTCGTCGCGCCGGATCATTCGTCGAGCGCGCCGACCCAGCAGCGCCGGAAAATCTTCCGCCAAGATTTCTCCAGTGCCCGGGCGCTTGACCCAGATATTGTCCTTGGAAAACGTAGATCCAGCTTCGATATCCGAAATGCTGACGACGCTGGCATAGGCAAAATCGATCGTGGCTTGTTCTTCAGGCAGCGGTTCTTTGCGTCCTCCGCGCGCCGTGTGAATGTCCCGTGACCACTCGATCAGCTGATGCAATTCATCGGGTGTCATTGAGCAGACAATATCGGGTCCAGGCCGCTCTCTGGAATCCGTAAAATGCCGCTCAAGTATCGATGCGCCCAGGGCCACGGCACCAAGGCACGTCGCATTTGTCAATGTGTGATCCGAAAGCCCAATGATGGCGTCAGGAAATGCCTGCGCCATCGCGCTCATGGCGCCGAGCCGTACGAGTTGAGGTGGCGTCGGATAGATGTTGGTACAATGCAGCAGAGCAAAGGCAACCTTACGGTCCCTGAGGATTGCGACCGCCTTTCCGACTCCTTCCAGAGAATTCATGCCCGTACTGAGAATGATCGGTTTGCCGAAGGATGCGATGTGATCGATCAACGGATAGTTGTTGCATTCTCACGAACCGATCTTGAAAGCGGCAACGTCCAATTTCGCGAGGCGGTCCGCTGCTTTTCGAGAAAACGGCGTGCAGAGAAAAACGAGTCCTCTTTCTTCGCAATATAACTTCACGCGGCGCTCATCTTCGAGCGACAGTGCCGCGCTTTCCATTATGTCGTAGATGGAAATGTCAGCGTTCCCCGGTATGACACTTCGGGCGTGGTGGGACATTTCATCTTCGACGACATGGCTTTGAAACTTGACGATCGAGGCACCCGATGCCGCGGCGGCGTCGATCATCGTCATCGCCACGCCGACATCGCCGTTGTGATTGATACCGATTTCCGGAATTACCAGAGGAGCATGGTCCGGACCGACCATCAGTCCTGCTATCTTCATCTCCGGAGTTGGCACGTTCCCCTCCATTTCTTGAATTCGGTAGTTGTGGGTTCCGCCAAGCTACCGCCATTCGGGTGACTTGGGGTCACTCGGGTGGCAACGATTGAAAGCGACGGTCACGCTTCGCATACCTTCCAAGCGGGCCGCGCTAAGCAGCGACGTCTTCAGGTTCGACGCCGTCGCGGGAGAGCACGACCGGCACGCGCCCTCCCATGATGTCCAACAACACACGCACGCGATCGGCGTCGGCAAGCCGATCCAATCTGCCGACCAAATCCGCAAAGGGTCCGGTGAGAATCCGCACCGCTTGACCGGGGCTCAACGCAAACTCGCGCTGCATGACACCGTGGGCATCGCACGCGGCCTGCAAGTTCTCGACGACACCGTGCGGCACGGGGCACGGCGCATCGCCTTGCGCGATCAGGCGGGCGACGCCATAGGTGCCGTTCACGCTGCGCCATTTGTCCTGAGTCAAATCCAGGCGCACGAACAGATAGCCGGGGAAAAACGGTGCCAGCACGGTGTCCAACCGGCGCGCGTGGCGGCGGGTTTTCTTCCGGCGCGGCAGGAATGCGCAAAAGGATTGATTGTTCAAATGGTGGGCGGCTTGGGCCTCGCGATGCGACAGGCACTGAACCGCATACCAGCGCGCATGGCCGTCCGCGGGACGCGCGTCAACGGTCTCACAGGCCAAACTTGCAACGGGGCGCAGCGGAGCGCAGGCGCGCAGTTCCAAGTCCGAAGCGATCAAACCCATCATCCCCAGCCACGCAGCAGCGCGCGCAACTTCGGTGCGCGCGGCTTTCTCTTTGCCCTTCGGCACGATGCCTTCATGACAGCGCTATATGTTGGGGTGAATTCCCGCACGACCGCAACAGTTAACGATGTCACCAGCAGACAATACCGTAGCACCTAACCCACTGACGCAACAAAGATTACCGCGGGATAGCAGGCCATAACGCGCACCGCTTCCGCCCAGCAACCATTCTATGCGGGCTTGCGCGGGCGGCGCAGCGTTGCGTGCAATTAAGGTAACTTCCTACAGTATTGAGACAAAACCTTCCTAAACTTGCGCAAAAATGAAAGTATTGGCGACAAACCAGACCGGTGGCCAAAGCGGTGGGTGGGGTGTTTCCAGTCGTAGCGGCGTTTTGCGCGCTATCGGCGCTGATGACGGCGGCGATCTGCATGAACGCGCACGCGTTCGGCGCCGCCACGCACCTGATCGACGAGCCGGACCAGGTGCGAAAGCTGCACACCACCGCCACGCCGCTGATCGGCGGGCTCGCGGTGCTGGTGCCGAGCCTGCTGCTGTCGCTGACCTACACGCTGAACATCAAAGCGGATCCCTTCCTGATGACGGCGATCCTCGCCTCAGGTGTCATGCTGGCCGTCGGCGTTATCGACGACCGCCTCAATCTGTCGGCAAGCTGGCGCATCCTCGCACTGACGATCATCGTTCTCGCCGTGACGGCGCTGGAGCCGCTCTTCATCCTGCATACGCTGCGCTTTCACATCATGCGGGTGGATTTCGACGTGCCGCTGGAGCCGTTCGCGGTTCCGCTGACGGCGCTCATGATCGTGGGCTTCGTCAACGCGTCCAACATGGCCGACGGCATGAACGGACAGCTTTTGGGTTCGGTCATCATCTGGTCGCTGTTCATCGTTTTGCATATCGGCGCGGGCGGCAACCTGCCCTATCTGATTTTGATCTGTTCCTGCATTGTCGCGCTGTTCTTCAATTTGCGCGGCCAAATTTTCTCCGGGAGCGCCGGGGCCTATGCCGCCTCGCTGTTCATCGCGCTCGGCGCCATCGCCGCCTACCGCAAAGCCTGGGGCGCCTTGCCGGCGGAAACGCCGGTGTTCTGGTTCTGGCTGCCGGTGCTGGATTGCCTGCGCCTGTTCGCGAGCCGCCCCTTGAAGCGCCAGTCGCCCTTCCGCGGCGACCGCAACCATTTCCATCACGTTTTGCTCGACCTGGTGCCCGCCCGCTTCGCGCTGGCGATCTACCTTGCACTGCTGGCAATTCCCGGCGTGGCATGGGAGATCGACGCACGCTCCGGCAAGTTCGCGCTGCTGGGTTGCGTGGCGATCTATGCGCTTCTCATTGCAACCAACGAATTGCGGCATTGGATCGCGGGAAACCGGACGCCCAGTGGGCCGCCGAACGCGGCTCCGCAAAGAATCGCGCGCAGCTAGCGGCAAGAATTGCCTTTCATCCGGCGTGTCGATTTCGTCAACCAAGACGAAAGCCGCGAGACGAAGACGGCACCGAGCACGAAGTCCCGTTAACGCCCGCCGCAAGATGCCATGCTATAGCTGCCACGCCATCGTGGAGACCATCTCGTGACCAAGGATAGCGCGCGCAAGAGAGCGCTCATCACCGGCATCACCGGGCAGGACGGCGCCTATCTCACCGAACTCCTGCTGGCCAAAGGCTACGAAGTTCACGGCATCAAGCGGCGCTCGTCGTCGTTCAACACCGCGCGCATCGACCGCTTCTATCAGGACCCGCACGATCCGGACCCACGCGTTTTCCTGCACTACGGCGACATGACCGACGCCACCAACCTGATCCGCGTGGTGCAGGAGACGCAGCCCGACGAGATCTACAATCTGGCGGCGCAATCCCATGTCCAGGTGAGCTTCGAGACGCCCGAATATACCGCCAATGCCGACGGGCTCGGAACGCTGCGGTTGCTGGAAGCCATCCGCATCCTCAACCTTGCGGACAAGGCGCGCTTCTACCAAGCCTCGACCTCCGAACTGTTCGGCAAGGTTCAAGAGACGCCGCAGCGCGAAGTGACGCCGTTCTATCCGCGCTCACCCTACGGTGCCGCGAAGCTTTACGCCCATTGGGTGACGGTCAACTACCGCGAAGCCTACGGCATGCACGCCTCCAACGGAATCCTGTTCAACCACGAGAGCCCGTTGCGCGGCGAAACCTTCGTCACGCGCAAGATCACCCGCGCCGCCGCCGCGATCGAGCTGGGGCTGCAGGAATGCCTCTACCTCGGCAACCTCGACGCCAAGCGCGACTGGGGGCATTCGCGCGATTATGTGCAGGGCATGTGGCTGATGCTGCAACAGCCCGAACCGGACGACTATGTGCTGGCGACAGGGGAAGCCCATTCGGTGCGCGAATTCGTCGAGCGGGCCTTTGCGAAAATCGACCGCAACATCGAATGGTCGGGCAAGGGCGTAGACGAGATCGGCAAGGATGCGAAAACCGGCGCAGCGCTGATTCGTATCGATTCCCGCTACTTCCGCCCCACCGAGGTGGACTCCCTACTGGGCGATCCACGAAAGGCCCATCAAAAACTCGGCTGGCGCCACACCACCTCCTTCGAGGACTTGGTGGCCGAGATGATGACGGCGGATCTGGAACAGGTCGCGCGCGAACAGCGCAACGGCCGGCACGATTGACGCGATCATGAACGGGTCCACTCCTCCAACCGGCGCCGCTCTCTATTCGCTCAAGGCCAAGCGGGTCTGGGTCGCCGGCCATGGCGGCATGGTGGGTTCCGCGCTGGTGCGACGGCTGCAAAGCGAAAACTACGAGGTGCTGACGGTCGCACGGCAAACGCTCGATCTGCGCGATCAGGCCGGCACGCTCGCCTGGATGCGCAAGGAGAAACCCCAAGCCGTTTTCCTCGCGGCCGCGAAGGTCGGGGGCATCGCGGCGAACGATACCCTTCCCGCGGAGTTCCTGTTCGACAATCTCGCCCTCGAGACCAACATCATCGACGCCGCGCGCCAATCCGGCGTCGAGAAATTGCTGTTTCTCGGCTCCAGCTGCATCTATCCCAAGCACGCTGCGCAGCCGATTTCCGAAGACGCGCTTTTGACCGGCGCGCTGGAGGAGACCAATCAGTGGTACGCCGTCGCCAAGATCGCCGGACTGAAACTGGCGCAAGCCTATCGCCGGCAATTTGCCTGCGATTTTATTTCGGCGATGCCGACCAACCTCTATGGACCGAACGACAATTTCGACCTCGCGGCGAGCCATGTGATGCCGGCGCTGATCCGCAAGGCGCATGAAGCGAAGGTTCAAGGGCGGAATGAACTGATTGTCTGGGGTACGGGCACGCCAAAGCGCGAATTCCTGCATGTCGACGACTGCGCCGACGCGCTCGTGCATCTGATGACCCACTATTCAGCCGAACAGCACGTCAATATCGGCGCCGGCGAAGACATCGCCATCGCAACGCTGGCTGAGCTGATTGCAGCCATCGTCGGGTTCACGGGGCGCGTTGTGTTCGACACCACCAAACCCGACGGCACGCCGCGAAAACTGCTGGACTCGTCGAAGCTGCGCGCGCTCGGCTGGTCGCCGCGCATCGGGCTGCGAGACGGCATCGTGTCCGCCTATCGCTGGTTTCTCGAAAACCGCGCTGCGGAGTAGACGGTGGAATTCACAACCATTGCCATTCTGTTGAGGTTTCTGGCGCCCTATCGCTGGGTGCTGCCGGTCATGGCGATGTTTGGGCTTGCCGCCTCCTTCGCCGAAGGCATCGGCATCGGACTTCTCATCCCCCTACTGGACGTGCTGCTGCACACGGCCCGGCAGTCCGCGGCCACGGGTTCCGTCTTGCTCGAGCCGGTGCGCGCCTATCTTGCGCACTACACGGCCGGCGATCAGCTCGTCATCATCGGTGTTGGGATCATGGCGTTGCTTTCGATTAAAGCCGGCCTGGTCTTCGCCTCATCTTCGCTTTCGGCATGGATCAACGGGCGCGTCAACAACGACATACGCTGCGCCCTGTTCACGCAGACGCTGTCCGTCGACTACGCCTTCCTGGTGCAGAACGCGCAAGGACGCCTCATCAACGCTTTCGAATCGCAGGCCTGGCGCACCATGGACGCCATCAATGCGCTGTTCGACGGCGTCACCTCGATCTGCACGGTGCTGGTATTCGTCGCGCTGCTGCTGCTTATTTCCTGGCCGCTGACGCTGGGCGTGATCGCGCTTGCGGGCGCGGCCAGCATGATCGTCGGCCGCCCGCTCGTGCGCCGCATCAACAATCTCAGCCAGGACGCGGTGAGCGCGTCCGCCGAGGTCTCCCAACGCGTGCTCAATAGCTTGCTGGGCATGCGCGTCATCCGTGCCTTCGGCCGGGAAGACCACGAACGGAAACGGTTCGAAGCGATCTCCGAAACGACCACGCGGCTGTTTTTCCGCATGGACAGAACGGTGCGCACGATCCCCGCACTGCTTGAGCTCGCCTATGCGCCGATTTTTCTCGCAACGATCCTAATCGCCCCCACATTCGCGGTCGGCATTCCGACGCTGCTCGCGTTCCTCTTTTTGTTCTATCGGCTGCAACCGCAGATCAAGGCGCTCGACCAACATCGCGCGCAATTGGCAAGTTTTTCAGGCTCGTTCGTAGAGTTTGCCGCGCTGTTGGACACCAAGGACAAGCCGGCGAGCCGGACGGGGACAATCGCGTTCGGCGGGCTGATCCGCGCCATCACGCTTCGCCACGTCGGATTTCGCTATGCCGCCGATGGCGATAGCCGCAGGGCGCTGGAAGATATTTCGGCGGACATCGGCGCAAAGCAGGTCACCGCGATCGTCGGCGCATCGGGCGCCGGCAAGACCACCCTGATCAATCTGCTTTACCGGTTCTTCGAGCCTTCCGAGGGAGCCATCTTCGTGGACGACGTGCCGCTGGCGGACCTCGACGTCGCTTCGTGGCGCGCCAAACTGGCGCTGGCCGGGCAGGACGCGGCCCTCCTGGACGGAAGTATCCTGGACAACATCGCCGCAGGATGTCCCGAGGCCGACATGGAGAGGATTAAGGAGGTTGCCAGGTCCGCCGCACTTCACGAATTCATCGAGACACTTCCGCGGGGCTATTTCACCCAAGTCGGAGACCGGGGCTTGCGCCTCTCCGAAGGCCAGCGCCAGCGCATCGGCTTGGCGCGCGCGTTGCTGCGCCGGCCCGATATCCTGATACTCGACGAGGCGACCAACGCGCTTGACGGATTGACCGAACAAACCGTCCATCGCGCACTGGAAAAAGCGGCCAAAGACGCAACCGTGATCGTCATCGCCCATCGTCTCAGTACCGTGCGCAAAGCCGATCGCATCCTTGTGCTGGAGGACGGCAAGCTCGTCGAACACGGAACGGCCGCAGAGCTGCTTTCGCAAGTCGGCACATTCACGCGCCTGCAGACGGCTCAACTGGAACTGAAGGACATGCCCGAGACGGCTCGCTAACGACAGGATCCGGATGTTCGTTTCCGTCATCATCCCCACTCGCAATCGCAAAGAGCACGTCACGCGCGCCGTGAACGCCCTTCTCGGCCAAGACTATAACGCCAACGCGTTTGAGGTGATCGTGTGCTGCGACGGCTGCACCGACGGCAGCGAAGAGGCGCTGAGCACGATCGCAGACCGGCGGCTAAACGTCATTTCCATTCCGGCGACGGGTCAAGTGGCCGCCTTGAACGCAGCCGTGCGCGCAGCAAAGGGCGAACTCGCCATCTTCCTCGACGACGAAATGGAAGCGACCCCCGACATGATCCGCGCCCATGTCTTGGCACATCGCGACGCCCAAGACCGCCGCACTGCGATCACCGGATATGCCAGCGTTGCCATTCCGGCGAACGCACCGCGATCCATGCAAAGCCTGGCTGACGATTACGCCCGGTATTACGAGGGCCTGGGCAGGCCCGATCACGCAAGCGGTCCGCCCGATCTTAACGGGGGGCATTTTTCTGTTCCGATTGCGGCCCTACGCGAGGTCGGCTGCTTTAACGAGAGCTATGTCTTTCAGCGCAACGACTTCGAGCTGGCGGTGCGCTGGCTGGAGCGCGGTTACAGAATCGGCTATGCTAAAGACGCTCGCGCCACCATGCATGTCTGCCTCACCGCCGACACGCTGATCGGGCGCGCGCGGGCGCGCGGGCGGGCGGACTTCCGATTGGCAAGGGAGCATCCCTGGTGCATCCCCTGGCTTCCCTTTCACCGCGCCCTCACAAATGCGCGCTCAAGACGGCGCTGGCATCTGGCCTGGATTGCCGCTCCGGTTTCGGCCGGCGTGTTTCGCACCCTTCGTCGGCTTGCTCCTGACCGCCTGCAGCAGTGGTGTTACCTGATGGAGTATTGCGCGGGTTTGAGGCTCGCCAGCGGCTCGTGGCGAAACTTTGTCGGGCTTTCGCCGCATCAGTGAATCGTAGCGGCGATCGGCACCGATTTGCGCTCGAACTCCCATAATCCCGTGGCGGTCATGACTGCAAACATCGGCGTGAGCATTCCCATGACTCTACCCGCGTCTCCCGGCTGTTCGCCCTCGACCATTGCAATCGCGGCTAGAGCCGCCAATGCCGTCACATACACCCCAAGATATTCGACGCGAGGTTTTGCTTGCAGCCATAAACATGCGTTCACGACCAAACAGAGGATAACAACGTTTTGCGCGAGCAGGCCCTGCGTCAGAAAAGCGGTGTCGATCCGCCAAGACGCCACGTTCGAAAACAGGCTTGCGGGCGAAAGCTGCGGGTCGATCCCCGCAAAAGAAAATTCGCGAATGCAGACATACAATAGAAGCAGGAAAATCAGTGCCATGAACAACCAGGTGACGCCCTCGGTGAGGCCGGTGACGACAAAGTTCTGGGCGTGGAACGAGAGCAGACACAGCAGTCCGGCGATCAGCGAGTATGCCAACCCACCCGTTTTCGCCTGCGCGATCTCGCCCGCGATGGCAGCGGCAATCAGTAGAGCGACATAGTTGGCCAAGAGGGCCGCAAAATAAAGCCGCTGGTCGATATGGGAATCGTGAAACGAGATCTGCGCGGGATAGTAGACACCGATTTCGTAAAACAGATAGGTCAGAACGGCCGAACCTTGCCGGAGGACGTGCGATGGATCTGCAACGGTAAAATCGAGCGGGTGGCGATACATTTGGGAATAGGCGACGAGGAAGTCGGGATCGGGCAGCGCGTACCATTTGTAGGAAAAATAGAGCAGCCCGTAGCTTGCCAGCGATAGGAAAGCGAGCCGCATGAGGAGTCTCGGTGACGATTTCGCAAGTGAAATTGCGTTCATTGCAATTCGGGCTTGGCACGCCCCCGCCGCGTAAAGTGTGGGCCGACTCACATTCTTATCAGCAAATCGCTTAAAGGATCACGGAGCTAGCTAGCGTGAATATTCTACAGTACGCGAACCGGATAAAGGCGTTAGAAGGAGAGGGATATGTGGATCGCGTCGAAAATTCGTTCCTTCTCGACCATGGCTCGACGATTCCGAAGCGCCGGCATCGACTTGCCCAGCACGCTTCTGTTTCCCATTCGACGACGCATGCGTTCGCCCAGGCCTTTGCTGCGCCTGAAGGACGGCACGTCGATATCGGCGCCATCGCATGAACCGATCCCCGAGATTCTGCGGGAAATCTGGATCGATCGCTGCTACGCGCCCCGCACCGGGGCGTTGGAAGCACTGGGACCCGGTGTCATCGTGGACATCGGCGCGCATGTCGGGCTTTTCACACTTTGGGCCAAGAGCGTCTGGCCCTCTGCACGGGTGGTTGCGCTCGAACCGTCGCACACGATGTTTTCGTACCTCGCGCGCAACATCGCAGATAACGCCCTGCAGGATGTCGTCCCGATTCAAGTGGGATGTGCCGGCAAGAATGAGCTTCGCCCTCTCTATGCCGGTGGTCATGAGGGCGCCAACACGATGTATATAAGAGACGGCATTGTCGGCCTAAAGCATGACATCCAGGTGTGGAGCTTGGATCATCTTTTCCAGAAAATGAACATCACCAACTGCCCGCTTCTTAAACTCGACTGCGAGGGCGCCGAATATGAGATTCTCTTCAATGCGAGCGACGAGACGCTGTCGAACATCGCCAACATCACCATGGAGTATCATGTGGGGTTCAATGCGTTCGGTCCCGCAGACATGCAATTGTTTCTCGAAAGCCGCGGATTTTCTGTGACCGTCAAATCGATGGACGATGAATCCGGTTATATCCTCGCGCAGCGGATGCCATAGAGCCGCGCTTCGATTCTTTCCTCCGCTCGACCCCAAAATCCGACAGGCTCCCAATTGTCGCCTTACGCAACTCGTGAGAGGACTATCCTTCGATTTTGACGAAGCGAACCCGGCGGCTCGCGAAGGCTGACCTCTGTCGACTTCGGTTCTTTTCCTATTCTTCAACCAATGGAGATGCCCTTCAATTCGAGACTGCTACCGAGCGGCGCATTCTCAATTCTTTATCTTGGCCATCTAACGGGAGAATCCAAATTCCGCCTGATAAATCTCCTCGGACCCTGCCTCTTCAATCGCGCCGCGAAAGAATTGGATGCGGCATTGGACCCCATGAAGCCATATTGCAAGGTGCTGAACGAATGGGATGAGACGCAAACTGTTTGCAACGACGTAGAACAAACCAAGAATTGTTGTTGAGACTTCCGGATGACGAATCGCAAGCTTGCGGAATCGTGATTTTAAGTAGGAGCCTGTCTCCAGCGACGTGCACAGAGTGTATGGCCTCAACGACGGGTGGAGTCGACAGAGCAGGACGCTATTTCGGCCACACCAATACTGATTTTCAATCGACGTTTTTGGCAATTTGACGAATAGATGACGCGCCAAGGCTTGAGGCACGTATCGGAAGGCGACGCCGCGTTCGTAGAGCCTAATGCCCAGGTCGATATCTTCGAACCAGCGAAAAAATCGTTCGTCGAATCCTCCGCTGGTTTCCAAAAGCCCGCGAGGCAACGAGGTGTTGGAACAGACCATCATGTCATCGGGAAACTTGGCCTCTGTTTGTGCCGAAAGTCGCTGACGGACGTACTCGGTATCGCTTTGAAGGGCCGGCGTCAGGATCGACCACGGGCTTTCTGCCGCCAGCGGCGTTGGGCCGAATGCGACAGTGGAGCCGTTGTCGGCGTGCGCGGCGAGGTGATGGTGGACCAGCTCGGAGTCGCAAAGCATGTCGTCGTCGAGAAACAGGATGATCTTCCCCGACGCCGCCCTCCACCCAGCATTTCTTGCAACAGCCTGTCCGCGATTTGATTGCCAGATTACTCTAAGGGCGCATGGAGAACCCAGACCGTTCAACATCTCCAGCGTTCCGTCGGTCGGGCCGTCGAGCACGACCACGATTTCAAAATCTTCCGATGGAATCGTTTGACGGAAAAGCGACTGCAACGTCCGGAAGAGAGCGTCTTTTCGATTGTAAGTCGGGATAACAACGGAAATCTTGGATGCGGTCGACATGGTTTTCAATCTAAGAAGCCAGCACCGCTCGGCAAGCCAGTTCTGCGCTTTCGTGCCGCCGTCCAGCTTGCATAAAGCTCCACGATGCGGAACGCGTAACGGCGAATGTCGAACTCCGTTTCCACGCGCCTTCGTCCCGCCTGACCCAACCGCCTGCGATACTCCGGATGTTCGAGAAGATATGCAATTCCCTTTGCAAGCTCGCTTGAATTTCCTTGCGTAATCAGAAGTCCCGTTTCACCCGATATAACCGCCTCCGAAATACCACCGACATCGAACGCGACAACCGCTCGCCCGGCCGCCATGGCTTCCAGACTGACCATTCCGAAAGGCTCCCAAAGCGATGGCACTACGAGCAAATCGAACAGGCTCATCAAGTTCGCGATGTCTGCACGATCCCCCAAAAAATGGATTCGCCCAGGAGCGGCGGCTTGCGCTTCCTTTTCCAGGCTCGACCGCAACGGGCCGTCTCCGGCCACGAGCAGATGAACGTTGAGCCCACCAGCGACAAGAGGTTGTATCGCTGCGATCAGATTCGAAAGCCCCTTCTGGGCAACCAGCCGCCCTACAAATCCGACGACGTGCACATCAGCAGGCAGACCTAACGACCGCCGTCGGTCCAAGAATTCGGCATCGCCTGCATTCTTTGCAACGAACGCGCGAGGGTCGACACAAGGCAAAATGACAGAGACACGGCCGTCAAGTTCGGGGCATGCTTCACAAAGCATCTTTCTAGCGTCGTTCGAGCACGCCAGGAAACGGGTACTGAACGCGACAAACTTGTTTCGAATTTGCATTCTCATGCCGCGATTCAGCCGCGGATGGCTCTCCATCCAAGCATCGTGTGGACTGTGAAAATGCGTGACGATGATTTGCCGACCCGCCACCCAACCCAGGAAGCGGATCAACCAGGTCCCGACGTGCACATGCAAAATGTGAGGCCTGAACCTGATCAGTTCATAAAATAATCGCGCGGCTGCGACTGGACCAATCCGGGTTTTGACACGAAGCGCGAATGTGCGCACGCCGGCATCTTGCAGCGCTTGAGAGACGGTGCCGCGAGCCTTGACCACGCAGACGACAGATTCGAATCTGGCGGAATCGATATGGCGCAAAAGGTTTAAAACCGTCGTCTCTATGCCGCCCGAGCCGCCGGTGGGAATGACGTGCATGACCCTGAGTTTGGCGGCTGTCATCTGACCGCTGCCGTAACGAACAGACGGAGTATGAAGGGATCAGTCACGTGCAAATCGAGCGACCAAGTCGCTCTTCAACGCAGCGAGCTTGTCCTGGCCGTGCATTAGAACTTCGCCAATCAGATATCTTCCGAACCGCAGCTTCATGAAGGAAGACACACCCCCGTCATCTTCGCTGATCCCGATCCGCTTCAAAAGATACCGGTCCTCATCGAAGCTCAATCCCCATGCGACGCCGAATGCAGCGCTATAGCCTGCGTCCTCAACGGCGGCGCGTACGCGTTCGTCCACCGATCCGAAAGGATAGGCGAACCATTTGACGGGCTCCTGCAGCAAATCCTCCAGCCTGTGCTTCGAATCCACAATTTCATATTTTAGTTGCGCGCTTGCCAATGTCGGAAGCCACGAATGGCTCATGGTATGAGAACCAAATTGCACGCCATGCGTCGCCAGTTCTCGGATCTGATCGGCGCCGAGCAGTCGCGCCGGCAAAACGTCCCGATCTTCGTCCCATTTGTTGGTCCCACCGATTTGACCCGCAACTAAAAAAACCAACGGTTTGAGCGCGAATTCGGCAACGCACTGCAGCAGTTCGGGATAGAGTTCGGCATAGCCGTCATCGAAGGTCACCAGCACACTTTTTTCGGCCGCGGTGCCCGATAGAAATTCATCGGGCGTGACCGACACATATCCCCAATTGCGCATCCAAGACAGAAAGCTCCGAAACCGATCCGGTGAGATGTGGTAGCGCCTCTCGGTGGCCGTCTGTGCGGCTCGAATGCCGTGAAACGCAACAATCGGCGATGGAGCCCTTGGCCCCGGGAGCACTGACGGCGAGCAAGAAGGCGTGTCCACTGAATGCCTATGGCCTCGAACCGGCCCAATACTACTATTGACGGTATTATTTGACATTCCTGAAATCCTAGCTGGTTCGCCCAATCAGCCCTGGCATCAATCCCGTCAACCGCACGGCTCCCAACGCGCGCGCAAGGCCGTCATAGCTGCAAGCACAAGTCCGAATGCAAGGGCTGTCCTGGCGCCGGACTGTACTGAAACGCACTATTAACTTTTGAGGTCGAGTTGCAAAACGCCCTTCTTTGACATCCAACCACGTTGAATGGCATTCAGCCTTCAAACTCCAGGGGCCACCGATTTGGTTCTTTCGGTCACGATTGTCGTTTGTACCTACAGGCGCCCGTCAACGCTTGAGCAATGCCTGCTCTCCGTAAAAAGACTCGATCGCAGCCCCTCCCATGTTGTCGTCGTTGACAACGCTCCTCAGTCGCACGCGGCGCAACTGATCGCCGAGAAATTCGGGGTGGATTACAGGGTGGCACCCCTTCGTGGTCTGAGCAGGGCTCGCAATGCGGGCTCGCGTTCCTGCCCTTCCGATATCATTGCCTATATCGACGACGATATGATCCTGCACCCTCAATGGTTATCGGCGCTTATCTCAGAATTCAGCGACGAACGTACAGTTTGTGTTACGGGACCGGTAATTGCGTTGGATTATACAAATGCGTCGGCGGAGAAACTGCATGACGTGCTTCTAAATAAGCCGTGGGGCGCACAAGGATTCAAGGTTTCGCAAGGCAGCCCCTCGTGGTTCGAGCGCGCCAATTTCGGCGGAGTCGGCGATGGCAATTTTGCTTTGCGGCGGTCGGTGTTCGACTGGTGGGTGGGATTCGACGAGACGATCGGCAGAGGGATGCCCATTGATATTGGCGAAGAACACTATGCGTTCTTCCAGATGATCGAAAAAGGCTACACCATTGCTTATGCTCCCGAGGCGATCGTTTTCCACCCCAACCATCTCAACGACCATACCCAAGCGTTGCACAACCTCGCGCAAGATTTCGCTTATGCCGGACTGCTCGGGATACGACATCCTCGCTACATTCCAAGGATCTGCAGATTTCTGGTCGAGGGATTTGTCGGAAAGCATAGAGATTGGCGGACATGGAGTGACGGCCAAATGCGTACGCGCGTCTCGTTCTTCGACGCTTTCGGTGCCTTTGGCCACGCCGTTTCGCTACTGCTCAAAACCTATCGGCTGAGCTGAAGCCCACTCGGCACCAATTCAATGCGGCGCTGCAGGAAAGGATATCGCCTGTCCCGTCGTACCTATTTCAAGGCTTGCCACGCTCAACCCGTCGGCCGCTACCAGTCCTACCCACTGCGACGCATCGGAGGCGTTCTGCTCGGCAATCCAGGTATAGGGCACTTCCGACGAGGGCAGGATGTCTGACGTCAGGTTGTCGAGCACGTAATCGCCCCTGTCGGTCGATACGACCAAGACCGCATGCATCACCGCCCGCGGCGTGATCACGACCGCGATACGTAGGGCAAGCTCCGGCAAACCCGCGTCGATCAATATCTTGCGCTTTGTCAGCGCATAGTCTTCGCAATCGCCGTATCCATCGGTTGCGATCGCCCAGAATTCGGCCCGACCGTAATGGGGGTAATCGTCTTCCGGTGCGATGTCATAGTTGAGGCGATCATTGACCGCCTCAAGCGTGGTCCACAGCTGCGGGGTAAGCGTCATCGTCTCTGACAGGTCGCCGGAAGCGGCGCATTGATCGGGGAATCGCAGACAAAAGCTTATGAAGCCCGGTGGGGCGGTAATAGTGCTGGCGGATTGAATCAATTTTGGACCCGGCGCGGGCATCGCCGTCGTTGCAATTGCGGGTCTCGCCAGCAATTGCCGCGCTTCGATGGACGCTGTCGATATGGGGACGGTTTGACAAGCCGCCACACCCATCGCCGTCACGATGGCTGCGAGCATTCGTGCCAGCCGAACTTGGCCCCAACCCATGACGCACGCTCCGCAACTGCGATTGCGAAACGATAGGCATGCCCGGTTTGCAGTCCGGTTAGATCAATCGGCTAGATTTGATCGACGAGCGAAACGATTTGTTTGCCAATTCAGTTCCGCAAAAGAAGCACATCGCGTTTCCACTGCTCAAATCGAAGGAATGCTTGAAGCAAAATCCCCGGCGGCCGCGATGTAAAGGAGGACCCGATTGGGCAGATAGTGATCCACGACAGGCGAATATTTTTCTCTCGCGCGCCCGCATTCATAGGCATTTAACTTTAATTCCAGAAAGCCTCTGGCGAGGTTTCCGCCGCAGCTTTCACGCCATTGGCGCTCGCAGCCAGCTCAATGGATTTCGTAAAACGCTCCGCCAATATTGGGCGATCGAATTCGCGCCGACCAAGATTCTTGGCCCGCTCGCCCATGCCGGCGATTTGGTCACGGTGATCTGCGAGCCAAATTAACCGATCAGCAAAGGAGGCAGGATCCCCCGGCGGAACTGCGAAACCGCATTGCTCGGCGACCACCAATTCCGCCAGCCAGCCGGGATAATTGATCAATACCGGCCGCCCCGCCGCCAGATAGTCGAAGAACTTGTTGGGCGAGGTTCCCCGGTAGAAGGCCGGACAATCGGCCAACACCTGCAAACCGATATCGGCACCTCTGAGCAATCCGATGAGTCGTTCCTTGGCGACGGGTTCTGAGAACACAACATTGTCCAAGCCTTGAGCGAGCGCTTGGGCCACCAATCTGGGCTTTTGCCCGCCTTCACCAATCAACAGAAGCTTGATGTCAGGGCGGCGGCGTCGTTGGAGTGCGCTCGCCGCCTCGATCACGGCATCCAGACCATTGGCAATGCCATGAGCACCGGCAAAAACTGCCACCAAGTCGCCTGGATGAATTTTGTCCGGGAAAATATCGTGCGCAGACAGCGGTGCAACTTCGTCGAAGACATCGCAATCGCAACCGTTCGGTATCAGATCGATTCTCGATCGTGGAATACCCAATCGCGCGATTCCGTCCGCAATGCCTGGCGCCAAGGCAACAAGGCGCGTTGCCGTCTTGTAGCCAAACCACTCCAAAGCGTGCATTGCCACTAGCGCGAAGGGGTTGCGCAGTCCCAATGCTTTTGGCAATTCGGGCCACAGATCGCGCACTTCGAAGACAAATGTTTTCCTCCGGATCAGCCATGCCATCGCGCCGGGCATGACCACTGTAAGAGGCGTCGAAGTGGTAAAAATGACGTCATAGCTGTCATGGGCGGCCTGAAGAGAACTGCCCCATGAAAAACTCACAAACTTCTTGGCCCTCGTAAGAATCGAATCGTAGTTGGAATAACCGACGTCAAATTCGATCACGTCGATGCCGTCGACATTGCCCGTTCGCCGGCCCCGCACGAAGGGACCTTGCAGACCGGTGACGGCTCGCTGGGTGGAGCCGCACAGCATGGTCACAGTATGACCGCGTGCGATAAGCGCTCGCGCGAATTCATACGAGCGCGTTCCGGCAGCGCCAGACCGCGTGCTGAAATATTGGTGGATGTACAGAACGTGCATGAACTTTACCGCGCCCTATTGAACCCCGCAGATGCACGAATTTATCCGCACCCGCAACCTTTCACCTATTCAGTGATCGACAAAGCGAACCCATTCGCGCCGCCCAACCCAGCGGCACAAACCGATTTTGTTCAGCAACGATTTTTCTCCCACTCAAAGGCGGTGCGAACAATAACTTCCAACTCGGCAAAGCGCGGCTGCCAGTTCATCGCGGATTTGAGCTTTGCAGGATCGGCAACTACCGACGCCAAATCGCCCGGGCGGCGCTGCTTTACACGCACGAGAATTTTTCGTTTCGTCACAGCCTCTGCGACCTTGATGACTTCATTTACGCTAAATCCAAACCCGTAGCCGCAATTGAACGTATTCGATCGCGCGCCTGCCCGTAGAGAGTCTAACGCCAAGGAGTGGACGGAAACGAGGTCGCTGACATGTATGTAGTCGCGAACACCTGTACCATCTGGTGTTGGATAATCGGTGCCATAGATATCCAAGAATTCGGCCCGACCGAGCGCTACAGCGCATGCACGCCTGATGAGATGAGTCACATTAGGTGCGGATGGGCCCGTACGGCCCAACGGATCGGCACCTGCAACGTTGAAATATCTCAGCGATACGTAACGAAAGTCGTGAGCGCGTGCCGCATCTTCGAGAATCCATTCCGTCATCAGCTTGGATCTGCCGTAGGGACTGATGGGGCGGGCGGGTGTATCTTCCGCGACCTGAGATTGATCAACATCGCCATACACCGCTGCGCTCGATGAGAACATGAAGTGTTCAACGCCATTGCGGACGCATGCCTCGATCAGTGCGCGCGATACAGCCGTATTGTTGGCGTAGTAGGACAAAGGCTGTTCGACAGACTCCGGCGCGACAACGGACCCGGCAAAATGCAATACCGAGTCGACGCTATAGTCGCTGATTATCTTGCTTACGGTATCAATATCTCCCGCATCTCCCTGTACGAATTCGGCCCCTTCGCCCACCAGGGAACGCAAGCCTGTGGAAAGATTGTCCAGGACAACAACGCTCTCTTGGCGATCGAGCAATTCGTAGACCATGTGGCTACCGATGTAGCCGGCCCCTCCAGTAACCAGAACTGCCATGCCGGTCTCACTCACCAATGCACACAAACCTTGCTGATACCGGAACAAAAGCGCAAGGCAATGAGCCGCATACTGTCGTTGCCTTGGGCCGAATCTCCAGCAACGAGCCCGGGACGATCTCGGTCTATATTTTTGTCCATCCCTCCGCGTGAATATCGCGATTGATGTTGGACTGGTTGGGCCAGGCGGTGAACCAGTTGGCGCGGGCGACGACTTTCTTCGCCGGATTGGGATTGAGCCAGGCGCCCCACCAGCCGAAAGTGCTGCCGGCGACGATGTTGTGATCGCAAGCCGTCATGGCGACCAGGTTTTCCAGCCCGGTCTCGAAAGGGCTGTACACGACGTCAGGCCCGTTCAGGTGTTCGCGGCACCAGGGCAGATCGTCGGAGAACACGAGAAAATCGCAGTCCGGGAAGAGCGCCATCGTTTCGCGCGCTTTTTCCGCCGGCTCGACCATCGCGCCCTGCTTGAACCGAAGATAATCGCCGCGGCGGATGTGAAGCGAAACGAGCTCACGCGGAGCCCGGCGCAGCGCGCGCACGCGTTCGGCGATGTTGTTCTTCAACTGCGCATCGCGCGGCACGAATTCCTCGCGGATATCGCCCTTCGCGTCGGCGAAGTATTTTTCGCTCTGAAAGTAGCCGTCGAGCGTGATGCCGTCCGGCAGATCCAGAATGCGGGAATCGAATTCGAGATTCATGTGCCGGTAGATGCGCGGCGAAGTGTAAAGCCCGGCGTGCCTCAGCGCCGCGAGCGCGAGGCGGCGCGCTTCCATCGCGGCGAGCCCCGCCCCGCGCGGAACGATCGGGTCGTCAAGCGCAAAACTCATCAGCTCGAACGGGCGATGGGCTTCGCGCGGCTTGCTGAGCCAGCTGCCGTAGACAGCGGTATCCAGGCGCACGCGCGTGTTGCGCTTCAGCGCCAGCCGGCGCGCGGCGGCGTATTGGAAGAGCTGGTTGCCCAGCCCGCCGCTGAGGCGGACGGTGATCATGCCGCAACGGTAGCCGGCGGCGGCGGCGGGTCAACGCACACAGCCCCCGCCCTTGCGGGACCGTCATGAATCTGAAACACCGCTTCCGTCCGCTCTCTCCTGCCGCCCTCTCCTGTCAAAGGTCTTCCATGCTCAGATGGTTTCAGGCGCTCATGCCCAAGGAAGAGCGCTTTTTCGACCTGTTCGATCGCCACGCCCAGACCATCCTGGACGGGGCCGAGGCGCTGGATTCGCTGCTGAGCGGACGGGCGGCCGTGGCCGAAGCCGCTGCCAAGGTTGTGGCGTTCGAAACCCAGGCCGACGCCATCACCCGCGACGTGCTGATCATGGTGCGGCGCTCCTTCATCACCCCGTTCGACCGCGGCGAGATCAAGGACCTCATCAACACGCTCGACGACGCCATCGACCAGATGCAGAAAACAGTGAAGGCCATCACGCTGTTCGAAGTGACGAGCTTCGAACCGGAGATGGCCGAAATGGGCAAGAGCATCGTGCAATCGGCCAAGCTGGCGCGCGAAGCCGTCTCTCTGATGGGCAAGTTGCGCGGCAATCACACGCGGCTCAATACCATCACCGAAGAGATCATCCGCCTGGAGGATGCCGCCGACAGCCTCAACGACCTGGGCATCAAGGCGCTGTTCACGCGCCATCGCGACGGCAACGCGATGAACTACATCATCGGGGTGGAAGTCTACGATCACCTGGAAAAGGTGATGGACCGCTTCGAGGACGTCGCCAACCGCATCTCCGGCATCGTCATCGAGCAGATGTGATCGGCATGACGCTGCTGCTCATCGCGCTCATCGCCGTCGCCCTGCTGTTCGATTTTCTGAACGGGCTGCACGATGCGGCCAATTCCATCGCCACCATCGTATCCACCCGCGTGCTCTCGCCGCGCTTTGCAGTGATGTGGGCGGCGGTGTTCAATTTCGTGTCCTTCCTGGTGTTCGGGTTCAGCGTCGCCAAGACCATCGGCGCCGGCATCATCGCACCCGGCGTCATCAACGATGCCGTCGTCTTCGGCGCGCTGATGGGCGCCATCGTGTGGAATGTGGTGACGTGGCTGGCGGGCATTCCCTCCTCCAGTTCGCACGCCCTGATCGGCGGGCTGGTGGGCGCAGGGCTGGCGCGGGCCGGCGGGATGAGCGCCATCGCATGGACGGGCCTCAACAAAACCATCGGCGCCATCTTTCTGTCGCCGACGCTCGGCTTTGTGCTCGCACTGCTGCTGGTGCTGATCGTGTCGTGGTCGTTCGTGCGCGCGGCGCCCGGCCGCGTCGACGCCCTGTTCCGCCGCGTGCAGTTCGTCTCCGCGTCGGCCTACTCGCTCGGCCACGGCGCCAACGACGCACAGAAGACCATGGGCATCATCACCGCGCTTTTGGTGGCGCATGGCGCCGTCAAAGGGGCGTTTCACGTGCCCTTCTGGGTGGTGCTGAGCTGCCAGGCGGCGATGGCGCTGGGCACGCTGATGGGCGGCTGGCGCATCGTGCGCACCATGGGCTCGCGCATCACCAGGCTTTCTCCGACCCAGGGGGTGTGCGCCGAAACCGCCGGCGCGATCACCCTGTTCCTGGCAACGGGCCTGGGTATTCCCGTCTCCACCACCCACACCATCACCGGGGCCATCGTGGGCGTGGGCGCGGCCAGGCGCACCTCGGCCGTGCGCTGGAACGTGGCGAAAGATATTGTTATCGCCTGGGTGATTACCATGCCCGCCGCCGGAGTGATCGGGGCGTTGTTCTTTTATGCGTTCGAAGCGTTCTCGTGAGATGACCAAAGCCGTTCCGCGCGTCCTTGCGCAGACGAACGCTCACCTTCAATACGCAGCGCTGCCCTGGCGCGTGCGCGCGGGCAAACTCGAAGTGCTGCTCATCACCACGCTCAACACTCAGCGCTGGATCGTGCCAAAGGGCTGGCCGATCGACGGCTTGCCGCCGCATGCCTGCGCCGCCTTCGAAGCACTGGAAGAGGCAGGTGTCTCTGGCGAGATCGCGCAAGCCCCGCTCGGCTCGTTTTCGTACGGCAAGCAACGTCGCAATGGCGAGATCGTGCGCTGCACCGTGGCGGTGTTCACGCTCAAAGTCACGCGCGAGCGCAAGAACTGGGCGGAAAGCTCGGTGCGCAAGCTGCGCTGGTGCCCGCCGGAAGAAGCTGCGCTGACGGTGCGCGAACTGGGTTTGCGCCGACTGCTGGCGGAGTTCGCAAAGAGATACGAGCTCGCTTAGAGCTGGAGGTCTCCAGCGTGCGAGAGCAAAGGAAAATGAAGGATTCGCGCGGGCCGGCTTCGCCGGCCGCAGAGCCGCAGAGATATCGAGTCTTCTGCGCGACCCTCAGGAATTTGAAAGAAGAGCCCTGAAGACTCGCTATCTCTGCGGTGCGGCAAAGCCGCGCCCGCGGCTCCGCGCGAATCCTTCATTTTCCTTCAAGCTCGCCGCGCACGCGATGTTCGCAACTAATGCGGCATCGGGATTTCCGGTTCGTTGTCGCGCGGCAATTCCTGCTCGCGTTCGTCGCGTTCCTCGGGCGGCGGACCCTCGTAGTTGCCAGACGAATTGCGCTGCGATTTGGGCTTGGCGGGCGCGCGATAGTTCTGCATGTAGAGCGGATCGTCTTCGCTGCGCTGTTTCGCCTTTTTCGGGCAGAGCGGTGCGGCGCCCGCATGGGCGAGCATCTCGCCATAGCCGTCGACTTCGCTGTCCGCTTTCGCCGCGGCGAGCGAGCTGGCGGCCGCGGCCGCAACGGTTTCAGACTTGGCGATTTGCGCCTCGATCGCCTTCTCGTTTTTGGCTTTCTCGGCGGTGCTGGCAAAGCAAACCGGCGGATCGAGCGCAAGGCCGGGCCAGGATTTCACGGACGACGCAGGCGCAGGCGGCTTGGGGCCGGCGAGCGCGACCTGATCCTTCTTGCCGGCATCGTCGACCAGCATGCCCACGCGCCCATCATTGGCCTTTGGTGGATTGGGTGCCGGCGCCATTGCTAGGCGGTTTTTTTCCTTCTCCACCGCGCCGGCGAGTTTCTTGATGGTGTCGAGCAAGTCCTGCCACAGCGCGCAGTTGCCGCCGAAGCATTTGTTCTCGATGAAGCCTTGCAGCTCGGTGACTTTGACGTCGACCAGCTCGCCCATCTTCGCCAGATCCTTCTTGTCGTGGCTGCGGTCGTATTTCGCCCGCGCGTGGTAGACCCAGCGGTCGATCTCGTAGATGGTTTGCGTCCAGGCATCGTACTCACCGGACTCGCTGAGAAATTTTCCCCAGCCCTGATGGGCATGAACTTTCTCGTGAAAGATGATCGCGGCCAGACCGGCCAACAGCCGCAATTGCTTGTCCGGATCGAGCGCCTTGGTGAGGGGGGCGGCCTGGGTCTTGTCGATGGTGATGTTCGATAGCGAACTGGTCTTGGCCGAGGTGCCCGGCTCGTTGATGTTGTCGGTATAGAATTTTTCGCGTTTGAGAAAATCGACGATGTTGTCGGCGACGTCGGTGCGACCGTTGTCGCGGATGAAGTTTGCTGCCGCCGTGATGTTCTGGCCGGCCACCGAGTCCGCGGTGACGACGTCCTTGGCCAAGACTGGCGAGGAGAGCAACAATGCGAGGATTGCGACTGCGGCTGATAGGCGCGCCATGGGAGCCCCCGAACGAACGCTGCGTCAGTCTAGCAAAGGGATGTCGCCCCGCGCCTGACCCATCTCACCGCTTCACTGGAAATCCGCGCGGGCGGGGCCGGGAACGGGGGTGGTTTCGGCCCTTGTTTTCCGCTAGATTCTGACTGACAAATTATCAGAATCGTTCGCGACGGGCGTGAAGCGCGAGCAGAGGGCAGGGTTTTGCAGATGGCCGAGCATTTCGACGTGGTGATCGTGGGGGCGGGGCTGTCCGGTGTGGGCGCGGGCGTGCGGCTGCACGAGAACTGCCCCTCCAAGAGCTACGTCATCCTGGAAGGACGCCCCGCCATGGGCGGCACCTGGGATCTCTTTCGCTATCCCGGCATCCGCTCGGACAGCGACATGCACACGCTGGGCTACGACTTCAAACCGTGGCGCGACGCCAAAGCGATCGCCGACGGGCCGGCGATCCTGAATTACGTCAACGATACGGCGAAGGAATACGGCGTCGACCGGCACATCCGCTACAACCACCTGGTGAAGAAGGCCGCGTGGTCGACGAAGGATTCCGCCTGGACGGTGGAAGCCACACGCGGCGGCGAGACGGTGCGTTTCACCTGCAACATGCTTTTCATGTGCTCGGGCTATTACAGCTACCGCGAAGGCTACACCCCCGAATTCAAAGGCATCGAGACCTACAAGGGCAAAATCGTCCACCCCCAGAAATGGCCGGAAGATCTCGACTACAAGAACAAGAAGGTGGTGGTGATCGGTTCGGGCGCCACGGCGATGACCCTGGTGCCGGCGATGGCCGAAGACGCGGCCCACATCACCATGCTGCAACGCTCGCCCACTTACGTCGTCTCGCGCCCCGACAAGGACGCGATCGCCAACACGCTGCGCAAATACCTGCCCGAGCATTGGGCCTACGCGCTGACGCGCTGGAAAAACGTCACGCTGCAGCAATTCATGTACCGGCGCACCCGCACGCGGCCCGAGCAGGTCAAGGAGATGCTGCTCAAAGGCGTGCGTAAGGAATTGGGACCGGACTACGACGTCGAGAAGCATTTCACGCCGAGCTACAACCCGTGGGACCAGCGCCTTTGCCTGGTACCGAACAGCGATCTCTTCGCCGCGATCCGTTCCGGCAAAGCGTCCGTCGTCACCGACCAGATCGACGCCTTCACCGAGAAGGGGATCAAACTCAAATCCGGCGAGGAACTTGAGGCTGACATCATCGTGACCGCGACAGGGCTCAATCTCGTCATCCTGGGCGAGACGGATTTCGCGGTGGACGGCAGCGCGGTCGATATCTCCAAAACGTGGTCCTACAAGGGCATGATGTATTCGGATGTGCCCAACATGGTTTCGACCTTCGGCTACATCAACGCGTCGTGGACGCTGCGCGCGGATCTGACCAGCGAATATGTCTGCCGGCTGATCAATCACATGGACAAGACCCGTGCCCGCCAGGCGACGCCGCGCCTGCGCGAGAGCGACAGGACCATGCCGGCCAGGCCGTGGATCACCGATTTTTCGAGCGGTTACATGTCGCGCATGATGGACCGCTTCCCCAAGCAGGGCGACCGCGAGCCGTGGATCAATCCGCAGAACTACACCCGCGACAAGAAAATGATCCGCTACGGCGAAATCGAAGACGGCGTGCTGGCGTTCAGCAATCCGCAAAAAGCCGCCGTGCCTGCCGAGCGCCGGCTTGAAGCCGCGGAGTAGCAGTCGACCTCGCTTAACCCTGTCGAAAAAGTAATGCTGGAGCCGCGGCGGGAAGAATGTCTCGCCGGCGTCTGTTTTTTGGGCGTTCGAAAAATCAAACCGTGGGTGTCGGCCCTATGCGTGATAGAACACATGTGACTGTGGTTCCGCGAACCGCAGTGAGACTTCTTCGCAACTGGTCCTTGCGGACCTGACACCGCCGCCTGCTCCCCCAGCGGGGCCTGTTCGTGCAGCGGGCTTTCCCACTCCAGACGCCGTGCTTTCGCGCCATTCCGGCCGATTACGTCCTGCCCGCCTTGCCTGGTTACATCTCTGCTTTGAAAGCGTGAAACGAAATTGAGCCATTTCTCCCGCTTCCTGATCGACGATGCGTATTCCACGCAAGTCTTTCTCTTCGCACTGTTCACCGTTTCGATTTGGACGGTGGAAAGGGCCGCGACCGGGGAAACGACGTTTGCCAAGCTGAAACACACCTCGGTCAACGGCCTGTTTCTGTTCTTCGTGGTGCCGGTCCAGCTTTTGATGATGGTTCTCTGCATGGCTTGCGCCAAATGGGTGACGGAGCATCACTGGGGCCTGGTCTATCTGCTGGCGACCGCGGAAAATCCCTGGATCAAATACGGCGCGATGTTCTTCGCGCTGGATTTCCTGGACTATGTCTACCACACTGCGGCGCATCGCATTCCCGTCTTGTGGCGGTTTCATAGCGTGCATCACATGGATCAAGTGGTGGATGTCTCCACCACTTTTCGCGAACATCCCGGTGAAACATTTGTTCGCATCGTCTTTCTGATGCTCTGGGTTCTTCTGTGCGGGGCCTGCGGCCCGGTTCTGATCTTGCGACAAACCGTGCAGACGTTTGCCAACGTTCTTGCCCACACCTCGCTGCAGCTGCCGGCCGGACCGGCACGCGTGCTTGGCTGGTTCTTCATCACGCCGAACCTTCATCGCGCCCATCATCACTTTCAGCGGCCCGCGACAAACTGCAATTTCGGCGATGTCTTCAGCATCTGGGATCGCCTTTTCCGAACGCAATTGCGACTGCCTCATCATCAAATCCGGGTGGGGCTCGACACCCATCTCGACGGCACGCTCGACGCCGCTCTTCTTCGCATTCTCGTGCGCGGCCGTGTGATCGCGCGCGCACTGCTGCGTCTGCAATCCCTGAGGGCTTAAGAAAAAACCTGGCTCAATCGGCTTTGCGCGGCGGATCCAGCACGACAGTCGCGCGGATTGCGTCGAGCAGCTTCAACAACTTTGCTCTGTCGAAAGGTTTTGCGCTCTTCGCCTGAGCGGAACCGTCGGCGTAGTAAGCGATCGTGTAGTGAACGCCGACGCAGGGGGCGGTGGAAATGCGCCAGACAAAATCCTCGTAAGTGTACCAGCCGGCCGGATCGCCGCCGACCAGGTGCGCATAGTCCGGCGTATCGGAGTCGAAGGACGAGTTGTAGTCGGGCGGTGGCTCGGCGATGAAGCTCCACGCCGCGCATTCCTTGCGGAACGGAGGAAGCGGTAGCACCGCGATGCGTACGCCGGCGCTGTTCAGCGTCGTTCCCGGACCCAGATCGCCGGACGGCACGATCGCGAGCGCGCGCAGGCGCGGCGGTGGATCGCCGCCTGTGGGATAGTCGTCGTCGTAGTAGTCGGGATCGGCTTTCCAGTCGCGGGGAAAAGACACGCTAAAGCCGCGCACGTCGTGATAGGTCTGCCAGCCCGCAGGCGTCGCTGCTTGCGATGCCGGCGCGAACAGCGCAAGAAACGGCAGCACGAGGATGAGCCGCTTCATTTGTCCCTTACGCTCTGCGGCAAATTTGGACGCGCCGAACAAATCCGAAAGGCTTTGCTCTAGTGAAAGAGGAAGAAGCCGAACGCCAGCGGCAATTCATTGGGATAGACCGGAATGGCGCAAGGCTTGGATTTGTCGTCCATGCCGTTCGATGCTCCGTCGTATTTCAAGGTCGCCGTGCCGTCGCCGTTGATGTAGACGCAATAGCGCGGTGACGGGTCGGTGACCGTTGCGGCGACCGCCACGACAACCTTCGGATCGGTGGGCTGCACGGCGTCCGCGGCATAGACGGAACCCGATAGGGCGCCCGCAAGCGCCATAGCAAGCAACACGACGCGCGCCTTCACGACAACCTCCGAGTTTATTTTCGACAACACCCAGCCGCAGAGCCGGAAAATCGGCAATTGTGTGAAACACAACGCCCTGAAAGCCGCCTCAGCACAAGCAGCATTGCACGCCGGCCTCTGGGATGAAACGACAAATAACAAACAAGCCTCGAGAGTTGTTTGCCAGGCGAACAGGATTTGTTGCAGCCGATTTCAGGCCGTTTGCGGCGCACATTAACGCCGCACCCATGTAGATGAACGACCTTGGAGGCGGGGCTGCGGAACCAATCGTCAAAACGCGCATTGTGTGGCGGGGTGCAGCCTCCAGAACAGGTCGCTGCGCCCGGAAATATGGAGGGGACAATCGGGAGCAACTTATGACTCAACAATCCATGATTGCCGTTTCGGCGCAAAACCTGCGGGCCGGACGGAAATGGGGCGTTTTTGCGGCAGCTCTTTCATTCGCGGCCGTCTGCGCCTCGACCATCCCCGCATCCGCGGCCACGAGCTACGACTATGTGGGACGTTGGATGAACTTCGATCGCGACAGCAGCGGAATTACCGGTCTTGCCATCATGCAACGCGGCGGCGGTTTGGACATCAAAGTTTTTGGGCTGTGCCGCGGTCAGGGGATTTGCGATTGGGACGTCGCGCAAGGAAATCTCTATGGGCTCGAGAACAATCGCTGGGACGACAGCAGTTGGGGACGCAACTGGAGCGGCTTCAATTGGTCCCTGGACAATTCCTGGACGCGCGATGCAGATTACGTGACGGCGACGTTCGACGCCGGTTACGCCAGGAAATTCCTCGTTCTGCACCGCGAACAGGGCGGTCAGCTTCATGTGCAGGTCTTCACGGACACGCGCGGGGGCCGCGGGCGCCAGGGTTATGTGTCGGATATCCGGCTGCAACGGTGGGGCAGACCGAACCAGTACGACAATTCCGACAACCGCGACAACCGGGATAATCGCGATAACCGCGATAACCAGGACCAGCCCAGCAACTACTGAGAAGCGTCTCCTTCGACGTTTCGAAAAATGAGGACTCCATGAAAACGATCACCCTCGCAACCATAGCAACCATGGTACTGGCGCTGGCCCCGCCGGCATTGGCGCAGAAATCAAGCAGTCAGGGGCCGGATCCGGCCACCATCGTCGACATGTGCGACCAGAACGGCGACAAAGCGCTCACCAAGCAGGAATGGAACGCTTGCGGCGCTCCCACGCCCTATCCCGAAGCCGCCGATACGAACAAAGACGGCAAGGTCGACGCGGCCGAACTCGCGGCCGCCGGGCAGTGACCAATCAGTGCAGGAGCCTCCTTGCGGAGGCTCCTGCACCACTATCGTTTCAATTCGCAATCTTCGATCCGGTCAACGTTTGACGAGTTTGCCCAGCGCCCGCGTGGTCTCCACGACGGCCGACTTGAGGAAATTCCACGTCAAATCTTGTTCTACAACGAATTGGCGAACACTCTTCAGTCGCAAGAGCTCCGCCGGGTGACGCTCGAAATAGTCGAAGGCGTATCCTTCGTCACGCCGCGCGCAGAACCACTCGAACTGCGTACGATCGCGCGCAGCATCGGTGTTTTCCGGCTTGAAGACGACGCCGCAACCAAAATCGCAATCGACCGTGAACGACAAGACATCGCGCCGGGGCAAGGTGAAATCGACGAAGGCCTGATGGCTGACGCCGCACCAGAAACCGGGGCGATAGTATGGATCGGCCATGCCTACGTTCGGCGGCTTGCAGTCATGCATGATCAGCAGACCGCCGGGGCGCACCAGGCAATAGCCGCCTAAAATGTCTTCCATCGACGCGCGGTAGATATGAAAGGAATCCACGAAGACGATGTCGTAGAGTCCGCGGCCGGCTTTGCCATCGAGGATGGCGAGAACAAGCTCGGCGGAGGACGCTTGGGTGGTGCGAAAGTCGACGGGCAGACCGTCCGAGAAATCTTCGGGACAGCGATAGAGAAGGCGCTGGCAATCCAGCTGCGCGCGGTCGATTTGGCCAAAGGCTTTGCCCGAACCGGGCGTGGCGATCTCCAGATAGGTGCCGCAGCCCCGCTTGCGCGCGAGAGCGTTGACGATGTCCGCCTTCTTCACCCTTCTCCCCCATGCCCGGCTAAAGATTACAGAACATTAAGCCAAGGGCGGGCAGCTTCAAAGCGGCGGATCGGCAACACCGGATTACTGGAAACTCAGACCTTCCACTGCGTGCCTTGCACCAGAGCCTCGTAGAACGCCGGACTGTAGGCGCCTTGCGGGTTCTCGCGCACCCGCGCGTCGAGGAACTCAGCGTCCTTGCCGACCAGGATGCGCCACGTCTCGGCTCTCACGCCGTCCAGGATGATGGTCGCGGCCTCGGCGGCGGTCGTGGGGGCGTCGTCGTGAAACCGTTTGGCTTGCGCTTCCACCAGCGCACGCACGGAATCATCGCACTGGCCGGAAAGATCGAGGCCCTGCGCCGCCAGCGCTTTGCGTACGACCGGCACATCGATGGCCGTCTCGCTGCCGCTCAGGATCTTGCGGGAGTTGGTCACGATGTCGGTCCCGATATGTCCCGGCATCACCACCGAGCACTTGATGTGCGGCGCGTTCACCGCGAGATCGGTCATCAGCGCTTCGGTGAATCCCTTCACCGCGAATTTCGCCGCGCAGTAGGCCGTGTGCGGACGGCCCGGACCGATCGACGCCCAGAAGCCGTTGACGCTGCTGGTGTTGACGATGTGGCCTTCGCTTGCCTTCAGCAGCAACGGCAGGAACGCGCGGGTGGAATAGTAGACGCCGAACCAGCAGACATTGAAAGTCTTGTCCCACTGTGCGCGATCGCCATTGACGATGCTTCCGCCGCCGCCGATGCCGGCATTGTTGAAAAGAAGATGGATATGGTCGGTATCGAGATCGCGTTTCACGGCTTGGGCAAAAGCCAGCATCTGATCTTCGACGGAAACATCGGCGACAAAAGTCGCGACCCGCGTTCCTTGCGGCGCCTCGCCCACGCAACGGCGCCTGGTTTCGGCCATGTTTTCCGCCGACACGTCGCACATGGCGACATTGCATCCTTCGGCGACCAGCTGAAGCGCGAGTTCGCGCCCCATGCCGGTTCCCCCGCCCGTGATCACCGCGGTTTTTCCACCAAACTCCTTCATGACGACCTTCCTGCGCAACTTGATTTCGATTGAGCGAGATCGTGGCCTAAAGGCCGAGATAGCGAAAGCCTGAATCCGGCGCGCCCGCCTCAATCATCACCGCGCAGAACAGCCCGACGTACCACAGCACGATCAGGATATTCGCAAGCCTGAGCGGCAGATGGGCTTTCAGGAAGGCATACATCAGCCGACTCCCATCAGGGACGCGAGCTTCGTCCATGACGCCGAAAGTGTGACTTCTTTCGTAATGGCGAAGCTGGCGACAACGAACACCATCGTCAGCGCCCAGGCGATTGTCGTCTCAAGCTTGGCGGCCACCCCCACGGCCGCCGGCCAATGGGCGCGCAAATTTCGCCAGCCGTTCCAGATCGCAATACCGATCCCATGGAACAGTCCCCACAGAAGATAGCGCGGCGAGAATTCGTGCCACAACCCGAGAACCACCATTGCCGACACCGCGGAAGCCCCACGATGGCGCGTCAGCGCAAGGACGGGCATGTTCACGTAATCGCGGCACCAACTCGTCACCGAAATATGCCAGCGGCGCCAGAAATCGGCGATGTTGCGCGCCAGGTAAGGCCGATCGAAATTCTCCATGACGCGAACACCGAGAAGCAGCGCGACGCCGATGGCGATGTCGGAATAGCCTGCGAATTTGAAGTAGAGCGATCCACCGTAGTCGATGCATTCCAGCCAGCTGCGCAATGTCCCCTGGGGAACCGAGAGCACGTAGTTGTGGAGATACTTTCCCACCAGCACATCGGACAGCAACACCACTTGCACATACCCGTAGAGGATTGTTTGCAGACCTGCCGAAAAGAAAGCCGGATTCCACCGGTGGCGATGGATTTCGCGCTCGAAACGCACGAAGCGGTCGACAGGCCCCACGGCAAAGGTCGGCGGGAAGAGAAGAAAAAGAGCGTACTCCAGCGGCGAGACATCACCGGCAACGCCGCGCGCGCCTTCCAACACGACATGAGTGGCGCGCAGCACGTAGAACGCCGCGCCAAACCAGACAAATCCGCCACCCGCATAAGCGCGCAGAACGAGAAAACCGCAGAACGCGACGATGGCATAGATGTAGCGCCAAAGCGGCGACGGTGCGGCGCGAAGCATGAGATAGGACGTCGCCCCTATCGCCGCGAGCAACAGAATGCTGAGCGGAGCGGCATAGGCAAGAAAGCCGAGGGTCGCCAAGCTCAGCAACGGCCAGCGATAGCTGGGCGGCGTCGACCAGAACGTGGCGACGAGGATCGCGATCGCAGCAACCGTCTGAGCACTGACAGCGGTCACGGCGAGAGATCCAATTCATGACGGATTTTTGCCGCAAGCCAGGGATCGAACCGCGCACGCCCTCTTTCGTTGAGATGCGCGAAGTCGCAGAAATTGTCGCTCTTCCATTCCCCGGCGAACCTCCAAACCGCAAAGCCGCGCGCCGCGAGCGCAGAAAGCGTCTGGGTTCGCCAGCGTACCAGGAGAGGCTGCGCGCTTTCCAATTCCATGGCCCGCGGCAGATCCAGGATCGCAACGCGGACACCGGTCCGCCGAAGGCGTTCCAACACCGGCATTGCCGCAAGTGTTGGCGTCGCGGCGATTGAGATCCCGTTATATTCCGTCACCGCTTCTCCGAAGGATTTCTTCAACGACACACACTGTCGCGCGACGGACTTCGGCGCTCCAGAGTCAATTCCATTGCGCAATGCGTTGACGATCATCGTGATGCTGCGAAAGAACCCAAAGTTTGGCTCTCCCTGGGGCGGTTCAAGTATTTCATACTGGACGAGCAGCAGATCGGGATGCGCACGCTCTGCGATCGGCATGATTTTGTCGACCCACGAAGAGCGCGCATTGTCCAAATGAAACAAGAGAACCTTGGCGTTTGCGCCGATCTCTTTGCCAAACGACATAGGATCCGCCATCGCGTGATGAATCCGAGAGCTGCCAACGAAGATCACAAGCGGGCCTTGGCGGCGCTCTGGAGGCGACATGGCCTCGACGAGACGCGATTGCTGCGCGATGTGAGCGTCGACGCCTTCAAGCCACACTGCCTGCGCCCACTCAATCGTTCCAAAGCCCACGACAAGCGAGAGAAGGCACAGCGATCCAATGGCAATCCACAACCTTATCGGAATCGCGTCTTCGAGCGCGCGTGGAATGTGCACAGTGGATTGGCGGGCGTCAGACATGGCCGCGCAGGGAATTGACGATTTCGACGGCAGTGCCCAGATCGCTCAGGCGAATGATGTCGCGGGCCGATATCTGAATGCCGAAACGCTCTTCCAGAGCGAAGACGAACGTGAGATGCCCCATCGAATCCCAACCGAACGTGTTCTCGGGCGAGGAGTGGACTGAAAGCGGGCTGCGTGCGCGGAATGTGTCGCGCGCGATCTGGAATACTTGCGCAGAAACATCGCCCTCTCCTTTCATGCCGTGGGCGGAATTCTGGATGCGTTCGCGCAACACCTCCAGCTGCACTTTCCCCGAAGGACCGTAAGGAAGACCGGAGAGCAACGCGATACGGCGCGGCACCTTGTAAGGCGCCAGATGCGCGCGGCAATGCTCCGTCAAGGTCACTTCGTTGGCGGCCGATCCGGGATTGAGCATGACGGCCGAAACCGGAATCTCTTCAAGCTCGGGATGCGGCAGGCCAAGCGTTGCGGCGTCGACGACATCCGGATGCCGCTTGAGCGCCGCAGTGATTTCTTCGGGCTGAATCGTGTGACCGCCGCTGACGAGGACGTTTTTCTTGCGGCCCGAGAATTGGACGAAGCCGTCGGCGTCGATGGCCGCAAGATCGCCGGTGCGCAACCAGCCGTCGCGCAGGACCTCGGCGCTCGCGGCTTCATCTGCGAAATAGCCGCTCATCAGATTGGGTCCGGCGAGCCAGATTTCCCCGGTTTCGCCCGGCGAAGCTTCTCGCGTTTCGTCCGCCATGATCTTGATCCGGCAGTCAGACGGCTTTCCCAAAGTGTGCTTGCGCGCCGGTCTGGGCGGCGGTCCGCTGAAGATTGCCCCGCAAACGGTTTCCGTCAGACCGTAGACATTGGCAAGGGCATAACCGTAGCGCTGCTCGAATCCGTCCCACACCCGCGCCTCAAGATGGCCGGCAGTGGAAATGATCGCTTTCAACTCCAGATCGGCAAAAGCATCGCGCAAGCCGTCGGCGAGGCGCAGTATGATCGCCAGCATCGCAGGCACCACCGTGAAGTGGGTGATGCGCTCCGCATAGAGCGTGTCGAGAACCTTCTGCACATTGTTCAGCTGGAAGCGCAAAGGACGATAGAGCGTGGCGCCGGAGGCGAGCGCCAGAAGGCCGCCCTGGATGATGCCGTCGGCGTGATGGAAAGGCAGGAGATTGCAAAGGCGCGAGCCGTCATCCAAGCCGAACTGCTTCATCAGGGTTTGAAGGTGAGTACCCACCGCACCGTGACTTAGTTCGACGGCCTTGGGCCGTGCGGTCGAACCTGAGGTAAAAATAATCAGCGCCGGCTCTTGAGCGGAAGGAACAGATGGAGGCGTACCCGGAGCGGCCCCCCGCAACGATGAAAAGAAACCGCCCTCCTCCGCGCTTTTGCGCAGCAGTTTGCGGTAGACGCCACCGGTTCTTGGCTGTTCGGCGGGGATGATCCAAAGCGTGCCGTCCGGCACCAGCCCCCAAGCCGCGGCGATCATGGCGTCGATGACGAACGCATCGGGCCGCGAAACCTCGCGCAGAATTGTCGCGGCCGGCTCGGGGGCATCGGGATCGGCCATGACCGGCACGAGGCCATGAACGAGCGCCGCAACGACCACGGCCAGCACAATACGGTCGTCACGCGACGCAATCATGAGACGGCTGCCGCGTTTCCAGCCGCGTGCCTCGAATGCACCGCCGAGACGCGCGACATGGTCGGCGAACTCGCCATAGAGAAGCGTTCCCCGCTCGGCGACAAGCAGCGGCTTGGACGCAGGCACACGCTTGATCGCCGCCGACCAATCGGCGGACTCGGGCTCGGGAAGCATCGTCAATTCACATCCGGACAGAGAGCGCGAAGCGGCTCGCGCGAAATCTTTCCATTGCTATGGCGCGGCAACGCGGCAACTTCAATCACATAATCGGGCCGAAAGCGGTTCCCCAGCTCGGCGGAAAGATAGCGCTCCAGATCGGCAAGCAAGGTGGTGCCGCCGCCTTCGCCCGCCACCACGAAGGCCGCGATTTTGACGGCGTTTTCCGGCCCCACCGGAATGACCGCGCAATCGGCTACGCCACCGTGCCGGATCAACAACGCTTCGATGGCGGTGGGATAAACGATCTCTCCGAAGCGATTCTTGATCTGGTCGTCGCGCCGCCCCAGCAGGATGATGTGGCCGTGAGCGTTCCGGCGCGCAAGATCGCCCGTGCGCAGCCAGCCGTCATGGAACAGCGCTTGCGTGCGCAGAGAGTCGCCGAGATAGCCCGGCGTGAGATTGGCGCTGTAGATTTCAAGATCGCCCGTTTCGTGCAACGCCACATTTTCGTTTCGGTCGCTGACGATTTGCGCAAGGGCGCCCACGGACTTGCCAATATCGCCGTCGTCGCTGCGCATCTCTCCGGGCGGTACGAGCGTGCAAATACCGCCCGTCTCCGTCAGGCCGTAGTAAACATGCACTGGCGCGCCAAATATTTCCTCGGCCTGGTGCTGGAGTTCGCGGCCGAGCGTAGCGCCCGTCACGATCACTTGCCGCAGCCGGCCAAACCGCAACCGCTCGCGTTGGGCGGCGTGAACGGCGGCATTCAGGAACACGGGAACCGCCGCAAGAACGGTGGCATCGAACGACCGGCACGCCGCCGCAACGGCAGAAGGGTGCGAGATGTCGGAGAAATCCGGAACGGCAATGGTTGCGCCTGCCATCGGCGCGGCAATGCATGGGTTGCGCAAGCCGCTCATCACATGAAGGCCGGCGAGACTGAGAAGCACATCGCCTTCATCCCAGCCCAATCCGTCGACCACACAGCGCGCGCCGCGATAGAGCGCGCCCTGGGTGAGTTCGACACCCTTGGGCGCTCCGGTGGAGCCCGAAGTGAAAAGGATCGCAGCGAGGGTTTCGTCGGTTGCTGCGGCGGGAAGAGCGGGCGCGCCTCTGTGCGGCTGCAATGCATCGGCGAGAAATACGGTGCCGCGCGGCGTATGTTCGTCGTTGGCATAGAGCACCATCTGCGCGACATTGGATTTGACCAGGCCGATCTTCGCAGCGTCACAGAGCAGCAACGAAGGCGTGAGCCGCTCCAATATTTCCGCGATACGCGCGGGCGGCAGCGCGGGGTCGAGCGGCGCCACGGCAGCCCCGGTCCGCCAAGCCGCCCAAATCGCCAACACCGCTTCCAGGCCGGGTGCCGCCCACAGCATCAACGGCCTGCCCGGTCCAATATCGTTTTTTCGAAAGACTTCCGCCATGGCCGCGACAAGGTCGTCGGCTTCCGTGAAAGAGAGCGCCGAGCCGTCTTCGGCGCGCAATAGGGGCCGCTCGCCGTATTTGAAACGCGCACGGTTCCACAGCGCGGTGAAATGCTGCTCTCGCAGCGGCGCACCTTCACGGCGCGTGGCGAGAAAATGCTGGAGCCGCGCCATCGCCTCGCCGACCGGGGCGGCGGCCGCGATCTCGTGTTCGATCAACCCGTTGAGGGCGGTGTCAAATCTCGACCGATCCAATTTCGTCCTCCGGCGGACTTCACCGATCGATGCGACATGTTCCGACCAATGCAGGATGCGCAACTGATCTTGCGACACGCGCGTGGGCAGGCAACGTGCCAGGCGCTCGTCGTAGACCGGGTGACGGATCACCAAGTGATCGGCGCTGGCCGCGAGACCTTCGCGATCGAATATCGTCTCGCCTGTGTCGCAATTGACCGCGACGAGCGGGTTCAGGGCCAGATAGCAATCGTCATCCCAGGAAGGCGCGCTTGATCCCAACGGTTTGCCCGCCAGGCGTTCGGGCAGGATCGCCACAAGCGCGTTGTAGTGCGTTGTTTCGGATTGATCGACAATTTGCGATCGCTCGCTCTCGAACAGCGATCGCTCGGAGAACACAAAAACGCGTTTTGCGCTGGCGGCGGGCCGCCAGTCCGCATAGTCGCGTCCGTGAACGATTTTGCCGCCGCGCTCGAAAAAGGGACTTGGCTCGCCGTTGGAAAGATGCACGTGCGGAAAAATCATGGCGCCGCCATCGGTCAAGACCCGCATGCCTTCGCGGAAAAAATTCATGCAATCGAGGCGATGAAGGCAGTCGAGCCCATGCAGGAGCGCGATCGTGCGATCTGCGAAAGGCAGGCCCTTGCGCGGATCGGCAAAGGCGATCGTCAGATTCCGGGGACGCGTTTCGGAAGCGAACCAATAGTGATAACCCGCATAACCCAAAACGTTGGACGGCCCTTCCCAAAACGAGATCACATTCTGCTCGGGAAAAAGTCCGGCCAATAGAGCACCGCTCCAGCCCGCACGATTCCATATGTCGGCGATGAGGTCGCCGGGCTTGAGGATGCCTCGCAGCGCCTCGACAAAAGGATAGAGCGAACGCGTCGCTTCGTTGAAAGGTTGGAAAGCGGCGTAGAGGTCAAAGCTGAGGCGCTTCGACGCCAGAGCAATGAAACGCCCATATTTTTCTCGCGGGCCGATCAGCTGCTCTTCCAGCTCGCGCAGCCGTGGGGCGTTGAGATTGTCGCTGGCGGGCAGCGCATCCACAAAATGTACAATGCCGTCGAAAACGGGAACGACCGTTCCGCAGGAAGCGCAGATCAGCCAGCCGCTCATAGGCGCGCCGTCGTCCGGGCGATGAAATCTCAATCGCCCGCGGCACAATGCACATGCGAAGAATTGCTCAAAATCCGGCATGACGCCAAGCCGTTGCCCCCGGCACAGTTTAGCGAGCCTGGAGAGGCGGTGCCATGTTCGGTATGGTGCCGATTCATTCCCTCGACGGGCTCCGGCATGCGATCGTCCATCAAGCCCTTTGCGCGTCCATGAAAATCGCCTTCATCGCCACGAATTTTCTCGACTATTCGCTGGAGTTCGCGTGCGAACTCGGCTTGTCGGACGACGTGCTGCTGCTGGTCGACGGACGCCGGCTCGAGAAGGACGCCGGACAAGCGCTGATTGCCCAAGCCAGGGCACGAACGCGGTTTGTGCCGTTCCGCCAGCATAGCGGTCCGCTCTGGCCCAAGACGACCGCGGCCATTGCTGCAAGACTGATCGCCTTTCGCCCGGACATCGTGCTCGCGCATGAAGACTGGCGTCCGTATTGCGGTCCCACGCTGCGGCTTGCGGCGAGGATCGCCAAGCTCGTGCTGATCGTGCACGATCCGGCGCCTCACCCCGGCCGAGACGGAGAAAACGCGCGCCGCAACGCAAAACAGATCGAAACATTCCGCTCTCTCGCCGGCCTCATCCTCGTCCACGGGGAAAAATGCGCCGGCCTGCTCGCATCTGTCCTGAAAGCTGCCCGACCGATCACTTCCATCCCGCACGGGCCCGGATTGCGTCCGCAACACATCGAACCTCCCCCGGACAAGAATCGGCTTCTGATGTTCGGCAGGATGGAAGCCTACAAGGGTCTGGATGTGCTGCTTGAGGCGTGCAGGATCCTGGATGCGCGGCACGTGCCGTATGAACTGACGCTCGCTGGCACGGGGCCCGAGCTCACTTTTCTGCAAGGCGAGTTTCGCTCGCTGAAATCCTGTACGGTCAGAAACGAGTTCGTCGCCCGCGAGGAGGCCATTCGCCTCTTCCACGATTGCGATTTCGTGCTTGCGCCGTACACCGGCGCATCCCAAAGCGGTGTCGTTGCAGCCGCGTTCGCCAACGGCCGGCCGGTCATAGCATCCGACATCGGCGGGCTGCCCGACGTCATCCAAAACGGAAAAAACGGATATCTGGTGCCGCCCGGCAATCCAAACTTGTTGGCGGCCGCCATCAGCCAGGCCTTCGAGGACCGCAAGAACGGTCAGGCGCTATGGAAGGCCGCGCTCTTCAGCTCTGAACACGACTTCACTTGGAAGATTGCCGCCGCCCGGCTTCGCGACGCTGCGAAATATCTCACCTCGCGCTCGAAAATTTAGACGGGACTGCGTCTCACGAAGAGTTTGCCGACGCCGAAATACAATCCGTTCGCGATCGCGCTCGTCACCAGGCTCAAAAACGCCACGGCACCAACGTTTCCCCTCGCGGCCGACTTGCGCGCTTCGCGCCAATCGGCGCGGGCGGCCGCAATCTGTTGGTTCTGGATAAGTTTTCTCAACGAAAGAATCAGAAGCATTCCGGCAAATTCCCGATCCATGGCACACCCGGTTTCCGGAGAAACAAATTCACGGACGCGGCGCAGCGATTCATAACGAGTTTGCAGGCGCTGAAGGTTGCTGGACCGCGCGTAAGTTCCCTGGCGGTGAATCCGATAAAACCCGAACACATCCGGGAGGCATTTCACGCTTCCGATATCGGCAAGATGGACCCAGAGCGGCAGGTCCTGCAGATCGAGACCCGGCAGCGTATCCAGCACGCGGCGATCGACGATGTTGCGGAACATGGCGGTCATGGTCGTGATCGGATTGCGCTTAAGGAAATAGCTGCCACCGCGAAATTCCGCAACGACGACCGCCAACTTCATAACGCTGGTTTGATTCCACTCGGTCCAAAGCACGGCGTTGTGAAAACAAAGCGTGCGTTGGGGATCGCTTTCCAGAGCGGCAGCCTGGCGAACAAGCTTGTTTCGGCTCAGCCAATAATCGTCGCTATCGAGCATGGCGATGTATTTGCCGCGGCACTGCAGACAAGCGTGGCGAAAATTGCCGCCAAGGCCCAAATGCTCCTTCGGACTCACGATCCGGATAAGGTCCGGATGGGCAGCCGCAAATTCGGCAACGATCGAAAGCGTATCGTCCGTCGAACCGTCGTCGCTGATGAGGAGTTCGACCCCAAAGGGCCGCTCCTGATCGATCACGCTCTGTATCGCTTGGCGGATATAGCGGCCATGATTCAAAGAAAGCATGACCACGCTGACCAGCGGTGCGGGTTCATCACCGGATGTCATGTGCGCATGTGCTGCGGGAAGAAGCGAAGTTTCAGGCCGCGCAGCGTGCGCAAGGCGGACTTGGCGACATTGGGATTGAGCCAAAGAGCGACGGCTGCGAAAACTATCCAGACGCCCAGCACCACCAGTCCGTCGATCACGCGGGAATGTCCACTCCAGCGATCCGGACGAAACTCAAGCAGGACAAAATACGCGGCTCCCAATGCCGCGGACTGGGTCACGACCTGTTTCGACCAGGGCACGACAACCGAAGGAAGATCACTGCGGAACATGATCGGTACCCAAAGGCCGAGATAGACGAAATTCTCGATCGACCACACGAGCGCCGCGCCCCAAGCTCCATAGGATAAAGTCGCCAGGATGACGATTGGCACATGAAGGATCACGACGGCAATTCTGCCGATGATCTGCAACCGCAGATTTCCCAGCGCGAGTTGCAGGTAGGAGGATGGCGTCACGAGCGCGGCGCCGAGATAGCCGAGCGCATAGAGCGCAAGGACCGTACCCATTTGTGAGGAGATCGCGGAATTTCCGGTCCAGGAATACAACAGGGAACGGGGGACCAGCGCGAAGGTGAGCGCCACGGGCGCGGAGACGACAAAGGTGACTTGCGACACCAGGAGGACCAGTTCCTGAAGGCTGCGCATATCGCCGCGCGCGGCGTGGAAGGTCATGCGCGGCCGCAGGGACTGCCCGATCGGGCTGTAGAGCAGCGTCACGCCGTAAGCGGCGGCGACCGCGACGCTGAAATAGCCGAACTCCGCCAGCGGCAATATCTTGGACAATACCAGGTTGGCAGTCTGCATCACCACGACCCACAGAGAGCTGATCAACGCGACGCTGAGCGAAAAACTTCCATGCTCACGAAGAAGTTGCACCGAGAAGCCTCGAATGGGAACGCCCTTCCCCAGACTCGCCTGAAGCCGCGCCCGCAGAACAAAGAGCTCCACGACGCTCACCAGAAGCTGGCAGGCAAAGAACAAGCGCACGTCGGGCCAGAAGATCAGCACGACAAGAATCATCGCGCTATAGAAGAGCGACAGGGCAATACCAAAGCCATTGACCCAGACGATTTGTTCCAGGCCGAAGAGGCCGCTGCGATAAAACGAGCCGCACCAGCGCGCCGCCACGATCAGGCCCATCAGACAAACCGACAGCCGCACGGAGTTCAGGTTCAAAGCGTGCGCCTTGAACCAGTCGTGCGCGAAATAACCGGAGAACGCGAAAACGCCCAGCGCGAATGCGATCGCCAGACCGACGAACACCCACTCGAACGTCCCGATCAGCCTGCCGATTTCTCCGGCGGTATAGCCGCCGCCGCGGAAGCGGGCCAATTGGCGCGATAACGTTGCCGACAACCCAACGTCCAGGAACGTCAGCGCTGCATAGAGTGCCGCCATGAAGCCGACGAGCCCGTAGGCCTCGGCACCGAGAAAGTGGACGTAGAGAGGAACAAAGACGAGGTTCAATACGGCGCTAAAGAACGTTCCGGCATAGCCGGCGATGGCATTGTGGCCGAGGCGCGACGTGAGCGGAAGTCCCGCGGGCGAGGTCATCGGATTTCTTGGACGCGTCTCAACGAGTTCCCGCTGGCAGGAATTGCACGCAAAACGAATCTCTCGGAAGACCGAGCAACAGAGCATCCGCTATCATGCCGCAACCCGCGCGAGAACGTGGCGCGATCGCCGGTCCTGCACGCGGGCTGCGCCTCAAGCATGGTCGCGATCCGCAAGAACACGTCGAAGGTACGCGCCGTAGCTCGAAGGGCTGAGTTCGTCTGCGAGCACCGCAAGCTGCGCCCGGTCGATAAAGCCCTTGGCGAACGCCACCTCCTCGGGACACGCCACCTTGAGACCTTGACGGCGCTCGAGCGTGCTGACGAATTCCGCCGCGTCGACGATGGCGTCGGGGGTTCCGGTGTCGAGCCAGGCAAACCCGCGGCCCAGACGTTCGACGTGCAACGCATCACGCGCAAGATAGAGGCGGTTGAGATCGGTGATTTCCAACTCGCCGCGCACTGAGGGTTTCAACGACTTCGCCAGCGCCACCACATCGCGGTCGTAGAAATAAAGACCGGTGACGGCCCAGCTGGATCGAGGCGCCTTGGGTTTTTCTTCCAGCGCCAGCGCGCGTCCGTCCGGGGTCAATTCCACGACGCCGAAGCGTTCGGGATCGGACACCTGATAGGCAAAGACCGTGGCTCCGCGCTCGCGCTCCACCGCTGCTTGCAGAGACTGGGTAAGGCCGTGGCCGTAGAAAATATTGTCGCCCAGGATCAAGGCCGCGGGTCCGCCGCGCAGGAATTCTTCGCCGATCAGGAACGCTTGCGCCAATCCGTTCGGATGCGCTTGTTCGGCGTAGGAAAACGAAAGACCCCAGGCGCGGCCGTCTCCCAACAGACGGCGGAAATTCCCCAGATCCTGCGGCGTCGAAATCACGAGGATCTCGCGAATGCCGGCGAGCATCAGCGTGGTGAGGGGATAGTAGATCATCGGCTTGTCATAGACCGGGACAAGCTGCTTGGAGATCGCGCGCGTGATCGGGTGCAGGCGCGTGCCGAGGCCGCCTGCCAGAATGATCCCTTTCATGCAAAATCCCTCATGGCAGGCCCTTCACGCAAAACCCGCGGGGTTGCGCGCCAAGCTGCTCATACACCGGGCGAGGCCATCTCGCCACGCCGGCAGGCGTACATCGTAAAGCCTCGCCAATTGTTCGCTCGACAGTCGAGAGTTGGCCGGTCTTCGGGCCGGCAGCGGAAATTGCGAAGAATCGATCCGCTTTAAGCGCGTCGCCGCGAGGCCCAGCGGTTTCGCGCGCAAAAATATCTCTTGTGCCAGTTCGAAGCGGCTGGCGTGGTCGGGGACCGCCATGTGAAGCGTCAAATGGCCTTGGAGCGGCTCTCGAACGATCGCCTTTGCCAATTCCAAGATGCCGTCCGCGGCGTCATCGGCGAAGGTCGGACATCCGATCTGATCGTCGACAACGGCGATTTCCTCCTTCTCGCGCGCCAGGCTCAACATCGAACAGAGAAAGTTGCGGCCGCGCTGCGAATAGATCCAGCCCATGCGCACCACCAGCGCAGCCGGATGCCCGGCACGGACCACGTCCTCGCCGGCCAACTTCGACATGCCGTAGACGTTGCAGGGAGCGGGAACGTCCGATTCCACGTAAGGCGCGTTCTTCATTCCGTCGAAGACATAGTCCGTCGACAAGTGGATGAGCGGTAAATTGGCCTGCGCTGCGGCAGACGCGGCGTTTGCAGCGCCCGTCTCATTGACACGAAATGTTTCCGCCCAATGGGTTTCGGCAGCGTCGACGGCCGTATAGGCGGCGGCGTTGACGACAAGGTCCGGACGAACGTCCATGATCGCCTTGACGATCGTCTCGCGCCGGGCAACGTCCAAAAAGGGACGGCCGCTTGTTGCAATTTCCATGTTTGCGCGGCTGCCCGCATGGCTCAGCGCGGTTGCGACCTGTCCCCTAGCGCCAAGAACCAGAATGCGCATGGGACTATTTCGAGGTTTCGTTCAGGAGGCCAAGCCGCTTTGTTCCGTGCCCGGCGGCGCGGATAGGTTCCCACCACTCGCGGTTCCCAAGATACCACTCCACGGTCCGCTCGAGACCGGCTTCGAATTCGCCTTGAGGTCTCCATCGCAGTTCCGTTTCGATCTTGGCTGAATCGATGGCATAGCGGCGATCGTGGCCGGGCCTGTCCGGCACGAAGGAGATCAGCGTGCGGCGCGCTTTGCTTTCAGGGATTTTGCGATCGAGAATATCGCAAATGCTTTGAACGACATGAAGATTGGTACGCTCGCTGCGGCCTCCGACATTGTAGCATTCACCGGGCCTGCCCCGCTCCAGCATCAGCAGCAGCGCCTGCACATGCTCTTCTACATGCAGCCAATCACGCACGTGCAGGCCGTCGCCGTAGACGGGCAGCGGCCGCAATTCCATGGCGTTGAGAATGGCCAGCGGAATGAGCTTTTCCGGCAACTGGTAGGGGCCGTAGTTGTTGGAGCAGTGCGAAAGGATAACCGGAATTCCGTAAGTCGTTCCCCAGGCGCGCGCCAGATGATCCGACGCCGCCTTGCTGGCCGCGTAGGGCGATCGCGGCTCGTAGGGTGTTGCCTCGGTAAAGTAGCCATCGCCCTCCAGCGAACCGTAGACTTCGTCCGTAGAGACGTGAAGAAAGCGAAACCCGTCTTTTTGTGCCGGCGAACAGCGATCCAAATAGGCGCGCGTCGCATCCAGCAACGTTGCCGTGCCCACGATGTTGGTGTGCACGAAGTCCCGGGCGTGCGTGATCGAGCGATCGACATGGCTTTCCGCCGCCAGGTGGATGACGGCATCCGGCCGGTGCCGAGAAAAGGCTTCGTCGACGGCGTTCCTGTCACAAATATCCGCGCGAATGAATGCAACGCGCGGGTCGCCGGAAAATTTCCCCAGCGACGACAAGTGCCCGGCATAGGTGAGTTTGTCGATCACCGCGATGGACCAGCCGCGCTTGCCCACCACATGGCGGCACATGGCCGATCCAATGAACCCCGCACCGCCAGTGATCAAGACCTTCATCGCTGCTTGCTCAACGGAAATAGACCGGAAGATCCCTCAGGCACGGATGCGCTCTGTCCCTTTGCGAAACGATCGCGGCTTCGCGCGGCAGCTTCCAATCGATCGACAGATCGGGATCGCACCATAGCAGACCGCGCTCGTGATCCCCGCTGTAGTAGCCGCTCACTTTGTAAAACACTTCCGTGTGCGGCTCCAACGTCACAAAACCATGGGCGAATCCTTCGGGCACGAAAATCTGTTTTCCCGAGCTTGCGCTCAGTTCGAGCGTCACGTGGCGGGCGAACGTTGGAGAGCTTTTGCGGATATCGACGACGACATCCAGGATGGAGCCTTTGAGCACGCGAACCAGCTTGGCTTGCGCCATCGGCGGAATTTGAAAATGCAGCCCGCGCAAGGTGCCGCGCGATGCCGACGCGGATTGATTGTCCTGCACGAACTCGACGTCGCGCGCCGCCGCGGGAAAATCCTGTTTTTTGAACGTTTCGCTGAACCAGCCGCGATCGTCCTGCCGCCGTTCGGGCGTCAACGTCCAGACTTCGGGTATTTCCAAAAGCTCGATCGCCGACATGCGGGTTCGACAGCCAACTTGCGCCGCCGCGCACTCTACAGCGACGAAGGAGAAGCGCCTACCAGACCGCCGGCCTTTTCGAAGACCACGCGCAACGCCAAACGGATGGCCTGAAGAAATTGCGCCCCAAACGTTAACGGCCCCATCCCGATGTGCCTGGCATGCCGGCGCGCTCCGCGCCATTCCTCGAGCGCCAGTCCAAACTCGCGAGTGAGCAACGCGCGGCGCAACACAAGCTCGAGGTGCATCTGGACCAGACGCCGGTCCATGGCCGCGCCGGTTTTTGCGGACACGAACGGCCTGATGGCCGCCAATGACGTGCGGCGCGCCAGAAGAGCTTGGGTGGCCCCCATGCGGCTATAGGTGCTTCCGCCATGCACCCGGTAGACGCCGAAGAGTTCGGGCATGCACTTGAGGGTGCCGCGCTCGGCGAGCAACACCCACAGCGGCAGGTCCTGAAACGTCAGGCCGATCAGGGCCTGCAGCTCTTCGGCCCTGAGAATTTTGCGGAACACCGCCGTCATGGTGGTGATGGGGTTTCGCTTCAGGAAAAACGCCCCGTCCGCGATATCTTCGACCGGTCCGGCAAGCTTCACGCGCGCCGCGCCCGTCTTTTCCATCAGCATGATCGCGTTGTGGTAGCAAAGGACGCAGCCCGGATCGCTCTGCAGCAGCGCGATCTGCTTGGCGAGCTTATCGCGGCTGAGCCAGTAGTCGTCGCTGTCCAGCATCGCGATGAATTCGCCGCGGCAATGCGCGTAGGCGTGATGAAAATTGCTTCCGATGCCCAAACGTTTGCCCGAGCTTACGTCTCTGACGAGGCCCGGATGTTCGCCCTCCAGCTGTTTGACGATCGATCGCGTCGCGTCGGAAGACCCGTCGTCGCTGATCACGATTTCGATGGGAAAAGAGCGCTCCTGATCCAGGATGCTCTGAACCGCTTGACGTATGAACGCCTCATGGTTGTAGGTAATCATGAGCACGCTGACGAGCGGCGGCAATTCGCCGGACGCACTCACGGCACGACCTCATTGGGCACTATCTCAGAGCGAAGAACGACCACCAACTGCACAAATCCTGAGCAACCATCAGCGCACCGGGCCGGTGCCGAGAAGCGAACCCGAAATAGCTGCGCGCCACGCTACCCTATTCGCCGGTTCGCAGAAACGGAGCACGGTAGGTTTTTCGTGTCGCGGGGGAACGGCGACGAAGAACATAATGAAGAGGAAATTGGTAAAGGCACCGTAGCACGCGAAGACAGCGACAAAATCGACCCCATTTGTTACGATATTTGATTGGGATTTGAGAATTGAAACCGAGCGCCGGTTATTTCGGGAACACAAGCCACTCCACCAAAGTGGCGAACATCACGCTCAGTCCCCAGACGATCCAATCCCACCGGCGCATTCGCCGGGACAGCAGTGGAAGGCCCGAAATTACCCCATCCAGCAGGCGAACCACCGCTTCGATCACGTCGCATCGCACCCGATCGAACCCGATTGTAGAGATGGGTGCAGACCCGGCATCATGCAACGCCCATCCATCGAGTCCCCCCATGCAAGGCCCCACTTCCCATCTCTATTTCTCCCAGCGCCTGCGCCTGCACTATGTCGACTGGGGCAACGAAGACGCCCCTGCCCTGCTTCTCATCCATGGTGGGCGCGATCATTGCCGCAATTGGGATTGGGTCGCCGAGCGCCTCGCCGACCGCTATCACATCATCGCGCCCGATCTGCGCGGCCATGGCGACAGCGATTGGGCGCAAGGCGGCGGCTATAACGAGCTCAACTACGTCTACGACATCGCCCAGCTGGTGCATCAGAAGAAGATGGCGCCGGTGACGATCATCGCCCATTCGCTGGGCGGCTCCATCGCGCTGCTCTATTCCGGCCTCTTCCCCGAGACGGTGAAGAAGGTGGTGGCGATCGAAGGCCTCGGCCCTTCGCCCGACATGCTGAGGCGCATGCGCGAGACGCCGATCGAGAGCCGCGTGCGCCACTGGATCCAGATGCGCCGCGACGGCGCCGGGCGAACCCCTCGCAAATACGCAACCATCGAAGACGCCACGGCGCGCATGAAGGAAGAGAACAAGCACCTCTCCGACGCGCAGGCGCGCCATCTCACCATTCACGGCGCGGTGCAGAACGAGGACGGCACGTTCTCCTGGAAGTTCGACAATTTCGTGCGCCTGGGCGGAGGGCCGGCGGGCCTCTCCACCGAAGACCAGCGCCACATCTGGGGCTGCATCACCGCGCCGGTGCTGTTGGTGCGGGGCGCGGAATCCTGGGCGTCAGATCCGGCGGCGGACGGACGCATCAAGCACTTCAAGAACGCGAAGCTGGAGAACATCGAACGCGCGGGACACTGGAGCCATCATGACCGGCTGGAGGAGTTTATGAGTAAGGTGGATGGGTTTTTGGGGGAGTGAGATCGGCGTGCGAACACACCGACACCAAAAGCGCAACGCAACGGCCATCGCCAGGACGACCTTCTACGGTGTTCGTCCAAAACGAAGGCGCCGTAGGATTACAGTCGAGGTCGGAAGGCCTTACAAACTAGGGCGCGACGAGTGGGCATGCCCAATTGGTATGAAGGGACTGTATCGGCGACTTCCGGACGCCCGTGGCGGTGATGCAATACAATCGCTGTGCTTGGCACTACGCCTGGCTCGCACATTGCTGCAGAGTTTCATAGAAGATGGCGGCTCCATTCAGTTTGAATCGGGTGACGACATCCCGCTCGACGCGACGTTTTTCCCGGTTCGGAAGAACCGTCGCGCCAAGTGATCGCTTGCCTTCTAAAATATTCGAGGACCAGCTAAACAAGGTTGAGGGAATCGAACTAGGGCCTGTGCTCAATTGAGCCAAATGACGGCGGCGGCGAGATGGATGCCAGCGAGGAAATTTCTGGCGGTCTTGTCATAGCGGGTTGCGATGGCTCGATACTGCTTGAGCCTGCAATAGAAATTCTCCATGAGATGGCGCGCTTTGTACATCGGCCAAGAGCGTCGCGGCCTTCATCTGAGGCAGGAACTCATCGGCACCTTGCAGATCGTGGGCTTGGCCCGGGGTCAGGAGAAAAGCGAGCGGGTTTCCCAACGCGTCGACCATGGTGTGGATTTTGGTGCTCAGCCCGCCTTTGCTGCGCCCGATCGCCTGGTCTTCGCCCGCTTTTTTTGAGCGCCGGCACTGTGTTGGTGCGCACGAACGATAGTGCTGTCGATCATGGCGTACTCATTGTCCGCGTCAGCGGCCAGCATCTCAAAGACCCTCTTCCAGACACCGCTCTTCGCCCAGCGCGAAAAGCGTGTGTGAATCTTGACGGCATCGCCAAAGCGTTCGGGCAAATCCCGCCACGGAATGCCCGCGCGGTAGCGGTAAAGAATGGCTTCGACAAACAGCCGATTGTCCTTCGCCGTGACGCCGACATGGCCTTCGCGTCCCGGCAAATGATCCTTGATCCTGTCCCATTGGTCGTCTCGAAGGCCATAACGGCGCATCGGTCAGCTCCGAATCAACTGACCTCCCATGAATCACGCAGCTATAACCTTGGGAATCCTCTAATTGAGGACAGGCTCTAGCTGTCCGCGCATTTATTCTCGGGCAAGAGGAGCTGCCGCGAAGAGTGTCTCAGCATCCCAAATCAAGATCATCCACCAACCGGAGACTCGGTTTTGCCGAACTCGGGGCGTTGCCCTTTATGTTCCTGGCATTCGTGGTCATCGCGTCTGTTGGCGGTCGCCTGACGACAGGCACATCGTGGGGTATTGGCGGATCCAACTTCTATGCAGGTCGAGCGGTTGAAGTTGTGGCATCCGTCATAATCGGTTTCGCTGCCTTTGTTCTCCGAAGACGAACTCTTCAAGCGTTTCCCACCGAAGTCTGGTTTTCGACGAAGGAACAATTCGACGCGTTCGACAATGCTGTAAACCAAGCTTCATGGCTGAGAAAAAGCGCTCGCACGTTATCGGATTCCGGCTGGTGCGGCCTATATGACCTACTACGGCCCCTGGAAGATGAACCTGCCGATCCTCATGCAGGCATATGGACACATCAAGATAGGCTCCGGACGGATCGATTTTGCGGCACGAAGTCCAGTCGATCGCTGGGACAAGCGCCGTAGAAATATCGATGAAAATCTAACCTTCGAACTGTCCACCTCGGACATTCTCACAATTGAGCCCTACGAACGCCCGAGTTCGCCCTACCAGCTCACATGGACTTTAGTTGCAACGACCCGCGGCGCGGCGCTGGATGAGTTCATGCTCACGATTGGTGGCAAAAACGCATATGCCATGGCCGACTACAGAGCAAAGGCACTCGAACTCCGCGATGCTCTTCAAAAGGTAAAGGCCGGTGTCGAGGCCGAACTTCGAGTCTAGATTGAGAAATCCAGTGACAGCTAGTCCATTGCAGGAAATCGTGACAGACCCTTGGAAATCGAATTAGCTGTCCTTCTATTTCTAGGGAACGATTGCGGACAGCACTTCGGCATCGCTTTACGTTCGGACAATGTCTATGGCGTCACTAGTCGCCGGGATCTGGCGGTGGTTGGGTAGCACTGACACAAATGTCTTCAGCGGCGTTAAAGCAGGGCGTATAGCCTTGAGAGAGGTGGACACAGCTCAAATCGTATTTGGTCCCTGCGGGGCAAGTTACCCCGGCAGGATTGCGATTGGGGCGATTGGGCCCGACCGGGATACGGGTGCGGCTCACGGTATCGTTGCCGGTCCGCGCGACGGTCGCGCCTGTTGAGCGCTGCATTGCGACACCCGTTGAGATGCAGATTCCGAGCAGTACCGCCAGGATAAAAACGCGCCCGCGCATATTTCCCCCCGTTCATGACTGAAAGCAGGAGAATAGCATACCCAGCGAAAAAAACATCGCACGAGGAACCCGCCAATGACACTTGAACAAGTCTCGCTCGCCATACAAATCGTGGCGGCACTGGCCGTCGTCGGCTCTCTCATCTTTGTTGGCCTGCAATTGCGCCAGAGCGACCGCACCTTGCGCGCCAACAGTCTTCAGTCCGTGCTCGACGGCTATCGTGACAGAACGTTTTTGCCGGGCATCACCAATGACGAAGTGCTTGACATCTATGCGCGCGGCCTGAATTCGATGGAGCTGCTTAACGAGAATGAAAAGCGCCGCTTCTGGTTCATCCTGCTGAATGAATTTCTTCACATGCAGCATGTTTTGAAACTGCGGGAGCTGAAAATGATCGAAGCAGTTGACTATGATGCGTGGCTTTCCTTCACGGCGTCACTTGTGAAGACCCCCGGTGGGTCAACGCTGTGGCCTACGGCGAAGGCGATCATCACACCCACTGTCTGCGATGTGATCGAAAGCTATCTCGAGCACAACCCCCATCAGCCGTCATTCATTGCGTTGAACCCCCTGTTCAAATCGGGCAGGGCTATCGGTTCGACTGGCTAGATTGCGGGGCTAAATACGGTGAGAAGACCGGTGGCAAGAATTCCGCTGACAGTTAATTAGCTGTCCCTCTATTTCGTTCGTCTTATCCCGTCGCCGAACACAACACCTTCAGGGGCCATCATGACACTGACAGATCTCGCATCCCTCGCCAGCTTGATCAGCGCCTTCGCGGTGGCATGGTCCATCGTCTATCTGGCGATTCAGACGCGCCAGAACACAAGGCACGCCCGCGCCCTGATCCATCAGGGCCGCATCGCGGCCATCCGCGAGATCGCGGTCGCGGCCACCAATGCCGATGTGGCGCTGGCCCCTCAGTGCGAACGGCGCGACACCCACGGCGCAGGAGGTCAAGCGCATGCAGTTCCGGCAATTCTGCGTCGCGACGTTCTACGGCTGGCAGGATTCCTTTTTGCAACACGAAAGCGGCCTGCTGGACGAAGACGTCTTCCGGCAAATGCGCAGCGGGGCGAGCGCCATGCTGTCCCTGCCCGGCTTCCGCACGGAGTGGGAAACGACGATCCGCGTGCCCGGCACGAAATTCGCCGCCTTCATCGACGACATCGTGGCCACGCTGCCGGCACCGGCACCGCTTCCCGCGCACCCCGAAACGACGCCGCAAGGAATTGCGGGGAGGTAATCCAGCGCAGCAGATGGCGTCGCAAGCGGGGAATTGAATTGGCTGTCCCCCCTCATTTCTAATTTTTCGGATTTGATAGTGCTGAGCGCAGAAGATGAGGGTTATGATACGTTCACAGCCTTATGAGGTGGGGTGGCAGTTGCGCAATTTTCTGCTCGGGATCTGCGCTTCGATAGCGCTTGGCTCTGTAGCACTCGGTCAGACGAACTCAAGTCTGTCGACGCAAGTCATCGATCATCAGATTGCGTCAACGGGTGTTGCTGAGGAGGCCGAAAGTTTTATTCCGGAGATTTGGCATCATCGCATCCGCCCGTTGCGCACAGTGCGCCTCGACGCAAGTTGCGTGGATTTGCGCGAGATCAACGGAACGCCCAGGAGCGCTGCTGAGCAAGCGTTCGTGTTCCAGTGCGGTTCAGTGCCATGGAATGCCATGGGTGGTGCCCAAGTTCTGGGCTGGGTGTCTGCGAAGACGCTAAAGGAAACAACTGCAACGACTCTCCCAGATGTTTTTTGGCGAGGCGACTTCGCCATACGCGACGACAAGGCCTTTGCCTCCTTTGAGAGCACGTTCGACATCAAGCTGCTGTCAAGTAGCGGCAAGTTCCTCACGGTACCGGAACTGCCTTCCATAAAATCCAGTTGGTCTCGCGATCTGGCACCATCAGGCCGGTTCATGCTCCGCATGAACATGTCCGAATTTATCGTTTTGGACGTGCAGACAATCACGGCGGCGTTCAGAACCGCTGCTACGGCGGCGTACTACCTGGTTCGTGAAACGGCCGGCGGAACGCTCCAACTCGTAGGGTCTGGTCGCGAACCGGAGTGTGATGCGGACACTTGTGTGCCTGAAGTCTTCGTTCTAGATGCCCGCACCAAACAAGTTCACCACATTCCCATACCGAACGGCGTTGGGTTTGTCGTGCCGCGCTCGTATGGTGACCGCCAAGTGCTTGTCGACGTTCGATCCACTGTAAGAACTTTCGATTACCCACAATTCCGTCCTGCCGATGCACCC
>JACQDN010000069.1 GCA_016201105.1 Pseudomonadota bacterium
ATTTTTCGACCCTCCCTCAAGGGGAGGGTGGATTGGGCAGCGCCAATGACGCCTGCCCGAACGCATAGCGCCAGCCCTGTGGCGAGCGGACATAGGTGTCGCTGAACCAGAGTTTGCGGTCGAAGGCTTTGCCGTCGCGGCTGCCTTTGATCCACAGTTTCGCGGTGACCACCGCGGTGTCGCCCCAGACGCGGACGATCTGCGTGCCCGGCTCTTCGTCCTGCTGCTCATACGCAATGCGCTTGCTGCGCGCTTCTTCCAGCAGTGCGGCTTTGTTTTCGGTCGTGCCGTTGCCGAGAACGAGAACAAAATCGTCGAGCAGGATGGCGTCCATCGTCTTGGCGTCGTTCGCTTTCACCGCTGCCTGGTATTGCGCGTCGAGCGCCGCCACGGCTTTTTGATCGTCTGCCATCGATGCCATCGAAGATCCTCCTGCCAAAAGAAAAGCGCCGCTCGCGATAGCGGCCGCGAAAAAACATGTGGGAATTCTCATGGATCGCTCCATCACCGGTTGCATCTAAGCGGCTCGGCGTCCCGAAGATAGCTGTGAAAAGTTCTGACGGCGATTTCGACAGTCCGCCCCGCACATGGCTGCCTTGAGTGATCCCCACCTCTTCGCGAAAACAAAGGAAAATGAAGGGTTCACGCGGAGGCGTCTTCGCTCGCTGCGCGAGCTTCGCCGCCCCAAGGACGCGGGCGCGGCTCCGCCGCGCCGCGGAGCGGTCCTAGCATTCGGCAATCGATATTGATCTGTTGTTCTTGATCTGGTTGGCGCGCGAAGCGCGCCGAAACTACTTCCAGGCACAAACTCAACAAGAAGCGCGCGGAAAACACTGCGGCCTCCGCGGCTCCGCGTGAACCCTTCACCTTCTTCAGGACGGCATCTCTTCGCGCAGCGGGTGGGCGGGGTAGACGCCGAGGACCGTCAGCTTGCTGGTGAAGAATTGCAGTTCTTCCAACGCCAGCCGGACGCTGCGTTCCTCGGGGTGGCCTTCGATGTCGGCGTAGAACTGGGTGGCATTGAACGAGCCGCCGAGTTGGTAGCTTTCCAGCTTGGTCATGTTCACGCCGTTGGTGGCGAAACCGCCCAGCGCTTTGTAAAGCGCGGCCGGCACGTTGCGCACGCGGAACACGAACGTGGTGATGACAGGACCGGCATTGGCGGGCGCGTCGTCGGGCTCGTGCGCCATGATGACAAAGCGCGTGGTGTTGTGATGCTCGTCTTCGACATCTTTCGTGAGTACGTCGAGGCCGTAGATTTCGCCCGCCAGCGAGGAGGCGATAGCGGCGACGCCGGGATCGTTCAGTTTGGCCACCTGCATCGCCGATCCCGCCGTGTCGTACCAATCCTGCGTCGTCAGCTTGAGATCGCGGATGAGCTTGCGGCACTGGCCGAGTGCGGGCCCCTGGCTCAGCACTTTCTTCACGCCCGACAGCGGCGCGCCTTTGAGGCCGAGCAGCTGCAGATGGATCGGCAGAAAATGTTCGCCGACGATGTAGAGGCCGGCCTCCGGCAGCAGGTGATGAATGTCGGCGATGCGCCCGTGCAGCGAGTTCTCGATCGGAATAATGCAGAGTTCGGTTTCGCCTGAGCGCACCGCTTCGACCGCGTCCTCGAAGCTGGGCTTGGGCACGACCTCGCAATGAGGCAGCGCCTCGCGGGCGGCGAGATTGCCGAAGGCGCCCCTCTCGCCCTGGAAGGCGACGCGCTTGGCGCGGGCAATGAGTGAATCCGTCATCGTCGTTTTCCGTTACTTCGAAATCAACACGCGCGCCTTGGCGAGATCGTCCGGCGTGTCGACACTGAGCGGCACTTCCTCCACGCGCGCAACCACAATCGACATGCCTGCTTCCAAAGCGCGCAACTGTTCGAGCTTCTCGCGCTTCTCCAGCGGCGACGGCGGCAGCTTGACGAAGCGTGCCAAGGCCTCGCGCCGGTAAGCATAGATGCCGATGTGATGATAGAGCGCGCCGTCGCCGTGGGGGGCGCGTGCGCGCGTGAAATAGAGCGCGCGGCCGCGTTTGCCGCCCGGCTCCCAGGCGACGACAGGCTTCACAACATTGGGATTGTCGAAATCCTTGGCATCGTCGATTTCGGCGGCGAGCGTGGCGATATCCGCGCCAGTGCCGGCGAGCGCCTCCGAGACCGCTTTCACGGCCGAAGGATCGAGCGCCGGCAGATCGCCTTGCAAATTCACGACGACATCGTGCTTTCCGTCCGCGTCGAACTTTTGCAGCGCTTCGAAAATTCGGTCCGATCCGGACGGCAGGTTTGGTTCGGTCAGCACCGCATGGCCGCCGGCGCGCGCAATCGCATCGGCGATCTCGCACTCTGCCGCGGCAACAAGCACCGGCCCGATGGCGGCTTTCATCGCCTGCTGCCAGACGCGCACGATCATCGGCACGCCGGAAATATCGGCGAGCGGCTTTCCGGGAAGCCGCGTGGACGCCATGCGCGCCGGAATGATGACGATCGGACTCATCGTCAGGACTCTCTCCCGCTGTTGCAGCGACTTGCGACGCTTCGCCGCAATGACGCTCTGAGGACGCCTAGTAATGTCCGGCCCGGTTCTCGGGGGGAGCACACCACCTCTTCCACGTCTCTTCCCGGAATCGGATTCGGCGCCACAGCCTCGCGGAGCGTGACCTTATGGATTCCTGGGAATGGAACAAGATCGCCGGTGCCATCCTCGGCACATTGATCTTCGTATTGGTTATCAGGATCGCGAGCGAATCCCTGTTCGAAGTCGAGAAGCCCGCCAAAGAAGGTTACAAGGTTGAAGGCGTCGTCGAGACGACGACCGCCGGCAACACCTCCACCGCGCCCGCCGAAGAGACCGTTCCCGATATGGGCACCGTGCTCGCCAAGGCCGATGTCGCGAGCGGACAGAAGGTCGCCACGCGCTGCGCGCAATGCCACGACTGGTCGAAGGGCGGGCCGAACAAGATCGGCCCCAATCTCTATGGTGTCGTTGGCCGCCCGCGCGCCACGCACGACGCCTTCTCCTATTCGAGCGCGATGATGAGCGATCATGCACCGTGGACCTTCGAAGCGCTGTTCAAATATCTGAAGGCGCCTGCCGCGATGGTGCCGGGAACCAAGATGAGCTTCGCCGGCCTCAAGAGCGTGCAGGATCGCCTCGACCTGCTGGCCTATATGCGCAGCTGGGCGGATTCGCCTGCTGCGCTGCCGGCGCCGACGGGCAAATAACCGTCACTTGAACAGAGCGAAAAAAGCGGCGAGCGTGCGGACATGACCGCGCGCCAGAAGACCTTGCTGCTTGCCGTACCCATCAACTGGGCTTCGCTGTGGACGACACCGATCGCGCAAGCCGCGCCGCATCTCAAACTCGCGGTGCATGGACGCGATGCTTACGATCCAGGTGAGATCGACTATGTCGTGAGCTTCCGCCCGCCGCCCGGCCTGCTGAAGGGCTTTCCGAAATTGCAGGCCGTGTTTTCCTTGGGCGCCGGCGTCGACGGCTTCATGGCCGATCCGGATTTCCCCAAGCACGTGCCGTTGGTGCGCTTCGTGCATCGCTCGCTGTCGCGCGAGATGGCGCAATACATCGTGCTGCATGTGCTGACGTTTCATCGCCAGCAGCGTTACTTCGAGACCGCGCAAGCCGAGCGCAAATGGCGCCAGACCATTCCGCCGCGCAAGACCGAAGATACGCGCGTGGGCGTTCTGGGTCTGGGAGAAATCGGCACCATGGCGGCGGAGCGGCTGCGCGATCTGGATTTTCCAATGCTGGGCTGGAGCCGCACGCGCAAGGATGTGAAGGGCGTAAGGAGTTTCGCGGGTCTCGGCGAACTCGAAACTTTTCTGTCGCAAAGCGACATTCTCGTCTGCGTGCTGCCGCTGACGAGCGACACGCGGCATATCCTGAATGCGAAGACGTTCAAGATGCTACCCGCGGGCACCTATGTGATCAATGTCGCGCGCGGCGGGCATCTGAAGGAAGACGACCTCATCGCGGCCATCGATAGCGGACACCTCGCAGGCGCCGCGCTCGACGTGTTCGAGACCGAGCCGCTGCCGGAGACGAGCCCGCTGTGGGCGCATCCCAAGATCTCGATCACGCCGCACATCGCCGCACTCTCCGATCCCCAGGCGATGGCGCAAGTCGCCATCGACGGCATCGAACGGCTGGAGAGCGGGCGGCCGCTGGTGAACGTGGTGGATTTGGCGCGGGGGTATTAACGGTTTGTTCCTCCCCCGTTTACGGGGGAGGTGTCAGTCGACGCGTTTGCGTCGACTGACGGAGGGGGCAAGTGGCTCACGATCATTTCGCACACAATTCCCAAGTTTCGATACACATCCGAATTCGCGATCCGAATGATGCGCCATCCACGACGCCTCATGTAAGCGTCGCGTCGCTGGTCGTAAGAGATTTCCCTGTCGGTTGCGTGCGTCGCGCCATCGACTTCTATGGCCAATTTCGCTTTCACGCAGGCAAAGTCCGCGATGTAAGGGCCGATGGGATGCTGACGACGAAAATGGACACCGTGGTGTTTGTTCTGGCGGAGTATGGACCACAGCATAACTTCGGCTTCCGTCATATTTTGACGAAGTCTTTTGGCACGTGGCCGAGATTTTGTTTCGTCTTCTCTCACCCCCTCCGGCTCGCGCGCTTCGCTTGCTCGCCGCCTCCCCCGTAAGTACAGGGGAGGAACATAGACTTGCGCATATTTCGCGCACGCAAAGAATTGTATTCGGTCGTCGTATTTTGGCGGTTCGATATAACTTCAGACAAATAGCCGTCGCACAGAACTCACCGCATTTCCGATGTCGCGGTTGCGTTTCACCACATCTGTCAGCGGTTCGATCGAGACCGCCATGGCGAAGCCGTTGGCGTGCAGGATGCGGGATTCGTCGAGCATGGCGCCGACATGGTCTTTCCAGAAGACGAGATCGCCGCGTTGCAATCCGGAAAAGTTGTCCGTCACGGAAAGGGCCTTGCCCAACGCTTCTTCCTGCATGTCGGCGTCGCGCGGACAGGCGATGCCGGCGGCATGCAGCGCAGTCTGGATCAGGCCTGAGCAATCGAGCCCTCTCGCCGTTCGTCCGCCCCAGACATAGGGAACGCCCAGAAAGCGCAGAGCGACCTCGACCCAATCGCTTTCATTCGTGGCGGATGCTCTGAGATGGCCGACAAAGACGAATTGACCGGAGCCGATGCGCAGGAAACGTTTCTCGCGGCCCTCCTCTTTCACGGGCGCATTCATCGGCAACAGATCGCGGGGCGGAATTTTGAGATCCGGCTGAGGGCGCACCGGCGCGAGCAGCGCGCTGACGACGTGATCGGCATCGGCGGCGCCGTTTGCCAACGCTTCGCTGCGGACATAGCCGACATAGGAGTCAAGTTTGGCCTGCCCCCAGGCCCAGCCGTTTTTCTCGTCAAAGACGACAAAATCCTCGCCGAAGAGCAGTTCGGTGTCCTGCATGGCGTCATTGGACGGTTCGACGCGCAGCGACGCCACTCCGATTCTCACGTGATGCGCCACGCCGTCGACGAAGCGTTGCGCATCGACCTTGCCGCGCAAAGAGCTCGCCGCGATGTCGCCGCGCGCCGCTGTCGTGCGCGGATCGAGCGGGTTCATTTTCCGTAGCGCGCGGACAGCAGCGCATAAAGAGCGCGCGCGGTGTTGGCCTCCGCGCCTTTGCGGCGTCCGGGTTTGGGGCGATCGACCCAGGCCGGCGTGTCGATATGCACCCAACTTTTGGCCTTGCCGACAAAGCGATTGAGAAACAACGCCGCGGTGATCGCGCCCGCGAGGCCGTAGTCCGGGGCGTTGTTGAGATCGGCGATCGGGCTTGCGATCGTGGGTTCATACCCGCGCCACAGCGGCAGCCGCCACAGCGGATCGCCTTGCTCCATGCCGTGCCTGGAAAGATCGCGCGCCAGTTCTTCATCGTCGGTGAAGAAGGGCGGCAGCTCCATGCCCGTGGCGGCACGCGCGGCGCCGGTGAGCGTGGCGACGTCGATCAGCAACTGCGGCGTTTCGCTGTCGGCCACATCCAGTGCATCGGCGAGCACCAGGCGCCCCTCTGCATCGGTGTTGCCGATTTCTACGGTGAGTCCTCTGCGGCTCGTCAGCACGTCGCCCGGACGGTAGGCCGAACCCGACACAGAATTCTCCACCGCCGGAATCAGCACGCGCAAACGCAGGTCGAGCTTGGCGCCCATGATCATGTGAGCCAGGCCCAACACCGTCGCAGCACCGCCCATGTCTTTCTTCATCGTCGCCATGCCGGCGGCGGTCTTCAGATCAAGACCGCCGGAATCGAAACACACGCCTTTGCCGACAAGCGTGACTTTCGGCGCATTCGCCCTGCCCCAGGTGAGATCGATGAGGCGGGGCGGACGCGACGAAGCCCGGCCCACCGCGTGGATCATGGGAAGGTTCTGCTTGAGCAACGCGTCGCCGACGATCAGCGAAAGTTTGGCACCGTGTTTTTTCGCCAGATCGCGCGCGGCGGCCGCCAACTCCTCAGGTCCCATGTCGTTCGACGGCGTGTTGACGAGATCGCGCGCCAGAAAGACGCCTTCGGCGATGCGCGTGACCTCTTCGCCGTCAACGCCCTTCGGCAAAACCAGTTTGGGGAAACTCTTCTTGTTCTTGCGATAGCGTGTGTAATTGTAGGTACCGAGCAGCCAGCCGAGCGTGGCGCGCTCGCCCGCGAACTCATCGGGCACGTCGCCGAGCGCATAGGTGCCCTGCGGCAGAGACTCGGAAAACGCGGCCAACGCCAATCTGTCCGTGCCTTTGCCCAGACCGAGCACGGCCGAAGACAGCGCGCCGCTCGCGCCGGGAACAAGCGCGAGCTCGCCCTCTTTCGCCGCAAATCCGGAGGCTTGCAGCCATTGCGCTTCGCGCCTGGAGCGCGTCGCGCGCCAGGCTTTCAGATCCGAAGCTTTGACGGCGTGAAGCGGGACGGCGCCCTTTGCGCTCTTCGCAAGGCTTGTATGCATGAAGACCCTTTGGTGTGTGTGCGGCAGGAGTTTAGAAATCGCGCTCTCGCATCGCAACCGGAGGCGGCATGGCAGCGCGTTATACGCTCATTCTTGGAACCAAGGAGTGGTCGAGCTGGAGCTTGAGACCCTATGTCGCTTTGCGCGCCGTCGGCGCGCCGTTTGCCGAGGACGTGATCGCGCTGAGGCGCCATTCGACCTCTGAAGAGGTCTTGAAGCGCACGCCGGCCGGACGCGTGCCGGTGCTGAAAATCGAAGAGAACGGCAAGAGCACCATCGTCTGGGACAGTCTTGCGATCTGCGAGACGCTGGCCGAACGCCACCCCGAAGCGAGGCTGTGGCCGGACGATTCCGCGGTCCGGGCGCAGGCGCGTTCCTATGCGGCGGAAATGCATTCCGGTTTTTCCGACGTGCGCGATCAATTGTCGATGGATTTCGCGCGCACGCTGCCGTCGCCCGAACTGCGCGACAACACCAAGGCGCAGATCGCGCGCATCCTCACGGCCTGGAGCGAGGCGCTCGGCAAATATGGCAAGGATGGCGGCTTCCTCTTCGGGCACTTCTCGGTCGTCGACTGCATGTATGCGCCCGTCGTTTCGCGATTCAAAACCTACGGGATTGAGGTACCGCCAAGCGTGAAAACCTACATGGAGCGTATATTCGCGTTGCCGGCGATGCAGGACTGGGGCAAAGCGGCGAAAGCGGAGGTCGAGGCGGGATTGGCGTAGCTTGGCACGCGAAGGCGTGAACTTACGTCCGCCGGGCGAGGTTTCCGGTTTCGCGGTAGTAGCGCAGGGCTCCGGGATGTAGCGGAACCGGCAGGCCCGATGCCGCCTGGTCGACGCGGATGAAGCGCGCACTAGGATGGCTGTTGTTGAGCAGCGCGCGGTTCGCCGGATTGAACACGGATTTGACGATCGAATAGATCAGATCGTTCGGTTCGCTGTCGTTCACGATCCAGATCGCGTGAACGCTCACGGTGTCCACGGCTGGGGTGTTCTGATAGGTGCCCGCCGAAATCACGCGAACCGAGAGGCTGGGCGCCAAAGCCAGCAGGCGCTTTCGTCCGGCGCCATCGATCGGCAGCAGCCGCGCCACGCCGCGGCCGATCAGATCCTGGATGATGGGCACCGGCGCGCCGCCGACGAAGAAGAAGGCATCAATCTGGCCTTTCTCCAATTGGGTGGCCGCAAGATCGGCGCCCGTATAGCTGGGTTTGACGGTCTTTTCCGAAAGACGATAGGCCGCGAGCACCGCGCGCGCGGTGACGATGGTGCCGGAATTCCTGCCGCCGATAGAGACGCGCTTGCCGCGCAGCTCGGCGATCGAATTGAATTTGGCGCGCCTTCCCACCACCACGTGCACTTCTTCGGGGTAGAGATCGGCGATCGCCATGACATGCAGCTGCTTTCCGGGTTTGGCAAACACGCCTTTGCCCGCAATCGCTTCGGCCACCACGTCGGATTGGGCGAGCGCGGAATCGGCCTGCCGCGCATTCACCGCGAACACATTGGCGATGGTGCCTTCGCTGGTACGGGTCGATGCGATCAAGCCTTCCGGCCCGCAAACGTCGCGCCGATCGCAGCGGTCCACGCCGCGCGGGTGACTGACGATGCCGGCAATCGCTTCGCCCACCGGAAAATAGGTCCCCGCAGTCGAGCCCGTCGCCATCACGAAGGAGATGCGCTGCGATCCGGTCTGAGCGACGCCTCCGTTCACGGCAGCGACAAGCACCAGGCCAGCAACCGCCGCCATCGCCAACGCCGAGAGGATCGCAACACGCCATTTCATTGCGCCAGCATGGCACAACTTCATTGCGTCAAGATTTGGACCTAACCACAAAAAACCGTGGTTTCACCGCTTCTTAGGATCATGCTTAAGGGTTTGTTGACCCGGTCGCTGCATGCTGTGCGCTGCCGTTTTCTCGCTCGAGGGGACACCTCCATGGACCGCGTGATTGTCCGCACCGCCTTTGCCACTTTTGCTCTTCTTTGGGTGACCGGCTGCGCGTCTTCCAGCGATCTCAATGCCAATGCGCTGACCGGCAAACAGGCCGCCTCGGTCGACGACAGCCAGCTCGGCACACCGGGCAGGAACCTGGCCGACAATCTCGATGGCGAAATCCGCCGCGCGCAGCTGTTGCGCACCGCCGGCGATTTCGACGCCGCCTCCAAATCGCTTTCCCAGCTCATGCTGGTGGCGCCCGACGACCCGCGCGTCGTGGGCGAATACGGCAAAGTGCTGACCCAGCGCGGCCAGACCCAGGACGCGCTCGCGTTCCTCAAGCGCGCCATCGAGTTGCAGCCGGCCGACTGGACGCTGTTTTCGGCGCTGGGCGTGGCCTACGACCAGATGGACGATCGCGCCAACGCCAAGCTCGCCTACGAACACGCGCTGTTGCTGAAGCCCGGCGAAGCCACCGTGCTGAACAATTACGCGGTGTCGCGCATGTTGGCGGGCGATCTCGACGGCGCGCAGACGCTGCTGGCCCAGGCCGCCGCGCAGGGCACGCAATACGCCAAGATCGGCAACAATGTTCAGATGGTCGCCAACCTGCAAAAGCAGCGCGGCCAAGCGGTGTCCGATGTCGCCGTGGCCAAGGCCAAGGCGAAGCAGGATGCGAAAGAGCCGATGGTGGCCAAGAGCACCCCCCGCGCGCCGGTCGCGACGCAGGCATTGCCGCCCATCGCCAACAACACCGTCAACGCCACCGTGGCCTCGGCCAAGACTCCCGATGCCAAGACTGTCGTGATGCAGCAGGTCCCCTTCGATCCCAAGGCCGGCCCGGTCAAGACGCGCGTGGCGACCAAGCCGCCGCGCAAGCTCGCCAGCGCCACGGCGCCCGCGACGCCGTCCCCGACGCCAGCAAAGAGGCCTGCGCCAAAGCAGCTCGCCAAAGAATCCGGCCCCAAGCTGCGCACGGCATCGGGCGAGACGGACTGAGTTTCAAATTCCATCAATCCGCAAGAGTTCTGGTTCCGGGACCCAGCGCGCTCAGACTTCGACCATACAGTCGAAGCCGTCCGGTCCTAACCGCCGCCTGAGCTGCTCGATCCGCTGGCGAATCTGTGCACGGGTTTCGGTTGGACCCGGCACATAGAGCGGTTTTCCGTTCACACCGAAAGTGTACCTCCGCGTGGACGCATCACAGTCAACATCTCCGAATGCGCGCTCGACGGCGACAAAATCCTTGTGGGGCGCAAAGCCGATCGACTCCGCCCATGCCGCCGCGTCGCGCAGCAGCTTGCGAGCATCCTGAAGTTCGATTGTATCGATCGGCGCGGTCTCGCCCATAGCCTCGCTGTAGCGGGCAAACTCCTCCGCCCCCATCCAGGTGAACATTACATCCTTGATGCCGAGACAGTGCAGGTCTACGAGAAAGCCAGCGACGGCGACCCGGTAGGGCGACGCACCTCGAATCAGCAGGATGTTGACCATACCGCCCTCGGTCAGATCTCCGTGCACCAGACAGAGCTGGACCGGCATCGAAGCCGCTGTCTTCACCTGCCCGAGCAGCGAGCCCTCGATCAACTCGAGCTTGCGCCGCGCGGCGAGCTTGGCTTTATGCTTTTGCGCTTTCTTGGCGCGCTTTACGGCCATGTTCGCAGCCATCCGCATCTCCTCTCGAACGGTGCATGCGCCAGACTATGGTGAGTCGCGAACTCTGACGATGCCTTAGCTGCAGAATGGCGCACCGAGATCGGGAACCTTGCCCGGAGCATCTCGCCCACAAAAGCCGCAAGCTGCGCACGGCATCAGATGAAGCGGATTAGCAAATCCACCTCCACAGATCAGCCATCATTCAACCCTCCCCTTGAGGGCCCTTGAGGGAGAGTCGAAATCTCTGCGAACGAAGTGAGTGAAGATTCCGGGGAGGGATCGTGCTGTGACGCACAAGCTAGCGATCCCGAAAGCGCGAAACGCAACGACGAGTTCTGCGAGATGGCAGCAGTTCAACTGCCGCGGCATGACCCCACCAATTTGTCTAGACTTCTTCGGAATGAAAGCCGCACGCTCAGTGATGGAACGTCGCCATCACTTTCATGATCGCGGGGCCCAGGATCACCACGAAGAGGCACGGCAGGAAGAAGATGATCATCGGCACGGTGAGTTTGGCGGGAAGGGCAGCCGCCTTCTTTTCCGCTTCCTGCATACGCATCTCGCGGTTTTCCTGGGCCGCGATGCGCAGCGCCTGGCCCAAGGGCGTGCCGTATTTTTCCGCCTGATTGAGCGCGGCCGACACCGCCTTTACGCCGTTATGGCCGCAGCGCTTGGCGAGATTTTCGAACGCCTGGCGCCGCTCGGGAAGATAAGAGAGCTCCGCCGTCGTCAGCGCGAATTCTTCCGCCAGCTCCACCGACTGCGGACCGATTTCGGTCGCCACGCGGGTGAACGCCGCTTCCACCGACATGCCCGACTCCACGCAGATGAGCAGAAGATCGAGCGCATCGGGAAAGGCCTGCATCACCGATTGCTGGCGGCGTTGGATCGCATTGGAGACGAAGAGATCGGGCAAATAGTAGCCGAACAAAGCCGCGCCGAAGGACGCCAGCACCTTCATGGTGCCACTCCAGGCAAAGTGGGTGACGACGAAGAGATAGAACAGCGCCACCCCGAAGACGATAAACGGCATCACGAAACGGAAGAACATGAAGGTGACGAGCGGCGCTTGGCCGCGGTAGCCGGCTTGCGTCAGCTTCTCTTTGGTGTCTGCCGATTCCAGAAGGTTGGCGAGTTTCAGCCTCTCCAGCGTCTGCTTCATGAAGCTGACCGGTTCGGTACGCAAGCTGTTGCGCTGCTTTAGCGCCACATGATGGCGCTGACGCAGTTCCTCACGCCGTTCCGACACCGCCTTCATGCGCTTGCCGAGCGTGTTGCGCTCCAGAAGCGGCAAGCCCAGCGTCACGATGGTGGCGAACGACAAGATCGCCACCACGGACGTGATGAGGAAGTTCTTGTCGAACAGGATATTGAGAATTCCGATATCCATCGCGCGCCTTTAATGCTTGAAGCTAATCATCTTCTTCATCACGAAGATGCCAACGCCCATCCAGACGACGCAACCTGCAAGCATCAGATTGCCCAGCTTCTCGGTGAAGAGTGTTGCGATGTAACCCGGCGTCGAGAGATAGACGAGCGTCATCACCGCCGGCGGCAGCGAGCCGATGATGGCCGCGGACGCCTTGGCTTCGGACGACATCGCCTTGATCTTGCCTTGCAGGCGCTTTCTGTCGCGCAGGACGCCCGAAAGATTGCCCAATGCTTCGGAGAGATTGCCACCCGATTTCAACTGGATAGTCATCACGATAGCGAAGAACGAAACCTCCGATGTCGGCATGCGCTCGTACATCTTCTTGAGCGCCTGTTCCATCGACACGCCGACTTTCAGGCTTTCGCACAACTGATTGAATTCGCCGGCTACGGGTTCGGGAATTTCGCGCGCCACGATCTTGAGCGCCTCGTTGGTGGGAAGACCCGATTTCACGCTGCGCACGATGATGTCGATGGCGTTGGCGAACTCGTTGGTGAACCGCTTGAGGCGGCGTTTCTTCAGGAACGATAGCACCCAGCGCGGAAGGCCGAGGCCGACGGCGAAGCCGAAGAGGATTTCCACGATAAGTGTCTGACCGGTGAGGAAGCCGATGACAAAAGCCCCCATCGCCGCCAACCCCGACAGCAGCCAATAGGTGCGCGGCTCGATCGTGAGTCCGGCTTGCTCGATCCGCCGGCGCAGCGTGAGCTTCTCTTTCTTTTCGGCCTGCTGCTTCTCGAGATCCTTGAGCAGCGCCTGGACGTTCTTACGCCGCTGCTGGTTGGAATCCTGCCCGCCGCGCGCTGCGGCAACGGGGTTCTGCTGCTTGACGGCCTGCATGCGCTTTTGCGTGCGCCCGCTGGTGCCGCCGACGAAGGCGTAAGCGACGCCACCAGCCGCCGCCATGAAGAGAAGGATCATAAGTCCGTAGACTAAAGTCGGGCTCATTGTTCAGCCCTCAATGCTGTTGCAGTTCGTCAAGCGCCTCGGCCAATTCGCGCTCCAGACCGTAGTAGCGCGCACGCTCCCAGAACGAGGGACGCACGATGCCGGTGCCCATATGCTTGCCCTTGAGCTTGCCGGTTTCGTCTTCGCCGGTGACTTCATAGGTCATCAGATCCTGGGTGATGACGACGTCGCCTTCGGTGCCCACCACTTCGGTGATCTTGGTGATGCGGCGCGAACCGTCGCGCATGCGCTCAGCCTGGATGATGATGTCGATCGACGCGACGATCATTTCGCGGATGGTCCTTGTGGGAAGCTGGAAGCCGCCCATGGTGATCATCGATTCCAGGCGCGACATGGCTTCGCGCGGGGAGTTGGCGTGCAGCGTGCCCATCGAGCCGTCATGGCCGGTGTTCATGGCTTGCAGAAGGTCGAACGCTTCTGGTCCGCGCACTTCGCCCACGATGATGCGTTCGGGACGCATACGCAGACAGTTTCTGACCAGATCGCGCATGGTGATCTGGCCCTGGCCTTCCAGGTTCGGCGGACGGGTTTCCAGGCGCACGACGTGGGGCTGCTGCAATTGAAGTTCGGCCGCATCTTCGCAGGTGATGACGCGCTCGTCGGCTTCGATATAGGCGGTCATACAGTTGAGCAGCGTCGTCTTGCCCGAACCGGTACCGCCGGAGATCAGCACGTTGCAGCGCGAGCGGCCGATGACGCCCAGGATGCGCGCGCCCGACGGATTGATCGAACCGAACCGCGTCAGATCGTCGAGCTTGAGCTTGTCCTTCTTGAACTTACGAATGGTAAGCGTGGGGCCGTCGAGGGCGAGCGGCGGGGCGATCACGTTGACGCGAGAACCATCGAGCAGGCGCGCGTCGCAAATCGGAGAGGATTCATCGACGCGGCGGCCGACCTGGCTGACGATGCGCTGGCAGATGTTCATCAGCTGCGCGTTGTCGCGGAAGCGGATATTGGTGAGCTGGACCTTGCCGGAAACTTCGATGAAGACGCGCCCCGCCCCGTTGACCATGATGTCGGCGATGTCGTCGCGTGCCAGCAAAGGCTCCAGCGGTCCGTAGCCGAGCACGTCGTTGCAGATGTCCTGGAGCAGATGTTCCTGCTCGGCGATGGACATCACCACGGCCTTGATCGAAATGATTTCGTTGACGATGTCGCGGATTTCTTCGCGCGCGGATTCCGGATCGAGTTGCGCCAGCTGTGCCAGATCGATGGTGTCGATCAACGCGTTAAAGATGGTCGTCTTGATCTGATAGTAGTCTTCCGAGCGCGCTTCGACGGCGCGTGCCGGCTTCGGCGCCGCAGCCGCCACCGAGGCGGTCGGCACATGCTGCGTGCGTCCGCCGACCGTGACCGCCGTGGGTGCGGGATCCGCGGCCGAAGGCGCGGGCGTCTTTGCGGGAGCGGGCTCAATACGCGGCGCGGGAGCGCTGGTCTTGGCCTGCTCGGATGTGGCGCTGCGCTTTCCGAACATCGATTAAGCCCGCTTCTTCCCTTTCAGCATGGAGAAGATCGAGGACTTGTTCGCGGCCTGCGGCGCGCGGCCGGTCAAAATCTCGGCTATCAGCGCGATACCTTGTGCGGTCTGCGAATTCGGCTTCATGTCGACCAGCATCTGGCCGTTGTTGGCCGCCGAACCGTAGAGGCCCGGATCGAAGGGCAGGATCAGCGAAGGCGGCAGGCCCATGGTCTCGGAAAAGTCCTTGACCGGAATTTCCGGACGCTTGGGCACGCCAACCTGGTTGAGCACCAGCTTCGGCGGCGCATCGTTGGGGCGCGCCGTCTTCAACATGTCGGCAAGCGCCTTGCCGTTGCGCAGCGAGGCGAGATCGGGCGCGGCGACGATGACGATTTCGTCGGATGCAAGAAGCGTTTGCTTGATCCACGGCGTCCACAGATGCGGCAGATCGACGATCACGCAAGGCGTCACCTGCCGCACGCCGTCAAGCACCGATTCATAGGCGTCGTTGTCGGCGTCGTAGTTGCGTTCGATCATCGCCGGCGCGGTGAAGAGCGAAAGATGCTCGCCGGCCTTGATCAGCAGACGGTCGAGCAGCACGTCATCCAGGCGTTCCGGCGCCGACAAGGCGTCGGCGACGCCTTGGCCGGGCTCTTCGTTGAAGTCCAGGCCGGCCGTGCCGAACGGAAGATCAAGATCGACGATCGCCGTGTTGATGTGCAAACGCTCGGCAATGCACCAGCCGACATTGTGGGCGAGCGTCGAGGATCCCGCGCCGCCCCGCGCGCCCACGAAGCTGACGACACGGCCGATGGGCGCCGCGTCGGGGCTCAGATAAAGACCGGAAATCACTTCGATGATATTCAGCGGACTGACCGGCGCGACCATGTATTCACTGACGCCTTTGCGCACCAGTTCGCGATAAAGATGCACATCGTTGACGCGGCCGACGATGAGGACTTTTGTCGCCGGATCGCAGACGTCGGCCAAGCGATCGATCTCATCGAGTGCGGTCTGGCCCTGAAGCCGCGTCTCGACAATCAAAAGATTGGGTGTGGCATGCTGGCCCAGATGCTCCACCGCCGCATCGACGCCGCCCAGCTGCACATTTACATGCGCTTTGGAGAGACGGCGATCGGAAGCAGCGCGCTGCAAGGCGGCGCCGGTATCGGGAAACTCGCAGAAGGCCTGGATGGAGATGCGCGGCACCGGGCGCTCATGCGGCGCGGCGCCGAAGGGCTCCCCATCTTCCGTTTGCGGTTTGGTCATCGCATCGCTCATCAGTGCACATCCGAAGCGGTGCCGGACTGTTCGTTCGACAGATCGCCCTTGCGTTTGTCGGACGAGGTGATCTCGCCCTTCTTGTAGTGACCGAGCACGGTGCCCCGCCTGTCTGCATCGGCATCGCCCATGCCGCGCGGGCTTACGAGATCGCGCGGATCGGCGACCGCCTCGGCGACGTTGTGCTGCGTGGCGCAACCGAAATCCGGCATCGGCAGATTGGCGGCGACGTTCGCCGCGTTCTTCGACCAGTCGCCGCAACTGTCGGTATGGGCGACATAGGAGACGTAGCCGATCTCCACACGCGTATCGCCGCTCACGACATCATGCGTACCGACGAGAATTTGCGAGCGCGGAACGCCTGCGGTGGCGAGACGCTCGCCGAAATAGGCGATCGCCGCGTCGGCCGTGGGGCCCTTCGGCGCGGAGATGCTGATCGCGCCGTTGCCGCGCGTCACGTAGTCCTGGACGAAGGCATCGAAGCGCAGCGCGTCGTCATTGGTGAGACCCGCGCCCGACGTCGTGAAGGAGATCTGCATCGAACGATAACCGGGCTCGACAGTGATGGGGTGATTGACCAGCGGATCGGCGACGATGGTTCCATCGTTGAAGGGCGCGGCACAGCTGCCGGCGAGGAGAACGGCACTGACGGCGGCGGCGCGGACGAGATCGCTTTTTTTCATGGCCATCCTCTAGGGAACAATGAAGCCGACTTTGGTATCGCCAGCGGATTTCAATCCGTTGGGATCGAGCTTGTCGTGAACAGTGTTGAGACGACCGAGCGCGATGGTATCGATATCGGTCGGCGGCACGAAACCGTCCGTTGGAAGCGCGATCTTGGTCTCATGCGTCGGATCGACGAGATAGGCGCTCACCATGATGACGAGTTCGGATTCGTTGTTCTGGTAGTCGCGGCTTCTGAACAGCGCCCCCAGGACCGGCATGTCCTTCAAGCCGGGAAAGGCGTCGATCTGCTGCTTGGTCGTATGGGAGAGAAGGCCGGCGATGGCGAAGCTGCCGCCGGAGGGAAGCTCGATCGTTGTTTCGGCGCGGCGCACATTCAAGGCGGGAATCGTGAGGCCGCCGATGGTGGTGGTAAGCCCCGTCGTCGGATCCGTGGTGGTGCCGCCGCTGAGCGTAAAGGAGCCCGTGTTGGTGAGCTCACTCACTTCAGTGGAGATCTGCAGCGAAATGCGGTTTTCACTCATCACCACCGGCGTGAAGGAAAGCCCGACGCCGAACTGCTTGAAGGACACGGTGATATTGCCGTCGCGGTCGCGCGACGCCGGAACGGGAAATTCGCCGCCGGCGAGAAACTTCGCGGTTTCACCCGATACCGCGGTCAAGTTCGGTTCGGCCAGCGTATGCACCAGACCTACGGTTTCGAGCGCCTTGATCACGCCCTGGATGTTGTTGGGTCCCGGGGCGGAGGGCGTACCGACGTTGCCGATCTGGACTCCGGAAGCGTCGGCAAGCGCGCGGCCCAAAAGGCCGAAGGGATTGGAGGTGGAGGCAATGATCGGAACGCCCGCCGTGCGCACCATGGCGGCGAGATCGATGCCAAGCTGCTTGGCGATGTCGCGCTGCACTTCGGCGATGCGCACGCGCAGCATCACCTGTTCGCGGGCGTTGATCTTGAGCATGTTGACGACTTTGTCGGCGCCGCCGGCGAAACGTGCCGCCAGATCCTGCGCGCGCGTCGACTCCGCCGCGCTCGACACCGTGCCGGTGAGCACGACATTGTCGTTGAGCGCGCTCACCCTGATGCCGGTGCCCGGCATGTTGGCGTGGATCAGGCCGGCGAGATCGGCGACGTCTTTTTCGACGCGGATGTCGATGGAAAGGATCTGCTTGCCGCTGGCATCGAAGAAGAACGCGTTGGTCTGACCCGTCTTCTGAGCCAAAAGGAAAATCTTGCGCGGCGTGCGCACGACCGCATCGACGATCGCCGGGTTGGAGACCAGAACGTCGCGCGCGTCCTTGTCGAGCTGCACGATCGCCGCCTTGTCGAGGGCCAGCGTGATGCGTTGCTGGGTCTGACCGGGGGACACGTTGATGACGCGGGTGTTGTCACCCGCGCCGGCCGCCGCAGGCAATCCGACCGTGGCAAGCGCCGCGAGGGCGGCCGCGAATACGAATCTGCGCATGTCGCGCTTACTCCCCTTTGCTACGCGAGGAACCGCGCGTAACGCCATAACGAATGACAGACACGTCTCCGTCGTTTTGCTGTTCGTCGGCCTTGGCGACCACCCCAGTGTCACCCAGCGCCCGAAGCGCAAGCGAAAGCGTGCCGGAGGCCTGCGCGCGTTCGATCAATTCCGCCTGCCCGGGCGAAATCTCAAGCGTGGCCGACTTCGCATCTTTCACGATCTTCTGATCGCTGTCCTGTTGATAGGTCTGATCGATCGCAAGAACGCGCACCGATTTGAGGATCGTCCTGGATCCGAAGACGCGCGGAGATTCGGAAACCTGCAGGGTCAGGATGACGTCGACCCGATCGTTGGGAAGAATGAAGCCGCCGGCGCCCGTCTCGGTGGAAAGATTGATCGACACCGCGCGCATGCCGGGCGTCATCATCGCCGCCATGTAGCCTGCGCCGTCGGCCCGCACCATCTTCGCCGCCGTCAGCGGTTCGCCTTCGACGACTGGCGCCCGCACGACGACGCCGTCGATCGCCTTTTGCAAATCCGGAATGTTGTTCTGGGTCATGAAGCTGGAATCGACGGCCGACTTTGGCCACGCCTGCCAGCGCACCGAACCGACCGCGAGTTTCGAGCCGGCATCGAGTTTCTTCGCCGCAACGAGCACTTCGCTGGTTTCCATATGCGCTTGAACCGGCGCAATCGAGGCGGACGATTTTTCGGTGCCGCCGCCGAGAAGACCGCGCACGAGAAGAGCCGCCGCGCCTGCCGCCACCGCTGCGATAACCAGAATGAGAATGCGCGATCGATTCATGGGCCCCGGCTTTTGGATACGGCTTTTGCGTGCCGATCCCACCATGAAACCCTTTAGAAATTGCTTAAGAAGATGCTGCGCCGATGCGTTAGTTGATGATTCCTAAACGGAATATCTCGGCATAGGGAAGAACCGCCAAGGCGCCCGTCGCGAGCGCGATTCCATAAGGAATTCCGCTGTGTTCGTCATGCAAGCGCATGACCCAGCCTTGATGGGCGAGAAATGCCGGTAGTGGAATCTTGCGCGCGCCCAGAATGCCGAGCGTAAGAAAACCGCCGAACACGGACGCAACGACCGCGTAGTTCAAAAGGTCGCTCAAGCCGAACCACAGCGAAACGCACGCGAACAGCTTGGCATCGCCGCCGCCAACATAGCCGAGTGCAAAGAGCGTGAAGCCGATGGCAAGGCCAAGGAAACCCGCCAGCACGTGAGCGCCGAACATCTGCGCGGGCATGCCCGAGACCACGGCGAAGACGAGAAACGCCGCCAGCAGCGCCAGTTGAATGCGGTTGGGAATGATGAAACTGCCAAGATCGCAAGCGGCGGCTGCCACAAGCAGCGCCGGAAACAGAATCAGGACGAGAAGTTCACCGATCATGGCTCTCTAAAAGAACTGTTCCGCGGGCCACAATGCCCGCGGAACAAGATTCTGACATCTTCGTTCGTCGCGCTGTACTTACTTCACAGCGGCGGCGACGGAGTTGAACGTACCCTTCAGGTTCGTTCCGACGAGCTGGACCGCCGCGATGATGACCACCGCGATGCCAGCCGCAATGAGGCCGTATTCAATGGCCGTCGCGCCGGATTCGTCACGAAGGAAACGAGAAACTACGTTGCGCATTTATGCCTCCACTCTTGAGTGACACCCATGAGACGATTGTCCAGCCCGATGCTGCCCATCGCCTTTTCAGACCGGATGAGACTAATCGGAGCCGATTAATGCGCTCTTAAACGCGAGTATCGCGTTGCATGCGCGACTGCTCCAAAGCGGTACAAAACAGGGCCTTTTCGAACAGTTTTCACAAGTCCCATCGTCGAAACTTAACCATCGCCGCGAAATGAGCTTCGTGCACACTCACTTAAACAGTCCTTAAGCGGACATTCCCTACACTCGAGCAAAGAACGAAGGGAGCGCTTCATGCGCAGATCCATAGGTTTGGCTTTCGCCGCCGTATTGTTGGGCAGCGCCGCTTCAAGCGCGCTTGCGTCCGATCTGGCGGTGCCGATGGACGAAGTGCGCATGGTTGCGTTCGGTAAACCGGTCACCACCGTCTACGTCGGCAATCCGGCCATCGCCGACGTCACGGTGATCGATTCCCGCCACGTCTTCCTGCTGGGCCGCAGTTTCGGCTCGACCAACCTCATCGCACTGGGCCAGGACGGCCGCCAGGTCGCCAATGCCCACGTCACCGTATTCAGCCGCGGCGGTTCGACCGTGACCGTGCAACGCGGAGCGAGTTCGGTGACCTATGCCTGCGCCAATGCGCAATGCCGGGCGGCCCCGATGCCGGGCGACGCGCAAACCACGTTCGACACCGTGACCGGCCAGGCCGACAAGCATCAAGAACAGAGCATCAAGGCAGCATCCACACAGCAATAGATTCTCGCGCCGGTTCGCTCGGAGAAATGAAATCTCACGCGGAGCCGCGGAGTGAGTTGCGCGTGCGGGCGTCTCGAATGCTTCGAGAGTGTGTTGGCGCGCTTCGCGCGCCGAAAACTCCCTACACGACATCGTGTTGCAGCCGGCGAAATTCGTATTCGGCACGCCATTACCCAGAATCGCCGAACCGATAGTGTTGAGCGCGAGCAGGCAATAACTTCGGGGAGTTGTCGCCCGCGTCGCGACCGCCGTCGCACGCAACGTCTGGGCTGGCTGGCTGCCGACGGTCGTATCGCCACTGAAGCCGAGCACCGGCGTGAGATAAAGCCGCTGTTTCATCGTGATCGTGACGCTGTAACAGTTGGTTTCGCCGGTCGGGCACGTCGCGGCGTTGGATGATGTCGCGGTGACGTTGTTTACGCCGTTCTGAAATCCATAACTCGCCGCGACAGCACTGGCCTCAGTGCTATAACTCGCGCCTGCGTTGGTGGCGGCGGCGAGCGCGGCTGCGTCGGCGGCGTTTTGCATGGTGCGCTGGTCTGCGTACCAGTACGCGGATTCCATGGCGAGGCCGAGACCGCGGATCATAACGGGTGCCAAAAGCCCGAAGATCATGGCGATGTTCGCGCGCTCGTCGCGGTAAAACCGGGCCAGCGCCGCGCTTGTGATCTGTGAATGATCGAATTCATCATCGCGTTTCGACCGGCCATCCCTTTTCCAAGCCGTCGTTCTCGCGCCTGCGTTTTTAGACAAAGCGATGAGTCGGGAGACGAGATTTTATGCGAATTGGGGCAAGTACGCGCCCGCGCCTACGTTCCAACGGCGCTGCGTGGGCATCGCCATTCTTTCGATATAATTCGAATAGATTTGGCATATCGCAGTTCATCAAGACCCGCCGTACCCGGGATTGATCCGGGAGACGGCCGGCAGCAGGGGAGTTCTTAGTGCAAAATCGGATAGAGGAATTGCAGTCCAATGTTCGCCGGGAATTTTTCATCGGCGATTCCGTAGTTTTGCGGACGAACTCCCTCAGGCATGTAGAACGTGGCGAACATCCAGTCCCACAGTGCGAAGGTGCCCGCGAAATTCTTTTCCCCGCCTTCTTCCGGCTTGGTGTGATGCCAGCGATGGAATACTGGGCTGGCGACGACACGCTTGAGCGGCCCGAACGTCCAATCGAGATTGGCGTGCACCATGGCGGACGTGAAAGTCGTGAACGGGCCGACGAAGAAGAAGATGTCGGTCGAGATTCCCGCAAGAATGAAGATGACATCGACCAGCACGCTGCCGAGCATCAGATTGAAGGGATGAAACCGCCAGGCGGACGTCCACTCCAGCTCTTCGGAGGCGTGATGGACGGCGTGATACTTCCACAAAACACCGCGATGGAATACACGGTGCGTCCAGTAGAGCAAAAAATCCGATCCGACGATGAAGATCACAGCCTGAAGCCAAAGCGGCAGTGTCGCCAGCGGGCCGTGGCCGTGATCGTAGAGTTTGATCATTTCTTGTGACGTCGTGATGCCGAGAAGATAGATGGTAAAGAGAACGGTGAGCCCGATACGCACGTAGCGCGTGAAGATCGGAATAAAGATCCAATAAGCGATATCGGTGAGGAGGCCGTTCTTCTTCCACCACGGTTTGCCTTCGTTGCAAGGTGACCACCACGAAAGCGCACTGAAGGCCGCCGCGATCGCCAGCGTGATGGGAACGACGCGCCAGAGCGTATGCGCGAAGCCCGAAGCGATGGCGAGAGCGGTTTCCACGAGTGCTTGCTACGGCGCCGCGCGCAGATGGGTAATCTGCCGCGCGATCTGGCTGAAGGCCGTGGTGATTGCGCCGGACGTGGTTGGCGCGAAGATCGCGGCGATATCGGTGCGGCGCGAGCGTTTGAATTCCAAGGCCAGCGCGCGCAATCGCGCGCAATCGCGCGAAAGTCGCACCCGCCATCCATTATACCTGCTCATCGAATAAACCACCGATGCTTTCCCGTCGCCATAGCCGCGCGAATCAGGGTGGCATACCGCTCGTTTCCAAAGTGCTAGTTACCTCCGGTTACGAAAACGTTGCGAATTTCCCGAATCGCATCGGCTGGACAAGGTGTACAAGTCATTAACCGCCGGCAGCGAAATTGATCACTGGCGGGTTGATGATGATTGACCTTTTCTATGCGCGCCGCGCAAGGTTGCATAGACCACGCGCGCAGCATCCTAGGTTTTTCTCAGACGCATCAGGCCTTCCTGGGCCACGGACGCCACCAGCGTTCCGCCTTCGGTGTAGATGGTGCCGCGGTTGAACCCGCGCGCGCCAAAGGCGCTGGGAGAATCCTGCACATAGAGCAGCCATTGATCGGCGCGAAACGGACGATGAAACCACATCGCGTGGTCGATGCTCGCCATCTGGATCTTGTCGTCGAACCAGCCGATGCCGTGCGGCAGCAACGCCGTGTCGAGCAGCGTCATGTCGGAGGCGTAAGCAAGCACGCATTGCTGCAGCGAAACATCGTCCGGCAGCGTATCGGTTGCCTTGATCCACACCGCCTGCTGCGGCGGCAGTTTTTCCGGCTTGAAAATGTCCATGCGTCCGACCGGTTTGATCTGGATCGGCCGCGGGCGCAGGAAATGATCCCGATATTGCTCGGGCACGCGGTCGATCATCTTGCGGCGCATGTCCTCTTCGCTGGGCAGCGAATCGGGATGCGGCACGTTCGGCGCATCGATCTGGTGCTCGAGCTGCTCGGCTTCGGCCACGTCGAACGAGACCGACATGTGAAAGATGGGACGGCCATGCTGGATGGCGACGACGCGGCGCGAACTGAAACTTTTGCCGTCGCGGCTCCTGTCCACTTCATAAAGGATGGGAACCTTGGGATCGCCCGGCAGCAGAAAATAGGCATGAAGCGAATGGGCAAGCCGGTCTTCCACCGTGCGCGACGCGGCAACCAGGGCCTGGCCTAGCACCTGGCCGCCAAAGACCCGCTGCGAGCGGTCCTGGGGGCTGGTCCCCCGGAATATATTCACTTCGATGGGCTCCAGATCGAGAAGTGCGATCAGCTCCTCGACGGCGCTACGTTCGGACATGCGTTCAGCTTGGGGTGTGTCGGCCATGGCACCCAATAATCGAGAGCCAACAAGGCGCGCAAGCAGACGTGTTTTTCACTTCTGCCTGCAGGGGCTTTGCAGCCAGGGGGTTTACCCCTAGATAGACGCATTCCGGCAACACCAAGCGGCCCGTCGAAGGGCTCCGGGGTATTCTCGAGCAATGACAAACGTGCTCCTAGAACGCGCCGCCCATACGCGGCCAGCGATCACCAAGCGTGGCGCGCTGGAGCGCCTTTTTACCTTGATGTTCAAAGGCTTCGTCTACAACCAAATCTGGGAAGACCCCGATGTGGACCTCGAGGCTTTGGCGCTGGCGCCGCAGCACCGGCTGATCACCATTGCCTCCGCCGGCTGCAACGTCCTGAATTATCTGGCGGCCGACCCCGGGCGCATCATTGCGGTCGACCTGAACCCCAATCACGTGGCGCTGACCAAGCTCAAATTGGCGGCGCTTGCGAACCTTCCCTCCTACGACGATTTCTTCCGCTTCTTCGGCGTCGCCAACGACAAAGCCAACCGCGATGTCTTCGACAAATTCCTGAGCGGCAAGCTCGATGACGATACCCGCGAGTATTGGGAAAAACATATTCCGTTGCACGGCCGGCGCATCAACATGTTCGCGCGCAATCTCTATCGCTACGGATTGCTCGGCCGCTTCATCAGCGTATTGCACATCGTGGCGCGGCTGCACGGCAAGCGTCTGGAAGAGATCGTCGAAGCGCGCACCCCCGAAGAACAGCGAGAGGCCTATGATCGAATAATCGCGCCGTTATTCGATTATAAGTCGATCAAGCTGCTTTCGAAATCGCCGGTTTCGCTCTACGCGCTCGGCATTCCGCCGGCGCAATATGACGAACTGGTCGCCGCTTCGAAGGGCGATCCCACTGCGATTTTGCGCCAGCGTGTCGAAAAACTCGCCTGCGATTTTCCCATCAACGAAAACTATTTCGCCTGGCAAGCGTTTGCGCGCGGCTACGACGTCGAGAACCGCGAAGCGGTGCCGGCCTATCTTCGCCGCGAGGTGTTCGAGAAAATCCGTACACAGACGAACAAGGTGGAAGTGCATCACGCCTCCCTCACCGATTTCCTGCGCGCGCAGCCGGCCAATTCCTTGCACCGTTACGTGCTGCTCGATGCGCAAGACTGGATGACGCCACCGGTGATCTCGGCCCTTTGGGCGGAAATCGACCGCACGGCCGACGGCCGCGATGCGCGGGTTATTTTCCGCACCGCCGGACCGGATTCGCCCCTGCCGCGCAAACTTCCGGCCTCACTGCTGGCGCCCTGGCAATATCTGGAAGAGGAAAGCCGCCGATTCCACACGATGGATCGCTCATCGATCTATGGCGGCTTCCACGTTTACGCCCGCCGGCCGCTGTCATAAGCACCCGTCCGTGACCCCAGAAGGCACCCAGGCGCATGCCGCGCTGATGGATCGAATCTATCGCCATCAACGCTATATCTATGATTTTACGAGGAAATATTACCTCTTCGGACGCGATGCGCTGATCGATAGCCTCGCCCTCAAGCCCGGCGAGCGGCTGGTGGAAGTGGGCTGCGGCACGGCCCGCAATCTCATCCGCATTGCGCAACGCCATCCCCAGGCTCGCCTCTTCGGCCTGGATGCGTCGCAGGAGATGCTCAAAACCGCAGCCCAAGCCATTGATCGTGCTGGATTAAGCGGTCGTATCAGCCTCGCGCACGGTTATGCCGAAGAGCTCTCGCCATCGATGTTCGGCGAGTCCCGGCCGTTCGATCGCGCTCTTTTTTCCTACAGTCTTTCGATGATTCCAGATTGGAAACAGGCACTTAAAGCAGCCGATTCCAATCTGTCGCCGACGGGGCAGATTCACGTCGTCGACTTCGGCGACCTGACGGGGTTGGGACAGATTGGTGAATCGCTGCTCAAGGGCTGGCTATCGCTGTTTCACGTGCAACCGCGAGCCGAAATCCTGCGTGGCCTGGAAGCCACAAGATCTCCAAAAGCACAGCAAAATAAGGCTTTGCGCATCCTATTGGGGCGTTACGCGTTCCTGTGGAGCTGCGGCAAAGGTGGGCAGGAAATCCTGTAAAACTTATGTTGCAGCGTGGTCACAGGAGCGGGGGAATTCCTTGAACCAAGCCCGTAACCAAGTGTTGCCGGTGGACTTTGTACCTCCACTTTCGACACAATACGCCGTATAGAGGATTGTTGTCCCGGACGCGTCGGTGGGGGGGTCCCTGCCCGTCGGTACTTTAAAACGAGGGTAAAATGAAACTACGCACTATCGCCCTTGCGGGCGTTGCAGCCCTGGCCCTCGCGGGCCCAGCCGCTGCCAGTGACGCAACAGGCTGGTATCTCGGTTTGGGTGCCGGTTGGGATCATGAGGGGAATGTGAAGTGGGTCGAGCCCGGCCCGTTCACGGAGAAAGCGAAAACACAAGATTCGGGTCTCTTCACGGGAGCGGTCGGCTATCGCTTTCACAACCGGATTCGTGTCGAAGCCGAAATCGGCTACGACCGCCACAATCTGCATGACCCGTTCCATACCGGTCATGACAGCATCACGTCCGGCCTCGTCAATCTCGCCTACGATACGAAGCTCTCCGACAAGTGGGACTTCACGCTCGGTGGCGGCGTCGGCCTCGGCAGTGCAAACGTTCGCACCTTCGATGGCTGCTGCTTCCCTGACGTCAATGGCACGCGCCAAGGCTGGATGTATCAGTTGATGGCAGGCTTTGCGTACTCCATCAACGACAACCTCGATCTGACGTTGGATTATCGCTATCGCGATCTGACCGAGAACAAAGCTTTCAAGCCGTTCGGCTATCACGTGCGCGGCCTAAATGAACAGGCTGCGATGATCGGGTTGCGTTGGTATCTGGAATCGGCACCTCCGCCGCCGCCTCCCCCGCCGCCTCCCCCGCCGCCGCCGCCGCCAAAGACGTGGGTGAAGACGTTCATTGTCTTCTTCGACTTCAACAAGTCGAACCTTACGGCTGAAGCGCAAGCGGTCGTCACCGAAGCGGTGAAGACGGCTCAGGCGAACGGCGTGGTGAAAGTGCTGATCACGGGCCACACCGACACGGTCGGCTCGCACAGCTACAACCAGGGCCTCTCCGAACGCCGCGCTCAGTCGGTGAAGGATGAGATGGTGCGTCAGGGCATGACTGGCGACAGCATCTCCACTGTCGGCAAGAGCTTCGACGATCCGCTGGTTCCGACGGGACCGGGCGTACGCGAACCTCAGAACCGCCGTGCGGTTATCGAGTTGGGTGCTGGCGCCGGTATGTAATCGGCTCCAAGCCTAAAAATAGGAAAGGGCGGGCTTCGGTCCGCCCTTTTTCTTTGTGCCATTCTTTCTTTGCACCCGTTTCTTTGCGCTGTTTGCGCAAATCGAAGCGACGTTTCGCAAAGTTCGACGCCGTGCAACGCTCACAAGCGTGCAGGCCAGAGGCGTATAGGCGTACGCAGGCGAACGTGCGCGCTCTCGGATATCGCCGATTAAAAAAAGCGCGTGTTAAATCGCGCGGACTCGAAACCTAATTGAAGATTCCGGAAAGCCAGCCCGACTTCTTTTCCTCCGGCTTTTTGTCCGGCTCGGGCTGCTGCGCCACGGGTTGGGGAGCAGCTCGCTGCGCCGGCGCCGTCACGGCAGGCGGCGTCAGCATGGCCAGACGCAGAGGATTGGGTTTGGGCACGATCATGGCGGAGGCCGTCAGGGCCGCAGCCGCCACGACAGGTTTCAAGGTGGTGGCCACGCGCAGTTCACAAGCCTGGATGGGGCTGTCGTCCTTCACCTGAACGCCTGAGACGAAGGCGGCCAAGGTGGGCCGCTGCGAGGTCAGGGCGGCGGAGAAGATGTCTGACGCCAGATGGCAATAGGCCGTGTTGTCGTGGATGCTGCGGATCGAGGAATCGTTGGCCAACCGCGTCTTGAAGGCATGATATTCGGCCGTCCCGCGACCCCCGCCGTAGAGGCGCTTGAACATCTTCTCCAGCGTCGCGTCGGAGGCCCGCAATTCGGCGTTGTAGCCGGTCTGGAAGGCGTTGAACTTGGAGACCTGATCGCAGGTGAGCGCTGCAACCATCAATTCCTGCTGGATGGCGGCTGCCTGAATCGCGGTGACTTCTGTGGATTTGGCGCACCGGATTGAGGAGCCGGCTACAGCCGAACCGATCATCGCCAAAGACGTCACAAGCGCCGTCGCGCCGGCCAAAGCCCTGCGTGCCATTCCCCAGACCCTTTTTGTTGTCATGCTGCGGCGCGCACCCTACCATCCACTTGGAAAGATTGCGAATCTTCCTGCGCCTCACCGTAAACGCTGCAAGGCGATGACCACCAAAAAAACCTCGGAAAAAGTTCCCACGGCCCATGAAGTCGACCTCAGCGGCGAGAATGTCCATTGGGACCTGCGGGAGGCGATGTCCTATGGCGACTATCTGGGATTGAAAGAGCTGCTCGCCTGCCAGCGCCCGCTAACCGGCAATCACGACGAGACTCTCTTCGTCATCATCCACCAGGCGTCCGAGCTGTGGCTAAAGCTCTGCCTGCACGAGATCGCCGGCGCCATCCGCCAGATCAAAAAGGACGAACTCGGGCCCGCCTTCAAGATGATGGCGCGGGTGGGACGCATCCAGGCCAACCTCATCCAGTCCTGGGAAATCCTCTCCACCATGACGCCGTTCGATTATTCGAGCTTTCGCGCGGCGCTCGGCAAATCGTCCGGCTTTCAGTCCTTCCAGTACCGCATGCTGGAATTTCGCATGGGCAACAAGAACGCACAGATGGCGCGCGTCTTCGAATCCGATCCCGACGTCGCGGCGTTGGTGCGGGAGGCGCTGGTTTCGCCCAGCATCTACGATGAATCACTCGCGCTCCTGGCGCGGCGCGGCCTGCCGGTGCCGAAAGACAAACTCGAGCGCGACTTTTCGCAAAGTTACGTCAGCGATCCGCGCGTGACTGAGGCTTGGCGGCTCGTCTACCGCGACGTCGAGAAGCATTGGGATCTCTACGAACTCGCCGAGAAACTGGTCGATCTAGAATACCGCTTCCACCTCTGGCGCTTCAGCCACATGAAGACGGTCGAGCGCATCATCGGCTCCAAGCCGGGCACCGGCGGCACTTCTGGTGTGGCTTACCTGCAGAAAGCGCTGTCGCTGCGCTTCTATCCCGAATTGTGGGATGTGAGGACGGAGATTTGAGACGCGCTTCCGCTTTTCTCGTCGTCATCACCCGTGAATGCGGGTGACCCAATTTTCCCCGCTACCGAGTTCGAAATGATCGCGCCGTTTCTTCTTGCCACATTATGCAGCTTACAACTGGGTGGCCCGCATTCACGGGCCGTGACAAGTTAGCGGCATGGGCGCGCTTTCGCATATTCGTGTGTTGGATTTGAGCCGGGTGCTGGCGGGGCCCTGGGCGACGCAGGTTCTGGGCGATCTCGGCGCTGAGATCATCAAGATCGAAAAGCCGGGCGAAGGCGACGAGACGCGCCATTTCGGACCGCCCTTTCTGAACGACAAATCCGGCGCCAAGGGCGACGCGACTTACTTTCTTTCCGCCAACCGCAACAAGAAATCCGTCGCCATCGATTTCGCCAAACCCGAAGGGGCTGCGCTGGTCAAACGCCTGGCGCGCCGTGCCCATGTCGTAGTGGAGAATTTCAAGACCGGGGCGCTCGCCAAATACGGACTCGACTACAACTCGCTCGCGGCCGAGAACCCCGCGCTCATCTACTGCTCGCTCACAGGTTTCGGCCATGACGGGCCCTACAAGGACAAAGCCGGCTACGACTATCTGATCCAGGGCATGGGCGGATTGATGAGCGTGACCGGCCAGGCCGACGGCACGCCAGGCGCCGAGCCGATGAAGGTCGGCGTCGCGGTCTCCGATCTCTTCACCGGCCTCTACACCACCATCGCCATCCTCGCCGCCGTCATCCACCAGTCCAAAACCGGCGAAGGCCAGGCGATCGACATGGCGCTGTTCGATTGCCAGGCCGCAGCGCTGGCCAACCAGGCGACGAACTATCTCGCCGGCCACATGGTCCCCATGCGTCTGGGCAACGCCCATCCCAACATCGTGCCCTATCAGGTGTTCGCCACCGCCGACGGCTTTCTTATTCTGGCGGTGGCCAATGACGGACAGTTCCGGCGCTTCTGCGCGGCGGCAAAGCTGGAATCGCTTGCGGCCGATGCGCGCTTTCGCAGCAACGCCGAGCGGGTGGGCCATCGCGAGGAACTGATCGCGCTGCTCAAACCGGCGATGGTCGCGCGCAAGACCGCGGACTGGATCGCGGCCCTGGAAGCGGCGAATGTGCCTTGCGGGCCGATCAATCGCATCGATCAGGTGTTCGACGATCCCCAGGCCGTCGCGCGCCAGCTCAAGATCACGCTAGAGCATTCGGCGGCCGGGCCGCTTGATCTGGTGGCAAGCCCGATCCGGCTTTCCAAAACACCGCCCGAGTACAAAAGCGCGCCGCCGCTTTTGGGCGAGCACACCGAGGAAATCCTGCGCCGCGAACTCAAACTCGGCAGCGACGAGATCGCGGCCCTGCGCCGGGCGGGTGCGCTTTAGAGGCGGATTTGGAACGACCCAATTTGCACCCTTCATCCCGGCCAAGCGGCGCCTGATACATTTCCGGGGCACGCGTGCCGGGACGCGAGCCACGACGGTCCGCCTCTTTTTGGCCAACCATTCACCACACCGCGCGTTTACAAGCAGAAATTCGGCTTACTTGCCGCATGCCAGCCTGCGCCGGCGTTAAGGCCGCCACGCTCTTTTGCTGATCCGGCACAAGGAAGTCTTAGAGAGATGGGCGCAAGCTAGAGTTAAGGGAGGGAACAATCGTGCGTCTGCTCGTCGGTCTTGCGATTCTCGCGGTTTGCGGCCAAGCGTTGGCCGGTCCGGCGGAGCGTTCCTTCCCGCAAACGACCGCGACGGAGCCTGTCGTAGAGCGAGATTCCGGTCTCAGGCTTCCCGATCCGGAGGTGCCGCGCTTGCGGCTCAGTGCGCAGAATATACCGACATGGCAGGACACCGGCGCCAGCGACGTTTCCCAAACGTCGACGCCGCTGCGCCTTGGTCCGGTGCGGTTCGAGAGCGGAAGGGGCGCCGACGGCCGCCAGCATTTCGCGAACTACACGCTGGACGGTGTGAACGTCTTCGGTAGCGAAGTTTCCGGCACGATCGACGGGGGTGGCGCCAAAGTCTTTCTGCGCTGGCATCCGGACAGCGAATAGCGGCTCGCCTCTTTTCCGCCTAAGCCTGATACGGTAATGCTGCACGCCCGCGCGGCTGGCGCGGGATTTCACCAAGAAGGGATTGAGTGCCATGTCGTACAAGGTCGCCGTTGTCGGCGCGACCGGCAATGTCGGACGGGAGATGCTGAATGTCCTGGCCGAACGCAAATTTCCCGTTTCCGAAGTGGTGGCGCTGGCCTCCACGCGCTCGGTGGGCAAAGACATCTCCTTCGGCGACGCCACGCTGAAGGTGAAGGCGCTCGAGTATTACGACTTCAAAGGCACCGATATCGCGCTGATGAGCGCGGGCTCCGCGGTCTCAAAAGTGTGGGCACAGAAGATCGCCGATGCCGGTGCGCTCGTCATCGACAATGCGTCGCATTTCCGCATGGACCGCCAGGTGCCGCTGGTGGTGCCGGAAGTGAACGCCCATGTGCTCGAGACCGACATCAAGAAGGGCATCATCGCCAATCCCAATTGCGCCATCGCCCAACTCGTCGTGGCGCTGAAGCCGCTGCACGACGCTGCCACCATCAAGCGCGTCGTCGTCTCCACCTATCAGTCGGTGTCCGGCGCCGGCAAGGACGCGATGGACGAACTCTTCCGCCAGACGCGCGCGGTATTCGTGGCCGACCCGATCGAGACCGAGAAGTTCACCAAGCAGATCGCGTTCAACGTGATCCCGCACATCCAGGATTTCCTCGACTCCGGCTATACCAACGAGGAATTTAAGATGATGGTCGAGATGCAGAAGATCCTCGATCCGAACATCCAATTGACGGCAACCTGCGTGCGCGTGCCGGTGTTCATCGGCCACTCCGAAGCGGTCAACGTGGAATTCGAAAGACCGATCACCGCGTCGCGGGCACGCGAGATCCTGCGCGAGGCGCCAGGTGTGCTCGTCGTCGACAAGCGCGAGGACGGCGGCTACATCACGCCGATCGAAGCGGCCGGCGAGGACGCGACGTATGTCAGCCGCATCCGCAAGGATCCCACCGTCGAGAACGGTCTTGCACTGTGGGTGGTCTCCGACAATCTGCGCAAAGGCGCGGCCTTGAACGCGGTGCAGATCGCCGAATGCCTGATCAACCGCAAGCTGCTGAAGAAAGCGGCGTAGTCATCACCTCCCCCTCGTGGGGAGGTCGAAAAATCCGCAGCGCAGCGAAGGATTTTTCGGGTGAGAGGAAGTAGCGCGTCTAGACTTCCCCTCACCCGAAATTTGCTTCGCAAATTTCGACCTCTCCACAAGGGAGAGGTGATTGGGAAGCGTCATGACTCAAGACGATTTTGCCAAACTGCTCGAACGCCTGGGCGCCGCTGCCACCAAAGGCGACGGCGAGGCCTTTGCCGGCTGTTTCACACCGGATGCGACCTATCACGATTACATCTACGGGCCGCACAAGGGCCGCGACTCCATCGCCGAGATGCTGGAGAATCTGTTCCACCGGGATGCGGACGATTATCACTGGCAGTTCCTGGATCCGGTGGTGAACGGCGATCTGGGTTATGCCCGCTCGCTGTCGCGTTTCGTTTCGAAGGTCCCGGAATTCAAGGGCAACAAAATCGTCATCGACGGCATCAGCCGCTTCGTTCTGAAAGACGGATTGATCGGCGAGTATTGCGAGAGCGTGAACGGCGGCGTGGCCATGTCGCAATTGGGCGTTCAACCAGACCGCATGGCGAAAGTGATGAAGCGCTGGGCGGACCGTTTGCTGTCAACCGAAGAAGTCGTCGCCTATCGCAAGGGCTTCCGCGCCTAAGCCGCCTTTTCGATTTTCAAATCTCGCAGCTTCGGCGGATCGGCGAGCGCGGATTGTTCCGCGATCAACCGCATTTCACTCTCGCCTGCGCTCTTCTGCAGGATGTCGAATACCGAACGCATCGCGAGCTCCAGCGCGCCTTCGGCCGTATGGCCGATGAGCAGCCTTCCCACGAACAAGGCGGCGAGCAGATCGCCCGCGCCATGCGGCACCTGCGCAAGCCGCGGTGTGGAGGCCATCCAGGCTTCGTCGTCGTGCAGAACCAGCGTGCCGAGACGGTCTGCGCCCACGACAATCGACGTGGCGAGGACCGTGTTCTTGCCAAGACGCCGTGCGGCGGCGAGGGCGTCGGAGACATTGCGAACGCTCGCGCCCGTCAAGCTCGAAAGCTCGAACGCGTTGGGGGTCACGATATCGGCTAGCGGCAGGAGCGTGCGCGCCATGGCTTGCGCCACGCCAGGCTTGGCATAAGCACGGCCGTCATCTCCGAACACGGGATCCAGGCAATAGAGCGCTTTTTCATTGGCGCGTTTCACGCGGCGCACGGCATCGGCCACGACATCGGCCTGATCGGCGCTGCCGAGATAACCGGAGATCACCGCGTCGCATCCCGCAAGCCAGCCATTGGCTTCAAGCCCACCCACCAGCCGCGCGAGCAATGCGGCGGGCATCGCCTCGCCTTCCACGTTGGGATAGCCCGCATGGCTCGACAGCAGCACGCTCGGCAGCGCCCAGACCTCATGGCCCAGACACTGCAGCGCCAAACGGGCCGCGGCGTTGCCGACATGGCCGTAGGCCACATCCGACTGGATCGAAAGCACATTCATCGCAGGCGATATTAGCCGCAAAAGCTTGGCGGCGCGGAAGGCTTGCCGTAAATCTGGCCCTCCTTTCCGCCCGAGGCCTCCGACGTCCATGACCATTCGACCGCGCCGCAGCGTGCTCTATATGCCCGGCTCCAATGCGCGCGCATTGGAGAAGGCGCGCGAGCTTGCCGCCGATGCGCTGATCCTGGATTTGGAAGACGCCGTGGCACCCGACGCCAAGGATATCGCACGCAAGCAGGTCTGCGACGCCGTGAAGGCCAAGGGCTTCGGCAAGCGCGAAGTCGTCATCCGCGTCAATGCGCTTTCCACGCCATGGGGCGACGCGGACCTGGCCGCCGCCGCGGATGCCGCGCCCGACGCGATCCTGGTGCCGAAGATTTCCGCGCCCGACGACCTGGTGGCGGTGGAGGCTCGGTTCACCGGACGCGACACGCCGTTCGCGCTTTGGGCGATGATCGAAACGCCGCTGGCCATTTTGAACATCGCGGCAATCGCGGCCGCGGGCGGCAAGCTCGCCTGCTTTGTGATGGGCACCAACGATCTGATCAAGGACGTTCGCGGCCAGCACACGCCGGGCCGTGAGAATTTGTCCGCAGCCTTGGGACTGTCGGTGATGGCGGCGCGGGCCCACGGGCTCACCATCCTGGATGGCGTCTACAACGACATTCAGAACTCCGACGGTTTTGAGGAAACTTGCCGGCAGGGACGCTCGTTCGGCTTCGACGGCAAGACGCTCATCCATCCTTCGCAGATCGAGCCTTGCAACCGGATATTCGCGCCGTCGGCGGCAGAGATCGAAGCCGCGCGCCGCGTGATCGCCGCCTTCGATCTGCCGGAAAACAAAGGCAAGGGAGCCATCAAGGTGGATGGGCGCATGGTCGAATTGCTGCATGCCGAGATTGCCCGGCAAACCGTGGCCATCTGCGATGCGATTGCCGCCCTGGACCGCGCATGACGGCCAAAACCAATTCCGGAAATTTCCTGGAAGATTTTCGTATTGGGCAGAAGCTCGTCCATGCCACGCCGCGCACGCTGACGGGCGGCGATGCCGCGCTCTACTGCGCGCTTTATGGCTCGCGTTTCGCGCTGCAGTCTGCGGATTCCTTCGCGCGCACGCTGGGGCACAAGCAGAGCCCGCTCGACGATCTGCTCGTCTTCCACACAGTGTTCGGAAAAACGGTGCCGGATATTTCGCTCAACGCCGTGGCCAATCTCGGCTACGCGCAAGGCAATTTCCTGAAACCCGTCTATCCCGGCACCACGTTGTCCGCCGTGTCCGAAGTGATCGGGCTGAAGGAGAACTCCAACAAGCAGACCGGCGTCGTCCATGTGCGCACCGACGGCTTCGACGAAACCGGGGCCAAGGTCTTGAGCTATGTGCGCTGGGTGATGGTGCGCAAGCGCGAGGCGAGCGCGGTCATCGTGGAAACGGCGCCGCCCAAATTGGCGCAAGCCGTCGCGGCGGACGAATTGCGATTGCCCCAGAACGTCAGTTTCGCAAAATTCGATTGCGCCGCGTCGGGCAGTGCGCATCTGTGGGACGATTACGCGCCCGGCGAAAAGATCGATCACGTCGACGGCGTCACGGTCGAGGAAGCCGAGCACATGATGGCGACCCGGCTTTATCAGAACACGGCGCGCGTGCATTTCAACCAATTCGCCGAAAGCAAAGGCCGCTTCGGCAAACGCCTGATCTACGGCGGCCATGTCATCAGTCTGGCGCGCGCGCTTTCGTTCAACGGTCTTGCCAATGCGGTTTGCATCGCCGCGATCAATGGCGGGCGCCATGTGAACCCGCTGTTCGCCGGCGACACGGTCTTTGCCTGGTCCGAGGTCATCGCCAAAGCCGAGCTCGCAGGACGCAAGGATTGCGGCGCGCTGCGCCTGCGGCTCATCGCCACTAAGAATCTTCCTTGCGGCGAGTTTCCGGACAAGGGCGCCGACGGCAATTATCCCGAAAACGTCATTCTCGATTTCGACATTTGGGCGATCATGCCGCGTAGAAGCTGATGCCCAAACGTCTGGTCCAACAATTTCACGCCCGCGTGGCGCAGGGCGAATTGAAGGCTGATGCCATTCAGGAACGCGCGGCGCATCTGCTGCAAACGCTGGCCGCGCAACTGTTTCACTACAAACTGGGCAAACGCAGATTCTTCTTCGGCGCAAAGCCCGCGCCCCGCGGGCTCTACATCTGGGGCGATGTGGGCCGCGGCAAATCCATGCTGATGGATCTGTTCTTTGAAGCCGTCCATGTCGCCAAGAAGCGGCGCGTGCACTTCAACGCCTTCATGGTGCAGACGCATGGGCGCATCCATGAAGAGCGCCAGAAGGGCCAAACCGACGATCCCATTCCGCCGGTGGCGAAGAGAATCGCGCAAGAGGCCGCGCTTCTATGTTTCGACGAATTCCAGGTCGCCGACGTCGCCGATGCCATGATCCTCGGCCGGCTGTTCCAGCAGCTCTTCGAGCTGGGTGTGGTGATCGTGGCGACAAGCAACACCGCGCCGGACCGGCTCTATGAAGGCGGATTGAACCGCCAACTCTTCCTGCCCTTCATCGCGATGATCAAGAACCGGCTGAATGTGTTCGAACTGAACGGCTCGCAGGATTATCGCCTGCAGCGCATCGCCGGTCTCAACATCTACATCACGCCGCTGGGCCCACCCGCCGATCGCGCGATGGAAGCGGCTTGGCTGACACTCACCGAACCTGAAAAGGGCACGCCGGCCTCGTTAAACGTTCTCGGACGCAAGTTGCAGATTCCACAAGCCGCCAACGGCGTGGCACGATTTTCCTTTGACGATCTTTGCGCCAGACCGCTGGCGGCCGCAGACTATCTGGCCGTCGCGCGCGCCTATCACACGCTCCTCATCGACCGCATTCCCATATTGCGGGCCGAGAAGCGCGATGAGGCGCGCCGCTTCATCGTGCTGATCGACACGCTCTATGACGAAGGCGTGAAGTTGATCTGTTCGGCGGAAGCTCGGCCGGAAAAACTCTACATCCAGGGTGACGGCGCCGACGCCTTCCGGCGCACTGCGTCGCGCCTGATCGAAATGCAGAGCTTGGAATACCTCAAGCGCGGTCATGGCGTGCATGGCCCGCGGCCTGTGACGGTCTAACGAAATTCTAGTCGCGCGGCTTGACGAGAGCCATCTTGGCTGGCGCCAGGCGTGTAGGCATAAGACTGGCTGTGAGCAACGGCGAGGGTTGCGGCACGGGGATTTCAGCCACGATCAATGGAGAAGGCTGCGGCACCGGAACTTGCGTCGCCGCGGACCCATCTGCGTCATAGATCGGCGGCATCAGATAAACGATCTGATCGCCCAGCTGCGACGGTCCAACCGTGTCGCCCCGCTTGGGGACGCCGCTGCGCATCGCGACCGTGAACAATGCCGTGTTCGCGGTTTCGTCGGAATCCTGGATGGTAGCGTCGGCCAGTTCTTCCTGGCGCGCCATGGCGTAGCGATCCAGTGGATCTGTTTTCGTGCCGCCGAAGGCCACGAAGATTCCTTTGAAGTCTCCGGCAGTCTGAATCGGGCCTTTCGGTTCACAGAGCTTGCGATCCTTGCGCAGGATGCTTTCGGTGATGTTGCAATCCTTGCCGGTCACGAAGGACAGCAGATGATCGCTCAAGCCTTTGCCGGTAATGGCGGTGGAAAAAATGCCCGCCACGGTGCTGATCTGGCTGAGCGTGAGTCCCGCAACGATCGGCGCGGCGCAACCCGATAGTCCGGCCGCAACCAGAACGATAGCGCAATTGCGCGCGAGGATGCCCCTCTTCATGATGCCCCACCCGCCGTAGGATGGCTCTTTTGATGGCCTCTAGTTCCTACGGCACTAAGTATTAAATAAAATCCTGCGCTTCTCGTTCATATGAGTCAAAGGATTGAGGCAACTAGAGTCAAACACGGTGAATGCCCTTGGATTTCCGCCATTTTCGACAAGGTTAGCAAGTTATGAACGGCCTCATTTCAACGGTAATCTTCTTGCTCGCGGCCATTTTGCTCTATCGCCTGCGCGATCCCATCCTCGCCATGCTGCACAGGTTCGACGAGAAGAACCGCGCCCGCCAGATCGAGGAAATCCAGGATCGGCGCGATCGTCTTGCGCACTACAAGCACACGCTGCGCCTTGCCGAGGAACAAGTGGAAGAGGTGAACGAGATCAAAGTGCGCGACATGCGCACAGGCGAGGATCTCAAGCGCTACGTGTTCGAAGGCGAAATGTATGCGACACGCGAAGAGGCCGAAGAGGTGCGCCAAGCGTCCATCGTGTCAAAGGCACGTGATTTCTACGTCGAATTGCCGGCCGCGCTCACGGCGCGGCGCGGGGATAAGTTGAATTAAGAAAATGATTCACGCGGAGGTGCGGAGCCACGGAGATGGCGAGCCTTACGTTCGTCGCCTGCGCAGATCTTCATAGTTGGTTGGCGCGCGAAGCGCGCCGATTTCACTCGCTACAAACCCGCAGAGAACGTGGCGCGACACCTCCGCGGCTCCGCGCCTCCGCGTGCCAATTCTTTTTTGTTAAGCCGCTTCGCCCTTCAACAGGCGTGGAAGTTTTCCGATATCGCCGCCGGCGTGGTGCATGAAGAAGCGCCGGAGCGGGCCGATGCTGTCGACGATACCCAATCCCACGTCGCGTGCGATGCGCAGCGGCGTGATGTCGTTGGAGAAGAGCCGGTTGAGGGCATCGGTCGAAGCGGCGAGCGTAAAGGAATCGAAGCGCCGCCAGCGTTCATAGGATTTGAGCGTATCGAGCGCGCCGATATCGAGCCCCAGCCGCGCGGCATCGAGCACGATCTCGGCGAGCGCGGCCGCATCCTTGAACCCGAGATTGAGGCCCTGGCCCGCGATCGGATGAATGCCGTGCGCGGCATCGCCGCAAAGCGCAAAGCGCGGCTTTACATAAGCGCGCGCCAGATGAAAGCGCAGCGGATAGGACCAGCGCGGGCCGGCAGCGGCGATGGCGCCCAAATGCGCGCCGAACCTGCGGGCCACTTCGGCTTCGAATTGCGCTTCGGGCAGCGCCATCATTGCGGGCGCGAGAGAATCTTTCTCCGTCCACACCAGCGAAGAACGATTTCCCGTCATCGGCAGAATTGCGAAAGGACCCGAGGGCAGGAAATGTTCGTAAGCGACGCCGTTGTGCGGCTTCTCGTGTTCCACGGTCGCAACGATGCCCCATTGCGGATAGGACCAGGCAATGACGCCGAGCCCCATCGCCTCGCGCATCGGCGATTCCCGTCCATCCGCGGCAACGGCCAATCGCGCGCGCACGGTTTCGCCGTTCGACAAAGCGGCGATCGCCCCTCCCTCGCGCATGTCGAGATGGGTGAGCGCCGCGGGTGCGATGAATTCCAGGCTTGGCGTTTTTTCCAACGCAGCAAACAGTGCGCGGCGGGTATGGCGGTTCTCGGCGATGACGCCCATGGGCTGGCCGATTTCGATGGAATCGAAATGGAGCGAGAACGCAGAGGCCTCACCGTCGAGGGCCGCGTCGGTGACGAGAATGTCGTGAATGGGCTGGGCGTGGTCTTCAAGTTCGTCCCACACGCCCAAGGCCTTCAGCATCCGCACCGAGGAATAGGAAAGCGCCGAGACGCGGCCGTCGAACTTTTCGTCGAGGGCTTTGGCGGCAGCAATGGGATCGGCCACCACGACCTTGAGCCCGCCTTGGGCGAGTGCGAGCGCAAGGGTGAGGCCGACCATGCCTCCGCCCCCGATCACCACATCCGCGTTGCGCGTCATGCGCCTCTTCTACCACCGGCGTTGCCGCAGAAGCCGCGACCAGGCGGTCGCACTCCGGTCGATTTCGATGTTCCCCGGCGCGGCGATTTCATGACTGAAATGAAGGCATTGAACTAGGAGTGCACAAAAAATAGGCTATTTCTCAACGCGTCCGATTCCAGCCCAGTACGCCATATATCAATATAATCAACCACTTACATTTATACCGCAACGCGGCACAGTTCTTGATGAAGTGTTAAGGCTCGAATTGGCTCTTAACGATTCAAGGGGACAGGCGATGAAGCTCATTACGGCAATCATCAAGCCCTTCAAGCTCGACGAGGTGCGCGAACAGCTTTCCGCCATCGGCGTGCAAGGGATGACGGTGACCGAAGTCAAAGGATACGGACGGCAGAAGGGGCACACGGAAATCTATCGCGGCGCGGAATACGCCGTCAGCTTCCTGCCGAAAGTGAAAATCGAGGTCGCGGTCAAAAGCGAGATGGCCGAGGCCGTCATCGAAGCAATCACTGCGAAAGCCAAGACCGGCCAGATCGGCGACGGAAAGATCTTCGTCACGCCGCTCGACCAGGTCGTGCGCATCCGCACAGGCGAAACCGACAGCGACGCGCTGTGACGCGCGATCCACGAAAACCAATAACGGCAATCAAGGGGACCCGACTATGCGTACGGACTTAAAAAAATTTGGAGTTAGGGCGCTCGCTGCGGCAGCCGCCATTCTGCTGAGCACCGGAGCTGCGTTCGCGCAAGCTGCCGCCGCCGCACCGAAAATCGATTCGGGCGACACCGCGTGGATGATCACGTCCAGCGCGCTCGTGCTGTTGATGACGATACCGGGCCTCGGCCTGTTCTACGCCGGCATGGTGCGCAAGAAGAACATGCTCGCCACCATGGCGCAGAGCTTCGGCGCCACCTGCATCATCACCGTGTTGTGGATGGTCATCGGATATTCGATCGCGTTTACGCCCAATGCCGATGCCAACACAAATCAATGGATCGGCGGATTCGGCCATATCTTCCTGAAACAGATGGGATTGAACGCGATCAATCCGCTGGCGCCGACGATTCCGGAGTCGGTCTACATGTTCTTCCAGATGACCTTCGCCATCATCACGCCCGCGCTGATCGCCGGCGCGTTGGCGGATCGCATGAAGTTCTCCGCTTTCATGTGGTTCATGTCGCTGTGGCTGATCTTGGTCTACTGCCCGATCGCGCATTGGGTGTGGGGCGGCGGCTGGCTCGGCACCATGGGCGCCATGGACTATGCTGGCGGTTCCGTCGTGCATCTGAACGCGGGCACCGCCGGTCTTGTGACCTGCCTGGTGCTCGGAAAGCGCGTCGGCTACGGCAGCGAGAATATGGCGCCGTACAACGTGCTGTTCAGCGTCATCGGCGCTTCGCTGCTATGGGTGGGCTGGTTCGGCTTCAACGCAGGCTCGGCCGTTCATGCCGACTGGAATGCCGGCATGGCGGCGGCGGCGACGCAGATCGCAACCGCGGCGGCAGCAATGGGCTGGATGGTTTCGGAATGGATCATCTCGCGCAAACCTTCGGTGCTGGGCATGATCTCCGGCGCGGTCGCGGGACTTGTCGCGATCACGCCGGCTTCGGGCTTCGTCGATCCGATGGGCGCACTCATCATCGGCATCGCCGCGGGCGTCGTGTGCTACGTCGCGTCGGTCTGGGTGAAGCGGCTGCTGGGCTATGACGACGCGCTCGACACCTGGGGCGTGCACGGGGTCGGCGGCGCGCTCGGCGCCATCCTGACGGGCGCGTTTGCGAGCAGCAAGATCCAGCCCACTTATCCCAATGGCGGCTGGCTGCTGGACGGCAACGTCCATCAGATGGTGGTGCAATTCTACGACGTGGCCGCGGTGTTCATCTATTGCGCGGTGGTGACCTTCATCATCCTGAAAGTGATCGACATCGTGATCGGCCTGCGCGTCTCCAGAGACGTTGAAGTCGAAGGCCTCGACATCAACCTCCACGGAGAGATGGTGCAAGGCTAACGGGAAATTTTTCCCCCAACTCAGGGCGCCCTCCAGCGGGGGCGCCCTTTTCTTTTCTCAGGTCCGTCATCGATCCCACTTATGGGATCCCACGCATGGGATCCCACACATGCAATCCCCTGCATAGACGGACGACTCCGGCCGGGACTAGATTCACCCAATCCGTTCCTCGGAGTTTTCATGTTTCCAGGCCGCCTGGCAGAGCTGCCGCCCGCCATGTTCGCCATGCTTGCGAACTTGCTCGATCCGGTAAAACCGGGCGCGACGCCGATCGCCCTTTCGGTGGGCGATCCGCGCGGCGCCGTTCCCGATTTCGTGCGCGAGGCGATCGCGAAGACGGCCCATCAATTCGGCGAATATCCCGCCATCAACGGCACGCAGGAATGGCGCAACGCGGCCGGCGGCTGGATCAAGCGCCGCTTCAAATTGCCGGATACTGCATTCGATGCGGAACGCAACATTCTGCCGCTCAACGGCACGCGCGAAGGTTTGTTCCTCGCCGCCTTCATCGTGACGCCGCAAACCAAGGCCGGTCAGCGCCCCGCGATCTTGATTCCGAATCCGTTCTATCAGTGCTACGCGGCTGCGGCCTTGGCTGCGGGCGCCGAGCCGATCTTCGTGCCAGCGCGCGCGGAAACCGGGTTTCTTCCCGATTTCGCAGCCCTGCCGAAATCCGTGTTGGAGCGAACCGTCGCCGCCTATGTCTGTTCGCCGGGAAATCCCGAAGGGGCCTGCGCCGGCGAAAACTATTGGCGATCACTGTTCGAACTCGCCGATGCTCACGATTTCACCGTGTTCGCCGACGAATGCTACGCCGATATCTATTTCGGCGAAGAGCCTGTCAGCGCCCTGCCCGCGCGTTTTGCGATAAGCGGCAATTTCGAACGGCTGCTCACCTTTCATTCTTTGTCCAAGCGCTCGTGTCTTCCGGGCCTGCGTTCGGGAATCGTAGCGGGCGATGCCAAGCTCATCGAACGCTTCCGCGCCTTTCGCAACTATGCGGGCCCGCAAGTGCCGATGCCGATCATGGCGGCGTCGGCGGCGGCATGGCGCGACGACAGCCATGTCGCCGTCAATCGCGCGATGTATGCCGAGCGGATGGCGATGGCCGAGCGGCTGCTGGGCAACCGTGCGGGCTTCCGCAAGCCCGATGGCGGCTTCTTCCTCTGGATGGATGTCGGCGATGGCGAGGAAACGGCCTTGAAACTCTGGCGCCAGGGCGGCATCCGGGTCCTGCCCGGCGCCTACATGGGCCGAGAAACCGAGGCGGGAAAACCCCAGTCAAATCCTGGGTTTCGTTACATTCGGGTGGCCCTCGTTCACGAATTGTCAACCATTGAGGCCACACTCGGAAGGATGGGTGAAATTCTCAGCGAAGGGCGCGCATGAGCCATAGCGGTCGGCGAACAATGGGCGTGTACCAGCCGCGTTCGCGGCGCGCGGCGATGGCCGATGCGATCGCCGATGCGCGCCATGTCATGACGCGGGCGTTGAGCGTGGCGACGCTGCGCGGCACGGGAGGAATCCTGTTCCTCGCCTCGCTCATCGCCATGGTGGCGCTGGCAAGTTACAGCCCCAACGATTCCAGTTTGAACAACGCGACGGGCCGCGAAGCCGTCAACTGGCTCGGCAGCTTCGGCGCCATCGCCGCCGATCTTCTGCTGCAGACCTTCGGCCTCGCCGCGATCGCGTTTCTGCTGGCGCCCGCTGCCTGGGGCTTGCGCGCGCTGACGGGGCACTCGCTTTCGCATGCGGGCTGGCGTGCGCTCGCCTGGCCGTTCGGCGTGCTTCTGCTCTCCGCCGGTCTCGGCGGAATGCCCAACCTCACCTCCTTGCCGGCGCAGACCGGTGGCATGATCGGAATTGCCTTCGCCGGGTTCGGCACGAACCTCGCCAACGCTTACGGACAAGCGTGGATCGCGAGCGCCTTGCCGTCGCTTCTGCTCGTCATCGGCGCGCCGCTGGCCTACTTCGCGACGGGCTTGCAAGCCCGGCCCATCGTCGATGGCCTGCTGAACGGATCGGCGTTCTTCGTTTGGCTCGGAAGCTTGGTAAAGAGCGCGGCCGTCTCGCTGCGCAAAACCGAAGCGCTCGACTATGACGACGAGGAGGAACCCCTCGATCTCGAAGAATTCGAAGACGAAGACGGCGAAAGCGCCGAGGAAAGCCCGCTCGGACTTTCGGTGCGCCCCGAACCCATCGCCGAGGACCGTTCCCGCCACACACGCGTGAGGCGCGAAGACCTGAAGAAGCTCGCGCCGCGCAACAAGCCGGCGCGCCAGCCCGCGCTCAACCTGACAACCGGCGAGTATCAGTTGCCGGCGCTTGGATTTCTGTCAGAGCCCGTACTGCAGCACGAAGCCACCACGCTGTCCGACGAAGCGCTGGAAGAAAACGCGCGCATGCTCGAAGCGGTGCTCTCCGATTTCGGCGTGCGCGGACGCATCACCGCGGTGCGCCCCGGCCCGGTGGTCACGCTCTACGAGTTCGAGCCGGCGGCAGGCGTCAAATCCTCGCGCGTGATCTCGCTGGCCGACGACGTGGCGCGTTCGATGAGCGCGGTGGCCGCGCGTATTGCCGTCATTCCCGGACGCAATGTGATGGGCATCGAACTGCCCAACCAGAACCGCGAGACGGTTTACCTGCGCGAACTACTCTCCAGTAGCGATTACGAAAAAGCGCGCGCGCCGTTGACGCTGGCGCTCGGCAAGACCATCGGCGGCGAGCCGGTGATGGCCGACCTGGCAAAGATGCCCCATCTTTTGATCGCCGGCACCACGGGCTCGGGCAAATCCGTCGGCCTCAACACCATGATCCTGTCGCTGCTCTATCGCTGCCCGCCGGAGCAGACGCGCATGATCATGATCGATCCCAAGATGCTGGAGCTTTCGGTGTACGAAGGCATTCCGCATCTGCTGGCGCCTGTCGTCACCGATCCGCGCAAAGCGGTCGTCGCGCTCAAATGGGCGGTGCGCGAGATGGAAGAGCGCTACCGCAAGATGTCCAAGCTCGGCGTGCGCGGCGTGGAGGCCTTCAACGAACGCGTGCGCAAGGCCAAGGACAAAGGCGAAACCCTCAAGCGCACGGTGCAGACCGGCTTCGACCGCGAGACCGGCAAGCCGATGTACGAAGACGAAGTGCTCGAACTCGAGCCCATGCCCTATATCGTGGTCGTGGTCGACGAAATGGCCGATCTGATGATGATCTCCGGCAAGGAGATCGAGGGCGCGGTGCAGCGCCTGGCGCAGATGGCGCGCGCCGCCGGCATCCATTTGATCGCGGCGACACAGCGCCCGTCGGTCGACGTCGTCACCGGTACCATCAAGGCGAATTTCCCCACCCGCATTTCCTTCCAGGTGACGAGCAAGATCGACAGCCGCACTATCCTGGGCGAGCAAGGCGCCGAACAATTGCTCGGCCAGGGCGACATGCTTCACATGACGGCGGGCGGACGCATAAGGCGTATTCACGGGCCCTTCGTGACGGATCACGAAGTGGAAGACGTGGTGAAATTCCTCAAAACGCAAGGCACGCCGGAATATCTCGACGCCGTCACTGAAGAACCGGATGAAGACGGCGAAGATCCTTACGCGCTGTTCGGCGGCAACGGCGATTCGGGTGACGACCTCTACGACAAGGCGCTCGCCATCGTGGCACGAGACAGGAAGCCCACGGTCAGTTACGTGCAGCGGCGCTTGGAAATCGGCTACAACCGTGCCGCGCGCCTGATCGAGCGCATGGAAGAAGAAGGCGTCATCTCCAAGCCCAACCATCAAGGCAAGCGCGAAGTGCTGCTGCCGGATCACCGGGAGTGAGGATGCGAAAGGCGCTCACGACCATCGTGGCGCTGGGTCTTTCGTTCCATCTCGCCTGCGAACCGGTGCTTGCGGACCAAGTGCCCTGTCGCACCAGCCCAAAGGTCGTAGCGGCATGCTTTCGTATTCATGGCCGCTTGAGCATTTGGAACGGAACGCCAAGCGTGCGCATCTGGAAGCTGGGCACAAGCCGGATATTTGGAGTTCATGACGGCAATTCGAACGCAGAAGGCGAAGTACTATCTGCAGAGCTGAAGAGTTTGGTTGCGCCAAACGGCTCGGTGGGTGTGGAAGTATTTGGCGACTTTGACCTTTGTCCGCTCACCAAACAGCGCAAAGGCCGGATGCAGATAGTCTGCATTGAATCGGCATCGCATCTGGTTTCCAGAAACTCCCCACCCTGAGTGAGAAGCATTGCGCGGCGATGGATTGCGGCCGGGGCCGAGGGCCACTTGGCCCTCCATCGCGGATTTCGCTGCTCTCCTCCCACTCTCCGGGCGGCTCTGCTTGATTCGCGATGAGACCGCAGCCTGACGTCTCAAAGGCCGGGCCGAGCGGCAGGCGCATGACAGATCGGACGTCGATCCTGACAGCTGCGGTCTTTGCGGGACGATTTTTCGCGTGACTGCCCGCGTTAGGGGAGGAAAACGTCCCGCAAATGGCTATATTCCCGCCCAGATCACTGAGGGGGTGGCATGTCTTACGTCGAACGGTCCTTGGGCGCGAATGAGAAGGTTATCGCGCGCGCGCATTTTCACTGGAGCTATACGTTGGTGGCGGTGCTGGCGCTGATCGTGCTCGGCTGGTTGCTCATCGGTATCTGGATCTTCTTCGCCATGATGATCCCCAAATGGACGACGGAGATTGCGGTGACCAATCACCGTTTCATCAAGAAGACGGGTTTGTTCTCGCTGCACACCGAAGAGATCGCGATTCCCAACATCGAAGGGGTGGAAGTCACTCAAAGCTTCTGGGGCCGCATCCTCGGCTTTGGCCGCATCCGGATCGAAGGCACCGGAGTCGACAAGACCGAAACGCCGCTGATTGCCAATCCGGTGGAATTCCGCCGCGCCATCGAAACCGCCAAAGAAAGCGGGACGAAGTAGATGCGGAATTTCGTCCTCGCCGTCTGCGTGATCCTGACATCTGCGTCGCCAGTTCTTGCGGGCGAAACGTTTTCCGTGCGCGGTGTCGCGAAAAACGATGTCCTCAATCTGCGCGCGGCTCCGGATTCCAATTCCAGAAAAATCGCGACCCTGCCACCGAACAGCACCGGAATTGCGGTAACGGCCGTCGCAACCGCCAGTCTGAATTGGGTGAAAATCCAGAAGGGCGACAAGAGCGGCTGGGTGAACGCAAAATTCCTCGCGTTTGAAAACGGATTGCCTGTGCGTCTTTCCTGTGGCGGCACCGAGCCATTCTGGTCCATCGCCGTGGGCCACGGCCGCGCCAATGTCGATTTCACGCCGTTCGAAGGCGGCAAGGCCGTGCTCGCCCTTGACGGGCCAGTGACGCCGCTCGGCGGCGCAAGTGTCTGGCTCTATGCGGTGCCGCACAAATCCGATTTTCTGCTGCTGCAGAAAGGGACCTGCTCCGACGGCATGTCGGACATCCACTATCCTTATGCGCTGTCCGCGCGGGTGAACGCGCATTTTGTCAGCGGCTGCTGCCGTTAGAGGCGCACCCTCACACCGGATCGGTTTTGCGCATGATTCGCATGACTGAAATTTCGCGGCTGGGGTGCGACGGCACGGTCGTGTCGCGCGCAATCCAAAGCAGCTATGGTGTGAGCGGGTGTCGAGGACATTGACCATGATATTGAAGAACGTGGGAATCTGCCTGGTGGCGGGCGCGGCCTTCCTTTCACTTTCAGGTGCGGCCCAAGCGGCCGGCGATCCCACCGCCGGCAAGAGCGTGTTCGCCCGCTGCGCCATCTGCCACACCGTCGTCAAAGGCGGACCCAACGGCATCGGGCCAAATATCTTCGGCGTCGTTGGCCGCAAGGCCGGGTCGGCGCCCAATTTCAACTATTCGGCGGCAATGAAGAGTTCCGGCATCACCTGGATGGCAGACAAACTGGACGCCTACATCACCCATCCCGGACAGACCGTACCGGGCAATCGCATGGCTTTTGCGGGAATCTCCAACGCCCAGCAGCGCGCCGACGTGATCGCCTATCTGCAAACGCTGAAATAGCGCCCTCGCGGGCACGGCCGCCGCAACAGCGATCGGATTTGATATTAATCAACGAATTTTTGAATTCGCGCGCTCATCATTGCGGCACAATTGCGGTTGCATCATGTCCCACGATGCCGGCGGCCGGTAATATCACGACCGATGCCATGGCCGGATTCGCAGATGAGAGGAGCAAAACATGTCTCGTGCATTCATCGCGCCGCGCTTTGCACTGTCGGCAACTGTCGCGTTTTCGCTTCTTGCGTTTCCCGCCGCCGCCGCTGAAACCAAGGTCGATCAACACGATCTGAAGTTCACCCCGGATGCGATCACGATCAATGCCGGCGACAGCGTTCGCTTCACCGACACCGACCACATTACCCACAACATCACGATCGTAAATCCCGACGGCACCGCCGACGACAAGGGCATGGACAAATACAACGAGGACATCGTCGTGCCTTTTGCAAAAGCCGGCACGTACCAGGTTCATTGCAAAATCCATCCGATGATGAAGATGGCCATCACCGTCAAATAGCCGAAAGTCTGCTCGTATCTGCGAGTCTGTCGGGGGCGGACAAGCGATTGGCCTGACGACCAGTTCTGGCGGTACGCCAGAACTGGCGCAACAACGGCGCAACCCGCGACCGGCGCGTGGCAAACAGGTGTTGCACACAGGCTACACATCTCCATGCGGATGGCGCGTATCCGATCCCCGTTGATTACGATCAAAGAAGTACCGAGCTCGCCTTGCTAATTCTCGCCAGCAATTGCCGCCCCATCGCGGCAAAGCTGTGAAATAAAGCTGGAGAGTTCATCATGCGGGCCTATTTCTACGCGTTGCTGTCGGCCATGGCGCTTGTGGCTTTGAGCACCCAACAGGCTGCGGCCGTTCCGGCCTACGCAGTCCAGACCGGCCAGCCCTGCACCGCCTGCCATGTCGGCGGTTTCGGTCCGCAGCTCACCCCGTTCGGCCGCCAGTTCAAACTGGAAGGCTACACGATGCGAGCAGGCGACGAGTTTACTGCGCCGATCTCCGCAATGGCCGTGTTCTCCTATGTTCACACCAACAAGGACCAGCCCCCGCCGGCCGCGCATTACGCCGTGAACGACAACACCACGCTGGATCAAGCCAGCCTGTTCCTCGCGGGCGGTGTCGGCGACCACTTCGGCGGCTTCTTCCAAATGACCTATGACGGCATCGGCCGCGCCTTTTCATGGGACAATCTGGATCTGCGCGCCACGACGCACGAGACGATCGGCGACAACGACGTTCTGCTCGGCGTCACGCTCACCAACAACCCGACCGTCCAGGACGGTTGGAATTCGACGTCGGCCTGGGGCTATCCCTATACCGGATCCGATCTGGTGCCGGGACCCGCCGCGGCGACTCAGATCGACGGCGGCCTGGCGCAGACCACGCTCGGCACGAGCATCTACGCCTATTGGAATTCCTCGCTTTACACCGAAGTCGGAGTCTACTGGACGCCCGGCCGCCAATTCCTGAACGCGATGGGCGCATTCGCGTCCGACAACAATATCATCAACGGCGCGGCGCCCTATGTACGGGTGGCGTACCAGAAGGACTACGGCGACCAGAACTTCGAGATCGGGGCGTTCGGCCTGTTCCCGCATCTTTATCCGGGCGGAGACAAGAGCGCAGGCACCACCGACCGCTACAGCGATATCGGCGTGGATGCCTCTTACCAATTCATGGGCGACAGCGAAAACATCTACCAGGTGGACGCTCGCTATACGTCGGAAAGCCAGAATCTGGCCGCCACACAATTCCTCGGCGGTTCGGTGAAGACGCACAATCATCTCAACGATTTGCGCGTCGATGCCACTTACAATTGGCACAACATGATCGGCGTCAGCGCCGGCGCTTTCGATACTTGGGGCTCGTCCGACGCACTGCTCTATGCTGACAACCGCACCTTCAAGCCCGACAGCGCAGGCTTCGTCCTTCAAACCGACTACACGCTGTTCGGGGGAGCCGATACGCCGCTCGGCGGACGCTTCAATGCGCGTATCGGCCTGCAATACTTCATCTACACCAAGTTCAACGGCGCGACGTCGAACTATGACGGGTTCGGCGCCAATGCCTCGGACAACAATGCGTTCAGGCTGTTCCTCTGGACCGCCCTCTAAGGGCTCAGGGGACCCAATCTCGGCTTATGCGGCGGAACGCCGCATAAGCCGTTCATATTGCGCTGCACAACGAAGAATCGCGGGTTAACCGCGGCCCGATAATCCGCCCCCAGAGCCATGAACCTTCGTTGACAGCCGCGCGTGCCCGGACCTAGTTTTTGCGCCGCACAAAAAACCGGCGGAACCCAAAAGGCGTTTAAAGATCGCGTTCCACGAATAAACCGCCGCTCCTGGGGAAGGCATTCGAGAAGCCATGAAAGTACTGGTCCCGGTCAAACGGGTGATCGACTACAATGTGAAGGTTCGCGTTAAAGCGGACCAGACCGGCGTCGATCTCGCCAACGTCAAAATGTCCATGAACCCGTTCGACGAGATCAGCGTCGAGGAAGCCATCCGGCTCAGGGAAAAGGGCAAGGCCACGGAAGTGATCGCCGTTTCCATCGGACCGCAACAGGCCGGTGAAACCATCCGCACCGCGCTCGCCATGGGCGCCGACCGCGGCATCCTGGTGAAGACTGACGGCGACGTCGAACCGCTGGCGGTGGCGAAGATCCTGAAAGGCATCGTCGAGGCCGAGCAGCCCGGCCTTGTCATCACCGGCAAGCAGGCGATCGACGACGATTCCAACCAGACGGGCCAGATGCTGGCCGCGCTTCTGGGTTGGCCGCAAGCGACGTTTGCGCACAAACTCGAACTCTCCGACGGCAAGGCCGATATCGAACGCGAAATCGATGGCGGCCTTCAAACTGTCGAGGTGAAGCTTCCCTGCGTGATGACGACGGATCTGCGCCTCAATGAACCGCGCTATGCCTCGCTTCCCAACATCATGAAGGCGAAGAAGAAGCCGATCGACGAGAAGACGCCCGCCGATTACGGCGTCGACGTCACGCCGCGGCTCAAAGTCCTGAAAGTGACGGAACCTCCCAAGCGCCAGGCGGGCATGAAAGTGAAAACGGTCGCCGAGCTGCTCGACAAGCTCAAGAACGAAGCGGGGGTCATCTGATGGCTTCGCTGGTTATCGCCGAACACGACAACAAGGTGCTGAAGGACGCGACCGCGAAGACGGTCGCGGCTGCGGCGCAGATCTCTTCGCCCGTGCATGTGCTCGTCGCCGGTTCCGGCGCCGGCGCGGTGGCTGAGGCCGCCTCCAAGCTCGCAGGCGTCGAAAAAGTTCTTCTCGCCGACGATGCGGCCTACGCCAAGATGGTCGCCGAGCCGATGGAGAAACTCATTCTCTCGCTCGCGGGCAGTTACGACGCGATCCTGGCGCCCGCGACCACCAATGGCAAAAACTACATGCCACGCGTTGCCGCCAAGCTCGACGTGCCGCAGGTGTCCGAAATCCTGAAAGTCGTCGGTCCCGATACTTTCGAGCGTCCGATCTATGCCGGCAATGCGATCGCCACCGTGCAGGCGCCAGCCGGCAAGAAGGTCATCACCGTGCGCACCACCGCCTTCAAGGCGGCGGAAGGCGCTGGCTCTGCCAGCGTGGAAAAGATCTCCGCCGCGGGCGATCCCGGTATTTCCAAATTCATCGGCGAGGAGCTTTCCAAGTCCGAACGCCCCGAACTCACCTCCGCCAAGATCATCATTTCCGGCGGACGCGGCATGCAATCGGGTGACAATTTCCACATGCTGGAAAAGATCGCCGACAAATTGCACGCCGCGGTCGGCGCTTCGCGTGCGGCGGTCGATGCGGGCTTCGTGCCCAACGACTATCAGGTGGGCCAGACCGGCAAGGTCGTGGCCCCGGAACTCTACATCGCGGTGGGCATTTCCGGCGCGATCCAGCATCTGGCGGGCATGAAGGATTCCAAGGTCATCGCCGCCATCAACAAGGACGAGGAAGCTCCCATCTTTCAGGTCGCCGATTACGGCCTCGTGGCCGATCTGTTCAAGGCAGTGCCTGAGATGGAAGAAGAACTCACGAAGCTCGGCTACTGAAGCCAGCCTTCAAGGACACACACATGGGTATCGAGCGCGTAGGAGTTATCGGTGCAGGCCAGATGGGCACGGGCATCGCCCATGTGCTCGCGCTGGCCGGTCTTGACGTGGTGCTGGAAGATGTGAACGCCGACGCGCTCTCCCGCGCCAACGCGACCATCGAAAAGAACATGCACCGCCAAGCCGCGCGCGGCCTCATCAAAGACGATGTGATCGCCCCGGCACTTGCGCGCATTCATGCCTCGCAGAATCTCGACGCGATGCGCGATCGCGATCTCGTCATCGAGGCGGCCACCGAAGACGAAAGCGTCAAGCGCAAGATCTTCCAGGAGCTCTGTCCGCGCATCGGGCCCAACACCATGATCGCGTCCAATACGTCTTCGATCTCGATCACTCGCCTTGCGGCGGCGACGGACCGCCCCGAACATTTCATCGGACTTCACTTCATGAATCCGGCGCCGATGATGCAGCTGGTGGAAGTCATCCGCGGCATCGCGACCGACGACAATACCTTCCAGGCTGCGCTCGACGTGGTGAAACGCGCCGGCAAGACGGCCGCCTACTCCGAAGATTTTCCCGCTTTCATCGTCAACCGCATCCTGATGCCGATGATGAACGAGGCGGTCTATACGCTCTATGAGGGCGTCGGGAACGTCGAAGCGATCGATACCTCGATGCGGCTGGGCGCCAATCATCCGATGGGCCCGCTGCAGCTTGCCGACTTCATCGGCCTCGACACCTGTCTGTCGGTGATGCAGGTGCTCTACGAGGGCCTCGCGGACTCCAAATACCGCCCCTGCCCGCTGTTGGTGAAATATGTCGAGGCGGGCTGGCTTGGGCGCAAAACGGGGCGCGGCTTCTACGACTACCGCGGCGAACATCCGGTTCCGACGCGCTAACTAAGCCAGAAACCGTCTCAGCACGTTGCGCGTAATTTGAATCACAAACGGATCGCGCGCGGCGAGGCCGTAAGCCCATTCCGTCGTGCCCGCGTTGAACACTTCGCCCTTGCCCCGCTTGAACGACGCCATGACGGCATGGCCGCGCGATACGCGTTCCTGGGCGGACGGACTGTCGTCGCCATAAGCCGCGCGCGCGACAACATCCATCTGCTCCGGCGGAATCAGGGGACGATAGGGATTGTCCACCGGTTCCGCGAAAGCGGCAGGAACGAACGCAATAATTTCGAGATTCGCCGGCACGCCTGCACCACCGGCGGGCACGGGCAATCCGTTTGAACCGAAGGCGATGGGACAGCCGTCGTTTTCATATCCGACAAGCGGAACGTCATCGCCGATCACGTCGCCGTAATAAAGATCGGTACCCGCCAGCGCCCAATGCTTGTCGTGGTAGATCGTGTAACCGCCCTGCCCTCGCGCGGCGCAAAGCCCAAGCCGGTGATACCCCCCGTAGAGAAAACTCAAGCCGGTGATCGCAGCTTCAGGACGCGCGAACATGGGATGCGACCACAGATGGGTTTTGTCGACGTCCGGAACGGTTTCCAGTTCACCTTTCCACTTGTGGCAGACGAATGTCTTGCCGTCGTTTTCCCAACGTACTTTCCAGAAGGCGGTATTGCCCGAGAAGATTGCGAGCTTGCCGCCGCGGTCGACGAATGCTTCGATGCTGTCGCGTTGCGGTCCCGACCAATATTCGCTGTGACCGACGAGCACGACGAGATCGTAGGAATCTAAAACGGCAGCGTCCCGGTCGAGGTCGTAATCCGTAAGACAGTCGAACGACAAGCCTTCTTCGCCCTCGGCCCAGCGTACGAAAGCATGTTCCCACTTGTGCAGGAAGCCTGCGGAGCCGTCATAAGGCGACTGCGCGTGCTCGCGCGACCACGGCGGATTGGCGCCGGCCCAGCTCTTCTGCTCGAAGCCGCGTTTGGTGAGATTGACGAGGCGCGGCATTTCCGGCGGCGGCGCGAGCAGCAGCGCGGGAAAGGGCCGCTGCGTGGAGAGCACGCCGACGGCTCCTTTCATCGCTTCGTCCAGCAGTTTGGTTCGGTTCATCAGCGATTCGACGTCGCAATAGGCGCTGGCGCCGCCCCAATAATTGTAAGCGTGAAGCGTGTTGGTCGCGAGAACGAGAACGGCTCGCGCGCGCACCGTGCCTGCCGTGATACAGACGAAATGGTGGGCAGCATTTCCCGATGCGTCGATCAACGCGATATCGTAGTAGCCCGAGCGCCAATCGCGGCCTGCTTCGATCACGACCGCAATCGGCCAGCCGCATCCCTTGCGATCGGCATGCTCCGGAGTCGGATGATGGCCTACCGCAAGGTCGTCCCGTATGAACACAACCTCCCGGCCGGCCCCAATACGCGCAATCTCGAGCCGGCACGGACCCGCATCCGCGGAGGCGTGGATTGCGAAGGCTTCGCCCGGCTTGACGCTGAGCTTCTCGGTATAAAGCGCGATCACCGACATTCAGTCTTCATACTGATCGCACCGGCGTGCGACACCACCTTGTGCTGCATCGATATTCTCCTCACGATGAAGGCGGTCCAATCCTAGCCCGAGCGCTTTAGAGTGGGCTATCTCGCAGTGACATGGGGCGTAAGCATTTTATGACGGAGAGGAAGTTCCGGATCGGCGTCATCGGGCTGGGCCAGCGCGTCGCCCATGTGCTCCTCGCCATGGACGACATCGGCTGGAAGTACACCCTCGCCGGCTATGCCGATCCCTCGCCTGTCGGTCTGCCGATCCTGAAAGAGCGCGACATCGCGCCCGGCAAATCCTATGACGATGTCGCGGCCTTGTTGCGCGACGGGCCGTTCGACCTGGTAATGATTGGCTCTCCCAATCACCTGCATTACGAGCAGCTGCTGGCCGCATTTGATGCGGGCTATCCGATCTTCGCGGAAAAACCCATCGTGCGGACCGAAGAAGAAACCTTCGCGCTCGCGCGCCATTTGCGCGACAAAAAGATTCCGCCGCTGTTCATGGGGCTGGTGATGCGCTCCATGAGCATCGTGCGCGAAGTGATTTCGCGAGTGGATAGCGGCGCGCTGGGCGAAATCATATCGATGGATACGACCGAGCATCTGCATCCCGAGCATGGCGGTTATCTCGCGCGCAATTGGCGGCGCAAGCAGGAATGGGGCGGCTCGTTCCTGCTCGACAAAGTTTGTCACGATTTCGATATCTTCGGACGCATCGTCGGCGCGCGCGCTAAACATGTGGCGAGTTTCGGTGGGAAGCGGATCTTCAAAGCGGACCGCGCCAAAACTCCGCGCAAATATGACGACGGCAGCGATGCCTATGTGCTGCGTGACGCAGGCTGGAGCGCGGCCAACGATGCTTTCCATTCCGACATGGATGTCACCGATCATCAGACCGCGATCGTGGAATATGACAACGGCGTGCAGCTCTCGTTCCATTCCAACAGCCATGTGAGCTTGCTGGAGCGGCGCTGGTACATCGCCGGCACCGAAGCCACGCTGATCGCCGATCTGGTACGCAACAAGATGCTGATGCGCGGCGCGCTGTCCAAGGGAAAGCCGGAGAGACGCGAATGGGCGGGCGTCACCACCGATCTGCACAACGGCGCGGATCAGGAGATGGCGCGCGATCTTCTGGCGACGCTGAAGGACGGTGTGCCGTTCCCGGTCACGCCTTACGACTGCATGGAAGCGGGACTGACGGTGATGGCCATCGACCGCGCGATGGAAACAAAGAGCGTCGTCGACTGCGCGGCGATGTGGGCGGATTACGACGCCGCGCGCGGAAACTAAATCCACCCTCCCTCGGGAGGGTCAAAAAATTCGGGAGCAAAGCGAGTGAATTTTTTGGGGAGGATCAGGACGAAGAATTTCCTTCCTCATCCTCCCCGAAATCGCTTCGCGATTTCGACCCTCCCAGGGGAGGGTGGATTTAACGGCGTGCGGCGAGAGCCTTGAAATAGTCGATCGCTGCCGGATCGTCCCATTCCGCGGGACCGAGCGCTTTCGCGACTAAACGTCCCTGCGGATCGATCAGCACCGTGAGCGGCAAGCCATAGGCGCCGAACACGCGCATCAGCGCGATGTTGGTGTCGAGATAAGCCGTCAGCGACGACGCGTGATGATCGAGCAGAAACTGCGCCGTATCGCCGGCCGAGCTTCTGCCGACGTTGACGGCCACGACGTCCAGTTTCGCCCCGTCGAGCGAGGATTTGAGCTTGGCCAGCGCCGGAAGCTCTTTCACGCAAGGCCCGCACCACGTCGCCCACAAATTGAGCACCACATAGTGCCCCCTGAATTCGGACAGCGTATGGCGGGCGCCCCTGGCATCGGTAAAGGCGACTTCCGCCACGACTGCGGGCGTTTTCTCGTAGACCAGCCTGGCGAGAGACGGCGGCGGCGCGTGGACAGGTCCGGACCCGATCCCATATAGAACAGCCAGTGCGACACCCACGATGAGGCCGGCCGCCACGGCGGCGATCCAGGGGTGTTTGCGAAGGTTTGTCAGCAAGGTCATGACCACGAACAAAATGTGGGGCGGGCGTTTCGAGCGCGGCCCCTCCAGCATCATGGAGGAGATAAACGCCTCCATCGATTTCGACAAACGGCTCGCCGGCCAGGACCTCGCGGGCTCGAAGGCCCATGCCAAGATGCTGGCCAGCCAGGGCATCATCTCACAAGACGACGCGGACGCCATCCTCAAGGGGCTGGAGCAGATCGAAACCGAGATCGCGCAGGGGCACTTCTCCTTCAAGCGCGAGCTGGAAGACATTCATCTCAACATCGAGGCCCGGCTAGCCGAACTGATCGGACCGGCCGCGGGACGCCTGCACACGGCGCGCTCGCGCAACGACCAGGTGGCGACCGACTTCCGGCTCTGGGTGCGCGAGGCTTGCGCCCGCGCCGATGCCGGATTGCACGCGGTGCAGAAAGCCCTGGTGGCGCAGGCGGCCAAGCATGCCGACACCATCCTGCCGGGCTTCACCCATATGCAGGTCGCCCAGCCGGTGACGTTCGGCCACCATTGCCTGGCCTATGTCGAAATGTTCGCGCGCGATCGCGGACGGTTTGGCGACGCCATGAAGCGCATGAATGAATCGCCGCTGGGCGCCGCGGCGCTGGCGGGAACATCATTTCCGATTGACCGCGCGAAGACTGCAAAAGAACTCGGCTTCGACGCCCCCATGCGCAATTCGCTGGACGCGGTGTCGGCGCGCGATTTCGCGCTGGAATATCTTTCCGCGGCCAGCATCGCGGCGACGCACCTGTCGCGTCTGGCCGAAGAGATCGTGCTGTGGGCGTCGCCGTCGTTCGGTTTCGTGAAGCTGAGCGATGCCTTCACCACCGGCTCCTCCATCATGCCGCAGAAGAGAAATCCCGACGCAGCCGAACTGGTGCGCGCCAAGACGGGACGTATTCTGGGCGCGTTCGTCGGTTTGAGCACCGTAATGAAAGGCCTCGCGCTCACTTACGCCAAGGACATGCAGGAGGATAAGGAAGCGGTCTTCAGCGCCGCCGACGCGCTCGATCTGTCGCTCGCCGCCATGGCGGGCATGGTGGGCGATCTTGAGCCCAACAAGGACGCGATGCGCCGCGCCGCCGAGGCGGGCTACCCCACCGCCACCGATCTCGCCGATTGGCTGGTCCGCATGCTGAAAAAACCGTTCCGCGAGGCCCATCACATCGCCGGCGCGATCGTGAAACGCGCCGAAGACGCCGGCGTCGCGCTCGAAAAGCTTCCCCTGGCAGACATGCAAAAGATCGAACCCGGCATCACAAAAGAGGCTTTGGGCGTTTTGTCCCTTGAAGCTTCGGTCCATTCGCGCACAAGCTTCGGCGGTACGGCGCCCTCACGCGTGCGCGAGCAGGTGGCTTTCTGGCAGGAGAAACTCAAATGATGCTGCGTCTTCTCCTCATTCTGGGATTGAGTCTGGCTGTGGTTTCCTGCGGCGTGAAAAACGATCTCATCATGCCGAACGGCAAGGACACGCCGAAGAACCAGAAAGATCCCTCCAAACCGCCGCAATCACTCTGATAGTTGGCGCTCTAAAGATATGAATCACTTTTCCTATCGTGCCGGGCGGCTTCACGCCGAAGACGTCGATCTCGTGCGCTTGGCGGACGACGTCGGCACGCCCTTCTATGTCTATTCGACCGCGACATTGCAGCGGCATTACCGCGTCTTCGCCGAAGCTTTTCCCACAGGGACCTTGATCGCCTATTCGGTGAAGGCGAACGGCAATCTTGCCGTGCTGCGCACACTTGCGCTTCTGGGTGCCGGCGCCGATGTGGTCTCGGGCGGTGAACTCAAGAAAGCGTTGAAGGCCGGCGTTCCTGCCGAGCGCATCGTGTTCTCCGGCGTGGGAAAAACCGGACGCGAAATGCGCCTTGGGCTGGAAGCCGGCATCCATCAGTTCAATGTCGAAAGCGAGCCCGAACTCGAGGCGCTCAACGAAGCGGCGCTGTCGCTGAAGACGCGCGCACCCATCACCATCCGCATCAATCCGAATGTCGATGCCAGGACGCATGCCAAAATCACCACCGGCACTTCGGAGACGAAATTCGGAATTCCCTGGAGCCGCGCGCGCGCAGCCTATGCGAAGGCCGGAAAACTGGCTGGTCTCAAAGTCGTCGGCGTCGATGTGCATATCGGAAGTCAGATCACTGCGCTCGAACCGTTCGAAGAAGCGTTCACGCGCGTGGCCGACCTTGTCCGCTCCTTGCGCGGCGATGGCCACGAGATTGCGCGCGTCGATCTGGGCGGCGGGCTGGGCGTGCCGTACCGCGCCGGCGACGAAGCGCCGCCCGAGCCGGCGATATATGCCTCGATGATTGCGCGGCGGACGCAGGACCTAGACGTGTCGTTGATCCTGGAGCCCGGTCGGTTGATCGCGGCCAATGCGGGCGTGCTGGTCTCTCGCGTGATCTACAACAAGCAGGGTGAAGCCAAGCGTTTTCTCATCATCGATGCGGGCATGAACGATCTCATTCGGCCCGCGCTCTACGATGCCCATCACGAGATCGTGTCCGTTAAGGAAACGGCGGCAGATGCGCCGCGCACGCGTTACGACGTGGTGGGGCCGGTCTGCGAAACCACAGACCTCTTTGCCAGCGACCGCGAATTGCCGTCATTGAGTTCCGGCGACCTTGTCGCGATCATGACGGCCGGCGCCTATGGCGCGGTGATGTCTTCGGCCTACAATGCCAGACCGCCGGCGCCCGAAGTGCTCGTCAAGGGCGCCGAGTGGAGCGTCGTGCGGCCGCGTTTGAGCGATGATGATCTTATTGGTCTGGATCGAATCCCTGCCTGGCTTGGCTAACGATCGAATCGAAAGATTCATCGCCTTGGCCCGCGCCACCTTGGCGTGGGAACGGATCTGGCCTGCCCTCTTTCCGATAGCCGCGATCGCCGGCCTCTACGCCTCGGCGGCGCTGTTCGGGGTATTCGATCTCATTCCGGGCGAACTCCACGCTTTGCTGCTGGCGGTCGGCGCGCTGGCCATCGGATTTTTCCTGGAGCGAAGCCTTCACGATCTCGCATGGCCGCGCTGGGACGAAGGCGCGCGGCGCCTGGAGCGCGACAGCAAATTCGCCCATCGCCCCATCACCGAACGCAACGACACCCTGGCGATCGGCGCGGGCGATGCCATGGCCGAAGAATTCTGGCGCGCGCACGTCAAGAGCCTGCTTGCACGTATCGGCCGGCTCAGGCTGACCTGGCCCGCGCCGGCAATGGGCAAGCGCGATCCCTATGCGCTGCGCTTTGTGGTTCTGCTGCTGCTCATCGCCGGATTCTTCGTGGCAGGTTCGGATTGGAGCGCACGGCTCTCCTATGCACTCTTTCCCGAAATCGGATCGGGTGCGGCCAACGCGACGGTGGATGCCTGGATCAACCCGCCCGCCTATACCGGCGACGCGCCGCTCTATCTGCAGCGCAACGCCGGCAGCAAGCCGATCGCCGTGCCGATCGGCTCCGAACTGGTGGTGCGCGTTCACGGTGCGCGCAATCCCCGGCTGGTTCTTGATCCTTCGCCCGCTACGCGCCCCGCGTTCAAAGGTGCCGATGACGAGCGCGGCAGCAATGTGAAGCTTACCCAGAGCGGCGAGATTTCCGTGCGCGCGGGCGGCCGTACACTTGGGTATTGGAACATCCAGATCATTCCCGACGATCCGCCGTCCATCGCCTTTGCTTCGCCGCCGTCCAAAACCGAGCGCGACGCGCTCAAACTCTCCATCAGGGCGGTCGACGACTACGGCGTGGTCGCCGTGCGCGCCCTGATCAAGCCGCTCAAGGGCGGAAAGAACGCCCGCGTGCTGCCGCTCGATCTGGCGCTCTCCAGTTCGTCGGCCAAAGAGCTGAAACAAATTTTCTATGTCGATCTCACAGAAAATCCTTATGCGGGACTGGACGTCGAGATCGTGCTGGAAGCGCGCGACGGCGCGGGCCAGAAGACCTATTCGAAAGCCGCGCGCACCCGACTGCCCGCGCGTGTCTTCACCCATCCTTTGGCACGGGCGCTGATCGAACAGCGCCAGACACTCGCTCTTGGCGGAGACCAAGCGCGGAACAAAGTACTGCGCACGCTCGATGCGCTCACCTATCGTCCCGATCTCTTCTTCAAGGATCAATCGAACGTTTATATGGCGATGCGCAGCGCGTTCTGGGCGCTGCAGTCCGCGCGCGACGGCGCCGACGTCCAGCGCGTTCAGGAATTGTTGTGGCAAACGGCGCTCGCGGTCGAAAATGGCGGCGTGACCTTGGCCGCCGAGCAGCTGCGCCGCCTGCAGGAATTGCTGAGCCAGGCCTTGATGCAGAATGCACCGCAAGAGGTGATCGACGCGCTGCTGCAACGCTATCGCGAAGCTCTGCAACGCTATTTGCAAACGCTGGCACAAAGCGCGCCCAATTCAAGCATGCAGATTCCACCGAACGCGAAGGTGCTCTCCGACAGGGATCTGCAAACCTTGCTCGACGCGATCCAGCAGATGGCGCAATCGGGCTCGCGCGAACAGGCCGCCCAGGCGCTCGCCTTGCTGCAAAGCCTTTTGGAAAACTTGCACATGCAGGCCGGAAACGGCACCGGCAGCGCACCGGGCGATAAAGCGCTCAGCGATACGATCCAGGGCCTGGGCGATCTGATGGGGCGCCAGCGCCAATTGCTCGATAAGACGTTTCGCCAGCAGCAGGGCAATCCCGATCCCAAAGACGGCGGCGCGAAGGGCCTGGCGCAGCAGCAGCAGCAATTGCGCGACGATCTGGGCAAGGTGCTCAAGGGCCTCGACGGTCACGCCCAGACGCCCAAGAGTTTCGGCAACGCACATCGCGAAATGGGCAATGCGCAAAACCAGCTCGGCACGCAGCAATTCGACAGCGCCGGCGAATCGGAGAAGAACGCGCTGGAGGCCCTGCGCCAAGGCAGCAGCGAGCTGGCGCAGGAATTGATGAAGCAGTCCGGCCAGCAACCGGGCGACGGCAGCGATCAGGATCCGTTCGGGCGCACCAACGCTGCGCGCGGACCCACCTTCGGCAACGATGTGAAAGTGCCCGAGCAATCCGATCTCGAACGGGCGCGCAGCATTCTGCAGGAACTTCGCCGCCGCGCCGCCGAACGTGGCCGGCCCAAGCAAGAGCTCGATTACATCGAGCGGTTGCTCAAGCAGTTTTGAGGGAACCTTCCTCCCCCGCTGTTGCGGGGGAGGTGGCAGCCGCGCGCAACGCGCGCGGATGACGGAGGGGGTGGCGGTAGCGGAGAAACTGGTTCGCGATTGCCTGTCGAATTTCCTGCCACCCCCTCCGCTTCGCTCGCGAAGTGCTCGCTCAGCACCTCCCCCGCAACAGCGGGGGAGGAAGTTAGACTTCAACTCTCGCAATATACGGCAACCCGCGATCCTCTCCCGCGTCGTCCATGCCGTAGCCGACGATGAAGCCTTCCACGTTCTCGAACATCGCGTAATCGGCGCGCATGGCAACATCGCTGCGCTTTTTGTCGACCGCAACCGTGCTCAACACGGAGGCGGCGCCGCGTTCGAGGAGAAGATCGTGCGCTTTCTTCAAGGTTCGGCCGCGATCGAGCACGCCATCGATCAGGAGCACGGTGCGGGCATGAATGCGATCGCTGGGCCCGAGCAGCACCGACACGGTGTCAGAGCCTACGCGCTTGTCGGCGTAGGAGCGCAGCCAGAGAAATTCCACCGGCAAGGAAAGACCGCGGCGCGCCAGTGCGCGCAGCAGATCGGCTGCAAACACGAAACTGCCCGCGAGAATGGGCGCGGCGATCTCGGGCTTGAGCGGCGCGGCGGCGATATGGGCGGCGAGACGTTCGACGCCGTCGGAAATCTCGCGTTCGGTGAAAAGTGTCGTGAGCTTGCGGGACGTCACCCGCCGGCCCCCTCGAACCGCAGTTCGATATGACGGGTTGCGTTGGGCGGATTTGAGATACGGGTCAGGAACGGAACCGACTCACCCACATGCAGCGTCGCTGCGCTCGCCGAAAAACTCCAGTGCGTGAGCTCACGCTTGTCTTGGGACATCAACGTGGCGCGAATTTTCGGCACGGGAATCTCGTGATCGCTGATGTTCGCGATCTTGCCGGTGATGACAAGCACGAATTGGCCGTCTTCCATCTCGCGCTTGAAGGACTTTTCCACGAAGGCGATGCCGCGCGCATTCACCTCCATGCCGAGCTTGGCATAGAGCGAAGCCGACTGGGGCCAAAGCGCCGCCACCTGCTGGCGATAGACGACGGCCGACCAGCCGATGATCAGCACGAGGCCGATCAGCACGAGCCATCCAAAGGCAAGCGCGAGGCGCGCGCCGGTTCTGCTCCGCGCAACCGGTTCCTCCTCCACGACCTGATCTTGCGGCGGGACATAGGAGCTGCGGCGCGGGGGAATGGGCGGCAAGTCCGCGCGCGGTTCGATGCGTGGCGATTCCCGCGGCGGAAGGTCGATCGTCGCCTCCGGCTCTGGCGGCGGCGCCACCTGGTGCCACACATGCCCACATTTCGCGCAGCGCACTTTGCGCCCGGGCGGCGCAAAGGCCGCCGCGTCCGTCTGATAACGCGTGGCGCATTCGGGACAGGTGAGAATCATGCGGGAAGCATACCCAGCGCTCGTTGACAAAATAGGCGAAAGGGCCGTTTGCCCGCAAGATTTCACACCGAAATCAAGGCGTTCAAGCCTTGCCAGCAGGCAGCGCCTCGTTAAGTTCGCGCCATGGTTCGCTTCGAAAATGTCGGCATGCGCTTCGGGCCCGGGCCCGAAGTGCTGCGCGACGTGACCTTCGCGCTGGAAGCGGGGTCTTTCACGTTTCTGACCGGCCCGTCGGGCGCGGGCAAAACGACGCTCCTCAAACTGATGTATCTGGCCGAACCGCCGTCGCGCGGATTGATCGATTTGTTCGGGCGCGACCTTGCCACCACCAAGCGCTCGCAATTTCCGGCGTTGCGCCGGCGCATCGGCGTCGTGTTCCAGGATTTCCGCCTGCTCGATCATCTATCCGCCTTCGAGAACGTGGCTCTGCCTTTGCGGCTCTCGGGCATCCGCAAGATCGACTACACGCACGACGTCGAAGAGCTGCTTTCGTGGGTGGGCCTGGGCGACCGGCTGCATGCCAAACCGCAGACACTGTCGGGCGGCGAGCAGCAGCGCGTGGCGATCGCACGCGCCGTGGTGGCGCGTCCCGATCTTCTCATCGCCGACGAGCCGACCGGCAACGTCGATCCCGACATGGGCGAACGCTTGATCCGGCTGTTTTCCGAACTGAACCGGATGGGCACGACCGTTCTCATCGCCACCCACGATCGCACCGTCGTCGAGCGCATAAAATCGCGCGAAATGCGGCTGGTCGACGGACGGCTCGTCGAATTGCGGATGACCAGAACATGAATCTCGGCCTGAATTCGAAGCGCAGAAATGCCAGCCGCGTCGTGCCGCGCGAAGATGGCGCGGCACCGCTCGATATCGTCATCGGGGTGATGGCGTTTCTTGCCGCCCTCGCGCTTGGCGCCTCTCTCGTCGCCGACCGCGCGGCAGAAAGCTGGCGCGCGGGACTGGTGGACCGCATCACGGTGCAGATCCTTCCGCCCGAACACGGTCTCGCTCAAGAGGCGCTTGAAAAGGAAACCGACGCGGCCTTGGTCGTGCTGCGCAGCACCGACGGGATCGTGAGAGCAATGCCGGTGAGCCAGGAAGAGACGCTCAAGCTGGTCGAGCCCTGGCTCGGCAAGGATGCGCTGGTGGCAGACTTGCCGCTGCCGCGCCTGATCGATGCCTCCATCCTTCCCGGCGCGAACGTCAATTTGGCGGCGCTGACACGACGGCTGAAAGAAGCTGCGCCTCATTCCGCGCTGGACGATCACGCCCATTGGATCGGGCGCCTGAAAGCGCTGGCCGACGGCGTCGCGCTGTTTTCGTACGGCATCCTGGCGCTGATCGCGATCGCGACGGCCGCCATCGTGTCGTTCGCGACGCGGGCCGGGCTTGAAGCCCATCACGACATCGTCGGGCTGCTGCACCAGATGGGCGCGCATCGCAGCTTTGTGGCGCGCGCTTTCGAGCGGCATTATTTCGTCTCGGCGTTATGGGCCGGAGCCGTGGGCGCGCTGCTGGCGGGCGGATTGTTCCTCATGGCGGGAGGCCTCGAATTTGCCGGCGTCGAGCCCGTCCCATTTCTGCCGCCATTGTCCCTCAGACCTTTGGAGGTACTGTGGTTCGTGGCCGTGCCGTTTGCAGCCGGAATCATCGCGCTGGCAACCGCGCGACTTTCGGTTCTGGCGGCCCTGCGTAAGATCTATTGAACAAATTCTGTTGAACTGGAGCCCGTTGCTTCCGATGTAGACTTGGGTGAGAGGGAGCCATGGACAGCACGCAAGGCAAGTCACGCATTTGGCCGTGGGCTCTCGCGGGCCTGGTGGGTGTCTATCTCGCCGGCTTCATTCTGTTCGCGACCAGCCTTCCCGAAACCCCCAAAACCGTCGAACCCGCCGACGGTATCGTGACCTTGACCGGTGGCGGCGCGCGGCTGGACGCGGCGGTGAATCTGTTGGAGCACCACGCAGGCAAGCGTCTCCTTATTTCCGGCGTGCATTCCACGACGACCAAAGCGGATTTAAAGCGCCTGTCCAACGGCGGCGCCCGTTTCGACTGCTGCGCCGATTTGGGCTTTGCGGCCGTCGATACGCATGGCAATGCCGATGAAACGCGCGACTGGGTCAAGCGGCACGGCTATCGCAGCATCATCCTGGTGACGGCGAGCTATCACATGCGCCGCAGCCTGATCGAGTTTTCCACCGACATGCCGAGCGTGAAGCTGGAGCCCTATCCCGTCGAGCCCGACGGCATCGATCTTTCGGGCTGGTGGCACGATCCCCATGCGCTGCGTTTGCTGCAAAGCGAATACGCGAAATATTTGCTGAGTCTGGTGATGAACAGCCTTGGGCCGCCGAAAGACCAAGCTGGCCGGCACCACTTGACCTGACGGCGCGCTTGCGGTGACGCTGAGTTCCCGCATTCGCCGGCCCAGCCTCCATGACCTTCCTGCGCTCGCTCGTCTTCTTTCTCTGGTTCGTCGGCATCTCGGTGGTGCTGATGGTCGGGCTTTTGCCGCTGCTGTTTTTTTCGCGCCTGGTCGTGATCTGGGCACCCAAGACGTGGTGCAGATGGAATCTGTGGGGCCTCAAGGTCATCACCGGCCTCGGCTACGAAGTGCGTGGGACCATTCCCAACGACGCGGTGCTGGTCGCCTCCAAACATATGAGCATGTGGGAGACGCTGGCGCTCTATCACCTGCTCGAAGATCCCATCGTCGTGCTGAAGGATACGCTGCTGAACGTGCCGCTTTACGGCTGGTATGCGCGGCGTTCCAAAATGATCTTCGTCAATCGCGACGGCCACGCCTCGGCCTTGCGCAAGATGGCTGCCGATGCGCGCGCCGCGCTGGCAGGCAGACATCCAATTCTGATTTTTCCCGAAGGCACGCGGAAAAAGCCGGAAGCCCCGACGGACTATCGCCCCGGCGTCGCCGCGCTCTATTCGCAGATCGATGTACCTTGTGTTCCCGTCGCCTTGAATTCGGGACTGTTCTGGACCGGCCCCATGGGGTTTTTGAAAAAGCGTGGCACCATCGTCATTGAGTTTCTGAAACCCATTCCGCCAGGATTGCGAAGCCGCGATTTCATGAGCACGCTCAAAGATGTCATCGAGACGGCAACGGCGAAGCTCGTCACCGAGGGCCGAGGACAGCTGGCGGGTCGGTAAGAGCATCCGAGACATTGCAATCGTAGGAGCGCTGAACCATGAAAAGGCTCAGGAAAGACAGTGTAGCTCTGTGGGTCTCAGTTGGCTTTGCGTTGGCGCTGCCGGCCTTTGCGCTGATCTTCGTCAATATGCGTGCTTTCGAGATCGACGTGGCTAATCTCGTTGCTGCGGTTGCGACGGTACTTAGTCTCCTATGGTTTCCCACAGTTATCGCCTCGCTCTTCTTCCTCCGCTGGCGTGCGCTCTGGCTTCTGACTTCTGCACCGTTTGCGCTCTACTACCTGTACCTCCTCGGAATGCTGGGCCACGCGCTCACAGCGGGGTGCCCACAGAGTTGTCCCTAAAGTCGACACAGATTGAGGCTCAAACAGAAAAGGCTACGGCAAATTTGTAGTGCAGAACAATACAGGAACAAAGCTTGATCTTAAGGCCCCCCGCTGCTAGATATCCCCTCCGCTCGGGCGCGGGCGGCTGAGGACGGCGCATGAGCATTTCCCGCCAGATCTGGGACATGAAATACCGGCTGAAAGACGCCGACGGCACGCCCCTGGAGCGCGACTATGCCGATAGCTGGGCGCGCGTGGCGCTGGCGGCCGCCGCTGCCGAAGCGCCCGCACAGCGCGAACGCTGGGCTCATAATTTCGCCGAGGCTTTGGCCGGCCACCGCTTCCTTCCTGCCGGACGCATTCTCGCCGGCGCCGGCACCGACCGCACGGTGACGCTGTTCAACTGCTTCGTCATGGGCCGCATCGACGATTCCATGGACGGGATCTTCTCCGGCCTTCGCGAAGCGGCGCTGACGCTGCAGCAGGGCGGCGGCATCGGTTACGATTTTTCTTCGCTGCGTCCGCGCGGCGCACTGGTGAAGGGCGTGGCGGCGGATGCGTCCGGCCCCGTCTCCTTCATGGATGTGTGGGACGCCATGTGCCGCACCATCATGAGCGCGGGCTCGCGCCGCGGCGCCATGATGGCGACGCTCGCTTGCGATCATCCCGACATCGATACCTTCATCGACGCCAAGCGCACACCGGGCAAATTGTCGATGTTCAATCTCTCGGTGCTCGTCAGCGATGCCTTCATGGCGGCGGTGAAGAACGACACCGACTGGGAGCTGAAATTCGGCGGCCGCGTCTACAAGATGCTGAAGGCCCGCGAACTGTGGGCGCGCATCATGCGCGCGACCTATGACTATGCCGAGCCCGGCGTCGTGTTCATCGACCGCATCAACCGGGAAAACAATCTCGCTTATTGCGAGACGATTCACGCCTGTAATCCATGCGGTGAACAAAGTTTACCGCCTTATGGCGCATGCCTTCTGGGTTCAATCAATCTGGCGAAGCTCGTCAAGAATCCGTTTGAAGACAATGCGGCTCTCGATGAAGGAGAACTGGAGCACCTCACGCGTATCGCCGTGCGCTTCCTGGACGACATCATCGATGTGTCGCGCTTTCCGCTGGAGGCGCAGCGTGCCGAAGCGATGGCAAAGCGCCGTATGGGACTTGGCGTGACGGGATTGGCCGATGCGCTGATCTTCTGCCGCACGCGCTATGGCTCACCTGAGAGTATCGTGTTGATCGAGCGCTGGCTTCGTAAAATTTCCGAAACCGCCTATGCAACCTCTGTCGAGATCGCCAAGGAAAAGGGCGCGTTTCCCTTGTTCGACGCGGGCGAATATCTCGCGCGGCCGAATATCCAGCGCCTGCCCCAAGAGATTCGCGACGGCATCGCGTCGCACGGCATCCGCAACGCGCTGCTGACCTCGATTGCACCGACCGGCACCATCTCGCTGTTCGCCGACAATGTGTCCAGTGGCATCGAACCGGTCTTTGCCTACAGTTACTTGCGCAGAGTGCTGATGCCGGACGGCTCGCGCGCCGAAGAAATAGTGAGCGACTACGCCACTCAGATGTTTCGCGAACGCTTCGGCGCCGATACCCCGCTGCCCGACTACTTCGTCGATGCGCAGAAATTGTCGCCGTCCGACCATCTGGCGGTACAGGCAGCGGCGCAGAAACACATCGACAGCTCGATCTCCAAGACGATCAATGTGCCGGTCGATCTGTCGTTCGAGGCCTTCCAGGATGTGTATCTGAAGGCCTATGAAATGGGCTGCAAAGGCTGCACCACCTATCGCCCCAATGCGGTGACGGGATCGGTGCTGGAGACGACGCCTGTCGCGCCAGCGGAACCCGCGGTCGCGCGCAGTGAAGAAAGCGGCGAACCGAATTTGCCGATGGCGCTGCCGGAATTCGCCCGCCATAGCGCGGGCGGCGTGGTTTACATGACCAAGCCGCTCGACCGGCCAGAAGTGCTGCTGGGCCAGACCTACAAGATCAAATGGCAGGATTCCGATCACGCCTTCTACATCACCATCAACGACATCGAGAAAGACGGGCGCCGGCGCCCGTTCGAGATCTTCATCAACTCCAAGAACATGGAAGCCTATGCCTGGACGCTCGCCTTCACGCGCATGACGAGCGCGGTGTTCCGGCGCGGCGGCGACGTCTCTTTCGTTGTGGACGAATTGAAGGCGGTGTTCGATCCGCGCGGCGGCCAGTGGGCGAACGGACGCTATGTGCCCTCGCTGCAGGCGGCCATCGGCGAAGTGATCGAGCACCATCTCATCGACATCGGCTTCATGGCACCGCCGGAAAAGATCGACGCGCCCAAGCAGATGCGCGCGGTGGCGGTGGCCGCGGAAGGCGCGCCCGCCCGCTATTGCCCGCGCTGCTCGAGCGCGAGTTATGTGAAGATCGAGGGCTGCGATACCTGCCTTTCCTGCGGCTATTCCCGCTGCGGGTAGAGTCGGATTTGTACTCCAATGCCTCCCACAACCGTCATGGCCGCCCCTTGTGGCGGCCATCCATGATCACCGTGCCAACCAATTTCGCGCAAAATCCCCCATCGCGATCTTGGGTGGCCGGGACAAGCCAGGACAAGCCCGGCCATGACGGGTCGTTAGTATGAACTGCTCCAATCAAGAACGGCTCTAGGACTTGAGCGCGCCCTTTGAGATTGCCAACGAACTGGCCCGCGCGCTGATTTTATCGCGCAGCGGCTTGTCAGGCGTTCGTCAGGAAGGCGGCACGAAGGCCCTGGCGCCTCTGATCCAAACACTCGGCTACGTGCAGCTCGATTCCATCCGCATCGTCGAGCGCGCCCATCACCACATTCTCTATGCGCGCCACACCGCCTATCGCCCGCGTCATCTTGAACGGCTGCAGGCGAAATCGCCGGCTCTGTTCGAGCATTGGACTCACGATTCCTCGCTCATTCCGCTGGAGCACTACCCCCACTGGCACCACCGTTTCACCCACGCCAAATCGCGCATCGCGGAGTGGCGCGAACGGTTCGGCGACGATCGCGTCCTCAAGACGGTGCGCGATCACGTCGAAGAGAAAGGCGCGTCGCGGGCGCGCGACTTTGCTCATTTGGGCGGACGCACCGGCCCCTGGTGGGGCTGGGGACCGGCGAAGGCGGCGCTGGAATATCTCTGGCGCACGGGCGAACTCGCCGTGCTCGAGCGTGACGGGTTCGAGAAAGTCTACGATCTCGCCGAACGCAGCATTCCGGCCGCGTTGCGCAAAGAGAAGCCCTCGCGCGGCGACACGATGCATTGGGCGTGCAACGAGGCCCTCGACCGGCTCGGCGCCGCCACGCCGCGCATGATCGCGGATTTCTGGGGCCACGCCTCCATTCCCGAGGCGGCCAAATGGATCGAATCCGAGAAGAAAAAGGGCCGCCTGATCGACGTGCTGCTGCAGGGCGCGGCCGGCAGGCGCGGCTTTGCCGCCGTGGCGCGTCCGGACATCGAAGCCGCGCTCGCCAAACAGCCCGCGCCCACCAGCCGCCTGCGTGTGCTTTCGCCCTTCGATCCGGTGCTGCGCGACCGCGCCCGCAGCGAACGCATCTTCGGCTTCGACTACCGCATCGAGGTTTTCGTGCCGGGACCCAAGCGCAAGTTCGGCTATTATGTGTTTCCGCTGCTGGAAGGCTCGCGCTTCGTGGGCCGCATCGACATGAAAGCCGAGCGGGACAAGGACCGTCTCGCGGTCAAGGCGCTGTGGATGGAGCCGCGGCTCAGCTTCAGCAAAGCGCGGAAATCCACGCTGGAAAACGAACTCGCGCGGCAGGCCAGGCTCGGCCAGGTCAGCGACATCGTGTTTGCGCACAACGCGCTCAAGACGAACTAAAAACAATTGGAATCGTCATCTCTTTTTCGCCTCCCCCTCGCGGGGAGGCGGAAAAATCCGCAGCGCAGCGAAGGATTTTTCGGGTGGGGGGAAGTGGTGAAGCTTCCTCTCGCTAGAAATGCGGGCGAGTAGCGCGTCGAGGCTTCCCCCCACCCGAAATTTGCGTTCCGCAAATTTCGACCTCCCCGCAAGGGGGAGGTGAAAATGAAGACAACGCGCAAGTCGACCTACTTCACTTGCATGAGTAATGCTTTAGATTGGCTTCGGGATGAAATATTCGAGCCGCTTCTTTCTCTACGCGCCGCTGGCGTTGCTGCTCCTGCTGGCGGCGGGCGCGGGCGTGTACTGGTGGATCGCCGCGTCCAAAATCGCGGACATGCTCGACAAAGCGAACGGCCACGAGATCGCGCCCGGCATCAAGGTCAGCTTTGCGTCGAAGAGCGTGTCGGGCTTTCCCTTCCGGCTCGATGTCGTGCTGGAGGATCTCAAAATCGAAACGCGCAACGGCAACGGCCCGCTTTCCTGGACGATGGAGCATTTCGCGGCGCATGGGCTGACCTACGGCCGCGAACAGGTGATCTTCGAAGCCGCCGGCAAAGAAGTGCTTCATTGGGTGGACGATGAAGGCGTGCCGCGCGGGCTTCCTTTCGAGACCGCGGCAACGCGCGCCAGCCTGATCGAATTCGACGGCAGAATTTCGCGTTTCGATCTCGACGTGGTCGGGTTCGATTCCCCGGCGCTCAATGCGGAACGCCTGCAGCTGCATCTGCGCCACAACCCCGCGCCCGAAGCGCTCGATCTCAACGTTGCCGCCGACGACATCCAGCTCAGCACCAAGCTGCAATCGCGCTTTGGCCGCGAAATGAACAAGCTCAGGATCGATGCGCGCCTGTTGCCGGGCGCATCGTTCCGGGATTTTCTCGCCGGCAAGACGGATTGGACCGGCACACTGGAAGATTGGCGCAAGAATGTCGGACGCTTCGTGCTGAATGGATTTGAAATCTCAGTCGGCGCGCTCAATGCGGCTGGCTCCGGCGAGCTTGGGCTCGACGACCATCACCGCCCGAACGGCGTTGTGACCTTGCACGTCGCCAATGCCGGAGCGGTCGCCAATGCGCCGAAAGTGCACGTGACCCATCCCGGCATCGGAACGGCGATCAACACGCTGGCAATCAACCGCTCGGATACGAATCGCTTCGATATGATTGCGCCCATCGAATTTCATGACGGGCAGATCTCGGTTGGACCCTATGCGGCTGGGCCCGCGCCGGCGCTGTATTAGAGCTCACTAAGATCACCTCCCCCTCGTGGGGAGGTCGAAAAATCTGAGCGCAGCGAAGATTTTTCGGGTGGGGGGAAGCGTCGAAGAATAGGGCGCACTCCCACCACTTCCCCCCACCCGAACTTTGCTTCGCAAATTTCGACCTCCCCACAAGGGGGAGGTGATTACTTCCCGCTCTACGGCGTCTTCTTCGTGCGGCCGAAATTGGCGTCGGCGGTGTCCTGGCCGGCATCGATGATCGAGCGGCGGATGGCGCGGGTGCGGGTGAAGAGATTGAACAGCATGTCCCCGTCGCCCCAGCGGATGGCGCGCTGCAAGGCGCTCAAATCCTCGTTGAAACGGCCCAGCATTTCGAGCACCGCTTCGCGGTTGTTGAGAAAGACGTCGCGCCACATGGTGGGGTCGGACGCGGCAATACGGGTGAAGTCGCGAAAACCACCGGCGGAGAATTTGATCACTTCGCCTTCGGTGACGGTTTCCAGATCGGCGGCCGTGCCCACGATGTTGTAGGCGATCAGATGCGGCACGTGGCTGGTGATGGCGAGCACCAGATCGTGGTGCTTGGGATCCATCACTTCGACATTACTGCCCAGCCGCTGCCAGAACGTCTTGAGCGTCTCGACCGCATGCGCATCCGTGCCGGCCACCGGCGTCAGGATGCACCAGCGATTGTCGAACAATTCGGCAAAGCCCGCTTCAGGGCCGGATTGTTCGGTGCCTGCGATCGGGTGCGCCGGGATGAGATGAACGCCTTGCGGCACGTGAGGGGCAACATCGCGCACGACAGCCGTCTTGACCGAGCCCACGTCGCTGACGATGGCGCCCTGCTTCAAATGGCTGGCCATCTCCTTGGCCAGTTCACCGAAGGTACCGACCGGCGTCGCCAGCACGACGAGATCGGCATCCTTCACCGCGGCGGCAAGAGAGTCATGCAGCGAATCGGCAAAGCCGACGGCGCGGGCGCGTTCGAGCGTTTCCTTGCGATGGGTATAACCGGCGATGTGTCCGGCAATGCCGCCGCGCCGCATGGCATGGGCCATCGACGAGCCGATCAGGCCGACGCCGATCAACGCCACTTTATCGAAAACGGTCGGCGCACTCATGACCGCTTCACAAATTCTTCGAGCGCCGCCACGACGCGGCGATTGGCTTCCTCGGTGCCGATCGTCATGCGCAAGCAGTCCGGCAATCCGTAGTTGACGACACCGCGCAAGGCCAATCCCTTCGACATCAAAAACGCATCCGCGTCCTTGGCGCTACGGCCCTTTTCCCTCGGGAAATGAATGAGCACGAAGTTTCCCACGCCATTATCCACGCGCAGTCCGGTCCTGGCGATATGGTCGACGAGCCAGGCGCGCCACTTTTCATTGTGCGCAAAGGCTTCTTCGACATGGGCGTGATCGCCAAGGGCTGCGACGGCCGCGCGCTGGGCGGGATTGGAGACATTAAACGGCCCCCGCACGCGGTTGAGCACGTCGGCCACGGGAGCCGGGCAATAGGCCCAGCCCACACGAAGGGCAGCCAGGGCGTAGATCTTAGAGAAGGTGCGCGTCATCACCACATTATCGAACTGCGACACCATCTGAAGGCCGGACTCATAGTCGTTGCGCCGAACATATTCCGAATAGGCCGCATCGATCACCAGCAGCGTGGTGGGCGGAAGGCCTGCGTGAAGCTTGCGCACTTCGTCGGCCGTCAGATAGGTGCCGGTGGGATTGTTGGGATTGGCAAGATAGACGAGCCGCGTTCTCGGCGTGACGGCCGCCAGCATGTCGTCGACGTCGACCCGCAGATTTTTTTCCGGCACTTCGATTGGAATCGCGCTGCTCGCCAAGGTCGCAATGCGATAGACCAGAAAGGCATGGCGGCCATAGAGCGCCTCGTCGCCGGGGCGCAGATAGCAATTGGCGAGCAACGTCAGAAGTTCGCCCGAACCGTTGCCGCAGACGATGCGCTCGGGATCGATGCCATGCGTCTTGCCGATCGCTTCGCGCAGGATGTTCGCGCCGCCTTCGGGATAGAGCGACAGATCGCGTTTCGTCGCCTCGAAGGCTTCCACCGCGCGCGGGCTCGGGCCGAGCGCGGATTCATTCGACGACAGCTTGAACGTGGGCTCGTTGGTGCCACCGGCCGGCGCCCGCCCGCCGACATAGGCGTGGATGTCCAGAATGCCGGGCTTCGGGGTGGGAATCATAAAACACGCGTCCTTAAGCATCTCAGAAAGACGCCTGCAGCGCGCTTTTCAGCGCCTCCAAGCGGAGGGCATCAATAGGCGAGCGGCCTCGCAAAATCAAAGCATTGTGGACACGCGTTTGACACCCATTGCCACGCGCCTTAGCAAACGCGGCTCACCTAAGGTGAACGAGCCTCACGACGAGCATGGTAGAGACCATCACGCCCCGCTTTCCGCGGCCGCTTTCGGCGCCCGGCGCCGATATCGGCAAGGCCGTGCACTTCGGCGCAGACAAGCCGCTGAAGCTGGATTCCGGGCATGTACTCTCGCCCTTCACGGTCGCGTACATGACCTACGGCGCGCTGAATGCCGCGAAGTCGAACGTCGTGCTGATCTGCCATGCGCTGACCGGCGATCAGTTCGTCGCCGGCCAGCATCCCGTCACCGGCAGGCCCGGGTGGTGGGAAACGATGGTCGGCCCCGGCAAGCCGATCGACACCGACCGCTTCTTCGTGATCTCGGCCAATGTGCTCGGCGGCTGCATGGGCACGACGGGACCGGCGGAGACCGATCCCGCAACCGGCAAGCCTTACGGCCTCTCCTTTCCGCTGGTCACGGTCAAGGACATGGTGCGCGCGCAAGCCATGCTGCTGGACGCGCTCGGCATCGAAAAAGTGCTTTGCGTCACCGGCGGCTCGATGGGCGGCATGCAGGCGCTGCAATGGGTCGCGAGCTATCCCGATCGCGTCGTGACCGCGGCGCCGATCGCAACCGCGGCGCGCCATTCGGCGCAGAACATCGCGTTTCACGAAGTGGGACGGCAGGCGATCATGGCCGATCCCGATTGGAAAGCCGGCGCCTATCAGCTGGAAGGCACGCAGCCCAACAAGGGACTGTCGGTCGCGCGTATGGCTGCCCACATCACCTATCTTTCGGAAGCAGCGCTGCAGCGCAAGTTCGGACGCAATCTGCAGGAGCGCGAAAGCATCTCCTTCGGCTTCGGTCCGGACTTCCAGATCGAAAGCTACCTGCATCATCAGGGCATGACGTTCGTCGATCGCTTCGATGCCAACGCCTATCTCTACATCACGCGCGCCATGGATTATTTCGATCTGGCGGCGGACTATGACGGCGTGCTGGGCGAAGCGTTCCGCAACTGCAAGACGCGCTTCTGCATTGTCTCGTTCACCAGCGACTGGCTGTTTCCGACTTCCGAAAACAAACGCATCGCGCATGCGCTGAACGCGGTGGCGGCGGATGTGAGCTTTGTCGAGATCGAGAGCGATCGCGGCCACGATGCTTTCCTGCTCGACGAGCCGGAATTGTTCGCCGTGATGCGGGGGTTCTTGAATGCCGCGGCTGCGCAACAAGGTGTGGCATGAAAACGACCGTGCCCGCCCTTCGCGCCGATCTCGCCGCGATCGTAGCGATGATCCCGGACGGCGCGCGCGTGCTCGATGTCGGCTGCGGCGACGGGGCCTTGCTCGAACATCTGATCGCGACGCGCCACGTCAACGGCCGCGGCATCGAATTGTCGCAGCAGAACGTGAATGCCTGTGTGGCGCGCGGGCTTGCCGTGCTGCAAGGCGACGCCGACGCCGACTTGGCGGAATACCCGTCTCAAGTTTTCGACGTGGCGATCCTGAGCCAGACGATCCAGGCCACGCGCGCGCCGCGCACGGTGCTGGGGCACCTGCTGCGTATCGGCCAGCGCACGGTCGTGTCGTTCCCCAATTTCGGGCATTGGCGCGTGCGGTTATCGCTTCTGGCAAAGGGCCGCATGCCGCGCACCAAGGCGCTCGACCATCACTGGTACGACACGCCCAATATTCATCTCTGCACGATCGCCGATTTCGTGGCGCTGGCGCGCGAGCAGGGCGCGGTGATCGAACGCGCTTTGTCGCTCGACGAGACGGGCCGCACACGCCCGATGAATCCGAGCGCATGGGGGCCCAATCTCTTCGCGCAAGGCGCGATCTTCATGCTGCGCGGCGGTTAGTTCGCCGAGGCCTGCGAGCTTTTGCTTGCGCCCAGAAGCTTCAGCGCATTGTCGTAATGCGCGACACCGTCCGCATACATCTCGTGAACACAGAAGCTGGCGCCGTTGTTCTTTTCCTTCGTGGCAGCGCTGTAGTTCGGCGATTGCGCGTTGCTTGCGAGCGCCGTCTTCACCTGGCGCGCCGCGTCGCGGCAGTTCGATGCCGTTGCATCGGTGGTGGCGCCGGCGGCCGCCATATTCGCGACGATACCGCTGCAGACGATGGCGACCGCGGCCGCCCATTTGCCAATACGCATGACTCCTCCTGACATTCTTTGGCTCAATTGCATGATCGCCGGCTCACAGGCCGGCCTATGCGACATAGGCAGAGGATTTCGAATGTGAAGCGATGCATGGATGAGTTGCGCGTAACGAAGTTCACACGCGCTGATCGCGAATTGCGAAATTCAGAGAAGACAATATTTTCGCGATGGATGAACCTCGCGCATGTCCGCCATGCGTTCAGCTGGCATGAGCGATCATTGCGGCGCACCCGCGCGCGCAGATCATGAAAGGGCGTTAACCGCCTGCCCGCGCCAGAGCCGGTTTTGCGTCCTTCACCCGCAATGGGGCGGTCGTCGCATACATGGATTTCGACGCTTCCACGATGTGCACGCCGGCAAGACCCGGCCACAGCCGGCGCCCTACGCCCTCCCAACCCGCGCCGCTGCGCACGAAGCGCTTGGAGCGCAGCGGCGGGAAATGCAGCGCATTGTCCCAACGCTCGGCGACGAAGAGCGAGTCCTGCAAGAGCTTGTCCAGCTGCATGCGGTTGAACGGCCTGCCATAGGCGAACGGGGTGCGATCGATCTGAGCCCACAGGCTGGTGCGGTTGGGGGCCACGATGAGAAGCCGGCCGGCAGGCGCCAGCACGCGCCAGAGCTGGCGCATCAGCGTCCGCGTGGCTTCCGCCGCTTCCAACCCATGCACGACCAGAATGCTGTCGAACATGGCATCGGGAAACGGGAGGGCATGCTCCTCCGATTGCAGGGTGAGCGATTTTCCTTCCGGCCAGCTGGTCTGGCCCTGGTGCGACGGCAGCAGCGCGATGACGCGCTCGGCTTCGCCCAGGAACGGGCGCAGATAGGGTATTGCGAAGCCATAGCCCAGCACGCGCTGGCCCGTCAGATCGGGCCAGGCCTGGCGCACGCGGCGGAAAATGTGGCGGCGCGCCACCTGCCCGGCAGGCGTTTCGTAGTAGTCCGAAAGATCGCTGGCATCGATCTGCATGGTGCTTGGGTAATCCTTGGCCCTCTCGGGTTCAATGTCGGGCCGCAGATTTGCTAGGCTTTCGGCCGAATTGGAGATCGTTATGAGCCTTGAAATCGAATTGGTCCCCTGCCTGAAGGACAACTACGCCTATCTGGTGCGCGAGGGCGGTCTCTGCGCCGTGGTCGATCCTTCCGAAGCCGCGCCCGTGAAGGCCGCGCTCGCCAGGCACGGCGGCAAGCTCACCCACATCCTCAACACCCATCATCATTGGGATCACACCGGCGGCAATCTTGCGCTGAAAGAAGAATTCGGCGCCGAGGTGGTCGGCCCCGGCAAGGACCGCGAGCGCATCGCCGGTCTCGATGTCGGCGTGACGGAAGACGCGCTTTGGCAGTTCGGCTCGCACCAAGTGCGCGTGCTGGAAATCCCGGCTCACACCAAAAGCCATATCGCCTTCGTATTCGACGACGAGCGCGCGGCGTTTACCGGCGACACGCTGTTCGCCATGGGCTGCGGACGGCTGTTCGAAGGCACGCCCGATATGATGTGGTCGAGCCTTTCGAAATTGATGAAGCTTCCGGATGACACACGCATCTATTGCGGCCACGAATACACCATGAGCAACGGCCGCTTCGCGCTGACGGTCGAACCGGACAATGCCGATCTGCAGGCACGCATGCGCGAGGTGGAATCCCTGCGCGCGAAGAACGCCCCGACCATTCCCTCGACAATAGCGTTGGAAAAAAAGACCAATCCGTTTCTGCGTCCCAACTCGGCGGAGATCCGTCGCACGCTAGGCCTGGAGAAGGCGAGCGACGTGGAGGTGTTCGCGGAGACGCGAAGAAGGAAGGATGCGTTTTAGTCTTCCTCCCCCGCCGTTGCGGGGGAGGTGGCGCTCGACGCGTAGCGTCGAGTGACGGAGGGGGTGGCGGCAGCTGCAAGGAATGATCGCGATTGTACTGTCGAACTTCCCGCCGCCCCCTCCGCCTCGCTGCGCTCGGCACCTCCCTCGCAACGGCGGGGGAGGAAGCGTTAGCTACGGCCGCATGAACGTGTAGTCGGTGTCGGGATCGGCGTTTTCGGCGACGGAGATCAGTTCGGCCTGGACGTCTTTCAGCGGTCGTGTTTTCAGCCAAGTTTGAATGATGAACGCAAGGGTATGACGCGCGACGACATCGGCGCCCGCTTTTTCGGCGTCCGCTTCAGCCAAAGCCGCATCGAAATGTTTCTTGGCAATGGAATAGGCACTCATCGCAATGGCTCTCTTTCACTGCAAAGATCGGCCGCGAGCCGGCAAAAGACATTGACCGGAATCAAAAACGAACGGCGAGCTCAGTTGTCGTCGTCGTCACTGTCTTTCTTCTTGTCGCTGTCGTCGTCTTTATCTTTGTCTTTGTGCTTGTCACTGCTGCCGGCGACGACGTCGGCCGTCCCGCTGACGACATCCCCTGCCACATCGACGGTCGTGGAAACGACGGTCGCCGTCGTGCTGACCACGGCGTCTCCCACCGCGACGGCGGCACAGCCCGAAAGGGCAAAACCCAGCAGCAACACACTTCCCACAGTCGCCACAAAACGCATGGCTTTTCTCCTTCGACAGCCAGGAACCCTAGCATGGGCCGGTTGAGAGGATAATAATTTCACCAGGGAACTCTGGGGGACGCCATGCAACAAATCGCCAATCTGCCGTTCATGAACTTGCGACTGGGAGGCCTTTCGACCGAGCTGACGATGCTCACGCTCGCCGTCGTGCTTGGCCTTTTCCACCTCCTGATCGCGGCGCGGGCCAACAATTCCCAGCGCGGGATCAAATGGAACGTGGGCGCGCGCGACGAACCCGGCGCACCGACCAGCAAGCTTGCCGGGCGGCTGGAGCGCGCTTTTCGCAATTTCACGGAGACGTTTGCCTTCTTCGCCGCCGCCGTGCTGATCGCGACATTTGCCGGCCGCCACAACTGGGCGACCGTCTGGGGCGTGCAACTCTATTTCTGGGGCCGCGTCGTCTATCTGCCGCTCTATGCGCTGGGCGTTCCCGTGCTGCGAACGCTGGTGTGGGTGGCAGCGACGGGCGGGATTGTTCTGGTCTTGGTGGCGATCTTTGCGCCGAGTATCTAATGTAGTGGGCTATCGATGAAATATTTCGAGGAAGCAAAAAAGATCTGGCAAGAGCACGTTCCCAAGTTGGGTCAGTCGGATACCGTCGAAGGAGAGCTTTTGCGCGCAGCGGAAAAGCTTCGCGATGAAGCTATAAGAAATGGCAATGGAAATTGGGATGAAGGCTTCGAGATTTTGTTGTCATATCTCGAAGACAAACTGCTTGATCCCATTGTTTTTTCCGACGGTGCGATCACCGATACGAGAAAGATATTGATCCGCTTGCGGGATTTTGAAGATCCATGTTTGGAAGACGAACCTTACGACGAACTAAGCGATCGCACCGTGGAATATCTGCTTCACTATGGAACTCAACCTCGGTCGAAAAACGCCAAGTTGCAGCGCTAAACCAGATCAATACCGGCAAAAAGACTTTGTGCTTCGACCCAGCTCGCAACAACACGCTCTGCGCCGGACGCGGCCAACTTTCTACCCGCGGCTTCGTCCATATGACCGCCGCCGGTGAACCCCCACACACGCATGCCGGCGGCGCGGCCGGCCAGTACCCCGTTCACGCTGTCCTCGAGCACAAGGCAGTGCTCGGGCATTACATCCAACGCTTTGGCAGCGTGTAAAAACAAATCCGGCGCGGGCTTGGCATGCGTCACATGCTCGGCGGAATAGACGTGCGGCGCGAAGTGATCCCACAGGCCCACTTTGCGCAGCTTGATCTCCAACCCTTCTGTGGTGCTCGAACTGGCGACGGCTTTCAAATGCGGTACCGCCGAGACGCAAGCGAGCGCGCCGGCCACTTCCGTCAGCTGCTCCATCACCGCCTGGCGCATGCGGCGTTTGATCGGCCCGCGGATTTCTTCCGTCACCGGACGGCCGAGACGGGCGATGCCGTCTTCATCGAGCGCGGCCCAGAACGCCTTGTCGCTCATGCCCATGAAGCGCTCGCGGAATTCGCGCGCGTCGTAGTGAAGACCGATGGCGGCCAGCACATCGGTTTCGATCTCGTGCGCCAGCGTTTCGCTTTCCACGAGCACGCCGTCGCAATCGAAGAGAATCGCCGCAACCTTCATCGGCTGGGATATGTCAGACCGAGAACTCGGCCGCAATCGCCGCGAAGTGCAGAACGGCCGCGACGAGCACGAATGCGTGCCAGATCGCCTTGTGGAAGGGGATGCGCTCGATCACATAAAAGGCGATGCCGGCCGAATAAACGACGCCGCCTGCCATCAGGAGCCAGAAATCGGTGACCGCAACCGCCGAGGCCAGAGGCCGGATCACCACGATGATCATCCAGCCCATCAGGACGCAAAGCCCGATGGACAAGATTTCGAAACGGCGCGGAAACAGCACCTTCAGCACGACACCGGCGGTGGCGCAGATCCAGATCGCCGCGAGAATGGCCGTGCCCGCTGTATCGCCCAGCCGGTTGACGGCCAGGGGCGTGTAGGTCCCCGCGATCATGATGAAGATGAAGGCATGATCGAGCCGGCGCAGGATCTGTTTCGACGGCTTGTGCGCGGGCCACAGATTGTAGACAGCCGAAGCGCCGATCATGCCCAGCAGGCCAACGCAATAGACCGTGACGCTGGCGATGACGGAGACGCCGGCGACGTGAAAGAGCAGCCACAGACTTGCATTGATGGCAAAGAGGACACCGACCACGTGAATGACGCTGTCCACGAAATGCTCGTGGTGCGAGTAGATCCGCTCCGCTCTAGTGACGAGGTCTTTGGCGACGTTACTCATGACACCTCTACATGCCCGCCACTGTACTCTCGGGCCGCTTCACAGATGATGAACGCCGCGTTTATCGCCCATTCATCCGCCGACCTATTGCGCCGGATCAAGAGGCGTTCCGCCACACACGTTTGGTTGCGGAATCTGACGGGCAAGGCCCATGACAACGCGGTAAGGATAAATACGCGCCTCCCGCACGAGCGTTGCATCTCACGCATGGCAAAATAGATCGCCGGTTTCTCGCCTTTTGGCATTCTGAGTGCAAAAACCGGCCGCGTAGCCGTCTGGCCGGTTGGACGATGTCCGCCTATCTCTGGGGCCGGCAAACGGAGGTGCCACGATGAGATTTGCGGGACTGGCGTTCGCGGGCGCTTTGCTGCTGGCCGGGAACATGGATGCGGCCCACGCCGCCGACGCTCCGATCGACGTGATGATCGTGGGCAACTTCCACATGAGCAATCCCGGACGCGATCTTCACAATGTGCAGGTCGACGACGTCCTTTCGCCCAAGCGGCAAGGCGAAATCGCGGCCGCCGTCGCGGGCCTCGCCAAATTCAAGCCGACGATGGTGGATGTGGAATGGCCGGCGGACCTCACGACCCAGCGCTACGATTCCTATGTGAAGGGCACGCTGGCGCCGTCGCACAACGAAGTGGTGCAGCTCGGTTTCCGGCTGGCGAAATCGCAGAGCCTCAACACCGTGCACGGCATCGATGTCGACGGCGATTTTCCGTACGACGCCGTGCAGGCCTACGCCAAGGCGCACGGCCAAGATGCGATCCTCACGAATGCCAATGCCGAGATCGAGACCTTCACCCAAACGCAAGAAGCGATGCTGAAATCGGGCACGGTGAGCCAGGTGCTGCGTTTCCTCAACGATCCCAAGGCAATCGAGAGTGGCAACGGATTTTACCGCCTGATGCTGCGCGTGGGCGGTGGCCAGGAACAGCCCGGGGCCGATCTTTTGACCGCCTGGTACAAGCGCAATTTCCTGCTCTGCGCCAATATCGTGCAGCTGGCGAAACCCGGCGATCGCGTCGTCGTGTTCTACGGCTCGGGCCATTCCTTCCTGCTGCGCCAATGCGTCAAGGAATCGCCCGGCTACCGGCTGGTCGAACCGAACGACTACCTGCCGAAGTAACGAACGCTGTTGTCATCCCCGGCGAGCCGCGCCAAGCGCGGCGAGGTCAGGGGAGCCAGGTCGTGACGGCAACTCGATCTCAACAGGTGCGTGCGCAATGCTTTTGCGAGCGGTCTCGTGGACGACCACCTAGATCCCCTTGACCTCGCTCCGCGCACTTCGTGCGCGAAGCTCGCCGGGGATGACAAGGATGCGCTAACGTCGGTGCATGAATCGCAGCAGAATCGAATCGCTCTTCGCGACAAACGCGCCGTTTATCAGTGTCGCGCCGCGCGCCGGGACGATCTTGATATGGGAAAGCTTCCTGCGCCATGAAGTGCCGCTGAATTCCGCCAGACAGAAGCGCGTGAGCGTGAGCTTCAACTTCGCGCTTCGATGAGTCCCTTGCGCGTTCTCATCCTGGGCGGCTACGGCACCTTCGGCGGGCGTCTGGCAAAGCTTCTTTCGAATGAAGAAAACCTGACGCTCATTATCGCGGGACGATCGCTCGTCAAAGCGACGATTTTCCGCACGGAACTGAAAGGCCGCGCAGGCCTAGAGCCTGCTCAGCTTGATCGCAATGAAAATCTTCCATCGCAATTGGCGGCGCTGAAACCGGACAGTCTGATCGACGCCAGCGGACCATTTCAGGCCTATGGCGCCGATCCCTATCGCGTCGTGAAAGCCTGCATCGCGGCTGGCGTTCACTATCTCGATTTCGCGGATAGCACGGACTTCGTGCGCGGCATCGCAGAGTTCGACGCAGAAGCGCGCGCTCACAGTGTCGCCGTCATCTCCGGCGTCAGCAGCCTGCCGGCGCTCTCCTTTGCCGTGGCGCGAGCGCTCGCGCGTGGCATGGCCCGCGTTGAAAGTTACACCGTCGGCATTGCGCCTTCGCCCTACGCGGCCATGGGCATGAACGTCATCCAAGCGATCGCGAGCTATGCGGGAAAACCGGTGCGCCGCTGGCGCGACGGTAAGGAGACAACCGCTCGCGCTTTGATCGAGGCGCGGCGCTTCACGATCGCACCGCCCGCCGCGCTGCCGCTGCGCAGCCGCCGGTTCGCACTGGTGGACGTGCCGGATTTGACGCTAGCGCGAGAGATATTTCCCGATCTGCAATCAAGTTGGGTGGGCGCCGGCACCGAACCGGTCCTCTGGCATCGCGGTTTGAGCGCGCTGGCCTGGTTGGCGCGGCTCAAGCTTTTGCCGTCGCTGCGCCCGTTCTCAAAGTTGTTTCACTGGGTAATGGGGCATTGGCGCTGGGGCGAAGATCGCGGCGGCATGTTCGTTTCGCTCGGCGGTATCGATGCCGAAGGGCGCAAGCTGAAGCGTACCTGGAGTCTTGTCGCGGGAGGAGATGCGGGACCGTTCGTGCCTTGTCTCGCAGCGCAAGCTCTGGTGAAGCGCGTTCTCGCCGGACAAGCGCTCAGACCCGGTGCTCGAACCGCGGCGAAAGAGCTAGAGCTTTCGGAATTCGATCCGGCATTTGCACAGCTCGCCATTCGCACCGGAATTCTGACGACACGCGACGGCGATACAGCGAGTCTTTATCGCCGGACGTTTGGCAAGGCTTATGAAACACTGCCTGGGCCGATCCAGATCATGCATGACGGAACGGGCGTGTGGCGAGCGAGCGGCAGATCCGAGATCGTGCTTGGACGATCGCCCCTCGCCCATCTTTTAGCGCTGGTCATGGGGTTCCCGAAAGCAGGCGCCGACGTCCCCGTCACGGTGACGTTCGAAACCAGGAACGGTGAAGAAAAATGGACGCGCAATTTCGCCGGCAGCGTGTTCTCGAGCATCCAGGCGCAGGGACGTGGGCGCTCGGTGCATCTGACCTGCGAGCGTTTCGGGCCGCTCACGTTCGCGATGGCGCTGGTGCGCGATGGCGGGAAATTACGGCTGGTGATCCGGCGCTGGTCGGTGTTCGGCATCGCGATGCCGAGGTTTCTGGGGCCGCGCGGCGAGACCTATGAAAGCGTGGAAGACGGCAAGTTCTGCTTCCACGTCGAAGTTGCGCTGCCCGTCGTCGGACTGATCGTGCGCTATCGCGGGTGGTTGGTGCGGGACTAGTAGTCACCTCTCCCTTGTGGAGAGGTCGAAATTTGCGAAGCAAATTTCGGGTGAGGGGAAGCGTCGAAGAACAGAACGCGTCGGGCACTTCCCCTCACCCGAAAAATCTTCGCTGCGCTCAGATTTTTCGACCTCCCCACGAGGGGGAGGTGATGCGCCGCCCTACTTCTTCCGCTTTTTGCGGTCGGCGTAGCGCTTGTCGCGCGCGACCTTGTCGTCGGCATCTTTCTTGGCTTTGCGGGCGGCGGCTTCGGCCGCTTCCTTGGCCCGCGCGGCGGCGGCGAGTTTTTCGGCTTCGACGCGCGCGGCTTCCTTGGCCACGCGCTCTTCGGCGTCGCGTTTGGCCTGAGCCGCTTTCTCCACCTTGCGCTTGGCGGCGCGTTCCTCGCGCTGCGCATTCACGCTGACGCGCGCGGACTGGCGCTCGGCGGCGCCAGCTTGGGCTGCGCGCGCCTTGGCGCGGGCCTTTTCCAGCTGCGCTTCTTTCGCCTTGGCCGCCGTGCTCAAACGGTCGGAAAAATTGGGGTCCTTGAATCCTCGCATGGTCACACTTTCAATAAGTTTGGCGATGGGTTTGGCTCTGATGTCGGCGGCGCGGCAAGACGATGTTCGCCCGCGTCACGACATCCGAAGCGGATATCTCTTGATGAAGGCGTCCAGCTTTTGGGCAAGCTGCGACACGCCATATTCGCGATCCCAAGCCGAGACCGCGTCGGCGGCGATCTTCTCGCGCTGCTCGCTGGAGAGCGAACTCCAATTGGCGAGCAAGGCGCTGCCCAGACGGCGGACATAGAACTCTTCTTCGCTGGGATATTTGAAGACCTTCTTCGCCGGGAACTTCATCGCCGGCTGCTTGGGAGCGGCTTTTGCGGAATCGGACATCGTACGTCTTTCGTGTGAGAGTGATGCGAAACGGTTCAGCCCTACGCCCCACGGCCTTGGATGCTCCCACTCTAGACCCGTTCTCCTTTCAGCGCGAGAGAACTGACTAGTTATCCAAAAAGCTCCGTAGCTTCCTTGAACGACTAGGGTGCTTCAGCTTCCGCAGCGCCTTGGCCTCGATCTGACGGATGCGTTCGCGCGTCACGCTGAACTGCTGGCCCACTTCTTCCAGGGTGTGATCGGTGTTCATGCCGATGCCGAAGCGCATGCGCAGCACGCGTTCTTCGCGCGGGGTGAGGGTGGCGAGCACGCGGGTGGTGGTTTCGCGCAAGTTCGCCTGGATCGCGGCGTCGATCGGCAAGACCACATTGGGGTCCATGATGAAGTCGCCCAGATGCGAATCTTCCTCGTCGCCGATCGGCGTTTCGAGGGAGATCGGCTCTTTGGCGATCTTTAGAACCTTGCGCACTTTTTCGAGCGGCATGGCCAGGCGCTCGGCCAGTTCTTCCGGCGTCGGCTCGCGGCCGATTTCGTGCAGCATCTGGCGCGAGGTGCGCACCAGCTTGTTGATGGTCTCGATCATGTGCACCGGAATGCGGATGGTGCGCGCCTGATCGGCGATGGAGCGGGTGATGGCCTGGCGGATCCACCACGTCGCGTAGGTCGAGAACTTATACCCACGTCTATATTCGAACTTATCGACCGCCTTCATCAACCCGATATTGCCTTCCTGGATAAGGTCGAGGAACTGCAGGCCGCGATTGGTGTATTTCTTGGCGATCGAGATCACGAGACGCAGGTTCGCCTCGATCATTTCCTTCTTGGCCTGCCCGCTCTCGCGCTCGCCTTTCTGCACGGTGTGCACGATGCGGCGATATTCGACGATGGAGGTGCGCATTTCCTGCGCCAGCGTCTGGATTTCGTCGCGGATGGCGTTGACCTTGTCGCGCTCGTCGGCGACGAAATCCTTCCAGCCGACGCGGGAAAGTCGGCCCACGCGGCGCGCCCAATTGGGATCGAGCTCGTTGCCGAAATGCTCTTTGAGAAAATCGCCGCGGTCGACACCATGGGCTTCGGCCAGACGCAGCAGGCGGCCTTCGAGCGAGACGAGACGGCGGTTGATGCCGTACATCTGATCGACAAGGGCTTCGATGCGGTTGTTGTTGAGCTTCAGGCTCTTGACGAGATCGACGGTCTCGTTGCGCAGCTTCTTGAAGCGGCGTTCCTGGCTGGTCGAAAGCTCATCGGCGCCGAGCGCGGCTTCGACGCTGGCGTCCTGCAGCTTGCCGAGCTTCTTGTAGAGCGAGGCGATCTGATCGAGAGTTTCGAGAACCTGCGGCTTGAGCGCAGCTTCCATCGCCGACAGCGGCAGATTGCCTTCGTCGTCTTCCTCATCGCCGGCGGCATCGGCGGCAGCGGCGGCTTCACCGGGATCGACGGGTTCGCCGTCAACCGGCGCCGGCCTTGGCGGCAGCACCGGTTTCGGAATCACCGGACGCGGCGGCGCCATCACGGGTGCACCACCGCCGCCGTTCATCACATAAGGCGGCGTGACGCCGGGGATAGGCGTGCCGCCGCGGCCCGCGGCGGCGGCGGCTTCCGCCGCGGCAGCGGCCGCGGCCTGGCCTTCGGGGCCCGCGCCATACATCGCTTCCAGATCGATGATGTCGCGAAGCAGAACTTTGCCTTCGTTCAACTCGTCGCGCCACACGGTGAGCGCTTCGAAAGTGAGCGGAGATTCGCAGAGCGCGCCGATCATCAATTCGCGGCCCGCTTCGATGCGCTTGGCGATGGCAATTTCGCCTTCGCGGCTGAGCAGCTCGACGCTGCCCATTTCGCGCAAATACATGCGCACCGGATCGTCGGTGCGGTCGTAGGTCTCTTTCTCGGAGTCGACGGTGGCGACGGCCTTGCCGGTGGTGGTGGCGGGCACGCTGCCTTCCGCCGCTTCGGCGCCCTCTTCCTGCTCTTCGCTTTCGATGACGTTGATGCCCATCTCGTTGAGCATCGACATGGTGTCTTCGATCTGCTCGGAGGAAACCTTCTCCGACGGCAGGACCTTGTTCAGTTCGTCATAGGTGACGTAGCCGCGCGTCTTGGCCTTGGCGATCATCTTGCGCACGCCGACATCGGACATGTCGAGCAGCGGCGAATCCGGATCTTCGCGGGCGGTTTGCGGCTCCTCGCCCGGCTTCATTTTGCCGGCGGGAACCTTGCCGTCTTTCTTGAGGGCTTCGGGCTTGAGCGCTTCGGGGCCCTTCTTGGCAGGCAGAACGGCGCCACCCTTGGTCTTGAGATCGGGCTTGGCGGGCGGCTGCTTGCCCTTCAGAACGGGCTGAACCTTGAGGGCGACGGGCTTGGCGAGCTTGGCGGATTTGGGTTCCGGCTTCTTCGGCTCTGGCTTCTTGGACCCTATCTTCTGGGGCCCAATCTTCTGGGACCCGATCTTTTGGGCTCCAATCTTTTGGGGGCCAGTCTTCTGGGGAGCGGCTTTCTTGACCGCGGCCGCCTTGGAGGCGGCCGGCTTGGCGGCGGCCGCCTTGGAGGCGGCCTTCGGGAGGGGACGGTTGGGTTTGGCCGGCTTGGTCGCCGGTTTTGCCGTTTTCTTCACCTGGGTCTTGGTCGCCACGTCGTTTCCGTATCCCGTCATTGCCGTGCGCCGCTTCGTTGGTCCCTGGGGAGGCCCAGCGCCGGTTCAAAAAGGTGCCCCTATATAGAGGCGAGAGAGTCACTCGTTTGAGGGGCCCAAAAGGCGACGGGCTTCAAGCCAGTTTTCCTCGGTCGCCTCGGATTTGAAACGCTCCACGGCCCGCACCCGCTCAAGATCGAGTTCGGTGATCTGCCGTAGTTGCGCAACTGCACTGAGCCAGTGGGCCTCGAAATCCTCGCCATCGGCACTCCCCCCCGTACCTTCGAGTACGGCGTCCGCGCCGATGCCGCCTGGCCCGCGACGCCCCTTCAGGCGGTCAACAAGGTCGGCAAGCCCCACCCGGACCAGATGGTTCTCAAGCCCTGCTTTTTCAAGCTTAAAGCCGGAAGCGGCGAGGTTTAGGAGTTCGTGACGGAGCCTGTCAAGAACGCGGTCCTGGAAGGAAAGAGCGGCCAGCACCTCGCCGTGGCGCAGGGCGATCTCGGGCCAGGCAAAGAGAAGCTCGGCGAGTTCCATCTCCTTCATCCGCCGGGCCCCGGCCTGATGGGTGCGGGCAAGCACGCTGTTCTTGAGGGCCGCGGAAACCGGGGCAAGCGGGGCGCGGCCGTGCAATTGGGACGGCATCCCACGCCTCGTTTCCTTTCCGCGGTATCCAGTCTCGTCCCGTGGCTTGAATTGGCGGCGCTTGAAGGTGTCGAAGACCCGTTGCTCGAAATCGCGCCGGTAATAGTCGGCGATCTTGCTGTCCTGGATGCGCCCGACGATCTCGGCGAGCGTGCGTTCGAGGCCGGCACGACGTTCCGGCGTGGAGAAATCTTTGCCCTCGGTTTCCGCCCGCCACAGCACGAGCGCCAGCGGCTCTGCGGCGTCCAGAATCTTCTTCATCGCGGGCGTGCCGTTGGCGCGAAGAAAACTGTCGGGATCTTCGCCGGCCGGCAGGAAGGCGAAGCGCAGACTGTAACCGGGCTTGAGATGCGCAAGCGCGAGATGGGCGGCGCGATGGGCCGCGCGCTGACCGGCGTCGTCGCCGTCGAAACAGAGAATGGGCTCAGGCGCGCTGCGCCACAGAAGATGCAGCTGGTCTTCGGTGAGCGCGGTGCCGAGCGGGGCCACCGCCGCCTCGAAGCCGGCGCGCACCAGCGCGATCACATCCATATAGCCTTCGGCGACGACGATGCTCTGCGCCTTGATCGCGGCGGGGCGCGAGGTCGCGAAATTGTAGAGCAGCTGGCCTTTGGAAAAGAGCGTGGTCTCGCCGGTGTTGATGTATTTGGGCTTGGCGTCGGGATCGAGTGCGCGCGCGCCAAACGCGATGACGCGGCCGCGCGGATCGCTGATCGCGAAGGTGACGCGGTTGAAAAAGAAATCGCGGGGGCCGCGATTGTCCTCCGATGGCCGCGCCAGGCCCGCGGCAACCATGTCGTCTAAGGTGACGTTCTTGGTCTTGAGATGTTCGATCAGCGCATTGCCTTGCGGCGCATAGCCGAGGCGGAATTGCCTGGCGACGGCTTCGCCCAAACCGCGCGTCGCCAGATAATCGCGCGTGGCGCGCCCGACGGGCTCGCGCAACTGTGCTTCGTAGAACTGGCAGGCGAGCTCGACGATGTCATAGAGCGATTTTTTTTGGGCCTCGCGCGCTTCGTCGTCCGCTGTCCATTTGGGAAGCTCGACGCCCGCTTCTCCTGCCAGCCGTTCCACCGCTTCGGGGAAGGAGAGGCCTTCGGTTTCCATCAGCCATTTGAAGGCGTCGCCGCCCTTGCCGCATCCGAAGCATTTGTAGGTGCGCCGCTCGTTTTCGACCTTGAAGCTGGGGGATTTCTCCTTGTGGAAGGGGCAGCAGCCCCACATCACCCGGCCCTTGCGGACCAGCTTCACGCGCCGTCCCACCAGCTGGACGAGATCCGTCCGGCGGAGAATTTCCTCAAGCAGGCCTTGGCCGTAGCGCATGGGGCGAGATTACGCGAAAGCCGCTCGAAAAAGCTGCGGCGAAACGCGAATCATTCTGTGAATCATAGCGAGGTTCTTCCTTCCCCGCCGTTGCGGGGGAGGTGCCAGACGCGCGCGACCGCGCGCGGATGACGGAGGGGTGGCGGTAGCGGTGACGAACAAGCGCGATTTTTTTCTTGTTTCCCGCCACCCCCTCCGCCTCGCTGCGCTCGGCACCTCCCCCGCAACGGCGAGGGAGGAAGGATACGCACTACAGCTTCTTCTGGAAGTGGAAGCTGGTGATCGAGAGTTTCAGCCGGTGGTAGAAGCGGTGGGCGCCCAGGCGGAACGTGCCGCTGTCGAGGTGGAACTCGCTGCAGCCTTCTTTTCTTGCGTGATCTTCCATCCACGTCATCAGCGCTTCGGCAAAGCCCTTGCCGCGGTGGGATTCCAGCGCAATGAGATCGTCGACATAAAGCGCCTTGCCCCAGGCGAGCCATTCGGAAATGCGAAAGCTCGCCGCCGCGACCGGTTCGCCGACATCTTCGACGTAGATCAGCCGCCAGCCGGAAGCGGCCTTCTGGCGTTTCACCCGTTCGATGAATTCCTCCGGCGTTTTGATGTGCGGGCGCAGTTCGCACATCACCGGATAGACGGCGCGGAAGTCGGAATCGGCGGTGGCTTCTTTGACGGCGAAGGTGGGCATTGCTCGAGCTCTTTCATCTCAAAACTACCCTCCCCTTGAGGGAGGGTCGAAAATTTCTGCGAACAAAGTGAGCGGAAATTTTCGGGGAGGGGTTATGCCGAGACGTTCAACGCAAGCACGAATTTCGGAGCCATGAACTCAACCAGCACGGCACGACCCCTCCCCGAAGCGCTTCGCGCTTCGACCCTCCCTCAAGGGGAGGGTAAAAATTATTTCCCGCTCAACAGCTCCTTCACCGCGGCGCTCGCTTTGGCAAAATCCATTTGACCGGCGTAGCGCTCTTTCAGCGCCGCCATCACCTTGCCCATGTCCTTCATGGCGGCAGCGCCGACCTCGGCGATCACTTTTTGCGCTGCGGCCTTGGCTTCGTCGGCCGACATCTGCTTGGGCATGAAGCTGCGGATGATCTCGATCTCCGCGCGTTCGGAGGCCGCCAGCTCGGGCCGTCCGCCGGATTCGAAGGCGGTGACCGATTCCTCGCGCTGTTTGACCATCTTGGCCAGTAGCGAAAGGATGTCGTCGTCGGAGATGCCTTCGCGGCTGGTCTCCGTGCGATTGGCGATATCCTTGTCCTTGAGCGCGGCCTGCACCATGCGCAGCGTAGAGACGCGGCGTTGATCCCTCGCCTTCATCGCCTCCTTCAATTGGTCGTTGAACTGCTCGCGCAGGCCCATGGAACACTCCGAATCTTTGGCCAAAATCTGTCGGAAAAGCCGAGATTAGGCGGTTCACGAGGTGCACACAACGCAAGCAAATCGCGCGGCAAATATGCACAACTTGAGCAGTTGACCCCTTGGGACCGCGTCCCTATTTTCCGCCGACTCGAGACGAGCAACTTCCCATGTCCGATACGCAGATCCCCTCCGCCGAAAGACCGGCGGCGGCGTTTTCGCTCGGGCGCACGGCTGTGCTGGTGCTGGCCGACGGGACAGTGTTCGAAGGCCACGGCTTTGGCGCGGAGACGGCCGCGGTCGGCGAAGTCTGCTTCAACACCGCGATGACGGGCTATCAGGAGATCCTCACCGATCCTTCCTATGCCGGCCAGATCGTCGCCTTCACGTTTCCCCATATCGGCATCGTCGGCACCAACGCCGAAGACGTCGAAGCGACGACGCCGGTGGTGCGGGCATTGGTGGTGCGCGCCGACGCCGCGATGCCCTCCAACTATCGCGCGCTCGGCGCGCTCGACCGCTGGCTGAAGAATCACAACATCCCCGGCATCGCGGGCCTCGACACCCGTGCGCTGACCAATCGCATCCGAGAGCAGGGCATGCCGCACGGCATCGTCGCACACTCGGCGAACGGAAAATTCGACGTCGCCGCATTGACGAAACGCGCGCGCGAGTTTCCCGGCCTGGTCGGTCTCGATCTCGCCAAAGACGTTACCTGCCGGCAAATGTATACTTGGCGCGAAACGCCCTGGGCCTGGGACAAAGGCTATGGCGAACAGACGGCGCCGACCTGGCGCGCCGTCGTCCTCGACTATGGCGTGAAGCGCAACATCTTGCGCCAGCTCGCGGCCCATGGCGCCGACATCGTCGTGCTGCCGGCGAGTGCAAGCTTCGACGAAGTGAAGCGGCACGCTCCGCACGGCGTGCTGCTCTCCAACGGGCCGGGCGATCCGGCGGCGACCGGCGCCTATGCGATTGCGACCATCAAGGCGTGCGTCGAGTCCGATCTTCCCGTCTTCGGTATCTGCCTCGGCCACCAGATGCTGGGATTGGCGCTGGGCGGCCAGACCAAAAAGATGGCGCAGGGCCATCACGGCGCCAATCATCCGGTGAAGGATCTCACCACCGGCAAGGTCGAGATCGTTTCGATGAACCACGGCTTCACGGTGGACCGCGACACGCTGCCCAAAGGCGTGAAAGAAACCCACGTCTCGCTGTTCGACGGCAGCAATTGCGGCCTCGGGGTGGAGGGCAAGCCGGTGTTCAGCGTGCAGTATCATCCGGAAGCTTCGCCCGGACCGATGGATTCGCACTATCTCTTCGCACGCTTCGCGGATGCGGCGAAAAAGCGGGCGTGACATCGTTCTGTCATTGAGGCGAAATAGCTTCGTCGCCAATTCTTCAAACGGTGGGCTGCGTCATGGCTTTAGGACTTCTCGTCGGACGTTTCGGCGGCTTCATCCGCGAGCGGCACGATGCGCCGGTTGTCGCCCCGCCGAGCGCGCCTCAAGCGCCGATGCCGGAAACGCTGCAGCACGCGCGTGAGGTCTGCGCCCATCACGTCATTCCCCTGATGCTTCTGTCGCGCGTCGACGGCGACTCCGCGCCGGCGGAGCAGAAAGCCATCGTCGCGCACTGCATGGGGTTGTTGAAACGCTCGGGCGCCAAGGCGGGGCCTGCGGAACAGGCCGCCCTCGTCGAATACGTCGCCTCGATGCAGCCGACACTGCTGCAACTCGAACCCGCGTTGAAGCAGGTCGAGCATGAAGGGCAAGACGCGGTGTTCCGCTTGATCGCGGCCGCCATTCAGGTCTTGGAAGCCGACGGCAAACGCGATCCGGCGGAAGTGAAATTTCTGGATCTCTTGAGCGAAGACCTCGCCAAGCTGCAGCATTGAGGAAGTGAAGGGTTCACGCGGAGGCGCGGAGACGCGGAGGTACAGTGATAACGAGCTTTATTGAAAAGATTTTCGAACAATGAATCGGCGCGCGAAGCGCGCCAATGATGACTTTCCAATGCTGGCTAAGTGCCCGAACCTCTCCGGTGTCCTCCGCGTCTCCGCGCCTCCGCGTGAACCCTTCATTTTCTACCGTAGCGCTTTGCGCACGACGAGTTTGAGGCCGGACCAGATGTCGCTGACGGCGCAGACTTTGACGTCGACGAGATCGGTCTTGAGAGCGCGGTTGCGGATAAGATCTTCGGTCACGTCGGTTGGAATCTTCGCAGCCTTCTTGATCCAGCTGACCCAGATCGCCCCGTCGATGGTCATGGCCTTGCGCGCGGCGGGAAGCTGTTTGTCGAGTTGCGCGAGCGAGGCGACGAAAAGATGCACGATATCGGCGCCCCCTTTGGGCACCTTGCCAACAATCGCGGCCGTCGCAGGCAATGGCGCGAGCAGCTTCGCGTAATCCTTCGGGGCGCTGAGCACGAGGACTTTGCTGCCGTCCTTGATGCCAAGCTTCTTGGCGAGTGGTGTGCCTGAATATCCGGCTATCACTTACCGCCTCCGGCCCTTCGGGGCCCCTCCGTGCGCGCGCGGGAGGAACTTATATTCGCCACGGCGGGTAGCGGCGCATGTCGCCGGCCCAATAGAGACACAGCTTTACACCGGCGGGATCGGTGAGCCAGGCTTCGCGCCATTTCCAGCTTTGATCGACGGGACCCGAGTCGAAGACGATGCCTTTGGCCTTGAGAGCCTCGACGCGCGCGTCGAGATCGTCGCATTCGAAATAGACGTGCGGTCCGTTCGCCGCGCCGCTAACGTCGTTGGAAACATGCAGCGAGAAGGTATCGCTGCCATCGCCCACTTCGAAGCGGGCATAGTGATCGGCCTTCACGATCAGCGTGAAGCCGAGCGTTTGGTAGAACGCGATGGAGCGGGCGAGGTCGCGTGCGGGTGCGGTGACTTGGTTGAGTTTCATGCGTTGAAACTAACGCTTCAACTCCATCACGTCGAAGGTGGATTCCTGCACGGGATACGGGAATTCGATTTTCGCATGACTGCCGCCGAGGCCGGAGAGCAGGCCGATGGCATCGTCGGGCGTGGACTCAGCGCCATAGCCGGGATTGCTGCCGGAATAGACGCGCTTGGGTTCGCCCTTCACCGTCCAGGCGCCGAGCAGCACGAAGCCGCCGCCATCGCCGGGATAGAGATAGCCGGAGATGCGCTGGCTGCCCGAGGTCTTTTCGAAATAGAGCCGCCCGCCGTGACCGCTGATGCGGCAGTTGAACCAGGCATAGGACACCGAGACGACGCCGCCGAGCTTCATGGTGCGGCAACGCCAGGAGCCGGTCAGTTCGCTCGCCGAAATGTTTTGCGCGGGCGCGCTGGCGATTTCGCGCATTGCAGCGGCATCGCCCGAAACCTGGCCGGAGGAAAGTTCGGAGAGCCCTTTGCTGCGCGACTCATCGAGCTGCGAAAGGCGCTTCACATCGAACGGCGTTGCCGCGTCCTGCCAACCGGCCTCGGCCGCCGCAACCGAAATGAAAAGCGCGCCCGCGACAAGCGCCGCGCTACGCGTCAACCCGCGCATGAACTTTCTCCCCCGCACCTTCGTCATCGTCCTCCGGCTCGACCCAGCCTTTGAGCTGGCTCGACGGCGGCGTGCCGATGATCGAATAGCCCGAATCCACATAATGAATTTCGCCGGTCACGCCGGACGACATATCGCTCAGCAAATAAAGCGCGGCATTGCCGACCTGCTCCAGATCGACGGTGCGCTTGAGCGGGCTGTGCGCCCTGTTCCACTTGAACACCATGCGCGATTCCGAAACGACCGACCCGGCCAGCGTCCGCATCGGGCCGGCGGAGATGGCGTTCACACGAATATTTTCGCGCCCCAGATCGGCCGCGAGATAGCGCACGCTGGCTTCCAGCGCCGCCTTGGCGACGCCCATGACGTTGTAGTTCGGCGTGACCCGCTGCGAGCCAAGATAGGTGAGCGTGATCATCGCCCCGCCCTTCTTCATCAGTGTGTGGGCGCGCTGCGCCACTGCGGTGAAGGAATAACAGGAGATGTCGAGCGAGCGGCAGAAGTTGGCGCGCGAGGTATCAACGTAGCGGCCTTTCAATTCCTCGCGATCGGAGAAGGCGACGCAATGCACGACGAAATCGATGCTGCCCCATTCTTTTTTCAGTGTCGCAAAGATGGAATCGAGTTCGGCGTCTTTTTCCACATCGCCGGGCAGCAGGAGCTTGGTACCGATGGAATCGGCGAGCGGCTTCAGGCGGCGCAATTGCCCATCGCCCTGATAGGAGAAAGCCACTTGCGCGCCGTGGGCGTGAAGCTTGCGCGCGATGCCCCAGGCGATGGAGTGATCGTTCGCCACACCCATCACCAGCCCGCGTTTGCCGGCCATCATTCCCTTTTCAGCCATACCAATGCTTCCGTCTCAAAATGGGGCGCGCGAACAGGGTTTCGCAGCGTCCGATGCAAGTTCCATACGTGTTTTCGTCTTAGGCGCCATAACGCTGGAACACCAGCGTCGCATTCGTCCCCCCGAAGCCGAAGGAATTGGACAGAGCACGCTCGATTTTCGCCCCATCGATGCGGCTTCTGACGATCGGCGCATCGGCCACTTCGGGATCGATCTCTTCGATATTGGCGCTTTCGGCGATAAAGCCGTTGTTCATCTGCAGGATGGAATAGATCGCTTCCTGCGCGCCAGTGGCGCCCAGCGAATGCCCCGTCAGCGACTTGGTCGAATTAACCGGCGGAATGCGCTTGCCGAACACTTCGCGCAGCGACTGGATCTCGGTGACGTCGCCCACCGGTGTCGAAGTGCCGTGCGCGTTGATGTAATCGATATCTCCCTTCACGGTCGACATCGCCTGCTTCATGCAGCGGATGGCGCCCTCGCCCGACGGCGCCACCATGTCGTGACCGTCCGAGGTCGCACCATAGCCGACCAGCTCGGCATAGATCTTCGCGCCGCGCGCTTTGGCGTGATCGAGTTCCTCGAGGACCACCACGCCGCCGCCGCCGGCGATGACAAAGCCGTCGCGATTCTTGTCGAAGGCACGCGAGGCCGTTGCGGGACGGTCGTTGTATTTGGTCGACATCGCGCCCATCGCATCGAACAGGCAGGACAGCGACCAGTCGAGTTCCTCGGCGCCGCCGGCAAAGACGATGTCCTGCTTGCCGTATTGAATCATTTCAGCGGCGTTGCCGATGCAATGCGCGCTCGTCGCGCAGGCCGAGCTGATGGAATAGTTCACGCCCTTGATCTTGAACCAGGTCGAAAGCACCGCCGAGCAGGTGGACGACATCGCCTTGGGCACCGCAAAGGGGCCGATGCGCCTGGGGCTTTTGTTCTCGCGCGTGATGTCGACGGCTTGCACGATATTGCGCACCGAGGGCCCGCCGGAACCGATGATCAATCCCGTGCGTTCGTTCACGATGTCTTTTTCTTCAAGGCCGGAATCGCGCAGCGCCTGTTCCATCGAGAGGAAGGCGTAAGCCGCGGTGTCGCCCATGAACCGTTTGGCGCGCCGATCGATCATCGCATCGAGATCGATGACGGGCTTGCCGCACACCTGGCTCTTAAAGCCCATCTCTTTCTGAACGTCCGCGAAGGTGATGCCGGACTTCGCTTCGCGCAAAGACGCCACCACTTCCTGCGTGCTGTTTCCGATCGGGGACACGATACCCATGCCGGTGACGGCCACACGTCTCATGGACGTTCTCCTCTGATGAGATAACGCGCGACTGAGCAGACGTTGCCGCCCGGCCCGTGCAGCAAAATACGATGACCGCTCACGCCGTCGCGGCGGCCGTGGCCTTGGCGTCGGTGAAGAGGACGACCTTCAGGTCCCTCACCTCGAACGCGACTTTGCCGTCCACTTTCACGATGCCGTCGGCGATGCCCAGAACGAGTCTGCGCATGATCACGCGTTTGAGGTTGACATAGTAGGTGACCCTTTTCGCGGTCGGCAGGATCATCTCGGTGAGTTTCACTTCGCCGACGCCGATCGCGCGGCCCTTGCCGAGGCCGCCCATCCAGCCGAGGAAGAAACCTACCAACTGCCAAAGAGCATCGAGGCCCAAACATCCCGGCATCACCGGGTCGTTCTGAAAGTGGCATTTGAAGAACCACAGATCCGGATGGATATCGAACTCGGCTTCGATCTCGCCCTTGCCCTCAGAACCGCCCTTCTCGCTGATGCGGGTGATGCGGTCGAACATGAGCATGGGCGGCAGCGGCAGCTTGGCGTTGCCTTCGCCGAACATTTCGCCCCGCGCGCAGGCCAGGAGGTTTTGAAGGTCGAAACTGGATTTGCGTCCCAACATTTGCGTTCCCTAAAGGCTCTTCCCTTGACAAAAGGGGGCCTGACGTCGATGTGTTATACGTTAGAAACGTTCTAACGAAGCGATTGCCTGAGCGCACCTTAGCAGACGACTTTAAGACGCGTCAGGGCCGCGCAAAAGCGACCAGAAACCCGGAAGAAGCCTGGAAAATGGCGAAGAAAAAGCCAGACAAAGCGAGCCTGGACGAGGCGGCGGCCAGGCTCAGGTCTGCCGGCCTGCGCCCCACGCGCCAGCGCGTGGCCCTGGCGGGCCTGCTCTTCGGCAAGGATCATCACCACCTCACCGCCGAAAGCCTGCATGCGCAGGCCGCAAAGGCCGGCGTCAGGGTTTCGCTCGCCACCGTCTACAACACCCTGCACCAGTTCACCGAAGCCGGCATGCTGAGCCAAGTGGTGGTGGACGCGGCGCGGAGCTATTTCGACACCAATACTGGGGCGCACCAGCATTTCTATTGCGAGGACGACGGCGCGCTGATCGACATTCCCGGCGAAGCCATCGCCGTGGCCGGGGTTCCCTCCCCGCCCAAGGGCATGGCGGTGGACCGGGTCGACGTCGTCGTGCGCATCAAGCGCGCCTGATCGTCGCGCTTCTTTAGAATTATTCCAAACTATATTGACAGCGCCGACGCCAAGTCCCAATCTTTCGTCCGGATGCACGCGAAAGCGACGACTCTCGCGCGAACCTCAACCGAAGGAGACTCAGAATGCCCGCACTCAAAGGCAGCAAGACGGCGCAGAATTTGAAAGACGCGTTCGCCGGCGAAAGCCAGGCCAATCGCCGCTATCTCTATTTCGCGCAGAAGGCCGACGTCGAAGGCTACAATGACGTGTCGGCGGTATTCCGCTCCACCGCGGAAGGTGAAACCGGCCACGCGCACGGCCATCTCGAATTCCTCGAAGAAGTCGGCGATCCGGCGACCGGCGAGCCGATCGGCGACACAACGAAGAATCTGAAAGCTTCCATCGCCGGCGAGACGCACGAATACACCGACATGTATCCGGGCATGGCCAAGACCGCGCGCAGCGAAGGCTTCGAAGAGATCGCCGACTGGTTCGAGACTTTGGCGAAAGCCGAAAAGAGCCACGCCGGACGTTTCCAGAAAGCGCTCGATACGCTGGGCAAGTAAGCAGCTTCATCCTTCGGGGCTCCCCCGGACAAACGTCCGGGATCGCACCTCAGGATGACGCATCCACACCATCGTCACCCTGAGGTGGCCGCGTCAGTGGCCCCCCGAAGGGCGAAGCACGCGATAATCTATGTCACGCGAAGGTAGCCTCGACGCGCCCACACGCCACCCAATCGGTTGGCGCGATGCCGATTTCACCGACGGCGAAAAGCTCGACGCGGAAATGCGCCGGGTGTTCGACATCTGTCACGGCTGCCGGCGCTGTTTCAATCTTTGCGATTCCTTCCCGCGCCTGTTCGATCTGATCGACAGCAATCCCACCGAAGACGTCGAAGGCGTGAAGAGCGAAGATTTCACCAAGATCGTGGAAGCCTGCACGCTGTGCGACATGTGCTTCATGACGAAGTGTCCCTACGTGCCACCGCATCCCTTCAATCTGGATTTTCCGCATCTGATGCTGCGCTACCGCGCCTTCGAAGCCAAACAGGGCAAGAAGGATTTCACGGCGCGGCAACTGGCGCAGATGGACCGCAACGGACGGCTCGCCGTGCCGCTGGCGCCTGTCGTGAACTGGGCCTCCGATACCAAGAACAAGCTCACCCGCCCGGCGATGGAGGCGGTGGCTGGGATCGACGCCGATGCCACGCTGCCGAAATTCGCCTCGCGCACCTTTATGCGCGCCGATAAGGCCGAACCGATTGCGCCGAACATGAGCGCGCCCGCTTTTGGCAAGCGCAAGGCCGCGTTCTTCGCCACCTGTTTCGTCAACTACAACAAGCCGCAGACCGGCATGGCGGCGCGCGCGGTGCTCAATCATCTAGGTGTGGAGGCGCGTGCGGCCTATCCCGGCTGCTGCGGCATGCCGTTCCTGGAACAGGCCGAGCTGGCGCGCGTCGCCGAGAACGCGGCGAAGGTGTCCAAGGAATTGGTGAAGCTGATCGACGAGGGCTACGACATCGTCGCGCTGACGGCCTCCTGCGGCCTGATGCTGAAATTCGAATGGGCGCTGGTTCTGCCCGAGAACGAGGACGTCAAACGCGTGGCGCAAGCCACGTTCGACATCGACGAATATGTGGTGGACGTGGCGAAGAAGAACGGCCTGCCCGATGGGCTGAGGCCGTTGCCCGAAGGCGTCACCGTGCACCTTCCCTGTCACGCCCGAGCCCAGAACATGGGACCGAAGGCTGCCGAAATGCTCAAACTGATTCCCCAAACGCCTGTGGACGTGATCGAGCGCTGCTCGGGCCATGGCGGCACCTTCGGCGTCATGAAGAAGACCCATGGCGTCGCCGAAAAAGTGGGCCAACCGGTGTTTCGCGCCGCGGCGACGCAAGCGCGCGGACATATCGCCTCGGACTGTCCGCTGGCAGCCCAGCACATCGTCCGCAATGCGCGCGAGATGGCCGCGAAGGACGGCAAGGACGTTCAAGTGCGCGAGCCGGAACACCCCATCGAGGTTTTCGCGCGCGCCTATGGGCTGGTGAAAGAGAGCACGAGATGAGCCAGACACAGCGCAAGATCACGGCGACCGATCTGCTCGCCTACAACGACTATACGGCGCGGCGCGCGGAATTCCGCAAGACTCTCGTTCCGCTGAAAAAGAACCGCCGCGTGGAAGTGGGGCCCATCGCCACCTTCTTCTTCGAGAACTACGAGACGATGTGGCACCAAGTGCAGGAGATGCTGCATATCGAAAAAGGCGGCGACGAACAAATCCCCGGCGAGCTCGAAACCTACAATCCGCTGATCCCGCAGGGGAGCGAACTCATCGCCACGCTGATGCTGCAAGTGGAAGACGAAAAAAGGCGCGACGCGGTGCTGAAGACCCTGGGCGGGATCGAGGAAACCATCGCGATTGACGTGGGCGGCGAACGCGTCAAAGGCACGCCCACCGAATACGAAGACCGCACTACGCCCGACGGCAAGACGTCTTCCGTGCACTGGATCCGCTTCGTGTTCACCCCGCAGCAGATCGCCAAGTTCAAGAAGGGCGAGCGCGCGGTGATAGAGATCGCGCACAAGAACTACGGCCACATGGCCGTGATGCCGGAAGCGGCGCAGCAGGCGCTGGCGGGGGATTTTGTGTGAACCCTCCACCCTCCCTCGGGAGGGTCGACGCGCGAAGTGCGTCGGGGAGGATCAGGAAAGAGACGCTCCTTCGGCATCCTCCCCGAAATCGCTGCGCGATTTCGACCCTCCCGAGGGAGGGTGGCGTCTATCGCAGCACCATCCCCGTCGCTGCTTCCAACTCGCCGATCGCCTGCGCCGCATTTTCTACTTTGATCGTCGTCATGCCGAGGGCGCGCGCCGGTTTGCAGTTGACGCCGAGATCGTCGAGATAGATGCACGCCGCCGGCGAAACGCCCAGCGCCTCGCACATCATCCCATAGATGCGCGGATCGGGTTTGCGCAATCCGATCTTGGAGGATTCGATCAGATGATCGAACAGCTCCATGATGTCGCCCTTGTAGAGATTGGCGGGCTTGTCGGCCCCAGCGGCTTGCATGGACGGCACGTTGTTGGTGATGCAGCCGGTCTTGAATTTGGTTTTGACGCGGCGCAGCGCCTCGATCATCTCGGGGCGAAAATCGCCCGCCAGCAACGGAATGATATCTTTGCCCGGCACATGATGCCCGAGCGCCTCGGCTTCGGCGGCGAATTCGACATCGAACTGACCCAGATCGATTTCCGCCCGCTCGAACCGTGCCCAGGCGTTGTGCAGATGATTGGTGCCGTTGATGGTGCGGATGAGATCCTTGGGCAGGCCGCGCTCGCGCTCATAGCGGGCAAAGGCTTCGAAGGGCGATGAGGTGAAAACCCCGCCGAAATCCCAAATCACCGCTTCAATCACGCCACGCTCCAGTGTTGCTCTTGCGCAGAACAAGCAGGCAAGCCCTAATCGCGTCAAGAGTGGAGAGAAAGATGAGCGAACGCGCTGTTCACATTCCGGATGAATCCAAGGGTGCGGCGCCGGCGCGCGGGCGGCTGAAGGGCCGGCGCATTCTCATCGTCGGCGGCGGACAGATGGATATCGGTGAGGCCGATACGCCTATCGGCAACGGCCGCGCCATGAGCCTGCTGTTCGCACGCGAAGGCGCGAGCGTCGCCATCGCGGATCGCGACGAGAAGGCTGCGGCCGCCACCGTATCGCTCATTGAAAAAGAAAACGGTCAGGCTTTTGCGATTACCGCCGATGTCACGAAGGAAGACGATGTCGTGCGCATGGTTGACGAGGCGGTCAAAGGCCTCGGCGATCTCGACGGGCTGGTGCTGAATGTGGGCATCGGTGCGGGCGGGCCGTGGCTGGAAGGCACCAGCGCCGAGATGTGGGACCGCGTGTTCGCGGTGAACATCAAAAGCCATATGCTGACAGTGAAGGCCGCGCTGCCGAAACTCGCCGAAGGATCGTCCGTCGTTTTCATTTCTTCGATCGCGGGCATGACGGCCGGCAGCCGGCTTCCCGCATACGATGCGTCGAAGGCCGGGATCGCCGGGCTCTGCCGCCATGTCGCATTTGAAGGCGCGCGCCGCTGTATCCGCGCCAATGTCGTAGCGCCTGGATTGATGGATACCTCCATCGGCAGGCTTGCCTCGCGCGGACGGCCTAACCGAGCGTCAACGCCGGTTCCTCTCGGCCGGCAGGGCACGGGTTGGGAGACGGCCTACGCAACGCTGTTCCTCCTCTCCGAAGAGAGTGCTTACATCACCGGACAGACGATTGCCGTGGACGGCGGATTGACGGGGCTCTGATGACGGCACTCAGCTTTCCCAAAGCGCGCTACGAAGCGGGCACGCGCGAAGTCGGCCAAGGCTCGTTCGCCTATCTGCAGCCGGACGGCGGCTGGGGCCTCTCGAATTCCGGATTGGTGACGAGCGACGGCGAAGCGCTGCTGATCGACACCATGTTCGATTACGCCCATACGCGCGCGACGCTGGAATCGTTTCAGCGCGTCTCGCCCGCGAAGATAAAAACGCTCTTCAACACCCATCACAACGGCGATCATTGCTACGGCAATGCGCTGGTGGAAGGGGCGGAAATCGTCGCCACCGAAAGAGCGTGCGAAGCGATGGGGCACGAATCGCCTGGCATGCTGGCCGGACTGATGAAATCCGCGCCGGGCATGGGCCTGGTCGGCGAATATTTCCTTCATTGCTTCGGGCGCTTCGAATTTGGCGGCATTGAGCCGAAACTGCCCGACGTCACCTTCCACGGACATTTCTCGAAGGTCATCGGCAGCAAACGCATCGACATGATCGAAGTGGGCCCGGCCCATACCGGCGGCGATGCGCTCGCCCATGTGCCGTCCGACAGAATCGTCTTCACCGGCGATATTCTTTTCATCGAAGGTACCCCCATCATGTGGGTGGGACCGATCGGCAATTGGATTTCCGCCTGCGAAGCAATCGAAGCGATGGATGTCGAGACCATCGTGCCTGGGCATGGGCCGATCACGGACAAGAAGGGCGTGGCGCGGGTGCGCGACTATCTCAGCTACATCCGCGACGAAGCGAGGAAGCGCTACGACAGCGGCATGAGCGCCTTGGAAGCCGCCCGTTCCATCGCACTCGACGATTTCGCCAATTGGGGCGATAGCGAGCGCATCGCGGTCAACACCGCCGCGCTCTATCGCGAATTCGGCGCGAAGGATGTGCCGTCCGATGCGGCAACCCTATTCGGCTGGATGGCGCAGATCTGGAACGACAAAAACGGGAAGGCAAAATCATGAGCGTTGTTGTCTACGAACATCCACTCTCGCCCTATGCGCAGAAGGTGAAAATCGCGCTCGATGAAAAGGGTGTGGCTTACGAAACGCGCATGCCGGCGGCGATCGGATCGGGCCAACCGGATCTGGAATTCCTCAAAGCCAATCCGCGCGGCGAAGTGCCGGCGTTGATCGACGACGGTTTCGCGGTGTTCGATTCCACCATCATCCTGGAATACATCGAAGACAAATGGCCGACGCCGTCGCTGTTTCCCAAGGACGCCAAAGATCGTGCCCTTGCGCGCACCATCGAAGACGTGATGGACACGAGCTTCGAGCCGATCAACTGGGGGCTGGGCGAAATCCGCTGGTTCAAGCGCGCGGAAGGCGAGCGGGCCCGCGCCATCGAAGCCAAGGCAGCAACGCAGGCGCGCGGCATCTATGAGTGGCTGACACGTCAGCTCGGCACCAAACAATGGTTCGGCGGCGACACCTTCGGCTGGGGCGATCTTTCGGTGATCCCTTATCTGAACGGCGCGGCGGGCAGCGGCCTGGCGCCTTCGCCCGAGACCCCGCTCGGCCGCTGGCAGGCGCGGGCCAATGCGCGACCGTCGGTGGCAAAAGCTGCCAAAGCCGCGGCGGCTTCGCTGGTCGGCATGAACCAGGTGAGCGACGCGGTCAAAAGCGGGCTCTTCAAGCGCGAATATCGCGACCATCGCCTGGAATGGATGATCCGCTCCGGCGGCCTCGACGTCGTGCTGCAGGGCCTGAAGGACAACAACATCCGTTTCTCCAATGAGCTAAGCTGATGGTGCACGAAATCATCCTCCACAATTTCGCCAGTTCCCCGTTTTCGGAAAAAGTCCGGCTGGTCTTGGGCATCAAGGGACTTTCCTGGCGCTGGTCGGAGATCCCTTCGATGCTGCCCAAGCCCGACCTGACGCCGATGACCGGCGGCTATCGCAAGACCCCGGTGATGCAGATCGGCGCGGATATCTTCTGCGATTCCCAGCTCATCATCCGCGAGCTGGAACGGCGCTTTCCCGCGACGAGCGTGACACCGCACGGCCAGGGACTCCCCTATGGGCTCGGCTTCTGGACCGACCGCGTTCTTTTCATGGCGACAGTGACGCTCATCTTTGGCGAGATCGGCCACATGGTGCCGGAAGACTTCAAGAAAGACCGCGAGGCAATGTCGGGCGGCGCCTTCTCGGTGGACGCCATGAAACGCGCGACGCCCGCCATGCGCGATCAATGGCGGGCCCATGCCGGCTTCATCGCCGAACAGCTCTCCGATCACAGGAGCTTTCTGGAAGGCGGCAAGCCCACGCTGGCGGACATCAACTGCTACATGAATTTCTGGTTCATCAAGAATGCGGTGCCGCAGACGGCAGCGAATCTATTGAAGGAATTTCCCCTCATCGAGGCATGGTGCGGACGCGTGAAGGCGATCGGCCACGGCCTGCACACTTCGATCGATTCCAAAGAAGCGCTGAGAATTGCGAAAGAAGCGACACCGGACGCCAAGCGTGCCGACGATCCTTTCGATCCGCAAGGCCTGAAGCCGGGCGACAACGTGAAAGTGGGCGCCGACGACTATGGCAAAGACCAAATCGCCGGCGAGATCGTGTTCGGCAACGCGCACGAGATCGCGATTCTGCGCAGCGATCCGTCAGTGGGCGACGTGGTGGTGCATTTTCCGCGCGCGGGGTTCACCGTCACGCCGAGCTGAAGATCAGGTTTCGGCGTGAGGTGAGGAGAATGTGCCCAAAACAAAAATGCCGGTGACGGTTTTACCGTCGTCCGACAGCGGCGCCATCAAACTTTCCGCCTTCAGATAGCTGATATGCGGCATCTCGAACCACGAGACTAAGCGCAGCGGCTTGCGTTCGGCGAGCAAGGTTTCATAGCCTGCGACCCAACGCGACAGACGCGCGGGATGGACGATCTGATCCATGTAGCGCCCGGTCGCTTCGCCGCCCATGGTCTCGACCAAACCCGTCCCGAACAGGCGCACCAGATAGCGCATGGAGCCATCGGGTTGGCGCGCGCATTCCAGGATCAGCAGATTGCGAATGAAGGTTTTCAGTGAGCGCAGATCGAGATCTTTGCGCGCGGGCATTTCGCGATCGCCGGCCTTTTGCTTCCATACCGCAAGCGCGGTGTTGAGTTCGGGATTGTCGAATTTAAGCGTGCGATCGCAAACGCCCTTCCAGCCTTCGGCTTTCACGCGCCTGTTGTACGCTTCGACGGGATCGGGAACATTGACGATGCCCATAGCCCGGTTTTACGCCGGGGTTAGTCGAAACTTCGTAAATTATCGCAGATGAATGCAACGACCCTGGCAACCATAGAAATCGCTCAAGGCAGGCTCGCCGGCCTCTCCAAGGAAGGGATTCAGCGCTTTACGGCAATTCCCTACGCAAAACCCCTTACGGGAACTTTGCGCTGGCGGGCGCCGGAACCTGCGGAACCTTGGGCGGGGGTGCGCGATGCGACCCGCTTCGGAGCGATATCGCCCCAAGTACCGACCCAGCTCGAGGTGCTGATGGGAAGCACGCTGGGAGAGCAATCTGAAGATTGCCTCAACTTGAACGTGTACACACGCGCATGTGACGACGCGAAGCGTCCGGTGATGGTGTGGATCCACGGCGGGGCGTTTGTCATCGGCGCCGGCAGCCAGGGCATCTATAACGCCAAGCATCTGGCGGCGCGCGGCGTCGTAGTCGTCACAATCAATTATCGTCTGGGCGCTCTGGGCTTTCTCAATCTCTTCGATGCCACCGATGGAAAACTCGCCGGCAGCGGCGCGGAAGGATTGGCCGATCAGATCCTCGCGCTTCACTGGGTGAAAGCGAACATCGCGGGTTTCGGCGGCGATCCCGGCAACGTCACCATCTTCGGCGAATCCGCGGGCGGCATGAGCGTCAGCGCGCTGCTCGCCTCGCCGCCAGCGAAGGGACTCTTCCACAAAGCCATCGCGCAGTCCGGCGCCGCTCATATTGGATACGAGCGCGAGAAGGCCGCGCGCGTTGCTCGCGCCATGCTGGACGAGTTGGGACTTTCGCCCGGCGATGCCCATCGCGTGCTGGACATGCCGCATGCCGCGATCGTCAAGGCGCAAATTGCGCTGCTCGCCGCTTCGCGCGACGGCAGGGATTCGCGCCGGCTCGGCGGCCTGCCGTTTCAGCCGACGATCGACGCAAGCATTCTTCCCGCAGAACCCATCGTGGGCATTCGCGCCGGAAGCGCGAAGGATATTCCGCTGCTGACGGGAACCACTCGCGACGAGTGGAAACTTTTCACCGCCGCCAATCCCGCACTGCGGTTGATGAGCGGCAAAACTCTCGGCGAACGCATCAAACGTTTTGCCGGCGAAGACCGTGCCGGCGAAATGCTTGCGGCTTATGGCGAGGGCTCGGTCTTCGAACGCTTCAATGCGCTGATGACGGACAAGAATTTCATGGTGCCCGCCACGCGCCTGCTCGAAGCGCAGTCGGCGTATGCGCCGGTTTACGGCTATCGCTTCGACTGGGCTTCCAAACTGCTTGGCGGAATCATGGGATCGTGCCACGCCCTTGAACTCGGTTTCGTCTTCGGCACGCATGGCGAGAAGCTCGCCGCCGCCTTCTTCGGCAAAGGCGAAGCGGCCGAAGCGCTTTCGTGCGCCATGCAGGAGAGCTGGGTTCAGTTTGCAAAGACCGGCAATCCCGCGACCGATACGACCGGCGATTGGCCGCGCTACAATATGCAATCGCGCGGCATCACGATCTTCGGCGACGGCGCCCCCCACATCGCCCACGCGCCCAACGAAGCGCGGCGCAAGAGTTGGGATCATGTGGCCGAGAAGCGGTTGGGACCGTAACTTTCCTCCCCCGCCGTTGCGGGGGACGAAGATCAAGATCGCAGCTGCTGCGCGATCGTCATCATGTCGAGCATGGCCCAGCGCTCGGCGAGCTTTCCGTTCTTGATGCGCCAGAACACCATGCCGGGGAATGAGAGCATTTTGTTGGTGGCCGGCACGCCTTGAAACGTGCCGCGCTGCGTTCCGCGCCAGGTGGCGTGGACCGCCACCATATCGCCTTCGGCCACGACACGATCGAGCGTCACTTTCATATCGGGAAAGATCAGGCGCATGGATCGGCCAAAACTGATAACGGGTTCGACACCTTTGGGCGCGCCTGCGGCCATGGAGTGATCGACGAAGTCGTCGGCGATCTGCCTGCGCAGCGCGGCTTCATCGCCGCCCCAAAGGGCGGCATAGTGCTCCGCGATCAATTTCTTGTCGGCATCGCTCATATCAATTTTCTCATATCAATTTTCCAGCATCACCTTGCATTGATGGGTGGGTTTGCGCAGCGCTTCGAACGCGTCCGGCAGCCCGTTCAGATCGACGATATCGGTGACCATCTGCGAGACATCCACGCGATCGGACGCGATCATGGCGATCACATAGTCGAAATCGGCCGGACGATAGCCGAGCACGAACTGCAGTTCGAGTTCTTTCATGATGCCCATCAGCGGCATGATGGTATCGGCCTGCTGGCAAACACCGGCAATGACGATGCGCGCGCCGCGCGGTGCGTCCATCATCGCGCTGCCGATGAGGCCGGGCACGCCCACGCATTCGAAAATGACATCGGGACCCTTGCCCGCGATCTTTTCCACTTGCGGCGTCAAGGGCTGACTGGGATCGACCGCATCGGTGGCACCGAACTTGGCTGCCATTTGCCGGCGCACCTCGGCGCGTTCGCTGACGATCACATGCCGCGCGCCCAGGAAATTCGCCCACAACATGACGGCGAGCCCCACCGGCCCCGCGCCGATCACGAGCACGGTCGCGCCGCGGCTCATCTTGGCCATGTCCACGGCGTGGAGGCCGACGGCGAGCGGCTCCACCATGGCGCCTTCGCGAAAGGAAACGCTCTCAGGCAAACGATAAGCGCCGCTCGCGCCCACCCGCACATATTCGGCATAGGCGCCAGGGCTCTGTCCCAGGCCGATGCTGACGCCCTTGGAACACATGCCGCTGCCGAACAAGAAGTTCTTGCACGGGCTTGAATCGCCGCAACAGATGTAAGGAAAGCCGGCGACGCGATCGCCAGGCTTCCACAGATGCGTGGCGTTCTTGCCGACCTCGACGACTTCGCCGGCAAATTCGTGGCCCATCACCGAACCCAATGCGAGCGGCATGATGGAAGTGGGCTCCGTCATGTGCAGGTCGGAACCGCAAATGCCGCAGTTCTTCACTTTGAGCAGAATGTCGTGCGGACCCGGCACCGGATTGGCGATGTTTTCGATCGCCAACGGCCTGGACATTTCCTTGAAAACGGCGGCGCGCATGTGTTTCCTCGTTTGCGGAATGGCTTTGTGCTGACATTATGCGCGGGCGGGGCGCAACAAAAGAGCAAGCTTCTTCCCAGGTACGGAGACGGCAATGGAATTGATTTACAAGACCGCGCGCGAAATGGCGGCTGACCTAGCGGCAAAGAGGATTTCCGCGCGCGAACTGCTGAATGCGCATCTGGCCCGCAATGACGCGCTGGCAAAAAAACTCAACGCCGTCGTCGCCACCGACATTCCCCGCGCCGTGAAAACAGCCGAGGCGATCGACAATGCCCGCGCCAAAGGCGAGACGCTGGGCCTGCTCGCCGGCCTTCCCATGACCGTCAAAGACGGCTTCGACGTCGAAGGCTTGCCGGCAACCTCGGGCAATCCCGCCTTCGCGCATCGCGACGCCAAATGCGCCGATGCCGATCTGGTGCGGCTCACGCGCGCTCAAGACGCGGTGATCTGGGGAAAGACCAATGTGCCGTTCATGCTGGGCGATTTTCAGAGCTTCAATGCGATCTACGGCACGACCAATAATCCCTACGATGTGACGCGGGTGCCGGGTGGCTCGTCCGGCGGAGCGGCGGCGGCATTGGCCGCAGGCATTACGCCGCTCGAAATCGGTTCGGATATCGGCGGCTCGCTGCGGCACCCTGCGAACTTCTGCGGGGTGTGCTCTCTCAAGCCGACATGGAATGTGTTGCCGTTGCGCGGTCATATTCCGCCCGCGCCCGACCAGTATGTGGAAGGCGATCTCGGTGTTGGCGGACCGATGGCCCGCAATGTCGGGGACTTGCGGCTGTTGTGGAATGTACTGCGCGGCACGACCGGCGGTGTGAAGAAAGACGTCAAAGGCGCGCGCATCGCGGTGTGGGATGAAGCCGAAGGCTTTCCGCTGTCGCAAGAAGTCAAAGAAGGGGTCGAGCGCGCTGCAAACGCCCTGGCTCAGCAAGGCGCGCGTGTCGAGCGCGTAAAATCGCCCGTCGATCCCAAGCGGTTGATGGAAAGCTATATGTGGCTGCTGGCGCCGATCATCGCCTCGGGCTTTCCCCCCAAGTTGCTCGCGCAGATGGAAAGCGTGCGGGCCTCCGATGAGAAAGCCATCGCCGCCGGCGCCGACGTGTGGGGCCCGGAATTCTATCGCCTCGCCTCCACTGCGCGCTTCTACGAGGTCGCGCAGGCGCAAGTCACCAGACAGGCCCTCAAGGATCAGTTGGCGGGATTCTTCAAACAGCACGATGCCATTGTGATGCCGATCACCCCGGTCACGGCCTTCCCGCACGATCACAGCGAGCCCTTCCACGCGCGCCGCGTGCAAGTCGACAACCGTGTGGTGCCCTATTTCACGATGTTGAGCTGGATTTCGCTGGCGACGGCGCTGCATTCCCCCGCGCTCGCGCTTCCGGCCGGGCAGACCAAGGCGGGCATGCCGGTGGGCGTGCAGATCGTCGGACCCGTCAACGGCGAAGACCGGCTGTTCGATATTGCCGCAGCGGCAGAAGAGGTTCTGGGCGGATTCCGCGCGCCGGCGGTGTAGGACGATACCCACCCTCCCTTGGGAGGGTCGAAATTTGCTTCGCAAATTTCGAGGAGGATATGGAATGGAGCGCTTCCTTCCGCATCCTCCCCGAAAAATCTCTCGCTTCGCTCGAGATTTTGCGACCCTCCCGAGGGAGGGTGGGTCAAGCGATGACTCGCGGCCCGCTGCTATGGCATAACCGGGTATCGCTATTTCACAATCGAAGGAACCCCCATGACCATCAAGTTGCGCAACGGCATCTTCCTGGCGCCGTTTCATCCCGTCGACGAAGATCCGACACTGTGCATTCAGCGCGATCTGGAATTGGTAGAACACCTGGATCGTCTGGGCTACGACGAAGCCTGGATCGGCGAACATCATTCCGCCGGTTACGAAATCATCGCCAGCCCGGAAGTGTTCATCGCCGCGGCGGCTGAGCGCTCCACGCGCATCAAGCTCGGCAGCGGCGTGATTTCGCTGCCCTATCACAACCCACTGATGACGGCGAACCGCGTGCTGCAGCTCGACCACCAGACCAAGGGCCGTTTTATGTTCGGTGTCGGCCCTGGGCTGCTGCCGTCGGACGCGTTCCAGATGGGCATCGATCCTTCCGTGCAGCGCGACCGCATGGTCGAAGCCATCGAAGTAATCCTCAAGCTCTTCGCCGGCGAGCGCGTGACGCACAAAAGCGCGTGGTTCGAATTGAAGGATGCGACCTGCCAACTGCGTCCCTATACCTGGCCGCATCCGGAAGTGTGCGTGGCATCCAGCGTGACGCCGTCGGGCGGCAAGCTCGCGGGCCGGCACGGCTTCGGCATGCTGTGCGTCGCCGCCACGCAAGCGGGCGGCTACGACGCGCTCGGCATCAATTGGAAGATCGCCAACGAAGTGGCCGCCGAAAATGGCCGCAAGATGGACCCCGAGCGCTTGCGCCTTGTGGGGCCCGTGCACATCGCGGAGACGCGCGAAGAGGCCTATAACAACGTCAAGTTCGGCTATTACAAATGGCAGGACTATTTCGCGGGCATCAGCGCTGTCGCCGGCCGCGAAACCATGAACAATCAAACGATCGAAGATGCGGTGAAAGAAGGCGTCATCGTCGTGGGCACGCCGGACGATGCCATCGCGCAGCTCCGCCGCCTGCAGGAAAAGCAGGGCGAGTTCGGCTGTTTCCTGCAGCTGGCGCACAACTGGGCGAACTTCGAGAACACCAAGAAGTCGTATGAGCTATGGCAGCGCCATGTGACGCCGGTGATCAACAAGGCGAACACCGCGCGCGAAGAGGCTTTCCAATGGGCGCGCACCAACAAGGAGCGCTTCATCGGAGCTGCCATGAGCGCTGCGATGCAGACGATCCAGAAGCATCACGAGGAAGAAGCCAAGAAGGCCGGCGGCGCGAAGGCCGCGGAATAGTGCGATCGTGAGCGCCGCGCTTGTCATTATCGACGTGCAGCAGGGCATGTTCGCCGTGCCCGGCTTTCAGCCCTACGACGGCGAAGCGGTGGTCGAGCGCATCGCCGATCTGATCGCACGCGCGCGCAAGTCCCATGTGCCGATCTTTTTCGTGCAGCATGACGGCGGGCCGGACCATCCCTTCCATCGGGGCGCACCCGGCTTTGCGTTTCATCCCAAGCTCGCCCCGCGCGAGAGCGACGACGTGACGGTGAAGAACCGCTCCAGCGCTTTTCACGGCACCGATTTCGACGCCAAGCTGAAACGCGCCGGGATCGATCATCTTGTCGTCACCGGCATGCAATCGGAATATTGCGTGGATTCCGCCATCCGCGGCGCTGTGGAGCGCGGCTATAAAGTGACGCTGGTGTCGGACGGCCATTCCACGGGCGACACCAAAGTCGCCAAGGCCAAGGACATCATCGCCATTCAGAACGACACGATGAACGGAAGCTTCGCCACGGTGTGCAAGGCTGAAGAGATGAGAGTGTTTTAGACCGCGGATAACTTGAGCTACCCATAAATTAAGTCGTCATCGCCCGGCCCACGCTGTCGCTAGGCCTGTCCGGGCGACCCATTTTGTTTCTAATACACGCGAGATGGAAAAGCGTTTCTTCGTGTACATACTCGCGAGCAAACCCTGGGGTACGCTCTATACGGGCATGACCAGTGATATCCAAGGTCGCGTCTTTCAACACAAGCACGGCATCTTCGACGGCTTCACGAAGAAATACGGCGTCAAGACACTTGTCTATTTCGAGGAGCATCCTCGCGCATTTGGCGCCATCAACCGAGAGAAGCGTATCAAAAAATGGCCGCGAGCTTGGAAGATCAACCTCATCCGCACCGACAATCCAGACTGGGATGATCTCGCCGCAGATTGGTATCCAGATGTCATGACACCGGAAGAAACAGAAAGATGGGTCGCCCGGACAAGCCGGGCGATGACGGCGTAAGGGAAATGGCACTCCATAGATCCATCGACGGCGGTTGCCATTGCGGCAATCTCACTTACGTCTTCGAGGCAAGCGCCGGTTTGGAAGAATTGGGCCTGCGCGCCTGCCTTTGCAGCTTCTGCCGTAGCCATGGCGCTCGCACCACCAGCGATCCCAACGGCGAAATCCGGATTTCCGTACGCCGATGGGACAAGCTTCTGCGTTACCGCTTCGGGCTGAAGACAGCCGACTTCTTCGTCTGCGCCGCGTGCGGGGCGTTCATCGGGGCGGTGATGAACGAAGGCGAAAGGACCTGGATGACCGTCAACGCAAACACCTTCAAGCCGCCGCCGCCGCTCGATTTTCCCGCGGTACCCCATGATTTCGAGGGGGAGGACGTGCCCGGCCGCATCAAGCGGCGCATGGCGCGCTGGACCCCGGTGAGCGCCATAGCGGGCGTCTAGGCTCTGCGAGGGGGAGACGCGGGCAAAAAGCCCGGTCAATTTTCACAAAGCTGTTCATCTTCCTGCCTTAGTTACAGCAAAATTCCAGGATTTCTTAACCCCGATGACGGCGTAGGGTTGTTGACGGCCCGCGTTTGCCAGCACAAAATTCCCGAGACTCTACGGGGGATCCCATGAGAACCGCATTTCTTGGCGCAGCCCTTTTGATGATGGTGGCGACGCCTTCGCTCGCCGAACAACAAACCCATGCCGCGATCGCGATCTCGGCGAACACCGGTGCGTGGGGCCGCTCGTTCGATTACGGCACCCAGACGGAAGCCGAAACCGCGGCTCTTGAAGAATGCCGCAAGCATCTGGAAGGTCATTGGGACGACTGCAAGGTCGCAACCTGGACGAACGGCGCATATTGCGCGGCAGTCGCCGTGAGCCATAACGAGGACGGTTCCGTCGCCTGGGGCAGCAACTCCGCGCCGACGTTGGGCACTGCCCGCGCCAAGGCAATGGAAACTTGCGCCGGCTACGCCGGCAAACCTTGCGACGAAGTCATCACCGACATCTGCTCGCAGAACTATTGAGTCTTCCTGCCCCCGCAAAGTGGGGAGGAAGAGTGTGTTCAAAATTTCGCGCGGTCCGATGTAATGTCAAAGCCGTTCATTTTCCCGCCTTGCCTACAGCCAACTTGCGAGGTTCCCTGCGCCGGATGGCGGCGTGGGGTCGTTGACGGCCCGCGGTTATAAGCACAAAATTCCTGAGAACGGGGGATCCGATGAAAACTGCACTTCTGGGCGCTGCCGCGGTATTGATCGCTTTGGCAGCCGTACCCGCCAACGCCGGTCAACTCTTTGGCGCGATCGCAATTTCCCAAAACGCAAGCAATTGGGGCAAATCCTACGATTACTCCACGCAAGAAGCTGCGAACGACAGAGCTCTCTCCGAATGTCGCGGAACTTTGAAAGGCCGCACCGACGACTGCAAGCTTACGACCGACGCGCCCGCGCCCTGGTGCGTGGCAGTCGCCGTAAAATACCAAGCTGACGGCACATATGGTGCTTGGGGCAGCGCCGCCGGAAAGACGACAGGTACGGCGCGCGTCAATGCGATGGACGAATGCGCAAAGTGGGCAAAGGACACTTGCAGCGAAGTCGTGGTCGACCTCTGCTCGCAGTACAATTGAAGCGGCGCAAGGCATCGTTCCTACAGCTTCGTGCGGCCTGACACGATTTCTTCGTAGCGTGCATCGTCGAGCGGCACATAGGTCTGCGTCGCGGGATCGATGACATAGAGGGGATCGCGAATGACGCGTGGATCGAACCCCTCTTTCACCAAATCCACCTTGCGCATTTTGAACGTGCCGGTGACTTGCATTTCCGGCTGCAGCCGCAAAAAGACCGGGCGCGCATAAAGCGGAAGTTTTCCCTTTAGAAGTCCTGCAAGGCCGGCGGCGTTGAATTCCGGCGCCGCGACGAGAGCGGCCATGCCGGCGCGCCCGTCCATTCCCGGAACGCTCACGCCATAGACGTTGGCTTCGAGAATGCCGGGAACGACACCGAGCGCTTCGGCGACTTCGCTGGTGGCGACATTCTCGCCCTTCCAGCGAAAGGTGTCGCCGATACGGTCGACGAAATAGAAATAACCCAGGCTGTCGCGGCGCAGCAGGTCTCCGGTGCGAAACCAGGCATCGTCCTTCTCGAACACATTGCGCAAAATTTTCTTCTGGGTGTCCGCAGCCGCTGTGTAGCCTTCGAACGTCTTGCCGGCCGCATTCTCGATCTTGCCAATGGCCTCGCCTGCTTCTCCGGGCGGGCATTCGATGCAGAAGCCGTTTGCATCGCGCACCGGCATTTCCTGCTCGATATCGAAGCGCACGAGGCGGGTGAGAAAAATGCCGCGCATATAGTCGGGCATGCGGCCCACCGCGCCGACCGTGCCGTCATAATTGAGCATCGACACGTTGCCTTCGGTGGCACCGTAGAATTCGACGATTCTGGGAATTGCAAAGCGCTTTTGAAATTCGGGCCAGATTTCGGGCCTGAGGCCGTTTCCCGTGATAACGCGCAAGGAATGATCGCGTTCGTGGGCCATATCCGGCGCCGTGAGGAGATAGCGGCAGAGCTCGCCGATATATTGGAAGAAGGTCGCCTTGTAGGCGAAGCAATCGTCCCAGAACTCATGCACCGAGAACTTGCGTTTGATGATGATCGCACCGCCTGTCGTAAACGCCGGCCCCAACGCACAGATCCCGCCCGCGGTGTGATAGAGCGGCAGCACGTTGTACATGCGATCGGATTCGCGCGCGTTCAAGCCGCCGGCAAATCCGTACATTATGTAGAGCATGCGCAAATGGCTGATATTGGCGGCCTTCGGCAGCCCCGTGGTGCCGGAGGTGAAGATATAAAACGCGATGTCCTTGCAGAGGGTGCCGGCGCGCGCGCGGTTTCCGAAAGCGTCGGCGGAGACGCCGGCGAGCGCCATATCCAAATTCTGCCCACCCTCTTCGCTCGTGATCCAGGCCGTGGGCGGATTTTCGATCTGCGGCAGGACTTCGCGGTAGGCATCGCCAAGCTCGGCGCCCAGCACCAGATGGCGCGCGCCCGCCACATTGACGGAATGGGCGAGCGGGTTCCCGCGCAGATTGGTGTTGATCAGGGCCACGACCGCGCCGAGCTTCAAGAGGCCGAGCCAGGCGAGGATATAGTCGGGGCGGTTCTCCATCAGCAGCGCCACCACCTCGCCGCGTTTGATGCCTTGCGCTTGGCCCCAGCGCGCATAGCGGTTGGCGAAAGCGTCGACTTCGCGATAGGTGAGCGTTTTGTCGCGATAAAGAATCGCGATGTTGGCGGGCTTGGTCTTCGCAAAGCCTTCCACGATATCGACGATGGTGATGGGCGAATCGGGACGCACATGCCGCATGCGCCACAGCGTTCGCCCGATGCTCGTGATATAGATGGCCTCTCGCGCGATCGCGTCGTACAGGCCCATGAACGAATCGCCCCCGAAAGAACGCATGGACGATAGTTTCGCCGGATCGATCCACAAAGCGGACTCAAGGCCGCAAGAGGCGCTACACGACTTTCGCGGGCTCAAATGCCCCCTGCCCGCTCTGCTGGCGCGCCGCGCGCTGGAACGAGCGCCGGCGGGATATGTCATCGCCGTCCTGACCGACGATCCCATGGCACCGATCGACGTGCCGCATATGTGCCGGCAGGAAGGTTATGAAGCATTGGAGATGCGCCGGGATGGCGCGGAGACGCTGATACAGTTGCGCAAGCCGCTCTGACCCTCCAAAATCAAATAAATCGTCATGGCCGGGCTTGTCCCGGCCATGACGGAGATATCCGTTCCAATTCCCCGAGAAATCAGCTCAAAAAAGCACCCCAAAACCGCCATGGCCGACATCAATCCCGACCTGAAACCGATCCTGGAAATGTTCGCAGCCCAGCTCAAGCACCCCAACGTGTCGAGCGTGCTGAAGGACTGGAAGAGTACGATTTCCAAGGGAATCCTGCACTTCGGGCGCAAGGAGCCGCTCGACAAAGACATCGATTTCAATGTCCTGATCTACACCGATCTCAATCCGACAGCGGCCAAGAGCGGAAAACGCATCACCTTGGAACCGACGCTGGAAATCGTCGGTGTCGTTTCCAACCGCAAGCTCGCTCATGAGAAATTCCGCTACTTGCGCAACGAGATGGTGATCGTGCGCGCGAGCGGGCGCTGGGACTACTACAAGAACGAAGGTCCGCTCGATCTGAAGATGGGAAGCGAAGTGACGGTGCGGCTGTCCAACGATACCGGTCCCGCCAATCGCGCAGCCACCGCCGAAGTGCTCAAGCTAGTGGGCAAGCTTTGCTTCTCCTGGGTCGTGGTCAACAAGATGACCTCGGGAGCGAACTAGACCCCCTCGGAATTTCACGAGGACTCAGGGGCTTAGGAGCTATTCTCGGGGGTTTGCGCGGCGACCACCCTCCCTCGGGAGGGTCGAAAAATTCGCAGCGCAGCGGAGAATTTTTCGGGGAGGATCAGGAAGGAGATTCCCTTTCCAAATCCTCCCCGAAATTTGCTGCGCAAATTTCGACCCTCCCAGGGGAGGGTCGTTTTTTACTCCGTCGGATATTTCAGGCGCTCCAGGCAGGGGCGCAGGATGTCGACCGCTTCGTCCATGTATTTGCGATAGTGACGATAGCGATAGACCGAGCTGTCGTAGAGCTTCTCGGTGACCTGCGCGTAGCTTGCGGTGCGCGCATAACGCTGGTTCTCGTGGAAGGAGAGCGATTTGGGATCGAAATCCAGCCCGATGAACTCGAACATCTTGCGTACGTTCGGTTCCTGGTTTTCCACCAGATCCTCATAGCGCACCTCAAGGAAATTCAGATCCAGCTGCTGCTTGTAGTGCTCGACCAGATCGTCGATCAGCGCGTAGTGCGTGGCCGAGGTTTTCAGGTCGAACGCCTGGTTGAAGCCGTGCGTCAGGAAGTTCGAGAAGTTGGAGGTGAGAATATCCAGCGGATGACGGCGCACATAGATGATCGGCGACTCCGGAAACACCAGGTGAATCAAGCCCAAATGCGTCTCGTTGAGCGGCATCTTGTCGGTGAAATACTTGGCGCCCTTCTCCCAGATGCCCAGTTGCCCGGCGCGTTCCAGGTAGTAATCGCGGAACTGATCGAGCACCAGCTGATTGTCGCCCATCCACAGATCGGAAAGGCATTCCGGATACTGCAGCGGCGAGCCGAGCCAGCGCGGACCCACGCGCGCCAGATCGCTGATGAAGACAAGCTCGTCGCCGGCCGAGGCGAGCGGCGACGCGGTGACCGTCTGCTCCACCATGGTGGTGCCGGAACGCGGATAGCCGACGATGAAGATCGGCTGCGGCATGTGTTCGTTCTTGTGGGCGCGCGGCAGCAGCGTCATGCGCTGGCGGATGAAGAAGCGCTTCAGCCGCTCGACGAGATTTTTTGCGACGCGGTCGTTGTACTTGCGGCCCTGCACTTCACGGCACAACCGCTTGCCTTCCACATAATCGGCCCAGGCTTCCTCGAAGCGGTCCATCTTGTCGTAAAGACGGCCGCGCTCCAGCAGCGCGATGGGCTGCATGCCTTTGGACTTTCCTTCCGCCTGGCTGCGGCTGAGTTCGGCCACCGCTTCTTCGTTCTTCTTTTCGCGGCCGTAGAGAATGGCGCGGGTCAAACTGAGATCGACGGTATCCGGCGCGACTTTTTCGGCTTCGTGCAACAGCTCCCAGGCTTGCGGAATGGCGCGGCGCGCCTCTTCCATGCGGCACCAGCCGATCCAGGCGTTGACGTTCTTGGGATCGAGTTCGGTCGCCTTGCGATACCAGGTCTCGCTTTCGTCAACCTTGCCTTGGGTTTTCAGATTGTTGGCGAGGTTGGCGGCGATGCGGGTGTTTTCGCCCGAGATCTCGATCGCCTTGCGGAAATGATATTCGCCGGCGAGCGCACGGTTGGTTTCGGTGAGGATCATGCCCATGATGCCGTGGGCTTGCGGGTTGCGCGGCGCCAGCCTCAGCGCGGTGCGCGCGTGCTGCTCGCATTCCACCCGTTCGCCGCGGGCGAACAGCATGAAAGCGAGTTCGGTGGTCGCCCAGAGCAGATTGGCATTCTTGCGCACGATGCGGCGCAAGATGTTCTCCATCTGCGGGCCGCCCTGATTTGCTTTCTTCTTGCACTGATAAAGAATGACCAGCGCTTCGAGATGATCGGGCACCTGCTGCAGCGCCTGCATGGCGCGCAGTTCGGCCAGCGTGGAATCGCCTTTCTCGAACGCCTGTTTGCCTTCGGCGACGAGCGGCGCCACGACTTTCGGATCGACGCCTTGTTGCTGCTGGCCCTGCTGGGGACCCCGGCCACGCATCTGGCCTTGGCCCTGATTGGGCCCTCCTTGCATCGCCCCCTGCATGGGGCGACCGCCCGGTCCGCGCATTGCCTGAGCTGGGCCCTGACCTTGATTGGGGCCTTGGCCCTGGCCGCGGCGCATCATCTGCGGATTGGAAGCGGCGGCGGGCTCGAGGCCCAGCGGCGCATTGGCGGGCAGTGCAGCTTCGGCGGCGTAGTCCGCGCCAAAAGCCTGCGGTTCGGCGGGAGTGCCGCCGGAACGGCCCTGTTGCTTAGCCATTGTTTTGGTTCCTGATTTTGGAAACTGAGGAGGGGAGTACCGTATAGAAGGGAGCCCATCCCTTCAACGCGGGCGGACCAATAGCAAGAGGCGCTGCTTATGACCACCCTCCCTTGGGAGGGTCGAATTTTCGGCGAACGAAGTGAGCTGAAAATTCGGGGAGGATCAGGACGACCTAGCTTTCCACATCCTCCCCGAAATTCGCTTCGCAAATTTCGACCCTCCCAAGGGAGGGTGGCATCATATTCCACATCCTCCCCGAAATTCGCTTCGCAAATTTCGACCCTCCCAAGGGAGGGTCGCATCAATTTCCACATCCGCCCCGAAGCGCTTCGCGCTTCGACCCTCCCGAGGGAGGGTGGTTTTAAAACGCGAGCGGCGGGCCAAGATTTCAATCTTGGGCCCGCCGCCGACGCATTCGATATCTACCAACTTAGAACACGTTCTGACCGCCGTTGAGGCTGAAGAACGAGTAGTTGGAGATGAAGTTGAAGAAGAACGAGTTGTCGCCGTAGACGTCGATGCCTTGCGTGTAGTTGGCGGTCGCCAAGAACTCGTCGCCCACCACGCCATAGTTGTTGAAGGTGAACGTGTTCCCCGTGATCTTGTCGTACTGGAAGTTATGCGTCTGATCTGTGTCGCTGTACTGATAGACGCCGATGCCGACGTAATTGAACGTCAGGGTGTTGTTGTAGATGTAGTTGAGGCTGGTGTCGAAGCCGCCGCCATAGTTGGCATCGGAGATGTTGATGCCGGCGAAGCCTGTCGGGTTACCGGTAGCCTCGACGTCGTTGCCATTCCACAGCGAGAACGTTTTCGTGTGGCCGCCATAGACATAGTTGTTGTGCGAGATGCCGCCGACATAGCCGTCCTGCACGGTATTGAGCAGGAACTCCGTGCTGAAACTGACGTCGCCGAACAGGTTGCCGCTGGTGGACTGGATGCCATAACGGCTTGAATCGTCGGTGGAGTTCTTGCTGATCACGGTGGCGACATACGAGTCGGCGCTGCCGCCGTTGTTGTTGAGCGCCACCAGGATGCCGTCATAGCCGGAATCCGCCACGGTGTTGCCGGTGACCAGCATCTCGAACGGATGAGTGTTGCCGGCGCCGTCGATGTAGCTGCTGTTGTTGATGAGATGGACTTCGATGCCGTGATAGCCGGTGTAGTCGACCTTGTTGTTCTTCACGGTGACGGCGACAGGCCCGTAGCGGAAGTCGTTGTAGAGGGCTGAACCGTGGCTGACGGCAAGTTGGACGTTTATGCCGCGATCGCCCGAATTGTAGACCGTGTTGCCGATGACATCGGTGTGGTCGTATCCGTAACTGACATAGTTGTCATACACGGAGATGTTGATGCCGCTATTGCCGGAATAGTCCACGGTGTTGTTGAGGATGTTCTGATCGGTGTACGCGTAGGTGACCTTGTAGTTGACGGCATACACGTCGATGCCGCTGCCATTGTAGTTGTCGCTCCACGTTCCCTTCCCGATCTTCACATACTGCTCGGTGCTGTACTCGTAGGAGAAGCGGGCGGTGACGGAGATGCCGTCGCCGTTCTTGCTGTAGTTGCCGGTGTCGCCCTTGCTGACGACGCGCTGTCCGGCGTAGCTGAGGTCGTTCGATTCCATGTAGACCGAGAAGTTCGTGAAGTAGTTGTGCGAGAAATCGTTCTTGAACGAGTAGACGTACTGGTAACTGTCGTACACGAGGTCGTTGTGCATGCCGATATACAGACCGTTGCCGTAGGAGTTGTAGGTAAACGTGCTGTGCAGCACGCCGCCATACTGGAAGGTGGCGATATCGTCGAAGGCCCTCATGTTGACGTAGGCGCCGGTCTCGTAGTTGTGGTCGAAGTGGCTGCGGAACGAGATGAACGACTGCACCGCGTAGCCGTTGAACGCCGTGCTTTGGTACATGTGGACGCCGTCGGCACCGCCGTTGAAGGGACCGTAGCCGTAGTTGTGGCTGAAGTCGCTGTAGTAGGCGGCGAAGCCCTGCTTGGTGACGCCATTGGCGACGCCGTACTGCTTCATCCGCGCGCCGTCATAGAAGTTGTAGTCGAACTGGCTGTGCGAGGCGTATAGTGACTGGTACTGGCCGGTGTTGTCGCTGCCCTTCTGATACATATTCACGCCGAAGCCGTAGTTGTCGTTGTTGTTGAACTCGCTGTAGTAGGCCTTGAACGACTGATAGGCCTGGCCGGCGTCGTAGACAGTTTGATTCATGCGCACGCCGTCGTCATAAGCGCCGTTGAAGGTGCCGTGCGACGAATAGAAGTCCTGCCGGACCAGCGCGGGCGCATCGACGAACTGGTTCATCCGCACGTTGGATTCGCCGTTGTAGTCGACATGGACGTAGACGACACTGAGCGACTGCTTGTCGGAGAAGACATCGCCGTAGGTGGTCTGCAGCATCTCGATGCCGTCGCCGCTGTTGTTGGAAATACTGCCGTACAAGGAGCCGACGCCGTACTTGACGATTCCATACTGCAGCGTCGAGCCGTTCTTGTAACCGTCCTGGGTCATCTCGATGCCGTCGCCGCCGTTGTTGTTGATCTCAACGCCGTCCGCGACGAACACCTGGGCGGCGGTGCCGACAAAGGCGGTGTTCTGGTACATTTCGGCGCCGCCATCGTAGTTACCGATGCCATTGTTGCTGATGGTGATGCCGCCGGTCCCGTAGAACACTTGATACACGGAGCCGGAAGCGAAGCCTTTCTGAACCATCGACAGGCCGTAGTTGCCGTTTCCGCTCATGCTGACGTTGTAAGCGGTGAACTTCTGGTACTGCGAGGTGTTGCCGTAGCTGTACTGGTACAGGTCGACGCCGTAGCCGCCGTTGTTATCGAACGTGGTGTTCCCGGCATAGACCACTTGTCCGACGTCAACGCTGCCGCCGCCTTTGACCTTCTGGTACATGTTGAGGCCGTCGAGGGTATTGCCGTCGAAGCTGCTGTGCTTGACATAGAACGACTGGTAGACCACCGGCGCTGGATCGGAAATCTCGGTCATGTGGACGCCGTAGCCGCCGTTGTAGTCGACATGCGCGTAGTAGCCGGCGAACTGCTGGGAATCGACGATGGTGCCTGACGTCGAGTGCTGATACATCTGCACGCCGTCGCCGCTGTTGTTGTCGATGGTCGTGTAGTAGGCCGCCAGGAACTGAACGGTCTTGCCGTTCTTGAATCCGTCCTGGTTCATATTGACGCCGTCGCCGTCGTTGCCGCTGACGCTGCTGTAGTCGTAGAACCCCGCCGCCTGTCTGGCGACGTAGAAGTATGTGGCGTTCTCATTCATCGCCACGCCGGTGTCGTAGTTGTTGTCGATGGCGGTATTGGTCGCGATGAGCGTCTGATAAGCGTAGTGCGTACCGTCATAAGCGCGCTGATCCATCGCCGCGCCGACGCCGTCGTTGTAGGTGATGCTGTCGTGGTAGGCCACCAGCGTCTGCAACTGATTGTAGTTGCCGGTACCGTACTGGAACATCTGCACGCCATCGCCGTCATTGTGGTCGATGTTGACGTAGTAGGTCAGCGCCACCTGGTAGAGATCGGTGCTGCCTGAAGTGGCGTGCTGATACATGTTCAGCCCGTCATTGCCGTTGTGGCTGATCGAGCCGTGGTTGAGATAGAACTCCTGGTACACAAACGGCGCCGGATCGGATTTCTCCGTCATCTTCACGCCGTAGCCGCCGTTATAGTCGACATAGGTGTACGCGCCCACGAACTGCTGCGTGTCGACGAGATACCCCGACGTAGAGTGCTGATACATCTGCACGCCGTCGCCGGTGTTGTTTGAGATGGTGGTGTAGTAGGCCGGTAGGAACTGGACCGTCTTGCCGTTCCCCGACCCGACCTGGTTCATGTTGACACCGTCGCCGCCATTGTAGCTGACGTCGCTGTAGTAGAACCCTGCCGCCTGTCTGGCGACGTAGAAGCTCGTCGCGTGTTGGTACTGCGCAACGCCGGTACTGCTGTTGTAGTCGATGTCGGTATGCGTCGCAGCGAGCGTCTGATAGGCGTAGTGCGTGCCGCTGTAGGCGCGCTGATCCATCGTCACGCCGTAGCCGCTATTGTGGTTGATGTTGGCGTAGCCGGCCACAAACACCTGGTACTGGTTAAAGTTGCCGGTACCATATTGATACATCTCAACGCCGTTGCCGCCGTTGTAGTTGATATCGGAATAGTAGACGAACGCCTCCTGGAAAATGTCGGTGCTACCCAGAGCGACGTTCTGATGCATCAGCAGGCCGCCGTCATTGTTGTAACTCACGGAGCCGCCGAACACGGTGAAGCCTTGGCTGACTTTGGCGGCCGGATCCGAGTCCTGGTACATCCGCACGCCGTACTCGCCGTTATAGTTGACGGTGACGAAGAGCCCTGCGAACGACTGGATGTCGGACGTCACATCGAAGGTGCCGTACTGCACCATCTCGACGCCGTCGCCGCCATTGTTCGAGATGCTGGTGAAATAGGCGCCGGCACTCTGGTTGAGAAGGGTGTCCTTGTACCCGGTTTGGTACATCTCAACGCCGTCGCTGTAATTGTTGTCGATGGAACTGCCATCGATTCCAAACGATTGATACGCCTTGCCGGAATAGGAGGCGATCTGGTTCATCGCCACGCCATAACCTTCTCCGATGACATTGCCTTCGTTGTCGTTGATGGTATCGAAGATGCCGGAGAACGTCTGATACTGCTTGGTGCTGCCGGCGGTGTTGTACTGGTACATATCCACGCCGTCATAGCCGTTATAGCTGAAGCTGGTGCTGAACGTGAAGGCGGTCTGATAAACGTAGGCGGCGCCGGGAGCGTACTGGGTCATGCTCAGGCCGTCGCCATAGTTGCCGTTGAAGCTGCCGTACTTCGAGTAGAAGTACTGCGCCACCTTCAGCGACGGATCGGAATCCTGGTACATCCGCACGCCGGATTCGCCGTTGTAGTTGTCGGTCAAGTGCTTCGACTTCAGCGACTGGATGTCTGAAGCCAGATCCTTGTTGCCGTACTGCACCATCTCGACGCCGTCGCCGGAGTTATGCGAGATGCTGGTGGTGTAGATGAACGCCTGCTGCAGCAGATCGACGTTCTTGTACCCGTTCTGGTACATCTCCACGCCGTCGCCGCCATTGTAGTCGATCGTCAACTTGTCCGCGGCGAAGGTCTGATAGGCGTAGTTGTCGTAGCTGGCTTTTTGATACATCTCCACGCCGCCGGATTCGTTGTGGCTGATTGAGCCGACGGTGAGATCGAACGTCTGATAGGCCTTTGTCGCGTCATAGGCGCGCTGATCCATCGATACGCCGTAGTTCTCATTGTAGTCGATCGTATCTTTGGTGCCGAAGAACGTCTGGTACTGATGATAGCTGCCGACGGTGGTGTTGTACTGATACATCTGCACGCCGTAGCCGCCGTTGTGGCTGAAGCTGGTGGAGAACGCATCGGCAATCTGCAGCACGTAGGGGGCGCCCGGCGCGTACTGCTTCATTTGCAGGCCGTCGTCGGCGTTGTAGTCGAAGGTGCTGTTCTTCGCGTAGAAGTACTGGCCTACCAGGAACGCCGGATCGGAATCCTGGTACAACCGCACGCCGTATTCGCCGTTGTTGTTGACGGTGACGCTGAGCCCTGTGAACGACTGGACATCGGACGTCACATCGAAGGTGCCGTATTGCACCATCTCCACGCCGTCGCCGCCGTTGTTAGAGATGCTGGTGTCAGAGGCGAACGCGCTCTGCAGGAGATCGGTGTTCTTGTACCCGGTCTGGTACATCTCCACGCCATCGCTGTAGTTGTTGTCGATGGAGCTGGTGCCGAACAGCGTAAACGTCTGGTACGCCTTGCCGGAGTAGGAGGCGATCTGGTTCATCGCCACGCCGTAGCCTTCGCCGACGACATTGCCCTCGTTGTCGTTGATCGTATCGTTGAGACCGAAGAACGTCTGATACTGCTTGGTGCTGCCGGCCGTGTTGTACTGATACATGTCCACGCCGTCATAGCCGTTGTAGCTGATGCTGGTGTGGAGCGCGAAGGCAGTCTGATAAACGTAGGCGGCGCCGGGAGCGTACTGGGTCATGCTCAGGCCGTCGCCATAGTTGCCGTTGAAGCTGCCGTACTTCGAATAGAAGTACTGCGCCACTTTCAGCGACGGATCGGAATCCTGGTACATCCGCACGCCGGATTCGCCGTTGTAGTTTACGTCGACAAAGATCCCTGCGAACGACTGGACATCGGACGTCACATCGAAGGTGCCGTACTGCACCATCTCCACGCCGTCGCCGCCGTTGTTAGAGATGCTGGTGTCAGAGGCGAACGCGCTCTGGCGGAGAAGAGTGTTCTTGTACCCGGTCTGGTACATCTCCACGCCATCGCTGTAGTTGTTGTCGATGGAGCTGGTGCCGAACAGCACAAACGTCTGATACGCCTTGCCGGAGTACGAGGCGATCTGGTTCATCGCCACGCCATAGCCTTCGCCGATGCTATTGCCCTCGTTGTCGTTGATCGTGTCGTTGAGGCCGAAGAACGTCTGATACTGCTTGGTGCTGCCGGCGGTGTTGTACTGGTACATGTCCACGCCGTCATAGCCGTTATAGCTGAAGCTGGTGTGGAACGCGGTCGCGATCTGATAGACGTAGGTGGCGCCCGGCGCGTACTGCGTCATGCTCAGGCCGTCGCCGTAGTTGCCGTTGAAGCTGGCGTACTTCGCATAGAAGTACTGCGCCACCTTCAGCGACGGATCGGAATCCTGATACATCCGTACGCCGGATTCGCCGTTGTAGTTGACGTCGACAAAGATCCCTTTGAACGACTGGACGTCTGACGTCACGTCCTTGGTGCCGTATTGCACCATCTCCACGCCGTCGCCGGAGTTGTGCGAGATGCTGGAGTAAAAGGCGAACGCGCTCTGCAGGAGATGAGTGTTCTTGTACCCGTTCTGGTACATCTCCACGCCGTCGCCGCCATTGTAGTCGATCGTCACGTCGTCGATGGAGAACGTCTGATAGGCCTTCGAGTCGTAGCTGGCCTTTTGATACATCTCCACGCCGCCGGATTCGTTGTGGCTGACAGAGCCACCGGCCAGGTCGAACGTCTGATAGGCTTTCGAGGCGTCGTAGGCGTGCTGATCCATCGACACGCCGTAATACTCGTTGTAGTCGATCGTATCGTTGGTGCCGAAGAACGTCTGGTACTGATGGAAGCTGCCGGCGGTGGTGTTGTACTGATACATCTGCACGCCGTAGCCGCCGTTGTGGCTGAAGCTGGTGGAGTATGCATCGGCGATCTGCAGCACGTATTCGGCGCCCGGCGCGTACTGCTTCATCTGCAGGCCGTCGTCGGCGTTGTGGTCGAAGGTGCTGTCCTTCGCGTAGAAGAACTGGCCTACCAGGAGCGCCGGATCGGAATCCTGGTACATCCGCACGCCGTATTCGCCGTTGTAGTTGTCGGTGAGATCGATCGCCTTGAACG